>JANXLU010000066.1 GCA_025354985.1 Chloroflexota bacterium
GTTTGGTCCTGCTTGGCGACACAGGTTCGGTCCTGCGTCCTGCCATTCTATGGAATGATCAACGCACCGCCACGGAGTGTGACGAAATTCGCAGCAGGTTGGGCGGCCTTACGGCATTGGTTGCCGAGACGGGTAACGATGCCCTAACAGGTTTCACCGCGCCCAAGTTACTTTGGGTTCGTAAAAATGAGCCGGAGGTATACCAGCGCATCCAACACATCCTGTTGCCCAAGGATTATGTGCGGCTAATGCTTACAGATCAGTATGCGATGGATATGGCGGACGGATCGGGAACGCTGTTGATGAACGTTTCAAAGCGCTGTTGGAGTGAACTAGTTTGCGGCGCCCTGGAAATTCCATCCAGTTGGCTCCCACCGCTGTATGAGGGCACACAGGTCACGGGTTCGTTGACCGCGACCGCGGCGGCGCTAACAGGACTGCGCGTCGGTACTCCCGTCGTCGCGGGTGGGGGTGACCAGGCTGCTGGCGCCGTTGGTGTTGGTGCCGTCAACCCCGGCGTCGTGTCGCTGTCACTTGGAACCAGCGGAGTCGTATTTGCAAGCACAAACCAACCTTTTCTCGATCCACAGGGCCGCGTCCACAGTTTTTGCCATTGTGTGCCAAATACATGGCACTTAATGGGGGTTATGTTGTCTGCAGCCGGTAGCTTGCGGTGGTGGCGAGACACCCTGCGGGGTGGGGCAAACCTCGCAGGCAATGGACAACGACACGTAGAGCCTTTGCTGTCCTATGAGGCGCTATCCAGCGAGGCCGCAGCTATCGCACCAGGTGCCGAAGGCCTGCTATTCCTCCCGTACCTTACTGGTGAGCGAACACCCCATCCCGACCCGCTCGCGCGGGGCGCATTTGTCGGATTAACCGTGCGACATGGATTGCCACATATGACCCGGGCGGTTTTGGAAGGTGTGGCGTTTGGTCTGCGTGATTCACTCACGCTCATGATGGCTGCCGGTCTGCCTGCTCCCAGCCAGGTTCGCATCAGTGGGGGTGGGGCCCGCAGTGCTGTTTGGCGGCAAATTTTGGCGGATGTGTTGCAGTCAGAACTGGTGACAGTGAACACAAACGAATCCGTTGCATTTGGCGCAGCCTTGCTATCGGCGGTTGGAATAGGGTTATGGCCCAATGTTCCGACAGCCTGCGTGGCAACCATTCACGTAACGGGCGTGGTTAAACCAAGCGACAACTCAGATTTGTATACCCAACGGTATCAGCTGTATGGACAACTCTATCCAGCACTACGATCCGTTTTTGAACGGTTACGGTAGCGAAACAGGCAGCTTCGGTAGATTTAGACCGGTGCGGCTTTGACCTTCCGTGGGGCTCGAACTTTACCGGTTGTTCTTCGTTTTCCGCCCTTTACTGCTGTTGCCACTTTGCGAAGACCCGCACCAATGTCATCACCAAGATGTATTCGCATTATGCGGCGTTCGTGGGACCGCAGACTCTCAAAGTCACCCAGGCTTTGAGCACGAATTAGCGTTCCAAATGTATACGGCTCTCCGGGAATCGCCAGGTCCTCTTGAGGATCATACGTGAGCTGTAACGCAACCATGTTATTGGCACCGCCTTTGTGTAACTGGCCGGTGCTGTGTAAAAATCGCGGACCGTATCCCAATGTTACCGGCACGCCATACTTAGAGTTTATCGATGACCGCAACCGTTCGAGCAAATCCCCAAGTCGTTCACTATATGGCAGATAGCATTGAAGGCTGACATAGTCGCCCTGGTCCGTTTTGGCACCTTTCAGAAATTTGTTGATTTGGCCATAGGCGCTTCTACTAGTGGCTTCCATACCGAATACACCGCTAAGCTCAAATTCATCGAGCAAGCGCTTGGTATTTTGTTTGCTCTCCAATACGTTTGGTTCGTCGAACGGATTTACACCTAGTACGGAGCCGGCAATTGCGGTCGCGAATTCCCAGCGCAAGAATTCGCCACCAACATCGTACAAATCGTTCAGACCAATCGTGATTACCGGGTGACCAGCCTGCTGCAATTGTTTGATTGTCTTATCGTGAGTGTCATCACCAACCAGTGTCAAAAATACATAGACACAGTCGACTCCAGCCTCGGCTGCCATTAAGTGGCCTCCTTCGCCATTTATGGGCACTATGCCACGGCCTCGCTTGCCTGTGCTTTCTGCGATTAATTGCTCAATCCAACCGCCGAGCGCACCAATGGGCGCCGATGTAGTCAGACACAATTTGTCCCGTCCGTTGAGTGCAAAACCACCAAGAATCGCGCCCAACCATAGTGCAGGGTTGGCTTCGCTATCCGGTTTACACGCTAACGCCATGGCGGCAGCGCGGTCAAGTAGAAGGCTGATGTCGACTCCGGCAAGTGCGGCTGGCACCAATCCGAAATAGCTGAGGGCGCTATACCGACCGCCGATATCGGACGGATTTAAGAATATTCTTCGGAAACCCTCGCTTTCGGCCATTCCCTGCAAACCGCTGCCTTCATCCGTAATTCCAACGAAGTGTGAACCAGCCGTGTCACCTGCGCATTCGTCCATCAGGCTGCGGAAATACGCGTAGAGGGATGTCATTTCAATCGTCCCTCCACTCTTACTCGACATAACATATATCGTCCGGCACGGATCTTCAATGCGCTTGCGCAGGTTTAATATCGTGGTTGGATCGGTGGTGTCCAGTACATGTATACGCATGCCGCCGAACTTGGATGCATGCGCCACGGAATCATTTGGAAAAATACTGCGAAATAGATCAGGGGTCAGTGAGCTGCCACCCATTCCGACGATGACCGCCTCTCTAATGCCTTGCGCGCGAACTTCTGCTGCAAAAGCCAGGATTTCGGCAGCATGTTGCTGCATGAGATCTATGGTCGTCAGCCAGCCCAATCGATTGCTAATGGTTGAGATGTCTGCCGGCTCGCTACTCCATAGCGATGTGTCTCGTGACCATAGGCGTGATGCCGCCTTGAGAGCAACGATTTCGCTTACATAGTCAGCCATCCCGCCCAGGTTTTCCCCTTGGCCGACGTGGTGCATCGGTGCAACTGAAATGTTAGTCATTGCTATTCCGTCACATCTCATCTTCCAGCTGACGTACTTTGTCCAGCCGCTCGGCATAAGGTTGTGTACCGAGATACGTCGCACCAATGAATGCGTGTGCACAATCCAAGGCCGTTGTTTGACCTATGACGCGTGCGCCAAGAACCAGTACATTCATGTCGTCATGCTCAACAGCCTGATGTGCGGAATAGTGGTCATGACAAACAGAGGCGCGGATGCCACGCATTTTGTTGGCGGCGATGCTTGCACCAGCGCCACTGCCACACAATAGAATTCCTCGCTCACTCTTCCCAGCGCGGATGGCAAGACCGAGTGCTTTGGCCCAATCAGGATAATCGGATCGCGTTTCGTCAAATGCTCCGAGATCAAGCACTTCATGGCCTTCGGACCGCAACTGTTCGGCCAGAATTTTTTTTAGTGCATAACCGGCGTGATCGCCTGCAACTGATAGTTTCACAAAAGTGATTATAGCGTTTTGAATGAAAAATCGACCACTGTTTGCCCTACTACTATTGTCCGCTCTAGTAGAGTGGCAGTCGAGTAGTAACAATTGTGCCCGAACCGGGTGCACTGTTGAGAGTTAGTGATCCGAATCGCCCTTCTGCCCGCTCTCGCATCGAGGTAAGCCCCAAATGCCCTGGAAACTGTTGAGAAGAGACAAACCCCCGGCCGTCGTCGGAACAAACCATGATAACTTCGTTGTCGGATGTTGAAAGCGAAATTGTGACGTGTGAAGCGTGACCGTGCTTAACTGTATTGTGGAAGCATTCCTGTGCAATTCGTTGAAGTGCATATTTTTGATCTGAGTTGAGCCGAGATCCGTCAAATTTTTTGAAATCAGTGGAGACAGCCAGCTTGTAGCGCAAATTAAGCGCCGTCACCATCTTTTCAAGAATACTTGCCAAACCTTCCCGTTCCAGGGATTCCGGGCGCAATTCAAAAATAAGCGCCCGCATTTCGCTAAGCGCACTATCCGCAAGCGATATCACAAAGTCCATGGGTTGAATCGCAAGTGCCGGTTCGCGATCAAGCTGAGCACGGGCGGTACGCGCTCCCAGTGAAATGCTGTATAGCGCCTGGCTGACGCTGTCATGTAGCTCACGTGCCAAACGTTGCCGCTCTTCAAACAGCGCAAGGGACTGCGCGCGCTGATAGAGCTGGCTGTTGTCTATAGCCATTGCCAGGTGGCTGGCCAATGCAACGGCAATGCTCAAATTGTGTAGCGTGAACAAGTCGGGTTTGCGCTGAGTAAGCAAAAGCGCACCGAGAACTCGATCCTTGACGCACAAAGGCACATAGATCAAATTGCGCAGCGCATCAAAGCCATCGCGCAATCCCCACGTATCCAAATGAGCCTGCACCTCTTTCGCCAGTGGATCCTCCTGGTGCATATCTGGAACAATAACCGGATCACGAGACTCTAGGGCCTCCCGGATGGTTGGCGCATCTTGAAGCGGAATGCGAACATTCCTAGTCTCGGTTGTCGTCCAATTGCCTCGATAAGAATGAAGTTTTAGAAATTCGCCTTCCAACAAATACAAATGAACTGAATCAGCCGGCACTGCAACCATTGTCTGATCCATGATCAGATTGGTTAAGGCCGTCAAGTGAAGCGTGGAGCTTATACTGCGCGAAATCAGCGAGAGTGCCGCCAATTCGCGCGCCGCTTGCTGCTCGGCCAGTCGGTCCCAAATCACTCTGGTCGTTGGCTCATTCAATGTCTTATTCTGTGGTGCAAAAGGGGCGCATTGCGCGTCGCCCCCCCACGATCGCCAGAATGTATCGCTAGCTAGGAGGCTTGAGTTTCTTGGCTTGCAACACTTGAATTTCGGTCGTCCATATTTACATCCACCAGCCCCATTCGAATTGCATAAAGCGCGGCCTGGGTTCTGGATGGCAAATTAAGCTTGCTGAGAATATTACTTACGTGGGTCTTGACGGTCTTTTCGGTAATTGCGAGATCGTCCGCCAGTTCCTTGTTGCTCTTGCCTTTCGCGATCAGTGTAAGTACGGCCGTTTCCCTTGGTGTCAATATTTCCGGACTCTCTGCAACCTTCACTTCGCGCACTAATCGTGCAGCGATTTGCGGTGAAAGCTGAACCTGGCCGTTTGCGGCAGCTTTAATTGCCCGACATAAATCCTCAGCCTGCGTATCCTTCAAGAGATATCCGAGTGCTCCGGCTCTGAGAGCACCGTAAATGAGCGAATCATCGACCACGCTGGTTACCGCAATAATCTCCGTCGGAAGCTTCTCCTTGCGTATCTGCTGAATGGCCGTAATGCCATCCATTCCGGGCATGATGAGATCCATCAGCACAACATCGGGCAACAAAGATCGGGCTTGTTCCAAGGCTTCATCGCCTGTGCTGGCTTCACCAACGACTTCAAGTTCGGGATCCAACGACAGGTACATGCGTAGACCCTGTCGAACAACACCGTGGTCATCTGCTATAAGGATGCGAATAGACATTTTGGTTTCCAGTTCGGTATAGGCAAAATTAGCTCAAACGATAAATATATAGTACTACAACTTTGGCGGCGAGGCGTCTGACAGTTCACCATAGCTAACTTCAACGACTGATTTAGGCGTTGCGACCACCAGTCTTCCGGTCGATGTCACGCCCGTAGCGACACCAGTTACAGTGGTGCCTTTCTGCGATATTACAACTTTTTTTCCGACGGTTTCGAGCAGACTTGCATAGTCATGTGCAAAATTATTGTCCGAGGAATACAGCTCGGCATATCGGGCTTCAACGGCTGCCAATAAACAATCCGTAACGTACGGGACTCCCAAAGGTATGTTAAATGCATTGGTCAAACTGGTTGCCCGGCCATTTAGCGAGTCCGGAGCATGCGAAAAATCGGTGGACACATTTAATCCAATCCCAAGAATGGCATAGTCGATTTGGGCACCCGACCAGGAACATTCCGCGAGACTGCCGGCCAGTTTTAGACCATTAATCATTACATCATTTGGCCATTTGATTTGTGCCCGATGGTGACAATCACAACTCCCGGCAATATTTTCCACGACATCGCATATGGCCAGTGCGCCTAATAACGTGAGCTGGGCATGTGCGTCACGGCTCGTGAGCCCGGAGGGACGCAGTAGCACTGACAGGTATACGGCCGTCCCAATAGGTGAGTACCACTTGTGGCCATCGTGTCCACGACCCGTTGATTGCTCGTCAGCAATGATTGTGGTGCCCTCTGGAGCACCTTGAAGCGCCATAGTCCGGCAAACATCCATCGTGCTCGGCACACCTGCAAACCGAATGATATGAAATTTCACGGCGAGCACTCGGCGCCAATCTCACGCAGCAGTTGTCGCAGTTCATCGCAGTCGCGTGTACCGTCATTTGGGAAATCAATGAGAGAGTCGTGCGTGCCACCATTTTTGAGCAAGATGCTAAATCGTGTTGTGCCTTGAAAAAGAATGAGTGTGCCGTGCACCGCACGCAATCGATCAATGTCTGTGCGTTGATCACCGCAGCGTGTAATTGTTACCTTCAAATGGTCAGTACGTGGCGTGTTTACTTGGTATGTCGGCTTGATTTCGGCGATTCTTATGTCGGGTTGGCTTGAAACCAAAGTTGACTGCTCGGCTAACTTTTGCTTCGTTTCGGTTGAGGACACGACCATTTGTAAATCTTCTTCGAACGACCATGGTCCTTCAGGTTCGGGTGGATCAAATGCGATTCCGGAATCACCATCCATTGCTGGCATATCGGTACTTGTGCTGGCCCCAATCCTAATTGGCATGAAATCGGGTTGTCGCGCAATCAACGAAGCAGGTTGCGGCGCAATCGCGTTGATTGGCTCAAACTGGGGCTGAATATCGGTTGATCTGGCGATATCAATGGTGTCGGCGAGCCGATCGACCAAGATTTGCGCTCCGCGACCATCCCGATATTCTGCTTTGCCAAAAACTATAACAATCTTGTCCGGCACCAACAACGATTCGCCACGCTCAAACGACTTTGGAAACACTATCAGTTCAATCGTGCCTGTGACGTCTTCAAGAATGGCGAAGGCCATGCGTTTGCCGTTCTTTGAGGTGTGCGGGCGCACGCTTTGAATCACTCCCGCGACAACCACTTGCTTGCCACTCGCAGCTTCATCAAAGTCTTTGGCTGTATGAGTAACGGTGCTTTCCAATGCAGCGAGCGTCGCGCTTAGTGGGTGAGCACTCACATATGTTCCAATCAATTCCTTCTCCCACGAAAGCATTTCACGCTGTGTGGTTTGTGGGAACCTTGTCGGCAATGTAATCATTCCGGCGGATGAGTCCTCGGTCGTGTCAAGCATTTCGAATAGCATGCCTTGTCCGATTTCGGCGGCCTTGCGTTCGGTCGCCGCCATGCCAATCATTTGATCCATGACGGCTAGCAGTTGCGGACGCTGTCCAAATTCATCAAGCGCTCCTACTTTGATCAAACATTCCAGTGCTCGTTTGCTCAATTGCGACATGTCAACGCGTCGACAGAAGTCATCCAGCGACGCAAACAGTGTATCCGCTGAGCGGGCCGCACGAGTGCAACCTAATGAACCTGACGTCGACGTTTGCAGGTCTGTCCCGGCAGCCTGTGATGGTTTGGGAAGCCTAGCCGAAAGTATTGCCTCGATTGGCCCAGAACCGACGTTTTTTATTGCGTTCAGGCCAAAACGAATAGTTCCACCGCGCGCGGACGGACTAATCTGCGGCCCAGATTCTTGAATGGCGAAATCTGAATGCGAGTGATTGACACTGGGCTGCAGTACTTGTATGCCGTGTGCCTTGGCGTCTGCGATCAGGGCGGCAATTTTTTCGCCGTTGCCGGCATCGTTTGTGAGCAGTGCCGTGAAATATTCAAGGGGGTAATTTGCTTTCAGAAATGCAGTCTGGCAGGTGATTTGTGCGTAGTCAGCAGCGTGCGCCTTTGGGAAGCCGTAGCGCGCAAAATATTCAATGTCATCGAAAATGCCGTTTGCAAGCTCGGCGGTATATCCCTTGACCAGCGCACCATCTCTAAACTTGGTTCGGTGCTTGAGCAAATCCTCGGCCTTTTTCTTAGACACCGCCTTGCGGATTGTGTCAGCCTCACCGACCGAATAGCCCGAGATGTCGCGCGCGACACGCATAATTTGCTCTTGATAAACCAGAATACCGTGTGTTTCACCCAGGATGGGTTCTAGATCACCATGACGATATTTTGTAGGCTCTTCACCGTGCATGCGGCTGATATATGTCGGGATGTATTCCATTGGTCCGGGCCGAAAGAGTGCTACCGCCGCAACAATATTCTCAAATCGGGTGGGTCGCATTTCTGCCATTAGCTTTTTCATTCCAGATCCTTCTACCTGAAATACACCCATGACATCGCCTCTGGCAAGCAAGTGATAAATGCTTGGATCGTGGATTGGAATCGTATCAAGCGTGAAGCGAATATGGTGGCGTTGTTCAATCATTTCGGAGGCCATGCGCATGATTTTTAGCATCGCCAGACCCAAAAAGTCGAATTTAATGAGGCCAATTGTTTCCAGATGCCCCATCTCATACTGCACAATGCTCGCGAGGTTATCTGTCAGTGCGTTGCCCGTCAAGCGGTGGAGCGGCGCGTAGTTAATAAGCGGCGCATCTGCGATAACCACCCCTGCCGCATGCGTGCCCGCATTGCGGACGCGACCTTCCACTCCTTTTGCATTTTCATAAAGTTCGCGTAATTTGGGTTCGCTTGCAAGCAACTCCTTAAGCGCTGGAACCTGATCGGGAGCGTCGGTTAGGCTGACGGGCTTGCCGGGCGTGTTCGGTATCAGCGACGATAAGCGGTTTACATCGCTCAATGGTATATCCATCACCCGACCAACGTCCTTAATGGCACCCCGTGCCGCCATCGTTCCAAACGTGATGATTTGTGCGACTTGCTCCTTACCGTACTTGTTAATCGCATACTCTACGAGGCGTGCACGTTGATCGTCCGGAAAATCCATGTCGATGTCCGGCATGGACACGCGACCCGGATTCAGGAAGCGCTCAAATAGCAGGTTGTTGCTAACCGGCTCGATATTGGTAAGCCCAAGGACATGGCTGACCATGGCTCCGGCGGCACTGCCGCGAATATTCCACCAAATCCCATTTTCCGCCGCAAATCGGATCAAGTCCCATACAATCAAAAAATACGAGCAAAATCCCATCTGCTCAATTACGCTCAATTCAAATGCGAGGCGTTTGCGAAGGGCGCGCGGGGTCATGTCAGCATGTGTTGGACTGTCTGGAAGCGCAAGAGCGCTATTTTTTGTCAGATCTAGAGGAACATCATCACCGGATGTCTCCGATTCTGGAACAGCCAATGCCGGAATGCGATATCGATTGAGAAATCCATCATGGCAGACCCGAGTCAAATACTCGGCGTCGTTTTTGAACGTAGCTGGTCGCCCAAATGCAGGCAAGTGGAACGATTTTTTCTTAAGAAGTACTGAACAGCGTTCAGCAACGTCTATGGTTGTGCCAAGCGCTTCCGGGGCAATATGATCAAACCACGAACGCATTTCAGCCTCGTCCGCCATGTGATATGACTGGTTGTTAAAGCGCATCCGGTCCGGCTGATGAACCAAGCTGGTTGTCTGGATGCACAACATCAGGTCGTGCGCTACTGCTTCATCCTTGGTCACGTAGTGCGCGTCATTGGTCGCGATTAAAGGAATACTAAACTCGCGTGACCAGTCCACCAACGTCTGATTTACCCGTCGACAATCTTCAAGTTCATGGTCCTGCAGCTCAAAATAGAATCGATCTGCAAAGGTGGACTGATACCACCGCACAGCGGCGCGTGCTTCATCCAATTGGCCGGCCACAATCAAACGGGGGATCTCTGCGGCAAGGCAACCACTTGTGGCGATAATTCCTTCGTTCAGCTCCTCCAGCAATGCATGATCGACGCGCGGTTTGTAATAAAAGCCCTCGAGTTGCGCAAGCGAAGCCAACCGCATCAAATTGTGATAGCCGGCATTGTTAATTGCCAGCATCAGCAAATGATGCGGTGATTTGTCAAAATTTACGTCGCGGTCCTTTCGATTCCTACCCCGCTTCGTAAGGTAACCTTCCATGCCGATTATGGGCTTGACTCCAGATGCCTCGCAGGCTTCGTAGAATTCAATTGCGCCATACATAACGCCATGATCGGTTAGCGCAACCGCACCGCTATTTAAGGTCTTTGCTCGCTTGGCAATGTCCTTTATGGAACCCAAGCCGTCGAGCATGGAATACTCTGAATGAACGTGCAAATGAACAAAGGACATGGGGAGCAAAATTATAACTAGGGTGGATGATCACGATGCATGCGTTATAGTTTGCAGGACATGATTCACGTGATTGGACATCGTAACCCAGACACAGATTCGATTGCCTCTGCAATTGGTTATGCCTGGCTAAAACGCGAAATCGATCACGTCGACGCCGCTGCGTTTCGTGCGGGTCAGGTGAATACCCAGTCAAAGTTTGCCCTGGACAGTTTTGGTGCTTCGACTCCGGCGCTTTTGGAAGATGCTTCGCCCCGCTTTGGTGCAATTACATTGACGCCGAAAGTAGTGACGCCGGAAACTCCGCTTTCATACGCCTGCCAGTTGTATATCGACAGCGAACAACCGGTTCCGGTCGTTGATGCCAGGGGAATGGCTATCGGACTGGTCACAGGCAAAGGCACGTTTATGTATCTCATGCAGCATTTTGACAAGGCTGATAGCGCAACGATGCGGGAGATTCTAGATGTTCCATGCATTGTTTCAACCGACTGTGATGTTCCCAGCTTCGTTTCGTCGGATCGAATTGCAGATCAACGAGATGTTTTGGTTCGCAACCGGCGTGAATTCTTCCTGGTGGTTGATCAAAATGGAAAATACGAAGGGATATGCAAAGGGATCGATTTACTTCAGCCCCCCAAGATGCAGCTCATTTTGGTGGATCATAACGAGGTGAACCAGGCGGTTATCGGTCTTGCAGATGCTGAGCTGCTCGAAGTGCTTGATCATCACAGGATCGGCACCATGAGTACTACCATGCCGATCGCATTCCACGTGGATGTGGTCGGATCCTGCAGCACATTAATTGCCGAACGCATGCGTTTGGCCCGTATTACGCCACCCTCAAGTATCGCAGGCATGCTTCTTAGCGGTCTTCTTAGCGATACGTTGGTTTTCAAGAGCCCGACGACCACGGCCCGTGATCGTGCATGTGGAAGCTGGCTGGCCTGGTCTGCGTTCAATACGGATGACGCCGAACTACAAATGCAGAAATATGGTGACGAATTGCTTCGTGCGGGGGCCGACGTCACTGGACGAACCGCAACTGACATGTGTTCGGCAGATTTTAAGCAATTTGAGGCCGGAAGAATGCGATTTGGTGTCGCACAGGTTGAAGTTACAAATTACGAAGAGATTGAAATGCGAGTGGACGAAATCCGGGATGAACTTCGCTTGCAACAGCAGCGTCTGGGTTTGGACTTTTCTGCGCTTTTGATCACCGACGTGGTCAAAACGAACAGTCTCTTGGTATTTGGTGACGATGCGCGCTTGTTGGGAAAAATACCATTTGCGCGGAAGCGTCCAGGTGTCTATGACTTGCCTGGCGTCGTCAGCCGTAAGAAACAGGTGCTGCCCCCCATACTCGCGCTTCTTAACGAATAGTTAAGTTGGTTCGTACGATCCACAAAAGAGCCGTCAGTTTTTGTCAAGCATCACCTTCAGGATCACATGATCAAAACTGACTGGCAATTCATATTCGAAATTTAGACTTTTTGCACTTGCCGGCACCTCATACGTCACCCAGCCTTCAATTGGTTGAGATTTTGTCAAATCGCTCACAGCGGTCAGTATCGGTTCCAAGCCGGTGGTGTGCGCTTTGTGTTGAGTCCCCGTGGCTCTGTCAATTACCCGAGAATGCGCTGGATCCCAATGAGCGCCGGACTTTCCACCTCTGTTTACGATTGTTACTTGCACGGCGACCAAATTGTTGCCGGCGCGGGCCTTGCGTGCACCCTGCAAATCTGATGCGATTTGTACATCCTTTACAGTCATTTCGAAGCCCTTGTACATTACCGTTTGACCGACGCCGACTGGTCCGGGTATTCGGTTGCACGCAGCTAGGATTATCATGGTTGCCACGCACAGCAACATGGCAGACTTTTTCATGGAGTTAATTATCGCATCGGACGTTACATAGAATGGTCGATGTGGTTATCAAGTGTGGTGGATTGGAGCGGGCAGAAGCCCATTCGCGCAGTGACAGGTTCTTGAAATATTTTGCTGATCATGGTTGGAACATCGCGCCATACGCCATCCTGCTTTTAGCAATTGGATTGCGCGTTCACGGCGTTGAAGCCGCGTGGATCAACGTGGATCAAACTCATATGCATGGCCAGGGGATTGTCCTGCTGGACAATGTAATTCACGGTCATTGGTCCGCGCTGCCGGTATTTACATACAACTCGAGCTCGGGTTTGTTTAATCCCGGGCTAATGGAATACGTTTGGGCAATGGTAATTGCTATTGATCCCAGTCTGGAGTTTGGTATCTTGATCAACTTGATGGTCAACACGGCTGCGGTGGCCATTTTGTATGCCCTATCCAGATCGATTTTTGGCCGTTCGATCGCCGCGTTTACCGCGCTTCAGATGGCGATTAATCCATGGACCATAGGAATCGCGCGCGGGATGTGGCAGCCAGCACAGTTAGAGTTCAGTTTTGTTTTAGTCACTTGGCTAATCATTGAGGGCATGTTGCGCTCACGCCCGCGCTTGGTTTTTATAGGTTTCATCGCCGCAGCTGTTATTGGTTGGACCTATATTCTCGCGATTGGAACCATGGCGTTGGCCGGCCTGACCGCGGTAATTCTCTTTAGACGTGCACTGGCTTTGCCGATAATGTTGGGTGCCGCCGCGTGTATCGCGAGTGTCGTGCTCATGTTGGGCTTGGCAAACGCGGAGGGAAAACTTTCCCACCTTTCGTTGGCGGGCATCTCAGAAGCTAATCCACAACCGGCAATTGCGCGGTTAGGCGAGGCTTTTTTTGGGGCCTCACGAGGAACGCCTGTTCGCGAACTGCTACACGTTTCCAGTGACTTTGAATTTATACAAACATGGGCGGCGCCCGGAGCCATTTTGCCGTCAATTGCCAAAATCCTTAGTGATATCGGTGGAGCCATATTGGCTGCGCTCGCAGCTTACGGATTGGTTAGCGCCATACGCGCGCACGCACCGGCCGGAGTGCAACATCGCATATGGGTGTTGGTTTGGGTATGGCTGGGCACACCTGTCCTTTTTTTTGGTCTTATGAAGTTGCTCGTGCCGGGTTTTCAAGTTCAGACATACTATTTACTAATGACCGCCCCAATGGGGTATCTGGTAGTGGCGCTTGGTCTGTATAGCATTGCACGCAACTGGAACGCGAGGCTCGTGTCAGTATTTACCGCGTGTGCGCTTATTGTCGCAGTTCCTTATTCAATTTGGAATTTAAATTCGGCAATTGACAAGGCGCGTGAGGAAAAATATGCGGGGTCACTTAATCTGATTGACTTGCAAACGGCAAATGGTCTTGGGCGGAGATGGAGGTCAGTTGGGTGCGAGGTCATGCATCGAAGTCAGGATATCAATGACACCAGTTGGTATGCGAGTCTTTGGAGGCGCGCCAGCCCAATCCGTGAAGGGACCTTTCATATTTCTGAACAGGCCCTGGTTTGGGAGGTAAATTCCGGCCAAAAAAATTGCCTGATGCTTGATCAAATCATTCCAGGCCTGGCAGAGGCGTTTCAACCATTCACCCTGCCCAACGGATTTTCAGCAAAAATGTATACACTGACACCGGAGGCGACGAGCAACCAGGTGAGTGAGCTTTCGGTAAACATTGGTTGGGACCTGCAGACCCTGGAAACTCCGAAACAGGTAACTGCAAACGAACCGATCACCGTTACTCATGTTTGGCGAATAAAAACCCTGCCCATTGAGCCATTTGCTGATTGGTACTTTGTGCCGAATATTAAGTTGGTGGCAAACGATGCCGGCGGTTCTGTGTTGGGTGAATATTGGGGGACGGCTACAGAAGGGCGGGCGTGGGCAATTGGGGACGAGATTCATAGTCGAATCGTCATCGGCCCCCGACCCGATTTGGCGGGCAAAGATTACCGACTGCGGATTACATTATTCGATCCAAATCAGAAGAAGAACGCGGTTTACTTTTCGTCGAATGCGCCCACCACACCCATCCTCGAACTGAATCGGGACGTTAGCATCGGATTTTCCAGATGATGTTGTTCGGGCACTATGTGCTGGGTCAGCAAGAAAACGGTGCAACGTTCGGCGTGAAGTGCGGTAAATTGACATGATAATCATCACCCGGTAATGATTAAGAATATGAGCAAAATCTCGCAGCAACCTTTTGGTAAAACACGCGAAGGCAAATCGGTTGATCAGTTTACGATCACAAATCGCAATGGATTGGAGGCCAAGCTCACGAACTATGGGGCTACCATTGTCGGGCTCCGCACCCCGGATAAAAATGGTGAACTTTCCGAAATTACCTTGGGTTTTGACTCAATCGATGGCTATCTTGGTGATCACCCGTTTTATGGATGTATTGCGGGTCGCTACGCCAACCGCATTCGAGCAGGAGAGTTCGTTTTGGCGGGTGCGCACCACAAGCTGGCGCTAAACGACCATGGAAACCATCTGCATGGTGGCAATTTTGGATTCAATCGCAAGATTTGGGAACCCACAATAGTCGGGCAAAGCGTAGTATTTTCGTTGCTCAGCCCGGACGGCGATGAGGGCTATCCGGGCAATCTATCCGTTCAAGTTGCATATGCACTCACGGATCAGAACAGCCTCTCACTACATTATCGCGTTACCACCGATGCCCGGACTGTACACAACCTGACTAATCACACGTACTTTAATCTGGATGGCTGCGCTACGATATTGGATCACGACATGATGCTAAATGCCGACAGATTCACGCCGACTGACGCGGGTTTGATTCCAACGGGAGAAATAGCATCCGTAGACGGCACGCCGCTTGATTTTCGGCAATCCACCCGAATTGGTGATCGTATACATTCGGACTTCGAAGCACTTAATTTTGCAGGTGGCTACGATCATAATTGGATCATTAACGGTGCCACCAGTGAGTTGAATTTGGCTGCGCGTGCTTCGTCGCGGGTTTCAGGCCGGGTTTTGGAGTGCTACACCGATCAACCGGCCATTCAGTTTTATGCCGGCAATATGATCGCGCCCGGCACCCGTAGTAGGTCAAAAATTATTGGAAGGAATGCCGGGTTCTGCCTGGAGACTCAGCACTATCCAGATTCCCCAAATATCCCCAATTTCCCCTCCACGGTTCTAGATCCGGGTGACGTTTTTCAATCAACTACGGTTTATAGGTTTTCTGTATCCAGCTGAATGGAGCCTGGGCTGCGGCACAGTGCGACCCAGGCAGCACAAGCTGGTTGCAGTGCGTTCGGTTGCGAGGTGAGTCCGGTACACTAGAGCGCATGAATTCATTATGGAATGAAAACGAGGCCGCCAACTGCCGGAATGACCTCGAACTGCGGGCTTATTCATCACGTTTGCTGGGGCAAGACAAGTCTTTGGTGTTGCACGGAGGTGGCAACACATCAGTAAAAGGCACCCGGGCAAATATTTTTGGTGAAGTGGAGGACGTCCTATTTGTGAAAGGCAGTGGATGGGATTTGGAAACCATTCAACCCCGCGGATTTACTCCTGTGCGCCTGAGCCATTTGGTGCGTCTCGCCCGTCTAAACAGCCTGACTGACATGCAAATGGTGAATGAGTTTCGTGCGGCCACGCTTGACCCAGCCGCGCCTGGGCCCAGCGTCGAGGCAATTTTGCATGCCACAATACCTTTTCGGTTTGTGGATCACACTCATGCGGATGCTGTTGTCACATTGACTAATTCGTCAGGTGGCCAGGCTCGGATTCAGGATCTCTATGGTGACCGGTTGATCGTGATTCCGTATCTCATGCCTGGGTTTGAGTTGGCGCAATATTGCGCGCGTGCGTTTGCACGTGAAGCACATGCGGGAACAGTGGGCATGGTCTTGATGAACCATGGGATCTTTACCTGGGCTGAGGAAGCACGCACTAGCTACGAATTAATGGTGTCATTGGTTGGCGAAGCCGAACGCGTCATCGCAACTGCGTCACGATCAGCGCCGTCCGCAGTTGCGGCATCGGAGCCCATGACACCGGTGGAAAAAGCTGAATTGCGCCGTGAAATTAGTAGTGCCGCCGGCTTCCCCGTTCTCGTGACAAGTAATCGATCGGCCAACGTACAGCGATTTCTCTCACGCGCAGACGTGACACAGCTCACACAACAAGGCCCGGCAACACCGGACCATATTATCCGGACCAAACGTATTCCCATGCTTGGTACGGATAAATTGGCTGTTGATACCTATGTGGCCGACTATAAACGCTACTTTGCCGACAATGTGCAAGCATATGGCGGTGACGCCGTTCGTATGGTCGATCCCGCCCCACGTGTGGTCTTGGACGTTAACCACGGAACGCTATTCGCGGTCGGGAGAACGGCGAAGGATTGCAGAATCGCAAATGAAATTTATGAGCACACGATGCGTATTCAGGAAAATGCCGAAGCGCTGGGTGGCTGGCGCTCGTTACCCCAGAACCGACTTTTTCAGGTGGAGTATTGGGATCTGGAACAAGCCAAATTGGCGCTTGCTGGTAAGCCCGCACTTTTCACCGGTGAAATAGCCTTGGTTACTGGTGCGGCACGGGGGATTGGAGCTGCATGTGTTGCATCACTGCTGGCGCGCGGTGCAGTCGTTATAGGGGTTGACATAGCCGCGCAGCCTGCCGCTACAAACGCAAATTACCATCCAATCATCTGCGATTTGGCAGACGACGCTGCCGTCGATGCGATGGTCAGTAAAGCGACTGCGCTGTTTGGAGGACTGGACATTCTTATCCTGAACGCAGGCATTTTTCCATCGGGCAAGGCCATTGCCCAAATGGATGCCGAGTTTTGGAGAAAGGTTCAAACCATCAATGTCGACTCAAATGCGGCATTGATGCGATGTTGTCATCCGTTTCTGGCCCGAGCTCCTCAGGGTGGTCGGGTAGTGGTGGTTGGAAGCAAAAATGTACCAGCGCCTGGCCCGGGTGCGGCCGCATATTCGGCCAGCAAAGCCGCTCTTACCCAACTGGCGCGGGTCGCAGCAATGGAATGGGGGGTTGATCACATTCGCGTTAACATAATTCACCCGAATGCGGTGTTTGACACCGGTCTTTGGACAGACGATATTTTGCGTAGTCGTGCGGCAAGCTATGGATTGACCGTTGAACAGTATCGCAAAAATAACATTCTAGGGGTTGAAATAGCCAGCCGAGACGTAGCGGAACTCGCCGCTGAAATGTGCGGGCCGATTTTTGCCAAAACGACAGGCGCCCAGGTGCCTCTTGACGGTGGAAATGATCGTGTGATTTAGGCGATGTCTCACACAATCAAGTTGACACGCCAGTTAACCCTGCAATACCGTTAAGCATGGAAGGCCAAGTCTGCCCCAGTGCTGTGGACCTACAGACTTGACCTCTTATCGCTGATTAAGTACGCATGGTGCAATTAGCGCGAAGCTTTTTTCTTGGGTGCGCGTGATGCAACTGCCTGATTCATTATTTCCCGGAGCTGGCCAAGATGTGACTCGGCGTGGCCAAGACCCATTACAAATCGTGCGGCGCAGTTGATATCTCCGGCCCATGGACCTGGACTGTAGGTGATTGAGCTGGGCTTGTCTGGCCACGTGTGCAGAAACGCGTGCTGTATTTTGCGGCTCTCCTCAAGACGTTTTCGGCACTGCGATACGGTCTTTACCGTTTCCCATGGCGTTTCGAATCTGCTTCGGCCTTCAACCGACAGTCCTCGCGCGAGCACCGACGAAAGTGCCGCCGACTCTTCTGACGACGCAGTTGCGTGGACAATCACGTGGCCAAGGGTCCACGCGATGCCCTTATCCTCGGCCTTGGCGGCAAAGGTGTCCATCGCCTGAGGGTCGGATGGCACCACCACCACATCACGATCCTTGGCGTCGGCGATGATTTTTAGTAGGGTGTCGATCATTTCATCGGCCAGTTTATGGAGTTGCTTTGGCGTCAATGCCTTGGACACCTCCAGATAAGTCGTCTTTTTTTCGCGTATCGGTGTGAAGTTCAACATATTTATCTGATCATAGCTCGAAAAAACGCAAGAACCCAACGTGCTTAGTCACGTTGGGTTCTTGCGAAAAAAGTTCTTGACAGTTACATTCGCTTGACGCGAAGCTTTTGGCCTGGATAAATCAGGTTGGGGTTGGCACCGATCAAATCCTTGTTCTCTTCGTAAATCTCGGGATACCGGTGGGCATCGCCAAGGATTTTGAGAGCAATTGCGCTCAAGCTGTCTCCAGGCTGGACAATATAAACGTTGGCCTCCTCGGCGGCCTTGGCTGCGGCAGCCTCGGCGGCTGCTGCCGCGGCGGATGCCTCGGCGGCCTGACGCGCATCGCGTTCGGCATCGTCTTGTGCACGCTGCTTGGCTCGCATTTCGTCAAGAACTGCGTCTGCCTGAGCTTGGGCGGCCGCTCGATTTGTGGCTACGCGTTCAGCTTCGGCGTTGGTGGCTTCAATCGCAGCTGCATCTTGGGCATCGCGTGCTGCATCTGCTGCGGCGCGTTGCTTGGCAGCTTCCTCATCGGCCTTGGCTTCAGTCAAAGCCTTGTCAGCTGCCCGTTGTGCAACTTGCTGAGCTGCTGCATCTGCTGCTGCTTGCGATGCTGCTGCTTGTGCTGCGGCTGCCTGATCCGCTGCGGCCTTGGCTGCAGCTGCCTTTTCGTCCTTGTGTGTGACGGCTTCCATTAACTTATCAAACAAACTTATTCCTGCCATGTCGTTTACTCCTTTCTGATTGTGAAACTCATTTCAATGTTAATCGAAACCGGCGCAAAGTGCAAGGTGATACCTTAAAAAATTGGGTACCAAGGTCGTAATTGACTTGCAATGAACCGTTCAATTGCCGCGTCGCTAATTTAGTGATTGTTATTGTGCGGCATCATGTCCTCGTGCCGTGACGCGTTCGACATGATGCACATGGCCGCCTTCTGCAATAATCGCATGATTAAACAGGTTAACCGTTGGGCACACGTGCCGGGGTATGAGAAACAACGGTTCGCCCAGCTTCGGGATGCCGGCGTTATTCGGCAGATCAATGGGTAGATGCTCTTCGCTCGGTGCAGAAGGCATCCAGTCGTCGTGGCCAATGATCGCACATGTTGGTGATCCCATATCTGCGGACACGGATTTGTGTCCACCATTGGCTGTGATGCGATGAGGGGCCGGATGGCTTATCACGCTGGTCAGGACGACCGCGGCAGGCAGGTAGCCTACGTCGCCCAACGATGCCCGGACCATCGTATCGGCGTAAACCACAGTACCTGGAGACACGCGATGGACAAATGGCGCAGATTGAAACGGTTGAAACGAGAGCGCGCATGGAAATGCCGGCGTCCCAGACGTAATCACCTCTTCAATGTCAATGTGATTGGCCTGCAGTTCAGACACTATCTGCATTAACCGAGCATAGCCAGCGTGAGCGTGTGAGCTTCGATCTGTCAAATCAAACGCTCCCATGTGACCGTCGTAATAATGCAGGCCCCGGAATTTGTTGCCGGAGGACACGATGCTTTTGGCGAGTTCGATTACGGTGGATATTTGGCGGTCATCCAAGCCCGTTCTATTCATTCCCGGGTTGATATCAATAAAAAGGCTTACGAGTTGGTGTTTCCAGACCTGTAACTGGGACTGATGCTCGACGACAGCCGAAATCCTGACGTGTGGCTGTTCGACTGCGATAGAAGCAACTCTTCGTGCATTTGCCCCGGTCATGGGGAACGCCACCACTACGTCTTCCGCGCCAGCATCGCACAGTGTCGACAGTTCAAGCGTTGTTGCGCACTTAAACCAGCGGATGCCGTGTTCAACAATCCTGCGCGCGGTAAAACCCAATTTGGCGGTTTTGAAATGTGGCCGCCAGCGGTTCGGGTCGCCGTGTGCAATTTTTAGCGTGACGAGAATATTATTGTCAATATGCTCTGGGTAAATCACCAACGCAGGCGTCTGTAATTCTTCAACCTCGGCCAAACGAAAATCTGCAAGCTCAACACCAGGAAAAACGAGTGGATTCATTCCGCTAGATTATAGGTAATGGAAACAGCGTTGAAATGCAAAACGAGCCGGATTCCTTATTGAATCCGGCTCGTTTGGGACTGCATAGCATACCTATGCCAGCCAGCGTCGAATTTGGTTGATGAAATCACCAACGGCGTCTCGTACGCTGTTCCGCACCACCCAATTTAACTCCGTTTCCCGCAACTTGCGAAAATAGAGGATTAGGCTTCGATCCATCTCATTCGTGTCTGCAAACATAATTGTCCTCCTTTGTTTGCAATTTAGAGCCACCTTACGATTCCAAATGCCTCCAAATCATTAAAAAGATTGTGCCCGGTATATGTGAGCCGCCCGTTATTTTTTCGCCAAAATCTAACGGTATTCGCCGGTTTTTCCGCCACTTATCATTGCAAATGCATGGGTTCACAGTGAAACTAAAACCAGGTAAGGCTTGTAAAAGTCAGCTCTGCAACCGGATTAAAGGCTGCGCAAAAACGGCGCAGCGGCGCGGTTATTGTGGTGAAATGGGCAAACGATGGCGTACGAAATCAATGGTACTCACGACCCCGCAATTGAGAGCTGGGTGGACTCTGCAAATAATCCTGAAACCGACTTTCCAATTCAAAATTTGCCCTTTGGCGTCTATAAGAAACCCGGCGGTGTCGAGAGCGTAGGAGTTGCGATCGGCGACGATATTTTTGACATTTCTGCGGCATTTGGCATGGAACTTTTTGATGGCGAAGCTGCACAAGCGGCGCGGCGATGTGGTGGAACCCAAGTGCACACGTTGATGGCCATGGGCAAACATCACTGGAGTGCACTGCGCTTGCAGCTTTCAAACATTCTTCGGCATGATTCAACAGTGGGCGCAAAGGCATTCAGCAGGGCGGTTGATTTGTTGGTGCCTCAGGCGGATTGCGTGATGTCCAAACCCATCTACATCGGCGATTTCACCGATTTTTCGGCCTCGTTACATCATGCGGTTCGAACACGAGAGATTGCCGGAGCCGGCACGGTGTTGCCCGAAAATTACAAGTGGCTGCCTATTGGTTATCATGGTCGCAGCAGCAGCATTGTCATTAGTGGTACGCAGATACGCCGCCCACGCGCACAAAGTCGAATTGCGCCCGAAAACACACCTTCCTACGGAAAGGTCGCCAAATTGGACTTTGAGCTTGAGGTCGGCTTTCTTGTGGGAAAGGGCAATAAGCTTGGTGAACCCGTGACAATTGAGCATGCGGACCAGCATTTCTTTGGCGCATGCCTGTTGAATGATTGGAGTGCACGCGACGCCCAATCTTGGGAAGTACAGCCTCTTGGGCCGTTTGTGTCCAAAAGCTATGCAACATCCATGTCGCCCTGGATTGTGACCATGGAGGCCCTTGCACCCTACAGGACGAATGCCACCGTTCGTCCTGCACCCGATCCCCAGCCATTGCCATATTTATCGCATCCGTATGATCAAAGTCATGGTGCCATTGATGCGATGTTAGAGGCCGGACTTCGGTCGCAATCCATGCGCGAATCCGGGGCCAACGCAGACAGAATATGTCTTACTCAATTGAAGGAACTCTATTGGACTCCCGCGCAGTTGCTAACGCATCAAACCAGCAACGGCTGCAACTTGCGTTACGGCGATTTGATTGGGACCGGAACAACGAGCGGGGCTGCAGCGACGGAACGGGCCTGCATGCTAGAAATAACGACCGATGGCGCCCATCCTTTGACGTTATCAACCGGCGAAAGGCGCTCGTATCTGGTCGACGGGGACGAGGTTATCTTAAAGGGTTGGTGTACGCGGGAGGGTTATCGCAAAATTGGTTTTGGAGAGTGCAGGGGCATAGTGATAGCCACTTAGGAAGTATTCAGACACCACCTGTATACTTTATTTTCGTGTTGCTGGGTCTTGCGCGGCGAAAGACTACGAACCCCGCCAGGGCTGAAAGGCAGCAACGGTAAGGAGACCCTTTCGGGTGTCGTGAGGGTGCCTGGCAACACGTTTTGTATCCAATGAATATCGGTTCGGCCACTACAGAAAATAATCGGTTACCTGGTGCCGCATCATCTGTTGGGTCGATCACTCGGCACGGCCGCGCAATTGCGGCAGTTCTGATACTGGCAGTGTCTGCGTCAATGGCCGGCTTGGTCTATTGGTTGACGTTTTCCACTATTCGCATCGTTGATGGTGATCAGTTTAGTGAACTTCGGACGCACAATCGTACGGTTGAATCAATATTGGCCGAAGCCGGAATCTCACTTGCGGACGAAGATATTGTGGTTCCCCAACTGGCTAGTGTGGTTGACAGTGGGCTCGTCAGCATCAAACGAGCGCACCTGGTGCGCGTACAGGTCGACGACAGCGCTCCGGTCCAAATGCGAACGCAAATTCGGAGCGCAGTCGATTTGCTGGGTACATTAGGATACAAGCCGTCCGCCTATGATCGTGTGACTGTGGACGATGAAATCGCAGATGCATTGCCTGCGCAAAGTTCGGCGATCAAAAAGCCTACCGAGATCGTCCTTAGGCGATCCACGGATGTGATCGTGACTGACAAGGATCAAACCCCGATTACTGCACGCACAACAGCCAGGACCGTAGGGGAAGCCTTGATGCAGAATGGCTTTCTAGTTTATCTCGCCGATTATGTGAATCCAGCGCTGAGTGAGCCCTTAAAGTCAGGCATGAACATAAGTATCGACCGCGCAAGGGTGGTGGACGTTATTGTTGACGGTCGGCGCGTCCGAACACGGACGCATCGCGACCGAATTGGAGATGTACTTACCGAACTAAACGTGATTTTGTATGACTCTGATTACACCAGCCCTGGTCTTGACACACTAGTTACCGACAATATACAGGTGCAACTCATTCGAGTGCGACGCGAATTGGAAATTAATCAAAGTCCAATTCCTTTTGAATCATTAGTCCAGCCAGACAATGATGTTGAGCTGGATCAATATGTGCTTGCGCAGGATGGCGTGCCGGGTGTTCGAGAGCGCAGGACTCAGGTGACGTATGAGAATGGCGCTGAAGTTCAACGGGAGATCGTCGCAGACTTCGTTCCGCGCGCCGTGCAGAACAAGATTAACAAGTTCGGTACGAAGGTTGTGGTGCGTTCATTGGATACGCCTGAAGGTCCTGTTAATTATTGGCGGATCATTCGCATGGACGCCACGACCTACTCACCGAGTACGGCCGGAGTGAGTCGTAACAGCAAGTATTTTGGGATTACGCGGTGTGGGATCCCAATGCGCAAGGGCATCGTTGCGGTTGATCCAAGTGTTATCCCGCTACGTACAAACGTTTATGTGCCAAACTATGGCATCGGATTGGCTTGTGACACGGGCGGCGCCATTAATGGCAAGCATATTGACCTGGGGTTTGATGACAGCAACTTGGAACTGTTTAGAAGGCCAATGGATGTGTATATATTGACGCCAGTGCCGGCAAGAATTCGATATAGACTGGACTGAGTTAAAATTACTTCATATTCGGGGTGTGGCGCAGCCTGGTAGCGCACTTGCATGGGGTGCAAGGGGCCCGCGGTTCAAATCCGCGCACCCCGACTTCTGGAAAAGAGTCGGCAAGGGTATATCCAACAATGACGCAGCTTCTCCAAGGCTGTTTTGCAGTAAAAATGCACGCGACGCCAACCTATGGCAGCAAATGTGACAATTGACTTCAACGTGGACTGTGGCGAAAGCTTCGTTACATGGGTGGTTGTGTTGCTGAGCTGCTGCGGCACGTGAGCTCGGCAAATATCGCGTGTGGGGGACATGCGGGTGACCCCAACACCATGCGCACGACAGTTCGTTTGTGCAAATCTCTTGGAGTGGCAGTAGGTGCACATCCCGGCTATGCGGACAAGGACGGCTTCGGTCGTCGGGCAATTGCCATGTCTGCTGACGAGATACCCAATAGGGTAGTGGCCCAAATTGGAGCTCTGTTTGCAATCGACCATGCCGAAGGCGTGGCATTACGGCATGTAAAGCCCCATGGCGCTCTTTGCACTGCGGCGTGTTCGACGCGCATTGTGGCGGATGCAATTGCCAAGGCCGTGGCTTGTTTTGATAAGAATTTGCGATTTGTTGGATTGGCGGGCAGCGAACTTGTGCGCGCTGGCGAATCTGCGGGTTTGCTGGTTCTACCGGAGGCGTACGGTGACCGGCGTACGATCCAGCTGGAACGTTGCGCGCACGCACATTGAAAGACAGCATCATTGAAGATAATGCACAAGGTCTGCGTCAATGCCTCAGCGTTATTAAACATAACCGTTTTACGGCTCACGACGGAACGCGACACGTTGTCCATGCTAAAAGCATTTGCATCCACGGTGATACGCCGGGAGCCCCGGCCCGTGTTGCATTCCTGAAACATGGTCTCGCAGCATCGAGCGTTGAAATTCGAGCACCGCTTTGAATGGTGCCTGCCGGTTAAAATCCAGCGAAATGAAAAATGTATTGGTGACCGGTGGGGCGGGCTTTATTGGCAGCAATTATGTTCGCATGGCACTTGAGCGACATCCTGATTGGCATGTGATCGTGTTTGACAAATTGACATATGCGGGGAATCCTGACAATCTCAAGGACATTTCCCATGCCTTTGCCGGCCGATACAGCTTTGTAGCCGGTGATATTGCGGACCGCGAAGCCGTGTTTGGGGTCATTCAAACCTCCAACGTCAGCCACATCATTAACTTTGCGGCGGATACGCATGTTGACCGTTCCTTAATGGAGCCCGGGCAGTTCATCATGACCGACGTCTATGGCACGTACGTGCTACTCGAGGCAGCCCGCGAGTTCAAAATTTCACGATTTCACCAAATTAGCACTGATGAAGTATATGGCGACATTGCCGCGCCAGGACGTAGTAGCGAAGAGGACAAGCTGCACGGTAGCAGTCCATACTCAGCGAGCAAAGCCGGTGGCGATCTAATGTGTCTTGCATATTTCAGGAGTTTTGGGGTTCCGGTAACCATCACCCGTGGCACTAACAATATCGGCCCATTTCAATACCCCGAGAAGGTTGTACCTGTGTTTATCACGAATGCAATTGACAACCTACCTCTGCCAATGTATGGCGATGGACGCCAGATGCGCGACTATCAGTTTGTGATGGATCACTGCGATGGTATCGACATTGTGGTTGAAAGGGGAACGCCAGGTCAGATATATAACGTGGGCAGCGGTGTTGAAACTGCAAATATTGACTTGGCGCACGAAATACTGCGCCTACTTGGCAAGCCCCAATCCTTGATTCGGCCCGTGTCTGACCGCCCCGGTCATGACCGCCGATACGCTGTTGATAATACAAAGATTCGAGCACTTGGCTGGCAACCTGCCAACACATTTCAAGAATCAATCGCCAAAACAGTGGAGTGGTACGTAGCCAATGAATGGTGGTGGCGCAAGATCAAGACTGGTGAATATCTTGAATACTACAAGAAGCAATATGGCGGTCGCGAACTGCCAGCCAAGTAACTGTTGTTCAGGCTAATCGTTCATAATGTTTGAGCTTACGTTTTTGGGCACGTCTGCCTCGGTCCCGCTGCCCAAACGCGGGCTTAGCAGCGCGGTCGTAGCGCATGACGAGCACCGATTTATGGTGGACTGCGGCGAGGGCACACAAAGACAACTGCTCTCCAGTGGTCTTGGATTCCGCCGCATGAATCATATTTTGATCACCCATCCGCATCTCGATCATTTTCTTGGAATTGGCGGGATTGTCAGCACGCTTGGGCAGATGGAAATCATCGAAAACGTGCAAATTCTCGCAGGTAAGTCGACGCTGGAAAAAGTTCATGAGCTGATCCACAAGGTAGTATTTCGCGGTGCACGGATGCCGATGCAAATAGATTTGATCGAGATTAAGCCCGGGGTCGTCTTTGGTGGCGACGATTTTGATATCGTTGCATTTCCGGTTCGTCATCGTGGTCCTGATTGCTTCGGGTTTTTGTTTCAAGAGCATTCTCGCCGTCCATTTTTGAACGACAAGGCCAGCGCGCTTGGCGTACCAAACGGGCCGGAGAGAAAGTATTTGGTGGAAGGCAAAGCAATCACACTTGCAGATGGTCGCACTATCTTGCCCCAGGATGTGATGGGAGACGTTCAACGCGGGGTCAAGCTTGTTATGACAGGTGACCTGGGCGAAACAAATAGCATTGCCAAGCTGTGTGTCGGAGCCGACACCATTGTGGCTGAAGCGACCTATCTTGAAGAGGACGGTGATTTGGCGCGCAACAATGGTCACATCACAGCGCGCACCGCCGCGATGCTTGCGCGTGATGTCGGTGCACGCCAGCTTATTCTGAATCATATTTCGGGTCGCCATACGGAACGGGACATATTGGCCGAGGCCACGGCAGTGTTTCAAAACACGTGTATCGCCAGGGACTTTGATGAGTTTGTGGTGGCCCGGGCTGCATAGCCGGTTATTTGTTTCCCAGAAACCGCCCGTGTTATCCAAGGCGATCTGCGATTCATCTGGGTTATTTCGTTTTCGGGCTAAAAACGCATAAATTTAAGGTTGGCGCCCTCTTGACATAGAACGAATGTTCGTTATATTTAGAACACCTGTTCTAGATAATTCGGTTCGGCGGGCGGCTTGACCTTTTTTTACAACACCTGCTTTTCTCCTGCAAGCGCCCAACTCCTATTACATCTTGTGCATGACCGACGAACAGACCGTGGCATTGCATTATGCATGCCTGTTACAGGAAGGAGAAAAGCATGGCAACACGAGTTCAACGACTAAATCTCACCGCGGATCGTATTGAAGCTGTTCTGCGCGACGGACGGGCGCCTGCGCGTGTCGTAGGAGGCAAAGTATTGCCCAGTTTTGTCGAGATGTTGCTTGAACCGCAACCCGGAACAAAGGTAAGCCAGATCAAGGCCTTGTTGCAAGACATCAGCCTGGCAGTTGGTCACAACAACGTGCGTCTATCGCAAACCGGAACTCATTTGGCTTTGCAGATCGGAAAAAACGGCGCGCGTGACGCAGTAAAGTTGACCAGTCTTCTGGAACAATGCGCCGGCACCGAAGGTTGCATTGCCGTTTTAGGCTTAAGCGAGGATGGCGCGCCGCTCATGGTGAAGATCTCCTCGCCGGAGGTCAGCCACGTATTAATCAGCGGAGCCACCGGATCAGGCAAAACCTCGTTGGCACAAAGCATGATATTGAGTCTGTGCGCCCACAACAAACCTGCAAAACTGGGGTTGATCGTTTTAGATCCGAAGCAACGTGACAACACCGAGTTTGATGAACGCGTCCTGCGTCATTTGCTGGTTCCTGTTGCCCATTCCACTGACGAAGTCTTTGAGGCGCTTGTCACCGCATGTGCAATCATGGACATGCGCAAAATCACGCCTTATCCGGAGCCTCGTGTTGTAATCTATGCGGACGAGCTTGCCGACCTGTGCGCAACGGGTGGCGCGGAGATTCAAGACATGCTTACCCGTATTGCCGTGCGTGGACGGGAGGCAGGCGTGCATTTGGTCGTATGCACCCAAAAACCATCGAGCAAGGCAATTGGCTCCGAGCTCAAAGCGAATCTCCCCATGCGCCTTGTCGGGAAAGTCGCCTCGGTTGAGGATGCCAGGATGGCGGCGGGTCGAAGCGGCAGTGGAGCTGAAAAGTTGCGAGGTTCGGGAGATTTTATAGCGGTCACCATGGATCGGTTTATTCGTTTCCAAGCCGCTCTGTCCGACTAAAAACACCATATCCAACATGGAAAAATATACAAAAATATCCGCATACGCAGTGTTTATCTTTGTCGGTCTGTTTGCAATAGTCGTGGGAACTCGAATAGATCAGCAAACAATTTCTCTACTGGCCGGCACCGTAATGGGGTTCCTGGTCGCGTCAGTAACAGTGGGCAGTTTCGCTTATGTCCTAGGAAGACGACGACCGGACATCCGAGAATCGTCCCAGCAAATGCGCTACATATCGGCAGTA
This sequence comes from Chloroflexota bacterium, assembly GCA_025354985.1. Taxonomy (GTDB): domain Bacteria; phylum Chloroflexota; class Anaerolineae; order J036; family Brachytrichaceae; genus AQU-03. The sequence continues at coordinate 28,214 of JANXLU010000066.1, forward strand.
CCACAACCGCAGCACATGTACACAATGCCACCCTATATTCAGCAATTTCAAGCCCACATGGGTTCGGCGAATCAATACAATGCGATGCTCATGCAACAGTCAGCGCCAATAACGCAGACAATGCAACTGGCACAACCGCGCAGGTTTTATACAATCGGAACGGCCGGTGCATCCGAAGAAATGACAGACTTATACGAACAAGGTGACCGAACTGGATACTAACAACACATGTCAGCCGTATCTGTCAAAATCTGAAATTGCGCATAGTGCGGCGGCTGTTCCGCTGAGGACCGCAAGCGGAACGCCACCTCCGGGATGAACGGATCCGCCTGAAAAATAGAGTCCCCGAATATCTGGTGCGCGATTGGCGGCTCGTTTGAAGGCCGCCAATCTGCTATTTGACGAGATACCGTAGATCGCGCCCTTGTTTCCGTTGTAGGTTGATTGAAATGTATTCGGCGTCCAGTATTGGACGACTTCGCGTGATCCCGACAGCCCAAACCGGGATGTCATGGTCGAGTCAATTTCCTGACCATAGCCGATTGAATCTACGGACCAGTTGGAGTATTTTGTAATGTATGGCGCGTTAACCATGACAAACCAGTTGGATCTGCCTTCGGGGGCATGCTTGGTATCCGTTTTGTTGGTTGCGCAGACGTAAATAGTTGGGTCAGTCGGAGGAATTAACTTATCAAAAATGTGGCTGTATTCAGTTTTGCTACTATTTTGCGGGCAAAAGAAAATGTTATGGTGTCGCAGCTCTGCGTGGTTAATTGAGGCCTTCATTAGCATTACAAAACCACTTGAGCTCGGTTCTGGTGAACGTTCAGAAATTGGATCTCGTTCGTGGTGTTTATGACGTAGGTTCGATTCTTTTGTCGATGCTGCTGAAATCAGATTTTCGTGCGCCCAAGTGTGGTCGGCGTCGCAAATTACTGTGTCTCCAAACAGGGGGTTGTTGTCGCCAACAAGTACTCCCTTGGTAACGCCATTTGCAGTGACAATGCGCTGGCACGGCGTACCGTATTGAAATTGCACGCCTTTTTCAATTGCCAGGCGCTCGAGTGCAAGGGCGAGTTGATATACGCCGCCACGCGGATACCATGCTCCCATTGAAAGCTCGACATGCGCGATTACGTTTAAGGTCGCCGGCGATTGAAACGGATTGGAGCCGACATATGTTGCAAATCTCGAAAGCAGTTGAATTAGTTTGGGGTTCGTCGTGTGTGCCGAAATGGCAGCGTGCATGTTGCGTAGCGCGTCGATTTTGAAAATGTCCCGGACGGGTAGGCGGAGAATTTCCTTAATGGTAGGCTGGCTTCGTTCTAAAAATGGCAATCTGACGGCTGAGTAAATTTCCCCGGCGTAGTGGAGAAATTTGTCGTAGCCGTCAATGTCCTTATTGCTGAAGCCGCTTTGACGCATGTTCACATGCATACTGTCCTGGTCTGATACTGCGTCAAGCAAGGTGCCGTCGGGCCACCGATATCGCGTTATTGGATCAAGGGGCACAAGTTCGATGTAGTCCTCGATGCGCCGATTGCTCTCGGCGAAAAGTGCCGCGAAAATGTGTTTCATTGTGATCACCGATGGCCCGGTATCCCACCGATACCCGTCCAGCCGATACTCACCCATCTTGCCTCCTGGACGATCAAGCTTCTCAACAACGGTAACGAGCATGCCAGCATCTGCCAACTTGATCGCTGCTGTGAGCCCGCCGATACCCGCTCCAATTATGATCGCCGATTTGGTCATACTGGCCAGTTTAGCCGTCCTGCTAAAATTACGGCGTTTGCGGACCAGTTCCAATTCCAAAACCAATAAACACTCGACATGACGCTATCGTGGATCACATTTCTCCCTTCAATTGGCGCGTTGGCCGTGCTGTTGGCTCCCAGAGCCTTTGCGCGAAACGTTGCACTTGCATTTTCTTTGGTGGCCTTCGTGTTGAGCGTAACGGTTGTATTCGCCTTTGACCCAGGGGCCGGAGGGTATCAATTTGTGGCGGCGACGCCGTGGCTACCGCAATTTGGTATTCAGTTTAAGCTTGGCGTGGATGGCATCAGCTTGTGGATGATGATGCTTACAACGTTTATCTTCCCAATTGTCCTGTTCATTAGCAACATGTCAATACGTCAGAATGAAAAGACGTTTTACGCGCTGATGCTTTTGATGGAATCGGCGACGCTGGGCGTATTTTTGTCGTTGGACTTGTTTTTGTTTTATGTATTTTGGGAGTTCGCACTGGTGCCCATGTATTTCATCATCGGCCTGTTTGGTGGTGAACGCCGTAGCTATGCATCGGTGAAATTCTTTGTCTACACGATGGCGGGCAGCGTACTCATGCTAATCGCAATACTTTGGTTGGGCCTCGGCGGGAAAACCTTTGATATGGAATTGCTGCAGCAGCAAAAATGGTTTGCGGGGGATTTGTTTCTGTTTAGTGCATTCGCATTGGCCTTTGCTATCAAAGTGCCCATGTTTCCTTTTCACTCCTGGTTGCCGGATGCACACGTCGAGGCACCCACTCCAGGATCAATCATATTGGCAGCAGTTCTGTTAAAAATGGGTGCGTACGGTCTGATTCGATTCAATCTTGGATTTTTCCCGCAAGCAAGTAAAGTCATGGCGCCGGTAATGATTGGAATTTCCGTGGTCGGAATACTGTATGGAGCCGTCGTCGCGTTTGCTCAATCAGACATGAAGAAGCTGATTGCCTATTCAAGTGTCAGTCACATGGGCTACATTGTGCTTGGAATATTTGCATTCAATGCGCTTGGCATTCAGGGTGCAATACTTCAAATGGTGAATCATGGCCTGAGCACGGGCGGATTGTTTCTGATCGTAGGTTTTATCTACGAGAGGTTACACACGCGCGAGATGAAAAATATGGGTGGCCTTTGGAGCCGTATGCCGGTTTATGGTTCCCTGGCACTTTTATTTGTCCTATCCTCCGTTGGTTTGCCGGCACTAAATGGATTTGTGGGTGAATACGTCATTTTGCAGGGCGCATTTTTGGCCAATCCATGGGCTGCGGCGTTCGCGGCATTTGGCATGGTATTGAGCGCCATTTATCTATTGACCATGTTTCAAAAGGTATTTTTGGGGGTTTCAGCGGGCGATGCCCACGAAGCTGCTCACGGCCATGTGTCAAATGCTGTGGCCGGGCCCGTGCAGGCTCTTGCAGACCTGTCGTTCAGGGAAATTGCCAGTACGATTCCCTTGTTGGCCTTGTGTGCACTTATCGGTCTTTATAGCTGGCCATTCTTCCGCTTGATGGGCAGCAGCGTGAGCTCGTTACTTCTTGCATCGGTCAAGTAGTGACGCGCACGCTCCAGATTCCCGCCCTTACAGGACTTCGAGCCGTGGCGGCCGGGATGGTGTTCTTCTTCCATTGGCTATTTGACACGCCCAACGCCTGGCCCGTAATTCCGCGTGCATTTGTTGCGCAGGGTGCGTTAGGCGTCGCCATCTTCTTTGCACTCAGTGGATTTTTGATAACTGTTCGTTATCGTGCGCCGCTCGAGGAGAAACGCGTTTCATATCGAACGTATCTGACCAAGCGATTTGTACGAATTTATCCCGTCTATTTTTTCATTCTTACGTTTTTTGTTGTAGCCCTCGGCAGGCCGGTCGGCTTTGCTCCGACGACGTTGTACCAGGGCGTTATTAACTACACCTTGATCCAGGCATTATTTCCCCCTTTGATGCTTAGCGGTGTTTCCACAGCATGGACCTTGACCATCGAGGAACTTTACTATTTGGTCGCCCCGGGTCTGATGCGCCTGATGGGGAAAGTCAATGCGCCGCTTCGACAATTGCTTTTAACGTCAATTGCGATTAGCATAATCGGATTCGTGTGTGTGCTGCTGCTTGCGCTGCTGCCCAACGTTTTGCCGGGATTCATCGTTGGCGCTGATCTGTCGTATATCGCGGGCAGCTCAATCTTTGGAAGAATCCCGGAGTTTCTTGCCGGGATGGTTGCAGGTTACTGTTACCTGCGTCGCGCACGCCTGCCATGGCTTATGCTTAATGCTCAAAAATTGGTGATGCCTGGCGCAGTATGTTTGCTGGCGGCGATCACGCTTGTTCAAGTTGCCGACGAGCCCGGCGCATGGGTGTTAAATCGGTCCCTTACTATTCTTGTTGCGCTTTGCGCGTCTTTGGTGATTCTGTTTCTTGCATGCGATGAAGCGCATTTGTCACTCATATCGCGCCTTCTTGGGTCGCGCATACTTGTTTTTGCCGGTCAAATTTCATACGTTTTGTATTTAGTTCAGCTTACCGAACCAGTGCAGTATCTATATTGGGTGGTTCTGGGTGATACTGTTCCACGTGTTCCACGTGCACTGCTGCTTTACTTGGGCGCAACGGCTCTCAGTGCACTGCTCTATTTCATTGTTGAAGTACCCTCACAACACGCTCTTTCGCGCCGGCTGTTGCGACAATGAAGTCCGTGCAAACGTCCCATTCCTGCCTACCAGAGTGCATTACCCTCCGGTTCGGCGACACACCACAGATACCAGCAGGCGATTGAAGAATACGGTGACCAACCACGTTCTGCGGCAATTCGTTGCACGGTTGATGGTGATGGCATTGCCACTAGTTGATAGGCCCGCATGATGCCTCGTTGGACGCCAATATCGGTTGCCGGCAGGATGTCCATTCGACCAAGTGCAAACATTAATGCCATTTGAGCAGTCCACGCGCCAATGCCCCGAACATCATCCAGCATCTTGATTGCTTCGTAATCCGACGCATCTGTCAGCAAATCAAAATTTAACCTGCCGTCGGCCAACCGAAGACACAGATCTCGTAGGCTTGCGATTTTGGCCCGGCTCAGTCCCATGGATCTAAGCACCGCATCGTCCGTGGTTTCGATACCCGATTGCGTTACCATACTGGATGATCCACTTGTCTGGCGCAACCTACCGACAATAGCACTCGCGGCTCGCGAACTAATTTGTTGTGAAACGACGCCGTTTACAAGCGTATCAAACCAACGTGCTTTATCACGTATGAGCAATGTGCACGGGCCAATGCGTGAGATCAGATGCCGCATGATTGGGTCTGCGTGCCCCAAGTGCAGAATTGCCGTGTCGTGAATAAACGGTATTATCCATCAAGCTCGTGTCCACCAAGCTCGCATCCATGTAACCTGTAGAATGTTTCAAAGTTAGGCAGCTTGCAATATCGGCTGATCGTTCAAAGATTTTTACAAGGAGTCAATCATGCAAATCGGAATTTACGGACTGGGACGGATGGGTGCCAATATGGCGCGTCGTTGGCACAAGGATGGACATGACGTCATTGCAAGCAACCGTAGCCCGGGACCAATTGACGAACTTAAGTCAGAAGGACTGCGAGGCGCATATACCCTGGATGAATTGGTTAATTCTCTCGCAAGTCCGCGTGCGATTTGGGTGATGGTTCCAAGCGGCAAGGTAACCGACGATGCCATTACCAAATTGCTCAGCCTTGTTGCGCCAGGCGACACGATTGTGGACAGCGGGAACAGCAATTGGCGCGATAGCAAAAGGCATGCCGTTGAGTGTCAGGCCAAGGGCGTGAACTTCATGGATCAGGGCACGTCCGGTGGCATATGGGGATTGACCAACGGCTATTGTTTGATGATCGGCGGATCCGAGGACACATTCAAGCGTTTAGATCCAGCCTTTAAAACGTTGGCACCCGAAGGCAAATATTACGTGCATTGCGGCGCAGCCGGTTCAGGGCACTTTACCAAGATGGTGCACAACGGCATTGAATACGGCATGATGCAAAGCTATGCGGAAGGCTTTGAGATTTTGGAAAAGAGCGAATTTGGGCTCAAGCTTGATACAATTGCCGAGGCATGGCGGCAAGGTTCCGTTGTACGATCGTGGCTTCTAGATCTGCTCGCAGACGCATTGAAGGATGATCCAAACCTGGACTCGGTAAAAGGATATGTTGAAGATTCTGGCGAAGGACGCTGGACCATTCAAGCTGCCATAGATGAAGATGTGCCGGCGCCAGTTATAACGATGAGCCTGTTCGCACGATTTGCCAGCCGTCAGACGGAGAGTTTTGCGGCAAAAGTTACCGCCATGATGCGCAAGGGATTTGGCGGTCACGCGATCAAGTCCAAGTAAATGCTGGGTCATCTGCACATTACTGTGTATGCAGTTGGCGCCCAAGTAAGGAAGATAAATGGCAAACTCAAGAAAGGCGCCGAATTGCGTCATGGTGATATTTGGGGCGTCCGGTGACCTCGCGCACCGCAAGCTGATACCTGCTCTGTATAACCTGGCCGTTGACGGCCTTCTACCGACCGGGTTTGCAGTGATAGGATTTGGGCGGAAACCCATGACTGATGACGTTTTTCGCAGCGAGATGAAAGCCGGTGTCGCCGAGTTTTCTCGTTCAAAGCCAATTAACGAGGATGTTTGGACTGCGTTCAGTACTCAGTTGCATTATCAACAAGGCAGCTATGATGACCACGCAAGCTTTGATGCGCTTAATGACAGGTTGAAGGTTATTGATGCAGCTCACGAAACCGCTGGGAATCGCTTGTATTACCTGAGCACACCACCAGAGGCGTATGCGCTTATTACCGAACGAATCGGAACTTCGTCCCTGGTGCAAAACCAACCGCCAGCCGCCTGGTCACGGGTGGTGATTGAAAAGCCATTCGGCCATGACTTGCAAAGTGCCCGGGATTTGAATGAACATGTCCACAAGTTTTTTAGAGAAGAACAGATTTACCGCATTGATCATTACCTAGGCAAGGAAACGGTACAAAATATTCTCGTTTTTCGCTTCGCAAACGGCATTTTTGAACCGATTTGGGATCGCCGCTATATCGATCATATTCAGATCACGGTGGCTGAGAATATTGGAATCGAGAACCGTGGAAATTATTATGAAACCAGTGGTGTGGTTCGCGACATTGTGCAGAACCACTTGCTGCAAGTGCTGGCCCTTATCGCCATGGAGCCGCCAGCCGAATTCAACGCAGACGATGTGCGCAATGAAAAGCTTAAAGTGCTCAAGGCGCTTCATCTTGATCGCAACAACGCAAATGGGCTTGTTCGCGGTCAATATGGACCGGGCAAAGTAGGCGGCGTGGTTGTCAACGGCTATGTGCAAGAGGCGGGCGTCGCTCCAGATAGCACGACTGAAACATATCTGGCCATGAAGCTGAATGTTGACAATTGGCGCTGGGCGGGGGTACCGTTTTATATCCGGAGTGGAAAGCGGTTATCCCGTCGGGTAACCGAAATAGCCATTCAATTTCGAATGCCACCCCGTATGCTGTTTTCCGAGGCCACCCGGCATGAGATTGAACCGAACGTCCTAGTAATGACGATTCAACCAGATGAAGGAATCAGCCTTAAATTTGGCGCAAAGCGGCCAGGAAGCGGTGAACAAGTTCAGCCCGTCGTCATGAACTTCAACTATGGTGAGAGCTTCAATATTCCGGCGCCAGATGCCTATGAGCGATTGATCCTTGACTGTGTTTTGGGAGACAGCACTCTTTTCACCCGGGCCGACGAAGTTGAAGCGGCGTGGCAACTAATTTCGCCGATTGTCGAAGGTTGGAAAGCGGGTGCCAACTCTTTTATTGAGCAGTATCGCTCTGGAAGTGCCGGCCCCAAGGGGTCCGATGATATGATCCAGCAGGACGGCAGAAAGTGGCGAGCCCTCTAAGTCCGGGTTTTCTTTGGACGGAAGTGGCTGTCTATTGATTTCGGTTATAATCAGCTTTCGTGTTTGGCGCATGCTTGCTAAACCCGGGTTCTGGAAGAATCCGGGTTTTGTTTTCGCATTGCCCCTAACGTAGTGATGGGAGTTGTCCCGGATCTAAGAGTGCAATCAACTACAGGACAGACACAATGAAAATTCTATTGACACAAGATGTATTCAAATTGGGCAATGCCGGAGAAGTCAAGGTCGTCGCCGACGGCTATGGTCGAAATTACCTATTGCCCCAGGGCATGGCTGTGCTGGCCACACCGGGTGCGCTGAAGCGCGCCGATAACCTGCGTGAGCGCGCTTTGAAATTGCGTGCAGCACAGCAAACCGAAGTCGACGCGATGGCCAAAGTTATAAATGGGGCGGCGCTTCACTTTGTTGCACGATCCGGCGAAAAGGGAAAGCTTTTCGGTTCGATCACTGCGCAAAACATAGCGGATAAATTGACCGCACATTTGAAGAGCGAAACGCCATTTGACAAGCGCAAGATCATGCTACGCGAACCAATTCGTGAAATTGGCTCCCAGCAGGTCACAATTCGCTTGGGTCATGATGTAAATCCACAAGTTACAGTTGTGGTTACCCCTGAAGGCGTCGTTGGGCGTGAACCGGTGGCCCAAGTTGTGGCTGCGCCCGAGGTTGTTGCAGCCGAAGCTGAGGCTTCTGCGGCGGCCTAAACCAAGCTTCTCATCAGCCCAACTCACCACAATGGCGTATCGCCCTTGTGGTGATATTGTTTTGGTCAGCGTGTGCATGCTAGAATGATTTTGATATGTCTGACTTGGCTCAGCGTCTGCGTGAGACCCGCGTTTCGCTTGGGTTTTCACTGGCGCAGGCAGAACAAGCCACAAAAATTCGCGGGAGATATCTGGACGCCATCGAGACGGGTGATTTTGTCCGTCTTCCGGATGGCTTATCGGCGCGTGGGTTTGTTAAGAATTACGCACGGTGGCTGGGACTGGATTTTACCCAAGCCCTCGTAGACTTTGAATCAGAGTGGGGAGTACTGGCGCTGAATGCCGGCGAAACTATTCCAAACCCGCCTTCGCGCGAGCGCATGCGAAGTCGATATACCGAGATAGTAAAGCTGCCGGAACAGCACTACACCGGCACATTGCCTTCCGACGACGCCATCGAGCTGGACGCACTAGGGCAAACGATCGATGATGATGCTCCAAGGCCGCTCGTCAATTTGGGGGATAGGCCGCCACGGGTAGACGCAAATGGGCGACCAATTGTCGTCATAGATGAGCGTCGGGATTTTAGCAAGTCTCCAAATTCGTTTAGGTTGGGTGTGCCAAAAACCAAGCACATCGGCGGACTTGTAGATGGAATCAGCACATTTATACCCGGTGATGGACTTAATACGATCAACTCACGAGGACGAACCAAATCCGGCAACATTGGCAATGGTCAATCACCACAACGGCGAAATACGGTTGCTAGCTCACTCCGGTTTCCCCTGCCAAGTCGAAATCTTCTTTTCGGGGTAGCCGGAATATTGTGTGCCGTGCTCGTTATATATGGCATCACGACAACCCTGACTCCCGCCATTCGCGGTTTGACTGCGGGCGGTCGCTCTACCGCAACGCCAATTTTCAATACGACCGCCGACCCAGAGGCCCGGGCGACTGCTCTGAGCCCGGAAAATGCAAGCTTGCCCCCGGTTGCTGGTCCGCAATCTGTGGGCGGAACACTGGCACCACCGCCCCCGCTACCAAAAATCGAGGGTGGCGGCATACAGCTGACGCTCGATGCTAGGGAGCGTGCCTGGATTCGCGTTCGCGTTGATGGCAAGCAGGTCTTCGAAGGCATAGCTCCAATTGGGCCAAATTCATCATGGCGGGCCGCTTCAAGCGTAAGCATTGAAACGGGTAATGCCGGTGCATTTGAAGTGATCGTAAATGGGACCAGACTGGGCGCGATCGGCACTAGAAATTCTGTGGCTCGGTTGACTTACGATTTGTCTGGTGCTACACAGCCGTTTGTGCCCTAAACAGCGTATCGCAAACCGCGTTTAGTCAACATGTTCACGTGATGCGCACGCCAATGCTTTATTTGAAGTACGTATGAACAATATAAGCGCATTGTTAGGACTATTTTTTGGCCGTTTGAAATTCACTGTTGCTTCACTGATACTGTAGATTCCTGGTCAGGTAGCCTAGGGATAGTCCTAATCCCTTGCCTTATTGATCTACATCTAGAAATGGAGATGAGACGTTTCTTAGGTGTATAGTGAGATTCTCGTGCGAAATCTTGCTCTGTCCCTCTGTTGTGTTTTCTCATTTGTATCCTTTCACCTCAGCGCTCGCGCAGCAACTGCGACGCACCACACGTTTCTTCCCACGATAACCAGTTTCGGAGCGGTTGAAGCGCCTGTGATACCGCAAATTGGTGGAGCTTGCGCATCACTCTCTCCATCGGAAACAGCGATCATGGTGCTGATGCGAACGACGCCGGAGCAGAAGCGGGCAACCTTGGTTTGCAATGAATCGCTAATGTTTGCAGCGCGACAGCATGCAAAGGAAATGGCCGATAGCGGAGTTTTTGCGCATACGGGACCTAATGGACTTGGTCCAAATGCACGGGTACGCGCTGCAGGATTTATCCTCCCAGCCTGGTACTCAACGGCACCAGATGGCAACAACATAGAGTCAATCGCAGGTGGACAACCAACGGCAGCCGCAGCGTGGGCCGCCTTTATGGGTTCGCCAGCGCACAGGCAGCACTTGTTGGCCGAGGTCGATTTTTACCGCGCCCAGACTAAATACGGCGTTGCATATTTGAACGCCCCCAATTCCGTGTTTCACGACTATTGGGTTATTCTGACCGCTCAAGATGGTTGAACATGGAACCTCACCTGGCCGTTGGCAGTTGAAAGGCGGCCAGCATCAGCAAAATGAAGTCATAGCTACCGTGCGCAATGGCGCTGGTAGTCGTGTTTGTTCCGGCGCGTAATAGTGCTAGGGCAAGACCAACGACAAATACTACAAGCACTCCATCCAGGTTGTATTGCAGTGCATGCAAGGACGCAAAGAAGATATTTGGCAAGACGATCCCAAGCCTGGGCTGAAGCACGCCGCGCACCGTTAGTTCTTCGCCCAGCCCCGCCACCAAGGCGATGGTTAGCGCGCTGAAGGGATTCAGCGCAAACGCCATAAGCTTGTTTACCTGTGATTCATCGGTTGTTGGCCAGCCAAGCTGTTGCCAAAGCGCGGTAATACCTCTGCTCATAAAAGTAACTACGACTACAAGTAATGCGGCAGTGCCAATTCCTATTGCAATGTAGCGAATTGTTGGCCTGACGAGACCAACGCGGCTGATGCTCTCGCGAAAATTTCGTTTGATGCCAAGGCCAACCGCCAATATTGCGCAAGGAACCTGCCAGATAAGGGTATAGAGTTCAGCTCGGGTGATGGCTCCGCCCGACATTCCAAGGGAATCCTGCTGGTCGGTCCCAAGTTGGTCGATTAGCTTCAAAAGGGGCGGTTCATGCACGGCGACCAGGGGTACAAAGCACAGAATGGTTATCGTTATGACAGCCACCAACGCCAATGTATGTACAAAAGATGCCGGGTCAAGAGGTGAAAATCGTGCAATTAATCGGCGGATTGCCGGCACGAATCCCAAGGCGCCAACGAGAAGTGCGATACTAATTCCGGTCAGACCTACCGCGAAATTTGAACGCGCGTTTGGCAATAATGCAAGAGATTGGCCGGCTGGCACCCCACGTATGCCTAGTGCTTTAATGTCTATCGAACCAAGCACAAGACAACCAACATCAACCAGAATGAACATAACAATCAAGCAAAACAACCAGGCAATTGCCACCGGCTTGATTCCGCCATTTCTCATGGATAAATATCCCAGCACCGCCAATGCCATGAAGGGTATTGATTGCATCGCCGCAGAGAAAAAACTGACAATTTCGGACACGATAGACATGAAGTCAGTATACTAATACTGGAGCATTACGCAGACCACCATGTCACGTGCATCTCATCATTTTCCACGCAATTTCAAGTGGGGCTCCGCCACTGCCGCCCATCAAGTCGAGGGTGACAACCGGAATAACCAATGGTGGGCCTGGGAGCAACAAGCCGGGCGCATCGTGGACGGTGATCGCAGTGAAATTGCCTGTGACTGGTGGCGCTCTGCCGAGGCCGATTTTGACCGCATGGCTGAGATGGGTTTGAACGCACACCGGCTTAGCGTCGAATGGAGCCGCATCGAACCCTCGGAAGGAAAATTTGACTCAGCTTCGCTTGATCGCTATCGTGGCATGCTGATGGCCTTGCGAAAACGCGGCATTGAGCCAATGATCACGCTGCATCACTTTACAAATCCCATTTGGTTTGAGGAACGCGGTTCATGGACTAATCGGGATGCATGCGTGAGATTTTTTGCTCGTTTTGTCGGAAGAGTTGCGGATGCGTTGGGAGATTTGTGTGACCTTTGGTGCACCATAAACGAGCCAAACGTATACGGTGTGCTTGGATGGGTGGCCGGACATCATCCGCCCGGGAAGTTGGGAGACTACCCGGGTGCATTTGAGGTGGTGCGAAATTTGTTGCTTGGTCATGCCGCCGCGTACCAAGTGCTCCATGAACGCACGCGAAACCCCAGGGTTGGTTTGGCCCATCAAATGCGACCGTTTGAACCGCTACGCGACGGGAATTTACTGGATTCTCTGCCGGCTCGGTTCTATGATCAAGCGTTTAATCACGGAATTCTGCGGGCGCTAGGCTCCGGTTCGTGGCCAAGTTTGCTGCGGGGCGGATCACCACCTAGCGCACGCGTTTTGCGCGGGACGTTGGATTGGATCGGGTTAAATTACTATACGCGGGAGCGGATAACGTTTGACCTGCGGGCTCGTGAAACGTGGTACGCGAAGCGGTTATTTACGCCCGGCGCACCGGTTAGTGATTTTAATTATGGTGAGCTTTACGCACCTGGTTTCCTTCGATGTCTCGGGACCATCAGCCGTATGGGCGTGCCAATTTACGTTACCGAAAATGGCGTGCCAGACGCTATCGACTCATTTAGACCCGGGTTCCTGCTGGAGCATTTGAAACAATTATGGCTTGCAATCCAGTTTTGTTACGACGTACATGGCTACTACCACTGGAGTTTTGTAGACAACTTTGAATGGAGTGAGGGCTGGCGTATGAAGTTTGGTTTGTATGAATTGAATCGTTCCACTCAGGGGCGCACATTGCGCCCAAGTGGACGACTTTATGGCAATATTGTCCAAACAAGCGCATTGACTAATGTCCAAGCAGAGCAGTTTGCACCGGAGTCACTTCGGGTGTTGTTCCCATGATGCATGTATGAAAGGCATTGCGCACTTTGCCACCGGGATGTGTTTGGCCAGTTTTATACCGGGTGTTGTTCAGGGTGCCGCTAACGGCGGACTGGTAATTGCATTAGGAGGCGTGGCGGCACTGCTGCCAGATACGTTCGATTTCAGGTTTGAGAGGTATTTTGCGACGCATGATCTGGTGATAGAGCCCGATTTTGTCGTTGAGACACCCCAGGAAGTTGCGGACAGGATTGCAAAAATAATTCAGCAGACCATCGCTGACGGGGTTTCCCGTTCAATTCAGTTCCATCCCGGAAAAAGTCTTGCGTCTTTGGCGCACAGGACGTATCACGTGGAATTCGACCATCTGTATGGCGAAGTTCGAGTTTTCAACGCAGTTCATCAAGCATTTGGGAGTGCATATGCCGGGCCAATTGAGGGCGCACCAGACGACGGAATTGAGATTTCCGAGCTGGGTGGGCCGAGCCTGCGATTTCACAGGGTGTCCAACGCGGCGGTCGTTGAATTTTTGCCATGGCATCGCGCCAGAACACATTCAATAATAGTAGCGTTGATAGTGGGTGCGGTTGCGTTGGCACTTGCTGGAACCCTGGCCGGTGCAGCCGCTTTCATAGGCTACTTGGGCCACATAGTCGAAGATCACCTTGGACATATGGGTAGCAACTTGCTGTGGCCTTTTACGCGAACGCGGGTCGCTGGAGCAAGGCTGCTTCATTCCAGTGATGCCCCGATAAATATGGCCACAATTTGGATATCGCTTGGTCTACTCCTGCTTAACCTTGACCGTGCGCGTGTAACGCCCTTGATCACTGCCGCACCATATTTGTTGCTCGGTGTCTTTGCTCCAGCCGCACTCATGTTGATGGTTCAACTGCGAATCGCACTGCGACAGTACGTTCCAATGGTCGCCAATCCTGCCGCAGAGCTATTCTCCGAAATTGAAGATGGCATGACGGGCTGAGGCGCCAAATCTACGACGCAGGCGTTGGCCGTCGACTTCTTTGCGACTGGTCGGACTATTGCTTTGGTGGAAGCAAGGGTGGGGCGCCACGAACTATTGCACCCTCAGGCGGCGTGAAATTTGGCCCAAACCGGTATACGGCCTGCCAAGGCACATATTTGCTCAACACATTTTCGTTTAGCGTGACCACGCCGGCTTTTTTAACTTGCCGCGTAAATGCAACAGTTGCTCCATCAGTTGCGTAATCCACCTGCTTAACCTGTCCTTCACCGATTTTGCCTTCCGGATCAGGTTCATAGGCCGGGGGCGGGTGGGGAACAACCGCCGTAATCTTGCTGGTTGAAATGTTTACCTCTCGGCCATCGGGTGTTCCAAACAACTTAAACGTCAGTGTGCCCGCGGGATTAAAGTATGTTTCTATCAGAATGTGCCCGGTTGTATCGTTCACAAATTTCAGATCGGCAAAGGGCGAAAACACCGTGCTGTCGAATCCAGCGCCCATCCCTCGCTCGTAGTAGCCAACTCTGTAACCGTGTGCATAGCGTTCCATAATTGGAAAGCCGGCACGCAGGGCCATTTGATATGCCGTTGTGCTTACCTGGCACACCCCACCTCCGACACCTTTGACAGTGCGATCGCCGATGATCACCAACCCTTCTTCAAACCCTTCTTTTTCACTAACGTCTCCCAAGAACTCATTAAATGAGAACGTTGCACCCGGGTCGATCAGGATTCCGTGATAACGGGCGGCAGCAACCTTGATATTCTTGACACGTGCCGCGCTACTACCGGCGAAGTTCGTTGTGGCTTGCGCAAGTAGCTTGACAATACCCAAATCTTTTGCCTTTGTGGAAGGGTTGAGGGTTGCTTCAGTTTCAACGAGTTGCAGAGGCACCTGCTTTTGACCTGTCCGCAACGCAATAACAACCTGGCTCACGGTTGCAGTGATGTCCAATTCCCGGCCCTTGGCAGGCGTGCCAATAGCCTTGAGTTCCGAAATACTCTCGTCAAAAACAAACCTCGCGTTTTCGGCATCTCGCCGAACCAGTGGGGCCAACGGGGTCACGAACAACGTGATCCGATCCGGACGCAAATTCACTCCAATTGTCGGGTTGCCATCGGCATCCGTCACTTCGTCAAACGACAGGTAATCGCGAACATCGACGGCGGTTATGCGGGTGCCTTCGAAAGGCGGCAAGACGTTGTTCTTGACATCCCACCGCGGCACCATGACTGCAACATCGGCAAGCAGGATTCGGTTGGCTTGATCGACCGCAGCTTTTGCACTGGTCAGGCGAGGTGGAATTGATCGGGTAGGCAGGACAAGCTCAACTGTTTTGTTGGTGCTGATTGCCGCACTTATTTTGTCCGGAAGACCTTGCTGATCGAGCAAAATGCCGGGCTGGGCTGGCATTTCTCGCGCGGAAATTCCGTCCAGTTGCACGGATGCGTTGCGTGCAGGTCGTTCAACTTCGGAGGCAAAGCGGGCAATTATGCGCTTTATTGCGTCCGAATCCGAGATTTCGCCTGACGCAACATTGATCTGGCCGTTATAGGCATTCCAGCGTTGTGCAAGATTCGTTACAAAATCGCCCGTGCGACCCACGGCCATGACTCGTCTCACGGTATCCGCGGGATCAGAACCTGCCCCAAAATCCGCTGGCCTATAGGTAACGCTTCGGTCTGCGGCTTTTAGGGTAATCGCCGGACGGTTGTAGTTGACTTGCATGCGCGCAGATGCACCCGTGAATAATTCTTCGACAGTTTTACCGCCGACATCCACGCCGTCAAGCATGACACCCGTGTAGGCGCGACTGGCAAAGCGCACATCAATAAATACAATCGCCGCCGCAATGGCCGCAGCCGTCAGAATGCCAAGCACCATCAGCCCTACCAGGATTCGAAATAGTCCGCGCATATTCAAAAATCTATCTTAGCATTAGTAATTGTACAGACTAACGTTAGAAAATTGCGATTCCGTGTGAGGTTACGGTGAGGTTTGAGCAGTGGCAAGGCATGCCCGCATATGTTCCGTAAGGGTACTCCAGTCCTTCGCCAAAATAGTCTCGGAAGGGAAAAGCTCGGTGGTCAACCCAACAAGTTGTACTCCGGCTGCCAAATAAGTATTGGCGTCCCTGGCTGGAACGAATCCACTGACCCATAGGGGGATTTCGGGAAGTGGTCCGCGAATCGCCTTGATAAAGTTGATTCCACCAATCACGCCGGCAGGAAACACTTTTATGACGTTCGCTCCCAATCTCCAGCAAGCCACGATTTCGGTTGGTGTCATGGCTCCCGGGATGGATACTACGCCCGCCTCGCGACATGGTCGAATGATCCCGGTTTCCGCAATGGCACTAACGACGAACTGCGCCCCGGAATCAATCGCGGCGCGTGCCTGGAATGCGTCCATCACGGTGCCGGCGCCAATCAATACATCGGCCGGTGAGGTTTTTGCCAGCGTCTTGATGATGTCAAGCGCATCCGGAGTTGTCAAAGTCAGCTCTACAAGCTTGAACCCGGATTCAATCAAACACGTGCATGCGGCGTGAGCATCTGCCGCGTTGGACATCCTGACAATCGCGGCGATTTTGTGCGCAAACATGGCGCGCACGCGACTTTCCAAGGTGGTTGGTTCAAGTTGTTCCATTGGTTTCAAGGATTGCGGCATCGGCTGAACACTACCGGATTATTTACGGCGGGCCAACTTGACAAAATGTACATCACGCTCACCAATGTATTCACTGGCAGGTCGGATGAGCGCGGCATCCTTGTATTGTTCGAGGACATGTGCACTCCATCCCGCGATACGGGCCGCGGCAAAATACGGAGTCATCAGATCAATGGGAATCCCAAGGTTGTAGAGCAGGCTGGCAGAATAAAAATCCACATTTGGATAAAGTTCGCGGTGCCGTTGCACGCCTTTTTCAAGCATCTGGCTCATGTGGAAGTATTTGACCGCCCCCACCTTTTCACCCTGTTTTTCTGCAAGGTGATTTAGAACGCGTGCGCGGGGATCACCGTTTTTATAGATCCGATGACCGAAGCCCATGATGATTCTTTTCGTTGCAAAAGCTTGGTCAACCCAGGCGTCGACCTTGTCGGGTTCTCCAATCTCGAGCAGCGTATTCATGGTCGCCTCATTTGCACCCCCATGCAGCGGACCTTTCAGAGCGCCAATTGCAGCAACGATGCTGCTGTGCAGGTCTGCTTGCGTGCTCGCAACCACGCGGGCCGTAAACGTACTAGCGTTCAAGCTGTGGTCAGCGAGCAAAACCATATAGGCGTTCATTCCAGCTGCAAAATCTGAATCGGGCACGACGCCGTTTAACAGATACAGGGCATTGGCCGCATGACCGAGATTTCTTTTGGACTTTATCGGCTTAGCGCCCGTGCGAAACCTGTGAAATGCCGCGTTGATGGTCGGAAATTGGGCTGTGAGGCGAATCGCTTTCCGTATTGTTGCAGATGTAGAAATGTCCTCAATTTCAGGGTCGTAAAAGGACAACAGGCTGACTGCGGTCCGGAGCGCTTCCATTGGAACGGCCGTCTTTGGCAGCCCCTGCAGAAACTTGTACACAGACTTTGGAATTTCCCGGTTGCCGACCAAGTGTGCCGTAAACTCTTTTAGTTCAGCCTTGGTGGGCAGCGTTCCCTTAATCAACAAATGTGCAACTTCCTCATACGTTGCAAATTCAGCCAACTCCGCAATATCGATGCCCCGGTAAATGAGTTTGCTGATTGGTCCATCCGGGTGGCTGATTGTTGTTTGCGCGGCCACAACGCCCGCCAGTCCCTTTGAAAATGGGGGTTTGGAAGGCACGGGCGCGTCGGTCGGCGGGGAAGTTGGGGCTGGGATTTGATTGGTTTCAGACATTTGCTGTTGCTCCAAGGCTTGAAAAAACGATTATATAGTGCCGATTGTCGCTTAAAATTGGTTGTGATATGGATTTTAGTGAACTGCCGGATGACGAGCTTTGGTTACAAATGCAGGATGATTTGTACGATGGCATGAAGCCCGAGGTGACCCAGGAAACCAAGGAAGCGCTTCGTCGCGGCTATAAGCCAACAGATGTCCTGGAAAAAGGGTTGGTGGCCGGGATGGACATCGTGGGCGTGGACTTTAGGGATGGCGTTCTATTTGTCCCTGAGGTGTTGATGGCTGCCAATGCGATGAAGAGTGGAATGGAAATACTGCGACCATTGCTCACCGAAACTGGCGCTCCCCGCGTGGGCACTGTTGTCATTGGAACCGTCAAGGGCGATATCCACGACATAGGCAAGAACCTCGTTGGCATGATGCTGGAAGGGGCCGGTTTTGAGGTTATCAACCTTGGCGTGAATTGCGACGCGGATAAGTTTATCGAAGCGATAAAAACGCATAAACCCGACATCATTGGGATGAGCGCATTGCTGACCACAACCATGCCGTATATGAAGGTTATTACACAGGCATTGATTGATGAGCGCCTGCGCGAAGACATCTATGTGATGGCCGGTGGCGCGCCAGTGTCAGAGAACTTTGCCATGAGCATCGGTGCGGATGCCTATGGACGGGATGCCGCCACGTCGGTCGAGATAGCCAAGGCGCATATGGTTGTTGTGAACAAGCAGGCGGCGCTGGACAAAGCGCGGCTGGCAATCTAAGACAAAATACCGTTGAACGCTGCCAACGACCGCGCGCGCATGTTAATCGAAGCCCTGGACTCAGCGCCACGCGACGCGGCGAGGCTGGTTAGGCCACTAAGTCTGCTGCAGGCGCACAACGGACTGGCCGGTGGCTGGAGTGTGATCCAAATTGTCAGCCATATGGCGACGATGGAGCCCCTGGTGCTTGCGCGCTTTCAACGCGTGGTACTTGAAGAAATTCCGATGGAACCGACCATGGCGACGGTTTCTGCTGCCGTGCCAGGTGGCGCTCCGGTGGACGATTATGTGAGGCGTTTTGACCAGCTGCGACAGGAGACTACCCGATTTCTGACGCAGTTGTCGCACCAGGCCTGGTTGCGTGCTTGTACTCACGAAACGTTGGGCGTGGCAAAATTACATCAGTTGGTCCGTCTGCTCATTGCGCATGACAGCGAACACCTTGCTCAGATATCGACGGTGCGCGCAAATTTATAACCATGAACAACCGATTCTTAAATCTTCTGGCCGAAGCGCAAGCGGAGCGCTCACACGTCATGGTAGACGGCGGGATGGGAAGCATGCTGATGGCGGCGGGACTAGTATTCGGTGATCCACCAGATCAGTGGAATATCTTGCCAGACAAACAAGCGAAGGTCCGAGCGGTGTATCGCGGCTACCTGGACGCGGGTTCCCAGATTATTCTCACCAATAGTTTTGGTGGAACGCCATTCCGGCTCAAGATGCACAATTTGGATGGCAAGACGTTTGATATCAACAAGGCGGCCGCAGAACTCGCCCGGTTGGAAGCCGGAGAACGCGTGGTGGCCGGTTCCATGGGTCCGAGCGGCGAACTTTTTGAGCCAATGGGAAAGTTGACCTATGCACACGCTGTGGCGGGGTTTGCCCGTCAAGCGGAAGGGCTGGCTGCAGGTGGCGTAGACGTGTTTTGGGTTGAGACGATGAGCGACTTGGACGAAGTTCGGGCCGCTGTAGAAGGCGCGCGTCAGGCTGCGCCCAACATTCCAGTAGTTACGACCATGACATTTGAAACGCGTGGATTTACCATGATGGGCGTATCTCCTGCACAGGCCATCACAGAGCTGGCCAAGCTGAATGTGGCGGCAATAGGTGCAAACTGTGGAAATGGACCGGATGAGCTTGAGGCCACGATTTTTGCCATGCACCGGGAGTTGCCCGAGATGACCGTGGTAGCCAAGGGAAATGCGGGTATGCCCCAAATGGTCGACGGCAAGGCTGTTTATAACGCAACGCCTGATGTTATGGGTGGGTTTGCACGGCGATTTCGTGCGTTTGGCGCCACTATTATCGGTGCGTGCTGCGGAAGCACACCGGACCACATCCGACTTATGGCGCATCAGCTCGGAGCGTTTCCGGCGCTGGACCCAGCCTCGCTCCAGTTGAGCGTGCCACTCCCAGAACGCAAAGTGCTGAGTTCGGATCGACGCGAACGCCGCGCTCAAAGATAGCCTTTCCGGAATGGAATGAAGCCAACTGTTATTTTTCAACCTTCTGGCCGCCAGGGTCAGGTGGAGGTCGGACTCACGTTGTTGGAGGCTGCCCGCCAATTGGGTGTGGACGTTGACAGTATTTGTGGTGGTAGGCAAACATGCGGAAAATGCAAAGTCGTTCTTGAAATCGGGGAGTATGCCAAGTTTGGCGTAACATCTGCCGAATCTCACGCCAGTCCAATGGGCGTTGATGAACAACAATACTTCACGCGACATACATCCCGTTCGGTGGTTGGTGGA
Organism: Chloroflexota bacterium; assembly: GCA_025354985.1. Lineage (GTDB taxonomy): Bacteria > Chloroflexota > Anaerolineae > J036 > Brachytrichaceae > AQU-03. The sequence continues at coordinate 48,630 of JANXLU010000066.1, forward strand.
CGCCTGGCATGCGCGGCCCGCATCACGGATGATTTGTTGGTTACGGTCCCTCCGGAAAGCCAGCAGCGCAAGCAGGTGATCGGCAAGGGCGCCAATTCCCGCCCGATTGCAATCGATCCAATATTTCGACAGTGTTTTGTTGAGGTGACGCCTCATGCACTAGGCGAACGCGACGGGGACTGGGAACGTTTGCAGCAGGCATTGCAGCGGGAATGGCAGCTCGCAGATTTGGAGATTGTGCTTCCGGCACTTCGTACGCTGACGGCCGCATTGAAGGCGGGCAAGCAGCGCGTTACAGTCACCATAAGACTGTGTCAGCACGCTGCCACGTCACCGCCCCGCACGACGGTGATCGCGGTCCGATCCGGCTTTCACGATGCACTATTTGGCATCGCGATTGACGTTGGGAGCACAACGATTGCGGCCCACCTGTGCGACTTGGAAACTGGTGAAACGCTTGCCACGGAGACAGGCATGAACCCGCAAACAAGCTTTGGCGAGGATCTCATGAGTCGCATTAGCTACGTCATGCTAAACGGCGCAGCCGGGCTCACCCGCTTGACCCGGTCGGTGATTGAAACGATCAATCAATTGGTGGCGCGCGCGGTGTCAACAGCACAAATTAGTCGTGAGGACGTTGTGGAGGTTGTCCTTGTTGGCAATACGGTTATGCACCACCTGCTGCTGGGTATAGATCCTACCGAGCTGGGTGCCGCACCATTTACGCTGGCAACCCATGCGGCAATAATTGCTGAAGCTGTGCAGGTTGGGCTCGACGTAAACCCTGTGGCCCAAGTGTATTTTCCTGCGCTGGAAGCAGGGCATGTCGGCAGTGACAATCTGGCGGTACTGATTTCCGAAGAGGCTGATTCGGCGGATCTTATGACGTTGTTTATTGATGTCGGTACCAATGCTGAGATCGTCCTTGGCAATAAAAATGGTTTATGGAGCTGTAGCAGTCCAACCGGGCCGGCGTTTGAGGGGGGGCAAATCACGCACGGACAGCGCGCGGCGCGTGGTGCCATCGAGCGTGTTCGAATCGACCCGGAAACCCGGGAACCGCGTTTTAAGGTCATTGGCCGGGAGGCATGGTCAGACGACTCTTCGGGTGGCGAAATTGGAGCAACGGGCATTTGTGGCAGCGGAATTATCGAGGTCATGGCCGAGTTGTTTCGAGCCGGATTATTGCGTGGTGATGGACGTTTTGCCCAGATCGACCACCCCCGCTTGAAATGGCTCGGCCCAAAAGCCGCTTATGTTCTGGCAACATCAGATCAAACAAGCTCCGGCATGGAAATTGTTGTAACCCAGGACGATGTGCGCAACATACAACTTGCCAAGGCCGCGCTTCATGCAGGATGCAAACTGCTGATGCGTAAGCTTGGTGTGCGAACCATCGACCGTATAGTTTTGGCCGGTGCATTTGGCAGCTACATCGATCCACTATATGCCATGGTGCTCGGGTTGATCCCGGACTGTGACTTGGCACAGGTTCAATCGGTTGGCAATGGCGCGGGCGATGGAGCACGAATCATGTTGCTAAACAAGCAGCGTCGGGCAGAGAGTGCGCTGCTGGCCAGACGGGTGCATTACATTGAAACCGCCATCGATCCCAACTTTCAGGAAGAGTTTGTCGGCGCGATGCACCTCCCGCACAAGACCGATCCGTATCCCACGCTGCGGGCATTGGGGGCATTGCCAGCGGCTGTCGCGGATGTGGCTGCAAATGCCCGCGCACTCCGGCGCGAACGCCGGAGGCAGGGCTAGGGCGGACACTTTGCCGCGGTTATCCCGCACATGGATACGGAGGGCGGCAGCAAACACTTGGCAGCCGATCCGGGTTACATCCCTTTCGCGGCAATTGCGGCCATGGTTTTAAGGTTTTCTGACAACGTGGCTTCGGGGATGTCGCCGAGTACGCTCAGTGCAAACACTTTATTTCCCTTGGTGAAAATAATTGCTCCCAAAACGCCCGGGGCATTTGGATCAGCCTTGGCAACCGCCATAAAACCCTGGTCGCCATAGCCAGAAATCGGGAGTACGGGCGCGCCCTGTTTTTTCAGAGTCGCAACCATTTCGTTCATTTTTGACGTTCCACCGGTAAGCTGAACCAGATTTATCAGACCGTGTTTGGCAATGATTGTGCACTCCGTGCCACCGAACTGTTTATTGGGTTGGGTTTCAGGTTCTCCATCAAGTGCGCCAAAGATGGTCTCAATCTCACTAATTTTGAACAAGTCGCAGGGACCAGCTTTCTTTGCGCCAGGTGGCTCTGCTGTTGGTTCAGTCGTTGACGTAGTCTTGGGCACAGGAGTGAATGTGGCTGGCACGACTGTAGGCGTGGGTGCAACAGTGGCAGTCAGAGGCATGGAAGTTGCTGATGCAGGAATCGCTGTGGCTGTCGCGGGCAATGAGGTGGATGTGGGCACGGCCGTGTTTGTTGGGGCGGTAGTTGGCGAAGCACATGCCGATAACAACATAAGCGCGATGGTGCAGTACGTGGTTTTCATTTGAACAGAGTGTAGGCCACCTCCAAGCAGAACGCTCTCATCAAATCCGAAGTGGCTCTCATGTGCTTAAATAAGGGACGTCATGGACGCTCAGATTGCCATATCCCGCGTTGATCAACTTGATTTAGTGGCCATCCAGCCATTGGTGGATGAAAACACTGCCGAAGGCTGGTTGTTTTTGAGTAAGGCGGTGCTTGCTTATCAAGATGGGCGCAATCGTTTTGCAAAACCCGGCGAGGCGCTGTTTGAGGCGCGCTTCGAGAATGAATTGATCGGACTGGGCGGATTGAACGTCGATCCATATCTGAATGATGGCCGTATCGGCCGGGTTCGTCACGTTCACGTGCTCAAGGCATTTCGCGCGCGTGGTGTCGGGCACTCGCTGTTGCAAAACATTATCGAGCATGCGCGCAAAGAGTTCAAGCTTTTGACGCTACGCACCAGCAACCCCGTGGCGGACCGGTTCTATCGCAAACTTGGATTTGTAACGACTCCCGCCATCAACAACGCCACACACCACCTGCAGCTCACCGACAAGATTTACCTGCCTCGTGCGGCGTGGGCCGATGACTGATTACATATGTCGCTGTGCGATGATTTGCACGAACCTACCGATAAAGCTATATGCCGGGATAGTCATCAGGTCGCTTTCGAGTTCGAGCAGCGCGGCATAGTTCGCATCGATGTCGGTATGGCTGCGAGACATCAAGTCGCTGACACAACGGATACCATTAGTTTGAAGTGAGTTGAAGCCACACGAATGCAATAGTAACAGCACAGTATCCGGATCCAGCACTTTGGTTTGCGTTCCGAAGATGTTGCGAGACTCCGCATTTCCTGTCATTAACTCGCGACGGGCCCGGGAAGGATCGCCGTGCAGAATTGCCGCTTGTAGGGGCATATGACGGGCATTCCCAAAAGCCACAGACAAAAGCCCGCCGGGTCGTAGCGCCATCTGAAGATGGTGTAGCGCGGCCCAGACATCTGGTACGTATTCCAAAACGTTGTGGCATATGATCACGTCAAGAGAATCTGCCGGAAGATTGTTTGCCGCAGCCAAGTCGAGGTGTTGAAGTCTGATCAAACTAGGATCGAGTCGTATTCGTGCACGATCCAACATATCCTTGGAATAATCCGCCAGGGTAACCCGATGACCCATGCCAGCCAAAACACTGGCCAATTCGCCCAAGCCGCCTCCAACGTCAAGCACGTCACACGGCGACTTTGGTATGTGCGGCAGAAGGCCGCGCTCCAGCAGCGCCAGTCTCAGTCGGCCCCGCACGCTAGATTGATATGTGAGCCACTGTTCGATGGTTGAATCAAACTGTTCTGATTTCACGCGTCAATTCTATGTAATTGGTAGGGCATAGACGCACCAGTTTCAGTTGCAGACACGGTGAGACCGGCAACACGTATTCCTACTTCCATTAGTGCTTCTTCGAGCTGCAGTTGTAAATGGTGGGATTGGGTGCGGGCTAGAACATGGAGCTTGATCCCTGATCGAGCACCACGCACACCGGCCCTCACGGGCAAGCGGATACCCGGAATCGACTCTAGAACGGTCTGAAGTCTGTTTATGAGTACTGGAGCATCGCATGCTTGCGTTAGTTGCGTACCAATTTGCCATGTGCTGTTTGGAGAAAACCAGGACGTCATTTGGTGGTCACCGAATAGCGATCGGACCTGGTGGGTGAGGCCTGGCGTGAGCAGATCTTGGAGCACAATCAGACTGGCGAATTTGAAGTCAGTGGCGCGGTATCCAAACCTGAACCCTTCATCTACAAGCCATGCTAGACCGGTCGGGCTCGCCGCGAGCGTATGGTGACGGCAAGCGGGTTGGGCCAACTCTTGCAAGAGGGCAACAACATCAGAGCGACAAATTGGTTCAAACTGCGCGCCGGGACCAGCCAGTGCATTGTCGTCCAAACCATCCAGTAGGTCAGCCCAATCGCGGGGCACCACCGATGCCCACGGAATAGTCGGAGGTTTACCTGGTCGTTGCACCTGGGCTGGCTGAACAAGCACTTGCGCAGGAATCGTGGTCTCCATGAAATGACAATACGCGGTCACCGCTAAAAGTTCGCAAACAGGGTACGGTGGGCGTTTAATGGTGTGGTGAAATAAGCTGGTGCGTCGCATCCTGTTCGTCATTCCATTGGCGTTTTTGGGGCTGTTCTACTTCTATCCTTTGGTTGCGATCCTGCTGCTGGTTGGTCGGGAAGCCAGGGATGGTCCTTGGGCTGCAATACGAGAGGTGGCCGAAGACAGCTATTACCGATACGTGCTGTGGTTCAGCGTCTGGCAGGGCGCTGTGAGCACCGCGCTAACACTTGGCGCGGGACTGCCTATGGCTTTTTTGTTTGCGCGCTATCACTTTAAGTTCAAGCGTGCGTGGAGAGCATTGGCGGCACTGCCATTTGTCATGCCCACGTTGGTAGTGGCGAGCGGGTTTAGCGCGCTGTTAGGCCCGCGGGGGCTGCTAAACGACGTGTATCAATTGGTTACGGGTCGTGACATCGCGCCCATTCAAGTGGAGCATACGCTCGGTCTGCTCCTGCTTGCGCACGTGTTCTACAACGTCTCACTCGTTCTACGCATCGTAGGCGGATTTTGGGCAAACTTGGATGATCGGTTGAACCAGGTTGCGACCGTTCTGGGCGCCAGCCGTGGCAGAGCTTTTCTTGAGGTCACGTTGCCATTGCTTATGCCCGCGATTAGTTCTGCGTCGCTGCTGATCTTTGTTGTTTGTTTTGGTGCGTTTGGAACAATTCTGGTGCTAGCCGGTCCGCGCTACGCGACGCTGGAGGTGGAGATTTACAACCAGGTAAGCGCATTTGGCGATTTCCCGGTGGCGGCTGTGCTTGCCATGGTTCAACTTGTAGTAACGCTGGCGTTGACAACGGTGTATGCCAGAATGCAAGCACGAACTACGATTGCGCTCCAACTGCAATCGCAAAACAGTCAGTTGCAGTCTTTGGCCGGCACGGCAAGACTCCTCCAGGTTGGGGTGTTTGGGTTTATTTTGTTGGTGTTGGTCGCGCCCTTGGTCGCGCTTGTAGCACGGTCACTTGGTTCACAGAATGGAATTGGGTTGCAGGCATATTTGGCAATGCTGACGCTCGATGCATCCGGGGCGCTGTTTAGCGTGGCCCCAATACTTGCCGTACGCAACTCATTGCTTGTCGCCGCAGGCACTGCGACGCTGGCCCTAGCGCTGGGAGTGCCCGCGGCATATTTGATAGAGCAGAGACGGACGGGAAATGGGCTGGGCGCAACGGCACTGGAAACGCTGTTTATGATGCCCATGGGCACCAGCGCGCTTACCCTTGGTCTTGGATACATTGTGGCCTTTGCCGCGCCTCCGGTGGCCTGGCGTGCATCGCCTTGGTTAATGCCGGTTGCGCACACGTTGGTGGCGCTGCCGTTTGTCGTGCGCGCATTGCTGCCGGTTTTGCGCAGTATTGACGACAGACTTCGGGAGGCGGCGCGGGTGTTGGGCGCCTCATCAATACAGGTTTGGTGGGAAGTGGACGCGCCCATTTTGATGAGGGGTATGGTTGTAGCAGGAACGCTGGCGTTTGCGACCAGCATCGGTGAATTTGGCGCGAGTCTGTTGATCGCGCGGCCGGAATTTCCAACAATGCCGCTTGTCATTTATGCGTATTTGGGGCAGGCTGGTGCAAAGAACTACGGAATCGCCCTGGCGATGAGTTGCATCCTTATGCTGGTTGTGACGGTAAGTTACATGTTGATTGAGCGTATTCGCGTTGATCGCTCTGAGTTTTGATCAGCGCACGTGACCTCCATTCTTCGCCGCCCAGGCATCCGGGGTGCTGATGCAGTCCACCGTATTGACGTCGCAGACCAAGTCCTTCCAAATAGTTGCCAGAGCGGTGGCCGCACGGATGTTCTTTAAATTGTGAGACAGATTCACACCATGTTGAGAGATTCCGGCGGCACAGGTGACCTACTCTGTGATGGCCTTAGGGCAGGGAGAACTCATGCAGAACAAATACAGGTTGGCGATCGGAGCTACGATGGTGGTTGGAATTTTTGGTATGCTAGGGACGGCAGCAGCACTGCCCATCCCGCATCCGACGGTTATTCACGTTACTACCAATAGTTTTGCCAGCAACCCGAATGACGGGAAATGCTCGCTACAGGAGGCGATGCAATCGGCGTTTAACCAGGACAACAAGCCGGTAAACGAGTGCGCGGGAACACCCGGGCCCACATTGATCGATTTCCTGGTGGCGGGGACTATTGTGGTTCCAGATCAGATGCCATACATCCACAATGATGTATACATCATGGGTCCCATTATTCTGGATGGCAACAATGACCCGTTTCCCGTGACAAACATTGTTTCCAGTGGCACACTGACGCTAACCAACCTGACGATGCGAAACGCGGGTTATAGCTATATTCGGAACATGCAGGGCAAGCTGTATGTGGCCGGCGTGAGCTTTGAAGGCAATAATTCAGGTGGTGGCGGTGGTGGCGCTATCCTTAACGAAGGTGGTGAGCTCTATATCGCAGGCGCCAGCTTCTTGAACAACAAAGCCGTTTTTGGCACCCGTGGTGGGGCCATCAACAGCACAGGTGCGTCGATTGTAAAGATAGCCGGCGCGGCCTTTACGGGTAACAGCGCGGGTAGCAGCGGCGGGGCGGTTGCGTTTGGAGGTGGACACCTGGATATTGGGGATACCGCGTTTACCGCCAACGTAGTGGACGGGGGCGGGTTCCTTGGTGGTGGCGCATTGGAAATGTACTCGACGAGTAATAGCGAGCCGATTACATTGACACGAACGGCATTTACGGCCAACGTGGCCACAAGTGGAAAGGGTGGCGCGATTTGGTCACATGGTGACAGCGGTGTGACCGTGACAATCAAAGATTCTTCATTTCAAGGGAATATTGCCGCGGGCGTCACAGTATCGGCAACGGGTGGCGCTATTAGCAATTATGACAACCCACTGGTGATACAGCGCAGCACGTTCTTCCTGAACAATTCACTGGACGATGGTGGCGCAATTGAGAGTGAACACGACAGCAGAGTCATCCTCGGATCGGTGTCATTCTCAAGTAATTCGGCAGGCAATCGGGGCGGTGCGCTCATGCTGCCAAACGTGACGGATGGGCTGGCGGTTCAAGCCATTAACGTGACCATGGATGCGAACACAGCCAGTTTGGGTGGCGCAATTTATAACTCGGAATCGCAGTATGACGTGATTTCGATGACAAACTCGATCGTGGCGGACAATTTGCCGCAGAACTGCGTTGACAATGATGCCTCGTCGTTTCCGGTGCATACGGCGGGTCATAACATTCAGGACGACTTGAGCTGCTTCGCGGCAGCGGGCAGCGACTTAAACACCAACCCATTCCTTGAATTACCCGGTATCCACGGCGGACCAATTAGCACATTGACTGTACAGCGACCAGTGGCGGGCAGTCCGGCGGTAGATAGTGGCGACAACGCAACTTGTGCCAATGGCTGGGTGGAAAACAAGGACGTGCGCGGTGGAGATCGTCCGGTGGATGGCAATGATGACGGCGTAAAGATTTGTGATCGCGGGGCATTTGAGAACGACAAACTAAATTCCAAGTTTGATTCATTTCCGGCGCCCAATGCGACCATTGACTTCGGAAACGGTCTGGCTAACGTTGCGATTCCATTTACAGGTTTGAAGGTTAGAAACGATGGGGATGCCGCACTGCTTATCTCAGGTGTGTCGGTGATCGGTCCCAATGCTACGGATTTTTCGGTGCCAGGCGTACCATCGCCTCTTGCACCCCACAGCTTGTTTCAGACCGTTACAAACATGGTGTGCACGCCAAAAGCGGTTGGTTTGCGTACGGCAACGCTAACGTTCAACACCACGGATTCGAATAACGCTACAGTCAGCTACAACCTGATGTGTGAAGGTGTGGCGGCGCCCACTGCGGGCTTTGCCAGCTTGCCGGCTGCACCCGGCCCATTGAGCGCCAGCACGCAGCAGGGTGCGCCAAAGGCGATTCCTCTGAGCTTGATCGAGACGGGCAACACCGCGTTGATGCTTAGCAATCCAGTGCTTACCAGCAACCCGGTCGGAGCGATGGCGCTTGGGGCAATTCCCGGGCAGATCGCGGATGGCGCTGCGCAAGTAAATACCTCGGTTACATGCAATGCAACCACGGCCGGTTTGGCAACTGGGAGCCTGGGTCTTGATACGAACGATCCTGCCAATCCGCATGTCAGCTTTACCGTGATCTGCGATGTGGCCAAAATACCCGATGCGCCCATGTCGGCGGGGGCGGCGGCTGGATTTGGTAATGGTTCCTCTGCATCCAACAATGGGCCGTATGGGATTGCCATCAGCCCGGATGGCAACAATGTGTACGCTACAGATGATGGCGACAGCATTCTGAACGTATTTAAGCGCAATGTCGACAATACTTTGAGCCTTATTGAAACCGATAGTTTGGCAGGAGGGGCAAAAATAGGCGCAACTATTCAGGTTATGGTTAGCCCAGACGGACGAAACGTGTATGTGACGGGCCTGACCGGCAACGGAATCGCTTCTTATGCAAGAAACGCGGCAACCGGGCAGTTGATCCTTCAGAGCACCGCACACAACAATGATTCAGAGTTTTGCTTTTTTTGCACGTTGAATGTTCAGGGTCTCGGCGGTGCGTATGGAATGGCGCTGAGCCCGGGAGGTGATCTCATTTACGTCAGCAGTGTGTATAGTCACTCGGTTGACGTGTTCAGGCGCAGCCAGATATCCACAAGCTTTGGTTCATTGTCTTCCTTTTTGGGACCAAGCCAGGTGCAACACTTTGTGGATGCGAACCTAAGCCAAGCCTACGGGATTGCCGCGAGCCCGGATGGCACGAACCTGTATGCCACGAGTTATGACAACAGCAAGCTTTTGGTGCTCAAGCGAAATGCCATTTCAGGAGTCCTATCAACAATACAGACGCTGACGACGGCCGATGCAAGCGGTTTAAACGGTGTGTTTCGCGTCACTGTCAGCGATGACGGGAAGAATGTATATACGGCAAGCTATAACGGTAGCGCCGTCTGTGTATTTAGCCGGGCACAGTTGGATGGCAAACTGATCGCAAACGCATGTCATACCAACGGCTTTGGTGGAATTACAAACATGACCTCGGCCACCGATGTAGCGCTAAGCCCGGACGGTATGCACCTGTTTGCCACCGCCTTTGGTGGCAAGTCGGTCACCGTGTTTGAGCGCGATCCAGCTACTGGAAACCTGCAGTTCGCGCAATCCATCGTCCGTGGTGACGTTGGCGCCGGGCTACCTGCATTAGATGGTGCGCGCGGCGTTGTGGTGAGCCCGCAAGGAGACGCCATTTACGTAACGGCCCACACCGACGAGAAAATCGTCATGATCCCGTTTGCGCATCCGAAGCCGGTGGCGAACGCTGTGTTTCCAGCATCAAAGGTGCAGTCGACTTCGGCGTTCTCGGTCTCAGTGCAGGGTGAAGGGTTTATCCCGGCTTCGAAGATTCGGTGGAATGGGGTGGATCACGCCACGCTGTTTGTAAACGTAAATGAGGTGCGTGCGACTATCAGCGTTGCAGATCAGGCGACGCTTGGCGCCATACCGGTTACCGTATTCAACCCGGCACCAGGTGGAGGCACAAGCGCAGCCCTCAACGTGACCATGTTCGCGCCACCGCCCCCACCGAACACGCCGAATCCGCCGCCGCTGCCGCTGCCGATTCCGGCTTTGGGACAAATCTCGCCACTCGGCATACCCGCAGGAAGCGCAGCACTGCAACTCAAACTTGTTGGGACGGATTTTTCGGGTGGCGCGACCGCGCTGTGGAATGGCACGAGCCGACCCATAATGCGAATAAACAACCAGCTTGCGTATCTAAACCTGAGCGCGGGTGACCTGACCCAGGCAGGATTGAACACCGTGCAGATATTTAACCAATTGCCGGTTTTGGCACGTGGTGAGGAGTTGGATTTGGTTGGAAATGCATCAAACACCCAGGTGTTTGAAGTGACCGCCATCAACCAAAACCCGATACCCTCCATCGATACGCTGTCACCAAATAATAGCCGGGTGGGACAGGTGAAGGGCCAGTTGGTCGTGATTATCAACGGCGCGAATTTCCTGCCAAGCTCACAGGCGCACTGGAATGGCACAAACAAACCCACGCAATACGTAAGCAAGACGCAGCTTAAGATGACGATCAGCGCAGGCGATCTCGTTCTGCCAGGGTTTGGCAGTGTTTCCGTTTCGACGTCAACACCCGGCGGTGGAGATTCAAACATTGCGGCGTTTAGCATCGCCTCTGCGTTCTCGGCGGCACCGCAGGCTTATCTGCCTATGCTGAAGCGTTAGCAACCTGAAGGGGCGCTTGACTTGGTCAGGCGCCCCTTCACTACCTATGACTTGGCAGGAATTCAGAGCTTGACCATGCCACGACGGGCGGCCTTTACGAGCACTTGGGTGCGGTCGTTGGCATGCAATTTGCCCATGATGCTGCTAATGTAGTTGCGCACGGTGCCTTCGCTTAGAAATAGTTTGCCAGCGATTTCCTTGTTGCTGAGACCTTTGGCGATTTCGCCTAGAATTTCACCCTCGCGGTCGGTCAAGGCTTCATAGAGTGGCTCGTCTGCCGAGGGTGTTGGCACCGCAGATGGGTTGGGCCGGACAGGGCTAATGTTCGCGGGACTGCTGACCCGGCGAAATTCATTCATGACTTTTCGGGCAATCGTGGGGTCAAGCTGGCTCTCGCCCTGCATGACGCCGCGGATGGCGGCGATCATGGCCTCGCTGCCGGCGTCCTTTAGCAGATAGCCCTGGGCTCCAGCGCGGATGCCTTCAAAGACCCAATCATCCGTGTCGTAGGTGGTGAGTATGATGACGTTGATATCGGGCAGTTCGCGTGTAATTATCCGTGTCGCCTCGATGCCATCCATACGGGGCATTTTGATGTCCATCAAGGTGACATGCGGATGGAGCGACCGGGCAAGGGTAATGGCTTCGAGACCATTGGCTGCCTCACCGACCACTGTGATGTCTGACTGCAGGTTCAGGATTATTTGCAGACCTTGGCGCACAATATCCTGATCATCGGCAACGAGCACGCGAATTTTTTCCACCAAATTATTCTACTTTTTGATTGGAATGGTAAGCACTACCTCCGTGCTTTGCCCGACTGCAGTGTTGATGCGCAACTGCGCACCAATTAGTTCGGCACGTTCGCGCATGCCCCGAAGACCAAAGCGTTCATTAGGAACCAAGCGAGGATCGAACCCGGTGCCGTTGTCAAGCACACTTAGCTTGATTTCGTTTGCGGTTGTGCCAAGCCTGACAGTGATTGCGTCCGCACCGGCATGCCGTTGCGCATTGCTCAAGGCCTCTTGTGCAACGCGGTAGAAGGTCTCACTGGACTTTTCGTCAAGCAGGTCTATGCTCGCCGGATCACCGCCCGGAATCTGTTCAAACTCGAAATTGGCCGGGGTGCCGCCATTGCGCGAGATAAGCTGGGTGTGGCGGTGGAGGGCCTCAACTAGACCCAAGTCTTCGATCATGGTGCCGCGGAGATCGCCGATAGCGGCACGGGTCTCCGTAAGACCGCGCCGGGCGGCGGATTTTGCGGTTTCAAGCTGTTGGCGGACAGCCGGATCAGAATGGGCAGCCAATGCGCTGGCCGCATCAAGTTGAACGACCACACCGGCAAGAGAATGAGCCATGGTGTCATGCAAGTCACGGGCCAACCGAACACGCTCGCGCGTGGTGGCAAGCTGTTCGCGAACGTGTGCCTGCTCTGTAAGACGCGTGTTGGCCTGTTCAAACTCGGCCTGGCGTTTGCGTTGCTCGTCGGCCAGACTGCCGATGAACAAGCAGACGACTGCTATGACCGACCCCTGGGATACGTAGTTGCCGAGTTGAAATGGTCCAAAGTCACTCTCAAACCAGGCGATCGCGCCCAGACTGAGCGCACTAAGAACAAGGGCGAATGCGATCCAGCGCAAGGCCCCACGCGAGCCGCCGGTCCAAGCACCCAAAACCAATGGAACCAGCATGAAAAAAAGGGGAACGGTGATGCCCGTACGCACGATGTTGGCGGCGCCAGCTCCACGAAAAAGCTCAATACGCTGGCTTGCTCCGCTGAGCGGATTGGACAAGATCGACTGAACAATGAGTGTACCAGCTGTGATTTCAAAAACATATACGGCCACGGCAGAGGCCAACAATACGTTGACAGTGCGAGGGGAAATGGATTTCCGGCGTTCGCATGTCCATACCACCACAAGAACAACCAGTGCTGGAATGCTGAGTTTGGCGGAATCAAGCGCTTGATCCAAATTGCCGGTTACGGCACCAAACAACAGTCCTCCGGATTCGACCATCAAACGCAGTAGCAGGCCATATCGAAGAAGGCGCAATACTTGTGCCACGATCTACCACCACTCTCTGGTTTTGGATCGCTTCTTGACCTGGGTTTCGACCATGCCGCCAATAATCAGGACGAATAACACATCGAGCCAGCCCATGGCCACGAAACCCAAGAATTTCGTGAAGATGGCATCGATGCTCAGCAAGCCACACGTGCCGGCGTCTGAGCAGGCCTGTTGCTCGCCAACGAAATCTCCGTAGCCCTGCCAAATTAGCACGATCATCACGCCGGCAATTGCAACGCTACCAACGAGGTTGCCAAGCATGGTGCGGCGCTTTATCCAGAATGGCAGACTTACCGCCACGCCAAAAATGGTTGGCAAGATGATAGCCGTGACAACTGTAGAGAAATCCACCGTAATGCGTAGTTTAAGACCGACATGGCACCCGGAGCACTTGGCGCGACGCCGGTAGCCGGAGTCCCCTATTCGTAGCGCAATGCTTCAACCGGCGGCAGCATGCTTGCCCGCCATGCCGGATACAAACCAAAAACCACGCCAATAAACACGCTGACGCCAAAGCTGATCGCTACGGAATATGCCTGAACTTCGGGTACCAGGGTTGTCTGGACTTTGCCGATAACAAACGACAGACCCCATCCAAACGCCACGCCCAACAGACCGGCCAGCATGGTTACGACAAGTGCTTCAATCAAAAACTGCCAGCGGATTGCGCCATCGCTGGCGCCAATGGCCTTGCGCACGCCGATTTCGCGGGTGCGCTCGGTCACTGTGACCAACATAATGTTCATGATGCCAATGCCACCTACCAGCAGTGATATGGCGCCGATGGCGCCAAGGAATGCTGTGAGCGCAGTGACAACCGTGTTGAGCGTGTTGGCAACCTGGGCCTGGGTGAAGATGCGAAAGTCATCATTCTGTCCGGCAAGCAGGCCATGCTGTGCGCGCAGTATTCGGGTAATATCATTTGTGGCTGCCTCGGCTCGCGTGTTGGTGGTCAGCTCACCATAAATAGTGTTGAGTGCCTTTAACCCGCCCGCACGGTTCGGATAGAGTTTTTCCATCGCAACATTTAACGGTACGAATGCTGCATCATCGCTGCTACCTCCCGGACCAAATGTTCCGGTTACCTCGGTGATGCCAACCACGCGAAACGGAACGCTGCCAATTAGCACGGTTTGATCGAGTGCTCCACCCTTCGGGAACAAGGTGTCGGCAAGTTTGCCACCAAGCACTACTACCCGGTTGCGTTGTTCGTTATCGACCTGTGTGAAGAGGGTGCCTTGGGCAATTTTTACATTTCGAATGCGAAACAGATCAATTGTTGCGCCTTGGATTTGGGTTGCGCGATACAAAATGCCCGCACTGACCTTGTCATTTCCCTGCACAACCGGGACGACGGTCACCAAATCCGGCACATCCACTCGTTCGCTAAGTGCAGTGACATCGCTCATTGTGAGGCGTGCCCCGCCAGAGCGGTTGTCAGTTTGGATCGTGATCAAGTTTGATCCAATCCCTGCAATTTGGGCGCCAATATAGTTTTGCACACCAGCTCCCAATGCCAGCAATGTGACCACGGCGCCAACGCCGATGATGACGCCGAGCATTGTTAGCGCGGTGCGGAGCTTGTTTGCGGCGAGGCTTTCAATTGCGGATCGAACTAATTCAAGTATTCCCATGGCTTAACCTTTTTTGGTTGACTTGGTTGATTTTGTGCTATTTGTCGCGTTGGAAAGAACCAGCACACTTATGGCTGCTGCGGCGACATGCATGGAAGCCAACGCCGCCTCCATGTTAAGCACAAAGTTTGCATTCCGTGTTCCACCGGGCTGTCCGCCTGCGGCTACGCCTTGGCCCTGTCCGGCGGCCTGGGTGGCTTGACCCTGGCCGCCCGCGGCATTTTGTCCCTGGCCAAACTGGCCACCACCGGCCGGGCGGGAGCCAGTTAGTCCGGGAATGGCCACAACCGGTGGGAGAATGCCGGCAATTGTCAGACCATTTGGGATAAATGAGATCAAGAGCGCGACTAGAGCAAGTAGACGATAGCTCGGATTAATACGATCCGGCTTGGCAAGCCGGCTTACCAATAGGTATCCAAGACCGGCCAACAAAACACCTGCCGTGGTGAATACCGCTGTTACTGGCAAGGCCAAACCGCCAATCCCGGGGATACCCAGAATGTTGGTGATGCCTACATTTAGCAGAGCGTTGATCCCGGTTGCAAGACCCATCGCCAATGCAACCCAGGCAAGCACGCGCAAAACAGTTGGTCGCTTGGGGGAATCTTCGTTTTTAATTTTCGGTGGTGACTTTGACTCGGTTGCCGCCGCATCGGCGATGCCCGGAGCGTGCTGAGGAAGTGCAACCGAAATTGGTTCAACTACGCGACCGTCGACTTTACGGACGACATCGCTCTCTATGCGACCATCGCGAATGGAAATGACGCGATCGGCATGGCTGGCGACATCCATGTCGTGTGTCACCAAGATGACGGTCTTCTTCTGTTCGCGGTTGAGCTTTTCAAAGAGGGCAAGGATATCCTTGCCCGTCTTTTGATCAAGCGCGCCGGTAGGCTCGTCCGCCAATAATACATTTGGCTTGTTTACCAGTGCCCGTGCAATTGCAACGCGCTGTTGTTGACCACCGGACAGCTCGGTGGGCTTGTGCTTGATGCGATCAGCCAGGCCGACAATGGTCAGCGCCTCAACAGCATTTTTGGCGCGCTCACGGGTCCCCTGCCCGGCGTAGCGCGCCGGGAGCTCAACGTTTCGTTGCGAAGTTTGGCGTCCCAGAAGGTTAAATCTTTGGAACACGAAGCCAATATTTTTATTGCGAATATGGGCGAGCTGGCCACTATTCATGCGGCTGACGTCCTGACCATTCAGCCAATATTCGCCATCTGTCGGTGTATCCAGGCACCCGAGCACGTTCATCATCGTGCTCTTTCCGCTGCCGCTCGGCCCAATAATGGCAACGAATTCCCCGTCGTCTATTTTTAAGCTAACGTTATCCAGGGCCTTAATTTCCTCGTCGCCCATTACGTAGCTTTTGGTAATGTTCTTTAGATCGATCATGAATTGGTTGTTGAATGTTGAAAGATAGCCTCTGTATGCTTATGACTTCAACATGGAATTCAAAAACTAGCCGCCCGGAGGCCCACCTGGTCCCCCTTGGTTGGTTGTGGTGGTGCTGTTAGATGGAATGGCGAGCTTGTCACCCACAGCAATTCCGCTCAGAATTTGCACGCTGTCTCCACTGCGATAGCCCAATACGACAGGCGCCCGGTTTGTTGTCGTGCCATCGGGTCCGACCTTGAGCACGCTATATTCGCGGGTGCTGGCGTCGATAACAAGCGCGCGGGCGGGAATCACAATTGCGTCATTGGCCTTGCCGGTAACAATTTCGCCTGTACCGCTCATGCCCAATAGGATCGGCTTTGTCGGATCGGTGGGTTTGGCAGTAATTTTTACCTTGTAGGTAACCACGTTGCTGCTGGTGGTTCCAGCGGGCGCAATATTGGTGACTTTGGCCGGTATGGGGGCGTTCGGGTAAGTTTGAAGTTGCACGCGGGCATCCTGTCCAAGCTTGACATTACCCAAGTCTGCCTCGTCCACATCCATTTCAAAGATTGGCTCGCTGAAATCCACTACGGTAACGAGCGCATTGTTGGCGGCAACCGCATCACCAAGCTCAAACTTGACCGAAGTGACCAGACCATCCGCCGGGGCAATGAGTTTGCTGTTCTTGATGTTTTCCTGCGCCTGTTGCCATGCGATAAAGCTTTGATCCATCTTGGCCTTGTTCTGCATGATGGTCTCAGTAACGGGGTTCAGGCTGTCTATTTTGGCCTGGGCGCTGGAGATATTTGCCGAGGCACTGGCATATTGCGCGATCGTCTTCTTTTCAAACTTTGCATCGTAGTTGGCCTTGGCAACGTTAAATGCATTCGTCGCAGATTCAAGATCCAGCGACTGCTGGGTGCCACCAATGCCACCCTGGACGCGACCAAACTCACGGTCATAGGCGGCCTGCTTAAGCTTTACCGTGGCCTCGGCGTTCATTAAGGTCGCCTTTAACGAAGCAATATCGCTTTCGGTCGGCGCACGATCAAGATCCGCATACTGAGCATAAGCGTTGTTTAGCGCTGATTTGGCCGAGGCTAGATCGGCCGTGGTGGGGCCCTTCAGGCTTGAACTGTAGGCATATTGTGCGCTGAGATAGCCCTGATATTGTTGGTCGGCGGTGAACCGGAGATCACGTGTATCCAGCTCGGCAAGAATTGCACCTGCTTTTACGGTGTCGCCTTCCGCTACAGCTTTTTTGGCTACCGTGCCGGTACGGGTGAACGCCACGCTGTAACTGGTTTTAGCGGCTATTTTGCCTGTGGCGACGACACGGTTTTCGACCGTTCCGGTCTTTACGTCAATTCGTTCGGACGAGGCGCGGGCACTCGCGGCACCACTTGTATTATTGCCGCCGGCGCGGTTGCATGCGGAAAGAAGTATTGCTGCGACCGCCACTGCGGTCAACGTCCATTTTTGATATCGAAGGTGAGTCATTGTTGGTTACATCTCCTGTGGCTTTGAGCAAGGTTGACCAGTTGTTATTGTTCAACAGTGGTCGTGTGTCGAATAGAAACCTTGCAAGGGTTACAAGTTCGTTGAATAGGATACAAGCCATCGCACTCGCAGCCAAGTGCAGCCCGTCATGGACGTCACACCACTTCCATGACAGGTGTCATAGAGCTGCGGGTATAGTTGAAGCCTCATGGGGAACCACTTTACACAATTGAAGCAACGGTTGGGAGAGGTATCGGATTTGGATCACGCCACGGCGGTCCTTTCGTGGGATCAGGAAACCTATATGCCGGAGGGATCCGTGGCACCGCGCAGCGAACAGCTTGCGACGTTGAGCAAACTTAGCCACGCGATGTTTACTGCGCCTGCTACGTTGCGGCAGTTAAAGGCGGCGGCGGAAGAAACGGACACGCAAAAAAACGCCAAGAACCTGGCGATTGTCACGGTTTCGCGCGCGGATTATGCGCGCGCGCGCAAACTTCCCGCCGACTTTGTAGCCGAAGTGAGCCGGACCAGTTCACAGGCACAACATGCTTGGATGGACGCTAGGAAGAAGAGCGAATTTAAGTTGTTTGCGCCCTGGTTGCGCAAGAATATTGAGTTGGCACGGCGGCGTGCAGACTATCTGGGCTACACGGACCACCCGTATGATGCGTTGCTTGATCAATACGAGCCGGGGATGAAGACCAGCGACGTGCACCGCATTTTTGAGGAATTGCGGGTAAAGACAGTGCCATTGATCCAGCAGGTAGCAGCACGCTCCGAGCGTGTTGGCGACGCATGCATTCATCAGGCATTTGACAAGGCGGCCCAAGAGCGATTTGGCCGCCATGTCGCGGAGGTGATTGGTTATGACTTTAAGCGCGGACGTGTGGACTACACCACGCACCCATTCTGCACCACGTTTGGGATTGACGATGTGCGGATCACCACACGTGTTGATGAAAACTTTTTGAACCCATATTTGTTTGGCGTTATGCATGAGGTGGGCCATGCGCTTTATGAGCAAGGGATCGACCACTCCTACGAACGGACGCCGCTTGCGAGCGGGACAAGCCTAGGACTGCACGAAAGCCAGAGCAGACTGTGGGAGAACCTGGTGGGTCGCAGTCGTGAATTTTGGCAGTTTATGTGGCCGTCGCTGGTGACCCACTTTCCACAACTGGCCGAGGCGGGCGTTGAGGATTTTTACGAGGCCATCAACAAGGTTGAAGCAAGCCTAATTCGGGTTGAGGCGGATGAATTGACCTATAACATGCACATCATGGTCCGGTTCGAAATGGAAGTGGCCATGATAGAGGGCAACCTAAAGGTCAAGGACATTCCAGAGGTATGGAACCAAAAATACAACGATTACCTGGGTATTGCGCCGCCAAATGACGCGCTGGGCTGTCTTCAGGATACCCATTGGGCTGGTGTCGGAATCGGCTATTTCAGCACCTATTCGCTTGGCAACATTATTTCCGCGCAGCTGCTAGAGAGTGCGGAGCGCGCCATGCCAACCTTGAGAGACGACTTTTTACACGGTCGGTTTGGGCCGCTGCTGACGTGGCTGCGACGAAACGTGCATCAACATGGCCGGCGCTTTAAGCCGCAGGAGCTGGTAAAGCGTGTGACTGGAAGCACAATTGACCCGACAGCGTATATTGCGTATCTAACGACAAAATATTCGGAATTGTATGAACTCGATCATGCTTGACGGTCAACCCACGTTTAGCATTATTGCCCCGTGCCACAATGAGGAATTGGTTTTACATGAGTTGCACAAACGGATGCGTGAGGTCATGGACACGACGGGCGAACCATGGGAACTAGTGCTGGTCAATGACGGCAGCAAGGACAAAACGGCCGAGATTATTGCCGCGCTTAATGCTATAGATCCGCGCGTGAAAGGGTTGAGCTTTAGTAGAAATTATGGCTTTCAGGTGGCTGTGACCGCGGGTCTGGACTACGCGTCCGGCAAGGCCGTGGCCCTTATTGACGCCGACTTGCAGGATCCCCCCGAAGTCATTCTGGATATGATCAAAAAATGGCGAGAAGGATTCGACGTGGTTTATGGCGTGCGGGGTGAACGGGACGGTGAAACCTGGTTTAAGAAATCGTCCGCGGCAATGTTTTACCGGTTGATCCGTGCCATTACCAACGTCAATATTCCGGTTGATACCGGGGACTTCCGCCTAATGGATCGGAGGGTGGTGGATGCGCTAAAAAAAATGCCGGAGCGACACCGGTTTATTCGGGGTATGGTCAGCTGGGTCGGATACAAGCAAACTGGCGTAACATATAAACGCGCGCCGCGGTTTGCGGGATCGACTAACTTTACGCTGGTAAAGATGATGCGTTTGGCTTGGGATGCCATCACCAGCTTTAGTTATTTTCCATTGCAAGCCGCGACATATCTTGGGTTCATCATCGCCGGCTTAAGCGCGGTCATGATTGTGGTGGTCGCAGCATTGCGATTGTTTGGTAACAGCAACTTCTTCTTTGGCCAGGCGACAACGCTGGTTATGGTGCTGTTCCTGGGGGCAATTCAGCTGATCTGTCTAGGTGTTATTGGGGAATATCTTGGGCGAATTTACGACGAGGTGAAGGGCAGGCCGCTGTATCTCGTTGCACAGAAATGGGGATTAGATTGAACGGAAGCCACCCCGGACGTACGATAGAGGGTGGCTAATTGAAGGTGCTAGGCCAGTTTTGCCTTGAAGAAAGCCATAGCGCGGGCCCAGGCATCCGTGGCCGAGGGTTGATGCAGGGCACCATGACTCGGGTTTAGGAAGGCGTGACCGGCACCCTCATAGATCTTGAACTCAGCGTCCTTACCGGCAGTTTTGTACAGGGACTCAATTTTTCTAACCTGGTCTTCGGGAATCCCTCCATCGAGCGCACCATAGATCGCAAGAACTGCTGCGGATACCTTTGCAACATCCTCTGCGGAGGGGTCATAGCCGCCGCCATACCAAGGGCTGATGGCACCGAGGTTTGGATAACGTTCGGCGACCTTGTAGGTGAGCATGCCACCCATGCAAAAGCCCATGACACCCAGCTTCTTGGGTTGTACACCAACGTTATTGTAAAGATAGGTGCAGGCGGTTACGACTTCACCGATTGCAACGTCCAGATTTTGGCGCATCGCCATAACCAGTTTCATCGCTTCGTCGGGTTCGTTGGCCACCTTGCCGTGGAAGAGGTCGGGCACCATCACGATAAATCCCTCCCGTGCTGCGCGCTCCGCAATGTCGAGCACATGGGGTTCAATGCCCCACCATTCCTGAATCATGACCAGACCCGGGTATGTCTTGTCGTCGTCCGGCCGAATCAAATGTCCGATGGTTCCGAGATTATGTAGTTCGGTATATACCGTTTGATGTTGAATAATCATGATTGGATTCTATGTGCCATCCGCAGCCGGGCATCCGAACCTGCGCGTCAGCTTCAGGAACCTGAATAGAGATTTATTTTAGGTCAACCATAACGCCACCGTTTTTTGCGCTTTTGCGGGCGGCATCCCACAACTGAATCATGCGCAAGCCTATTTCAGGAGGGCAGGGGTTGGGCATTTCGCCGCGGCGCACTTTCAAGAAGCTCTCGACCACGCCCAGGGAGGCGGGTAGCTCAACGGGTTTTAGCTCGGTTTCGCCTTCGCGCTGGAGAAGGAGTCGCTCGCCCCAGATACCTGTTACAAGCAGACCTTTTTCACAAATCACCTTGATGTCACTGTTGATAAAGCAGGCATTGCCCGTCGCGTTCATTGAAATCTTTATGCCGGATTTTGTTTGGGCTGCAATGACCGACTGAATATCCACCGCTGACCCGCAGTTGTCCATGATGGCGCTAACACGAGAAAATCCTTCGCCCACCAAGTCTGATACCGTGTTTAGGAGGTGTGCACCCGTGTCAAACAAGAATCCGCCACCGCTGATCTTGGGCACTTGACGCCAAGTACCGGTGGTGTTTGACTGCCAATTTTGCCAAACGGCTGCTGCAACGCTCAGAATTTTGCCCAGCTCCCCTGCGCGCAACATATCGACACTTTTGCGAATAGCGGGGGAGTGACTGCCGTTGAATGCAACATCCAACAAGCATCCACTCGCCTTTTGTGCCGCCATCAAGGCCCTGGCTTCCTTGGTATTTAGGACCATGGGTTTCTCAAGCAGGACATCCTTTTTCGCCGCCAACAGGGCGGACGCCTGCGAAACGTGCTGGTTGTGTGGGGTTATGACAAAGGCCGCGTCAAAATTCTTACGGTGTTTTTTGACGAATTTTTCAAAATCAGGCTCGCACGGTGGAACCGGAAGTCCGGCTTCCTCGAAAATTTCGGCGGCCTTTTCATAGTTATCCCCGCTGGGTTCGCAAATTGCCGTAATTTCCAGCACGTTACGCATTTTGACGATTGATTTCAAGTGGTGTCGTGCCATTCCGCCAGCGCCGACGATGGCCAGACGGGTGATGCCGGGTGCAGTTGATGTTGCCATATGCAAATTGTATGGTCGGACTGCGAAATTTCAGCCGCAGATTAGGCGTGTTTGATCTACCTCCCATGGCAAACCCAACGCCACGTATAACGCGATTGCGGCCTCGCATTCAGCTTGAGCATCTTGGGACAAGTTTTGGGCGCGCAAGCAGGCAGCCAAAGTGCGACGCGCCGGGGCCTCGGCCCAGCGATCCTCCAAGCCTGCGGCCATTTGAACCGCTTCTCGCAGATACCGTTCGGATAGGGAAAGCTGTGCGCGCGCCAGATGGACTCGTCCCAAAACAGTCAATGCATAGGGTCGGCTGCTTTGTTCTTCCGCGGCCAGCACTTGAGTTGACAGCTGTTCGGCCTCGTCCAAATTTCCCAGTTCTAAATTTGCCTCGGCGGCGTTGCCAAGGTTTGTACACATCCACGCCGGCTGTTTTAGGCGCTTAAAGAACGCAACAGCTTCGGTTGCAGGCGTCAAGGATGCTTCGAACTGTCGATTTTGGATAAGGTGCGCGCCCAGGTTTGTTTTGCAGCGCATGATGCCTACGACGTCTCCCACTTGTTCAAAACCAGCCAAGGCACGCTCAAAGTGGTCCTCCGCCTCAGTAGGCGCTCCACGCTGCGAGTTCAGCCAGGCCAGCTGCGAATGAACCATGGCACATGCGGCCGGGTCCTCTGCTTGCTGGGCCAACTCAAGCGCAGCGGTGTAATGTCTCAGGGCTGCCTCAAGGTCGCCTCGGCGGCGAAACATAATGCCCTGAAATTGCTCCGCGGCATAGCGGCCCCGCAACGCTTGTCTGAAGCCTCCCGGCATGTCTCCGGCAAGCCAATAGGCATCACCAAGGCGAATGTGAAGTCTGGCGCGCTGAGATTCGATGCGCTGGCTGGCCGTTTCAAGGGCTGCCAAACCCGCAAGGTATTGAGCGGCAGCACGCTCGGGTTGGTCTGAATCACGCAGCACGTCTCCTTTGATTTCGAATGCGGCGCCGGCAAGTGGATCTGTTCCGGGCCACGAAACAGCGTCCATGTCATCCAGTATCGCATCCGACTCGCCGATAAGCCGGCGGAGTTCGGCACGGATGAGAATCAACATACGGCGGGGTTCGGGACTAAGTTCTTCACGTGAAATGGAATTGAATATTTCCAGAGCAGTGCCGGCGTTACCGCGGCCAATTTCCAATGAACGTGCCGGAAACCATAGCGAAATTGCTTGTGCCGATTCACGCGCATTGACCAAGTGCCACGCGGACTCGGTAAAGTGGGATCGGATTGCAAGAGCCGCGGCCGCTCGCTTGTGGGCGTGCTGTCGCGCCTCCGCACTGGTTTGTTGAAGCCACGCCTCGCGGAGAGTGGGTAGCAAGGCGATGCCACCGGACCCATCCCGCGTCATGAGCTCCAACTGCGCAAGCCGGTCGACAACGGCATCGTTGGTGACGAGATCTGCGGGCAAATAGCCGCGGAACACGGATACGAAGTCCATGGTCATGCGCTCCTGAAGGGTAAATTTTCTGCGGATGCGCTGAAGCAGCAGACCCACTGTTGGCGTTGCCTGTACTAGAGACAGGGCCTCCTTTACAGTGGATGACCCGTCTATGAGGGAGCAGAAGAGTTTAAGTAGAAGGGGATTACCCCGGGTCGCAACCTGCAGCGCACGGGCTTCATCGTGGTTAAGTTGAATATTTGACTGGCTGGTTACTATTCGAGCTTGGTCAGTTGACAGACCATGCAGAACGTGGTGGACGTTTGGTTCAAGTAGAAGCTGCTGCCCGATGAGCAATACTGGAAACACCGCAGTGAGCGGGTTATGAGGTGTTTGCACAATCGCCTCTATAAGTGAGCGCAACCTCACGGTTTCAATGGTGTCTGAATCCGCAGGCAACAGGATATCGATTTCATCCAAAACCATCAAGGGTTTGGGGTTTATCTGTGCCAGCCCGGACTGCGCAAGATCCAAAGCAACTTGTTCATTGATCTTTGTTTGCCCTGCGGTGAGCTGCAACCACAACCCATTCTGACCATTGTCGAGGAGAAAATTTGCCAGTGCGTATAAGAACGCCTCGGTGTGATCATTGAGGCCCCGTCGGAATGTGTACCAGAAGGTCGGCGCGCTACCCGTTGCACTTTGGCTGGTCAAGCGCCGGGCAACGGCGGCACCCAGGCTTGTTTTGCCAAGGCCGCTGCCACCGCTGATCGCCACGCACTGGCCTCGGGAAAGGGCGGTTACGCATGAGTCAAGTAGTTGGTCGCGCCCCACCAAGGGCCTTGGAGGAGGTACAAGTTCTGTGCGGGTGGTCGGCTGAAGCGTTCGTGCGAGTGCATCATCGAGAAGTGCCAGGGCCTCAAGACGATGACGGTAGTAGGTGGCTGGAGACAGGCCGAGTTGCATCGCAATGCCGGCCTGGTTCAAATTTTGATGTGATTGGAAGAACGTAAGCGACAGCAAGCGGGCTGGGTCGAATCGACCATCCAGGCTGGGTGAAAGTTCACGTGCACACGCGGCAAGCACTCGTTGTAATACTTTGCCGCGGGTTTCGCCGTGGTGAGCGGTCTTTTCCTTTAGCAGTTCACGTTGGAGCATAAACGGTGCTGCCAAGGGTGAATTTGAACCCAGCCAGGCAGCATCAAAATAGTGATCGAGCGCGCATTCCAATGCGACCCGAAAGGGCGAACTATTGGGCGCTTGGGACGCCAATTTCGACCGGCTGGTGTTGCTTTTCAACATAAGTATTATCGTCGGCGCAGTGCTGTGGCTTGAATATTGTGATAGCAGGTGATGAGCCGATGAGACAAGCGTGCGTCAAAAAATGATTAAACTCATCTACACCCGCGCACAACGTATTCATGGAATCCTCGAAAGACACCTATTGGCACAACGATGACGAGCTTGAACTGGCTCGAGCGACCATCTTGCATGCGTCACAAATGCCGTGTAATGAACCAGACGCGATTGTGCTGATGCTGGTGTTGGAGGTTAGAGTGCGGGGTTTGCCACCTTATCAAACGGCCGTAAGCAGGCTTGTATCACCGGAATTGGCCGGTCGCCTTGAAGCTGGAACAACCTTAGACGTACGTGTGAATCCGAGCACACCTACGAACGTGATAATGGACTTTCGAAGTGTTCTTTTTTAAGTTTATCGTGATATTTTTATTACAATTCAAATAGGAGTCAACATGAAATCAATTTCCAGACACATTATGGCGGCTATAACCGCGGCAGCTGCAATCATATCGGTAGCCCAGCCGGCAGCGGCCGATGTGAGCCCAAACTGGCCCACTTCCTGTCAAAGCAAGGCCATTTTGCAGAACGGCAAGTGGCAGTTTGTATTGAACTTTGACACGGCTACGGCGGTGAGTTGCATCGCATCAAAGACGTCAAATGGCACGCTGACTTTTTCGCAGCAGCAGTGCGATGTTGTGGGCGCCGTGGACGTAGCGGGCGGCACGGCCACGTTTAATGGTGGATATATTCGCTGCGCTTTGAACCCACCTGGTGCGGGAGTGGGCAGTTTTGGTCAATTTACCGTCTTTGCACGAGCGGACGTGCAATCTTTTGGCTCGGCGGTGAATGACAACCCGGTCGTGGTGCACCCGAATGTCAGCTTGTATCTTCCACGCGAGAACTTGAGCCCGTATATAGATATGAGCAGCAGCTTTAACGGGGTACTACGCAACACAAAGAGTGTGGCGACAACGGCGGTCATGCACAGTTATCTCGCCGAGTATCTCTGCCCATCGTCGTGCCAGCGCTATCACTTGGTGGATGGATCAGCTAGACAGAGTTTTGTAGAGGCTAACAAGGTGGCGTTTGATAAAAACGCCAATGCCATCTATATTGGGTTTGATCCGGCGACTGGCAAACTGTTTAAAGGAAAGATCGATTTGATCGTGGTTGATCCACAAGGTCGCGACAACTGTTGCTAGGTAGGGGCAAAACGGTGCGCGCACCGCGCAAACTTGATTGAGATAAATTGCTTCGAAGGTGAGATAAACCGCCCGATGGTTTGCGATAGGCTGACGAAACAAGATTTGTCGATCAAACAGTCGATCAAAAAGTTTATATAAAGGGAGCAAAAATAAATGAAAGCAATAATGGAACTCAAGTCAGTCGTGGCGCTATTTTTGGCAGCTGTCATCATCACGGGCTGTGGCGGCGGAGCGCCTGTGGCCATTGCGGATTTGCCGGTATATGCCGGGGCGACAGAACTGAAGGCTGATAACAGCGCGATCGCCAAGACGTTGCAAAACAATGAGGCACAAGCCAAGGCGCTTGGGCAAAAGATTGAGCAAAAGGGATTTGCACTGCCCAAGGATGCAAGCTGGGACAAGGTGAAGACGTTTTATACCGATTCGCTTAAGGCCAAAGGCTGGTCCGAGGGGCTGGGTGGCGGTGGTCTTGCGGGTGGCCTGGCAAATGACATTACAAGCAAGGCGCTTGGCCAGGTCAATTCCGCCAATGATTCATTTCAGACCACCTTCTTTAGCAAGGGCAACCAAACGTTGGCGCTGATCCGTCTGGCGGGCGTGCCAAGTAAGGATGATGTGCAATTGCTGCTTTCACTAAACTCGAAGTAGTACGGATTAATGGACAGGACGGCGCGCAAGCAGTTGGATCGTGCAAACTAGGCATGAGTTATAATACATGTTGCCGTTCGCCAGTGATCATCGGTATTCTGCAGCACTTCGTGTGCTTGCCGAATGTAAAGGCATACGCCACCGGTCGAGGTAATGGAGCAAATTGAAGATGTGACTGCGCAACGCGCAGGAAGCTGAATCTATGCGCCCTGATCACTTATTGGTCAGGGCGTTTTTTTGTGCATGGCACGCGGTAAATTCTATGGAAGAGGGGGTGAATAAATTTGGCGATTTCAAAAAGCAAGAAGGAAGGCATGGTGGCCGAATACCAGGAATTGGTTAAGAAGAGCCAGGCCATTATTATTTCCAAGTATGGTGGCATGACCATGCCGCAATTGGACAAGGTTCGCACAACGGTGCGCGCCAGCAAAGGCGAGTTTCACGTAACGAAAAATACGCTTTTGCTCAAGGTGCTGAGCGAATCGGGCTACAAGGTGCCCGAGACGTGGCTTAAGGGTCAGACCGGCGTGGCATTTGCATTTGCAGATCCGTCCGGGACTGCCAAAGTCGTTGGCGACCTTTCAAAAGAGTTTGAGCCCTTTAAGACGATTGGTGGCGTGTTGAGCGGTGTGGTGATCGAGCCGGCAAAAGTGGCGGCTCTCGCGGCTATGCCTCCGATCGAGACCATTCGGGCTCAGATTATCGGCGCGATCTCCGGTCCAGCCAGCAACCTGGTCGGCGTACTCAACTCCGCGGTCGGCAGTTTGATGTATGCACTTCAGGCGCGTGTAGACAAGGAACAGGCAGCGCCCGCTGCATAACAGATAGCGCCAAACTGTTCTTGGTTTGCCCCGGGCAAACAGGGATGATTGGCAATAAATTCATAGGTAAACAAAATGGCAGATTTGAATGCAATCGTTGACACATTGAGCGGCTTGACGCTGCTCGAAGCAGCTGAACTGAAGACCATGCTGGAAGCCAAGTGGGGCGTAACCGCCGCCGCAGCGCCAGTGATGATGGCTGGTGGTGCCGCTCCGGCAGCCGCAGCCGCGGCTCCTGTTGAAGAGAAGACTGAATTTGATGTGATTCTCACCGATCCGGGTGCGAAGAAGATCGAAGTCATCAAGGTCGTGCGCGCGATCACCAATCTGGGCTTGAAGGAAGCCAAGGACCTGGTTGAGGCGCCGAACTCCATGGTTCAGCAGGGTGTGAGCAAAGCCACCTCCGAGGACACCAAGAAGAAGCTCGAAGATGCCGGCGCGAAAGTGACCGTCAAGTAGACCGCTGAAGGTTCACTCTGAGCGTTCGGGTGCCGCACTATCTTTATAGTGTGGCACCCGATGATTTTTTTCAGACTGATAATTGGAAATCATGACAAAGTCATTGGAAGGACTGCGGCAAATGTATGCGCATCTACTTATCAAGATTGGCGTGAACCTTCAGCCGGGGCAGGGACTTTCCCTGGCTTGCGAGCCTATTCATCGGGTGTTTGCACACGAGATAGTGGTGGCGGCGTATCAGGCCGGGGCAAAATACGTGGATATTAACTGGATCGATACCGTGATATCCAAGGCGCGCTTTCAGCATGCTTCGGCTGACGCGCAGTCATTTTTCCCTCAGTTTGAGGTGGCAAGGCGCCGCCAGTTTGTAGACGAGAAGTGGGCAACTTTGCGCATTTGCGGCGAAGAATTCCCGGATATTTTTGCCGACGTGGACCCGACGATAATGCGCCGAGCGCAGGAACTTCGATTTAAGAACACCGCCTTTTTTGCAAATGCGCAAATGGCCGACGCCTTTCAATGGTGTGTTTGTGCGGCGCCAACGCCGA
Organism: Chloroflexota bacterium; assembly: GCA_025354985.1. GTDB lineage: Bacteria > Chloroflexota > Anaerolineae > J036 > Brachytrichaceae > AQU-03. The sequence goes on from JANXLU010000066.1 coordinate 76,963, forward strand.
ATTGGGCACAAAAACTATTCCCAGACCTACCCCAAGATCAGGCCGTGGACCGACTGTGGCACACCATCTTGCAATCGGTGAGAGTGGGGGAGATGGATCCGGTGGCCTCCTGGCAGGCGCATGATCGCCGGCTAATTGGAATTGCAAAAGTGCTTATGGCGAGACGGGTGCGTGAGTTGCATTTTGTCGATACTGTGTTGGCGGAGGACAATCTACCCCGCACCGACCTTAAGGTTGGATTGGTGGAAAGTCCAATTTGGGTTGCTGCCTCGGCGGTCACGCCGGAGGGGATACGATTCTTGCCAAACATGCCGACTGAGGAAGTATTTACAACGCCGCATCGGTTGCGCACCAATGGCCACGTAAGGCTAAGCAAGCCCGCCATTATTGGTGGTCGAGAAGTGCGCGACGCTTATTTTGAATTTGTTGACGGAGTCGTGGTGGCTCACCGAGCCAGCCATGGTCAGCAGGTATTGGATGAAATCCTCGCGATCAACGGCGCGCGCAGGCTGGGCGAGGTTGCGCTTGTAGATGTGCGCAGCCCAATCAACCAGACGGGCATTCTGTTTTATGACGGGTTGTTTGATGAAAATGCTGTTTGCCATATTGCGTTTGGCAAAGCGTATCCGACTGCGCTCCAAAACGGCACTTCCATGTCTGCAGAGGCTCTGGAGTCTGCAGGTGCCAACAACAGCGACGCGCACGAGGATGTGATGATTGGCACGGACACGATGAACGTAGCGGGCACATGTGCGGACGGTACGGTAATTGATGTGATGAGGGACGGAAAATTCGTGCTTTAGTGACTGCCAGCCGGGAACATCGGGTTCGTTCGCGATGAGCTGGGCGCTGATCGGCAATGAATCCAGCTGGACCTCGGTGCTTACCTCGTTTCGGATGCCGCACCTTCTCCAGCAGTGGGCATGGGGCGAACTTAAGGCACGCTGGGGATGGCGTGCCCAGCGGTGGCGTCTAGTCTCGGATGGCATTACCGTTGCCGCAGCACAGGTGCTCACGCGGCAAGTTGGCCCGGTTTGCGTTATGTATGTGCCAAAGGGGCCGGTCGCACATGACATTTCTGGCTACGTCGCAGCCTTAAAATTTCTTAAAGGTTTGGCGTGGCGAAAACGCGCATTGTGGTTAAAGGTCGATGGAGACTTTATTTCCACGCAACCGGCCGACATTGATTCTTCGAAGGATTTGGGATCCGCCTATAGAAGCCTGGGATTTGCATTTTCGTCCGCCCAAGTGCAGTTTCGCAATACCGGCTTGACTCAAATTGCAGCCCGGGACCAAGATCAACTTGGCGCGATGCATCAAAAGTGGCGTTACAACATACGACTGGCCGCCAAGCGCGGTGTGGCAGTGCGCGTTGGTGGCGAACAGGATTTCCCTGCGCTATACGAGATGTATGCCACAACCGGATTGCGGGATGGCTTTGCCATCAGGGAGCAAACTTATTACGTTGACGTGTGGCGCAGCCTTGGCGGACACGCACTTATCGCCGAACGCGAAGGTCAGGCCCTGGCAGCGGTTATCTTGTTTGGCTTTGTGGGGCGTGCCTGGTATTTCTATGGGATGAGCCGCACTGAGGGACGGGAGCACATGCCGACGTATGCGCTGCAATTTGAAGCCCTGAAGTGGGCGCGCGAGCAGGGGTACGAGATTTACGATTGGTGGGGCGCACCTGATGACCTGGCGGACACCAACGACGGGATGGCCGGTGTGTGGCGGTGGAAAGAAGGCTTCGGCGCCGTGTTTTTTGCCGGCGCCGGGGCCTGGGATTACAAGCCGATCCCGCTCTTGACCAAACTGGCTGGCAAGTTTGCGCCGCAGGGGTAGGGCCTGGTCAGGGTGCGGAGCATCTGCGGATTCCGCATCTCCGTGCAGTCCTACATATGTTCAAATCGTTCCACGTTCATGACGAACACGGTTGCACCACCGACCTCCACATCAATGACTTGAGCATTAAGCGCTCCGGGAACCTCGCGCGGAACCGAAATATAGGCCGTGCGCTTGCGCCCGGTTTTCTTTAGAACGGCCACCACTTCTTCCACCTTTTCGTCCTCGACGCCGAGGAGCAAGGTGACATTTTCACGCTTTAGCCAACCACCTTCCGTGGCGACGCGGGTGACACGGTGTCCCGCTTCGACCAATCCCTTCATAATCTTGCCGGCATCATCTGCCTGAACGATCGCCAATACCATTTTCATATAACTAGATTAAACCAACAAAGCTTAAAACTGGCAACTAGCACTTTGGCCCGCTTCGCTCAAACAAACTTAGTCTAAGTTTATTGTGGGAGGGCTGCGCGTGGAAAGCTGCCAAATAATCTGAAAATCGTGGTGTATTCCTGTAAATGGGCAAGCGCCCGGGCCATCACTTCGTCATCCTTGTGCCCGACGACATCCACGTAAAAGAGATATTCCCAGGGCGAGCCGGCCAATGGTCGACTTTCGATTTTGCACAGATCGATGTCGCGCAGCGCAAATGCGGCCATGGCGCGGTGGAGCGACCCCGGGATATTGTTTAGAGCAAATACCATTGACGATTTGAATCTCTGTCCTTCCGCTTGGCGAAGTGTTGGTTCCGTCTCGGTTTCGCGACTTAGCACCACGAATCGCGTGTAATTACCACGGTCATCCTCCAAGTTCTCGCGCAGAATCGGCACGTGATAAATATCTTTGGCGCGTGCGCCTGCGATGGCGGCCGTTTGCAGCATGTTTTGTTCGACGACCATTTTGACCGCGCCGGCGTTGTCGTATACATCCTTGGTGGCTATTTTGGGCAACAGGCGGGCCAGCGTTTGCTCGCACTGAGCCAGTGTTTGCCAGTGGGACATTACCAAGGTTATGTCTGCCATGGTCACGCCTGGCAAGGCATAGAGATACCAGCGGATGGGAACAATGATTTCGCCGACAACGTGGAGATCATGGCGCATCAACAAATCATAGTTCCGGTGGATGCTGCCGCCCAGGGTGTTTTCCACTGGCACAACACCGAATTCCGCAGCGCCGCTAGAAACATCGCTAAATACGTCATCAAACGAGGTGCGGCCTTTTGGACTGCAGGAAGAGCCGAAGAATTCAAGGGCAGCCTGTTCACTGTATGCCCCGGGTTCACCTTGATACGAGACGACCATGGTTTAGTAAGCCTTTGCAAATAGAGCCCGCTCGCGGGTGGGCTTGCCCGTGATGATGCAGGGACGTTCGCGGTCATCCTGCAAGTCGTATGGGAAATTTCGATTGGTGGCACGTGTTTCCGCTTTTATTTGGGCATCCACGGCAGGATCGTCCAAAACAGGGGCAAGCGCCCAGCCATCTTCAACGGCCACCTTTAAGTCCGCATATGTTTCGACTTCGCGGATATTGGATTTTTGGAACGCCGTTGCCTGCGCAAGGTATTGGGATTGGATTTCGACCAACAGAGACTTGATTCGATCACCCAGACCCTCTCTACTCATGATCAGCTTGCCTGGTTTGCCAGGTATATCCCGGCGTGCCAACAACACGGTGTTGCCTGTTACATCACGAGGACCGATCTCAATTCTGATAGGCACACCACGCATTTCCCAATCGTAGAACTTGGCTCCCGGGCTGTCGTCGCGGTCATCCAATTTAATCCGGATTCCTTCGGATTTGAGTTGTGCAAACACCTGATTGGCCACGTCCATTACGCTCGATTTTTCGGCGTCGGTCTTGAAAATTGGGACAATCGCGGTTTGCACTGGAGCTATTTTGGGTGGGAGACGAAGCCCGGTGTCATCGCCATGCACCATAATCACCGCACCGGTCAGGCGCCAACTCAGACCCCAACTGGTCGTCCAACAATATTTGAGTGAGTTGTCGCGATCCAGGAACTTCATTTCGAAGGCATGGGCGAAATTCTGACCAAGATCGTGACTGGTGCCGCTTTGGAGAGCCTTTTTGTCGCCCATCATGGCTTCGATACTGAGGGTCCGGTCGGCGCCCGGGAATTTCTCGCTGATACTCTTTCGCCCCTTAATGGCGGGGATGGCACAGTCAATGCGGGCGTGTTCCTCATAGACATCCAGCATGCGGCGTACTTCCTCCCAGCTCTCTTCATGCGTGGCGTGTGCGGTATGTCCTTCCTGCCAATAGAACTCCATCGTTCTAAGGAAGGGTTTGGTGCGCTTTTCCCATCGCACGACGCTGTTCCAGGTATTTATCAGGATCGGTAAATCGCGATAGCTCTTTATCCACTGTGCATACATGTGGCCGATGATGGTTTCACTGGTTGGGCGCACGACGAGTGGCTCTTCGAGTGTTTCACCGCCCCCAATTGTTACGACGGCAAGCTCGGGTGAAAACCCCTGGACGTGACTGGCCTCTTTTTGGAGGAAGCTCATGGGTATGAACAGCGGGAAAGCTGCGTTGCTGTGACCTGTATCCTTAAATCGCTTGTCAAGATGATCGCGCATGTTTTCATAGAGCGTCCAACCATAGGGCTTGACCACTATGCACCCGCGCACCGGTGCATAGTCGGCGAGGTCGGCCTCGCGAATCAAATCCAAATACCATTCGCTGTAATCCGTGGCGCGCGACGTAATTTTTCCCATGCTGCAGATGAGTTTATCATCGGACTTGTGAATCAGAGACATACTGCCAGACCGTGCGGAGACATCCACCTGGCGTAGAAACATGTCCATCTATCTGGCCCTTGATATCGGTGGCACCAAATTTATGGTTGCGGCAGTGGATGCGCGTGGGACGATCCTGCGCCGCACGCGGGCCGACACACCGCTGGATTTGGACAAGGGTCTGGCACTGTTGATGAGCATGGCGCACGAGGTCGCGGGTAGCGACCGCGTTGTTGCAATTGGCGCCAGCGCAGGTGGCCCACTGGACTGGCGAAGCGGTGTTATTTCTCCGTTGCATCAACCCCAATGGCGTGGCGTCCCCCTTGCGCAACTATTTGCGACCGAATTTGGCTGTCCGTTACGCGTTGAGGTGGATACGGACGCCGCAGCCCTGGCCGAATTCGCATCTGCAACGTCGGGCAAGCCCATCCAACCAACGCGATTGTTATATGTAACGATCAGCACCGGAGTGGGTGGGGGATTTATTGTGGATGGACAAATCTATCGCGGGCATGACGGTACACATCCGGAGGTGGGCCATCATGCCATTCGGTGGAGAATGAACCATGGTGATCCACGTGCATTGCACTGCTCATGTGGGGCCACCGACTGTCTGGAATCCCTGGTATCCGGGTCTGCTATTCGAGCGCTTTATGGGAAACCGGCTGAAGAATTGAGCGAAGCAGAGTGGAATGAAGTCGGGTTTAATCTTGGACAGGGTCTGAGGAATATGGCTGTGATACTGGCCCCAAGCGTCATTGTTTTGGGCGGTGGCGTTGCGTTTGGGGGCGGCGAGCGTCTACTGCGTGAAGCGCGCCAGGTTATGAATGACGGCTTGCGGCTGGTGCCTGCACCGGAGGTGCAATTATCTTCGCTGGGATATGACACGGCGCTACGAGGTGCTATTTCGTTGGCGTTGGCACCTCGGTGAACTCTTGATAAGGTGTGTGTTTCCTTGGATTTTGGATATTACTTCCCGCGCTACAAAACCCTTAGTTCCACGCGTAAGGAGGAATTTGAGCGGCTCTGCACTCACATTATTGATAACCCGAACATGCAAATTCAACTGATAGGTCCAAAGTCTCTGGACAATGCATTGTCCGTGCCCATCGATGCAGCAGGACTGGTTGCAGGCCATATTGCAGAGCTATTTTTGGGTCGCACTGATATTCTTGATCGCGTGCTTGGCCATCCGCTCGCGTTTTTGTTTTACACGACGCGTCAGGCTTACCTGGATGCGGGTGGCGCGATGGGCGGTCAATTTGACCCTATTCGCGGTGCGGTGATGATGGAGCACAAGCGGTTGGTTGAAGGATTTGGCGCCGAACGACCGGGTGTTTCACCATTTTTGCACGAGTTCGGACATATGCTCGACTTCGTGGATATCGTGTTGGGTGGTTACCGGATGACGAGCGATGGGATGCTGCCCGGACTGCGCAAGAATGACGGCGCCATCTTCACGCCCGAGGCGCGCATGCTTTTTATAGAGGGCAAACAACTTGAGCGGGAGCGGTATCTGGCTTTGGCAAACTCGGCTGCGCGGAAACCAGTTTCTGCCTACCCGATCGGGCATCCATATGTGTTTCAAAATGACGGGGAGTTTTGCGCGGGTTACCTTGAACTGTGGCTGCGAAACCCGAACTACTTTGCAACGCAAAACCCGAGGTTGTTTGATAGTTATGCAACATTATTCAAGTGGGATCCAAGAACCGCCTGGCCCAAGGATTTTGACTTCTATGTGCTACAAAATCGGGCCTTCTTTGATTCAGGCGAACCCCTATGGCCCTGTGGCATCACGGTTGGAGAGCCATGACCGTTGATGAATTGAGCTGTTCTGGATTTGCGCGGGCCATAGCTGTTTCCGAACTGGCATCAGGGAAGCCGCTGCACGTGACGTTACCTTCCGGGCCCGCGATCATCGTGCTAACGACGGGAGATACCAATGAGATCGTGGCATTTAGCCCGCTGTGCCCACACCAACTTGGGAATCTTGCGACGGGTACATGGGCGAATGGTCGTATTTCATGTCCGGTTCATGAATACGAATTTGACGTGCTAAGTGGAGCGTGTGTCCTTCCGCGTGACGAGGCAATGCATTTGAGGAAGTATGAGGTGGCTGTCAGTGCCGGAGACCTCTGGATAAAAATTCCGCGACCAAAGTGGCGACGGGACTAGGAATCTAAAGAGCCTGCCGCATGCTAAACTGACACAAAATAGGAATACACGTTATCAAATGACAATAAAAAACATTGTGGTTGTCGGCGCTGGAACCATGGGTGGAGGTATCGCCGCACATTGTGCCAACTCCGGGTTCAACGTAACGCTGCTTGATATTACCGCCGCTGGGGGCGATCCAAACACCATCGTCCAATCATTATGGGACAAGCAACTCAAGATGAAACCGGCCGCATTGATGAATGCCGATGCTGCACGGTTGGTGGTGCTTGGAAACCTGGATGATGATCTTAAATTGGTCAAAGACGCGGACTGGATCATTGAAGTCATCATCGAGCAGTTGCAACCCAAGCGCGACCTGATGAAACGGATTGATGCATTGCGCAAGCCGGACAGCATTGTCAGCAGCAACACTAGTGGCATTCCGATACACGCCATCGCCGAGGGTTTGAGTGAGGGATTTCGGACGCATTTTTGCGGCACTCATTTTTTTAACCCTCCGCGTTACCTGAAGCTGCTTGAGGTGATTCCCACGGCGGATACCCTGCCGGAGATCATCCAGCGCGTTACCAAATTTGCCGAAGACAAGCTGGGCAAAAGCGTCGTAGTTTGCAAGGACACGCCAAACTTTATTGCGAATCGAATTGGATCGTTTGTTGGGCAATACCGCGCACTCGCCGCAATAGACAACGACTACACGGTTGAAGAAACGGACGCATTGTGCGGTCCGATCATAGGCAATCCCAAGACTGGTGTTTTTCGGCTAAGTGACGTGGTTGGAATCGACGTCTGGGGTCATGTGACCCGAAACTTGTATGAACTGGTTCCAGACGATGAAAGCCGCGAAATATTCAAGCTTGCTGGTGTAGTTGAAAAGGTCATTCAGAATAAGTGGTTGGGAAACAAGACGGGTCAGGGTTTCTACAAAACAGTCAAGGCCGCAGACGGATCGCGGGAATTCCATGCGCTAAATTTGAAAACGCTTGAGTATTCCCCGTCCATTAAGGTGCGGTTTGACGTTATAGGCGAATTGAAGGATCTGCCTCTCTCGGAGCGATTGCATGAATTGTTTACCAACCCCAAGTGGCAGGAGGATCGCGGAGGTGGATTCATTATTGAAACCACACTGCCCATCCTGGCATATTCGGCACGCCGGATCCCCGAGATTGCGAATACCCCGTTCGAAATCGATCGCGCGATGGAGCTTGGCTATGCGACTGAGTCCGGGCCGTTCAAAACGTGGGATGCGATTGGTGTTGCGCATGGCATTGAATTGATGAAAGCACGTGACATCGCGGTGCCAACCTGGGTTGACCACATGTTGAGCATCGGCCACCAGACGTTTTATCAAACGATCGACGGGCGCACAGTTGGCGTATATGACCCGGTGAAGGCGACCTATGTTCCGGTTGATCGACACAAGCTGAATATCATCCTGAGTGAAAGCAGCGGGACGCAGCGCGAGTTGAAGCGCAATGCGAGTGCAAGCCTCCTTGATTTGGGTGATGGCGTGCTGTGTCTTGAGTTTCACAGCAAGGGCAATACTATTGATCAGTTCGCCCTGGATATGGGCAAGGCGGCGCTGGATACCCTAACGAACGACGCGTGGCGGGGCTTGGTAATTGCCAATCAGGGCAAAGAATTTTCCCTTGGTGCAAATATCGGCATGTTTATCATGGCTTTGGGCGATCTGACGGCGCTGGAGAAGGCGGTGCGTACCGCGCAATACGCAATTCTTGACTTTCGGTTTGCACCAAAGCCGGTGGTCGCGGCGCCGCGTCAGCGGGTGTTGGGAGGAGGCACCGAGATTTGCATGGCAGCCTCCAGGATGGTGGTGGCCGCTGAAACGTATATGGGTCTGCCGGAAATTGGAGTTGGGATCATTCCGGGGTGGGGCGGCTGCAAGGAACTGTTGAGGCGCAACGTAAGCCCGCACATGACATCAGATAAGGTCGACGCACTGGAACATTTGCAAAAAGTATTTGAAACGATTGCGTATGCAAAGATCGGTGAGAGCGCGGCACAAGTGCGCAGGAATGGTTTCTTGACGGATGCGGATGTCATTGTTCCCAACGACGAGCACTTGATTGGTTATGCCAAGCAAACTGCATTAGCCATGGCAGATGCCGGTTACGTGCCGCCGTCACGAGATGCCAGGTCCGTATACGCAATAGGCAGCCGGGGCAAGGCTGCCATGACGATGGCGGTCGAGTCATTGCGCTGGGGCAAATTTATCAGCGCTCACGATGCATTGATCGCAAAAAAATTGACTCATGTATTGTGCGGCGGAGACTTGACTGCACCTACCTGGGTAACGGAGGACTATATTCTTGACCTTGAGCGTGAAGCCGAGCTGTCGCTGTTCACCGAGCCGAAGACCCAGGAGCGCATTACGTTTATGTTGAAGAATGCCAAGCCGTTAAGAAACTAATGGCGGACATTCGCTCTGCCCAGTCTTCAAAGCGCATAATTGGTTTGAGAAAGGTGCAATCATGAATGAAGCAGTTATAGTAAGCGCGGCGCGAACAGCCGTAGGGCGGGCCACAAAAGGTTCTTTGCGAACCACCAGGCCGGATGACCTTGCGGCAACGGTGATTCGTGCCGTTGTTGAACGAGCGCCGGGTTTGGATCCCAGGGAGATTGACGATTGTGTGATTGGGTGCGCGATGCCGGAAGCCCAACAGGGGTTGAACATGGCAAGAATTGCGACCATCCGCGCCGGGTTGCCGTATGACGTGCCAGGGCAAACCGTAAATCGATTCTGTTCGAGTGGGCTACAGACGATTGCGATTGCTGCCCAGCAAGTTATGGCGGGGATGGGCGAGGCGATCATCGCTGGCGGAGCGGAGAGTATGAGCATGGTCGGCATGTCGGGCAATTTTTTTTCACCCAATCCAGCGCTTGTTGAGATCAACCCAGAGGTATATATGGGAATGGGGCACACGGCGGAAAACGTCGCGCGAGAATACAACATTACTCGCGACGCACAAGATGCGTTTGCAGTGAGGTCTCATCAACGTGCAGCTGCAGCCATTGATGCAGGCAAGTATGTTTCCGAGATTGTGCCCGTTGATGTGACTGCGACCGAGCTTGATTCAACTGGCAGGCCCGTTAGCAAGACAGCACGATTTGAAGTGGATGAGACTGTCCGGCGTGAGACGACACTGGACGGACTTCGCGCACTCAAGCCTGTGTTTGCAGTCAATGGGAGTGTGACCGCAGGAAATGCCTCGCCGCTTAATGATGGCGCCGCCGCCGTCATGGTGATGAGCGCCGCAAAGGCTGCGCAACTTGGTCTAAAGCCTCTTGTGCGGTTTGTAAGTTTTGCCGTAGGTGGCGTGCGCCCGGAGGTTATGGGTATTGGTCCGATTGCAGCGATCCCCAAGGCATTGCGATTAGCCGGGTTGCGGCTGGACCAGATTGATGTGATCGAATTGAACGAGGCATTTGCCGCACAAGCGCTGGCGGTTATGCAGCACTTGGAAATCGACCCCGACCGCGTCAATGTAAACGGAGGTGCGATTGCACTTGGTCACCCGCTTGGTTGTAGTGGGGCTAAGCTCACGGTAATGCTCATTAATGAAATGGCTCGGCGCAAATGCCGTTACGGAATGGTCAGCATGTGCATCGGTGGTGGTATGGGCGCAGCCGGAATTTTTGAGAATCTGCAATAAAAGTTATGACGAAAGGGCGACTTGAAGCGTTTAGCGACGGTGTGATTGCCGTCATTATTACGATCATGGTGTTGGAACTTAAGACGCCAATCGGACATGATTTGGCTGCAATAGAGCCATTGCTACCAACGCTGCTAATTTATGTGCTCAGTTTCCTGATGGTGGGCATTTATTGGGCCAATCACCACCACGTGTTTCAGGCGGTTGAAAAAGTGAACGGTGCGGTCTTGTGGGCAAATATGTTCCTGTTGTTCTGGTTGTCACTTATTCCGCTTCTCGCCTCGTGGCTCGGAGAAACCTGGCTTTCGCCATGGCCTGTGGCAATCTACGGTGTGGATGCGATCATGGCGGGAATTGCCTACACCTTGCTTGTTCAGGCGTTGGTTCGCGTCCCGGGCCAACCATCCACATTGGCCGCGGCCATAGGAAAGAGTTACAAGGACAAACTCTCTATACTGCTGTATGGCTTGGCCATTGTTGTGGCGTTCATTTTCCCGGCCGGTTCAATTGCCCTTTTTCTGTCAGTATCGGCGATGTGGCTTATTCCAGATCGTCGTATTGAACGTGTAATCAAGGCACCGGGCACCGACTAACCACGGACGTGGCGCGGTCTGTTTTGTGTATGGCTAAATCACAGGCGGCGTGGATGGCGCGGCGGAAAAAACCGGCCCAGCCTCCCGTGCACCCAGGGCTCCATCAACGCCAAGAATGACGCCGGAAATGTAGCTTGCTGCCGGCGAGGCCAGGAACAGTATGGCTTGGGCAATTTCATCCGGGGTGCCAAACCGTTGAAACGGGATGTGCTGTTGCACCGCTTCCAATCGCCGTGGGTCGGTAAAGCCAGCCAACATGGCATCAGTTTGAATGAGTCCCGGTGAAACGGCATTTACGCGTATGCCGCTGGCCGCCAGGTCAAGAGCCATCGCACGGGTAAGGCTTTCAAGTGCGCCCTTGCTTGCGGCGTACGCACTACGTGTCGGGACCGCCAATTGGGCCAAAATGGAGCTGACGTGAACAATTGCACCTGTCTTCCGGGATGACATGCTGCGGGCGACGATTTGGCTCAGCAAGAAGAGGCCGCGGAAGTTTGTGTTCATGATGACATCAAGCTCATCGGCGGACACATCCAGAAAGTGCCTGCGACTAAACGCTGCAGCGTTGTTGACCAGAATATCAACAGGCCCGAGTGCAGATTCAACCAAGCCGACCATTTTTTCAGTTCCAGCCGCGTCGGCGATATCTGCCGGAGCCAGAATCGCCTTGCCGCCGGCATCGATAATCCCATTAAGCACCCCGGTCGCACCAGCCAGGTCTGCGCGGTAATTGATGGCCACGCGGGCGCCGGCGTTGGCAAAGGCCATTGCGGTCGCAGAGCCGATACCGCGGGATGCGCCCGAAATCAGGACTGTTTTGCCGGAAAAATCAAATAATGCCATTTTCAAGTTCTTCGGTGCGCATGCTCTGGGCCACAAGTCGACCGCGCAAAATCACAAAGCGCTTCGCGGGTTGAAATTGAACTGCAGCATGCCAGTCGGGTGTATCCAATACGACCAAATTTGCTTGACAGCCAACGGCAAGCCCATAGTCGGGAAGTCCAATTGCCCGGGCAGGGTTTGTGGTGATCATGGGAAGGACTCGGTCAACCTCGCCATCCCATGCAAACTGTCCGGTGTGGGCCATAAACTGGGCCCATTCCATCGGATCGTTGCGGCCAAATGGATAGAACCAGTTGTCGATATCATCCTGAGCGCAACAGACAGTAACTGCTGAATCTAATAGCGCACGAACCCGCGTGATTGCCCGGGGCATTGGTTCACGCGGCCAGGCTCCGTTCATGGGAAGGTCAGTTGCGATAAGTCCAACATGACTGTTACAAACGATTGAGATTTGCGCCTCATATACGCGCGCAATCAAGTCAGCGGCATAAGTGTCGTCATATGCCGCGAGCGCTGCGCATTGTGTTGCGCACACACGGCCCTGCATGGATTTGGCAATTGTTTGCTCAACGATCATTTCCAGGGTGCGCAAGTTTGTATTGATGGCATCATCGCAAACCATGTGAACGGGCCGGTCATATTGTTGGGCTAAATCAAAGCAAAGCTGGGTGTGCTCACGCTGCAGCGCAATGGTCGGCTCGATCCACGGAATGCCACCGACAACGTCTGCTCCGAGATCGAGCGCGGTGCGCATCAGAGATTGGGTTTGGCTTCCGAGAACGCCATCCTGGGGAAAGGCCACCACCTGAACGGTCATGATGTGCTTATATCGTTCTCGAATGCGTAACAATGTGCGTAGGGCCACCAGACCGGAGTGCTCATCCACATCGGCAAAGAGTCGAATGGCACAGGTGCCGTTTAGGATGGCCAGGCGCATCGTTTCATCCACGCGGGCAAAGACATCCTCCTCGGTGTAGGCCTCTTTGACGCTCCGTGCGGCTTCAAACCTTGGCAAACGCTGCACGGGCTCGGGCATATGAACCAGATTTCTTCGGTAAAAGCTTTTGCATGCGTGCAGCTGACCATTTACAAAAGCCGGCAATGTGAGCCTGTGCCCGATGTCCAATATTTTGTCCCACCCAAGATGTGCGATTGGTGTGCGGGAGATTTCGACTATCCGGTCATCCACTATTCCAATGTCATGCACACTCCCATCGGCAAATCGCGCGTTTCTTAAAATCAAGTCCATAAATGGCGGAGTTTGATCTGTCAGGCGCGAGGATGGGCGACCTCGAACGTGCTTATGACCTCAATCAAATGAGCCAACCGGGGCACGGAAGATTTGAGAATTGCCTCACCTTTTTCCGACGTCCCAATCGTTGCGTCACCAAACACACCGCTGGAACTCCAGTCTCGGGTCAGCCAGGCGCTTGAAGCATTGCCAAAGAAAAACAAGGGATCGGCCTCCGGGAACGGTGCAAAGTGTTTTACGGCATGTTCCATGTGTACGGTGTCAGGGGCCAGCGTCAACATCAGAGAAGTCTCCAATTCACCCGCGTGAAATCCAAATTTTCGTTCGGCGTCCGTAATTTCAAAAGGCGCCGATACGAATACGTGCGGATGTATGCAGAAGGTCATCAAATTGGTTGCTGCGCGGATGTCCCGAGCTGCGGCATCCAGCACCGCCATGTTGCCGCCATGGCCATTGATAAATGCCAATCTGCGAAACCCGGAATCCTTTGCGCTTTGTGCAAGGTCCATGAGTACTGCAGTCAGGGTTGAAGCACTTAGGCTGAACGTGCCGGCAAAACCCATATGTTCGTTGCTTTTGCCGTAATTGATGGCGGGAAGCGCCCAAGCCACAGTGTCGTCTGGCAGCGCTTCAAGCGCGCGCCCAAGCAATTCGGTCACCTGGCATGTGTCGGTCAAAACCGGCAGGTGCGCTCCGTGTTGCTCAATTGCGCCAATCGGCAGCAATAAGACACCGTCCTTTTTGGGTAGATCACGAATCTCCGGGGAAGTCAGGCGGGCGAGGTTTCGATGGACGCCGCTCATAGGCCGGCCATGTGCCCGGGATTTAGCAGGCCCTTCGGGTCCCACATTGCCTTGCCGTCCAGGATGGGCTGGCCGTTCCAACGCACGTCCTCGTCCAGCTTGTGGGTGTGCGGATTTGCCACCCACATGCCTAGCGTTTCGCAATCCGCAATCAGCTTCCAAAGCTGGTCTTTGGATTTGAAACGCACCAGACTCAGGCCTGCAGGCGTCATCACTCCGCCCCATTTAAGGAACTCGATATGGGTCAACACATCGTCACCGTATATTGCCTTGCGGGCATGATGCTGCTCGGTTAGTCTGGAGATATCAAATGCGTCCTGTAAATACGTCAGATTTTCGTCGGCCTTCATCGCCCACAAGGTGGTGTGGTTGTAGCTAAAATCGGAAAGTTTAAGCTTCCCCGTTTTGTGATAATCGGCGTGGGGTTGATGCCAGGTAACGGTAGCCCCGGCGGAAGTTGCCCGCCGTGTCACCTCATCAAGTGACATTTCAGCCTCGATTAGCAACAGGTGCTTGCCGTCCGGAGCGGCGCCGTTCTTAACCAGCTGGACAAAGTACGACGGTATTGGCCACTCATGAAGCGACAATAGTCGGGACTTAACCTTTGTATCGCGAGCCAACGCCGCGCTGAAGGTTAGAGCAACATCAAAGTCCTCGAACGCCAGAATATGTTGTTGCCAGGCAACGGCGGGCGTCAGCGCAAATGTAACGTCGGCGATGATGCAGGTCAATCCGCAACTGTGGATGATGCTGCGCATGCCGGCGTACGTGGTGGCTTGGATGATGCGTGGCGTTGACTCTGCTGTTACGATCGTTGCGCCCAGGATATTTCCCTCATCCCAAACGGTGCCGTGCATGATGGACCCCGGCCCGCCGGCGCCACCAGCGATGAACCCGGCCGCTGTCGACGTGATTATGGTGCTGGGATAAAAGCGCATCTCGGCGCCGATTGCACGCGCCCTGCGTTCGATTTCTATCAATCTCGTACCGGCTTGAACGTGAGCTTTATCGGCGTCAAGGCTCAGAATGCGATCAAGGCGGACTGTGCTGAGCAATATGCCGCCGTGCATGGGCACGCCTTGACCGTAGTTTCCGGTTCCCGCGCCGCGACATGTAATGGGCGTTGACGTGCGAACTGCTGCGGCTATTACGGCACATAATTCTTCCAGAGTTGCGGGCGACACGATGCAGTCAGCCGCCATGCCATCAAGTTCCGGTCGCAGCACCGGCGAATACCAGTAGCAATCGCGCGACAAATCATTCAGTTTTTTTAGATCATCGACCACATTGTCTGGACCAACGATTTGTTGTAGGTCGGTTAGGAGGTTGCTGTCAATCATGATGGTCAAACCACTCTGTGGATGAGAGGTGCATTTGCGGCAAGTGCCACAATATTGTCAAAATCCTCGGCTCTGCCGACACGTTTAGATGCGCCGGCGCCGGCTGCGGTATGTGGTGTCAGAAACAAATTTGCCATGGGATCTCTAGCAAGTTCCACAAGCGGATCATTTGGCCGCATCGGTTCAAATGTATACGTGTCGAGCGCGGCTCCACCAAGATGACCGGCACGAAGTGCGGCGATAAGTGCGTCTTCATCCACGGTGCCGCTTCCGCCACAGTGTGCAAGGAAAGACCCCCTGGGCATCATGTTAAACATGCGGGCGTTAATGCTGCAATCCGTTGCCTTTGAATAAGGAAGTAGGGTCACCAGGAAATCACATTGGGAAACCAACAGATCCGGCTCGTTGTACGTGATTGCGAGCTCCCTTTCTGCCTGCTCGGGCAGGCGTGTCCGCTTGTTGTATAACACGCGGCACTCAAAGCCACGGAGGCGACGGGCCAGTTCGATGCCAATCTCACCGAATCCAAGAATTCCCACCAGCGCATCCTGCAAACCCTTTAGATTCTTCCGGCCAGACCAGTTGTAGGCAAAGGTGTCTTCGTCACTACGTTTTGATTGCCCGCCAAAATCTTTCGCCTGCACAACAATCTCCATTTGTTCGCGTGCCCGTCGACTCATAGACAACATTTGCCACACCATATGTTCAGCTACATTGACACACCCGCGAACGGGCATGCTGCACACTGGTATGCCCGCTGACTTGGCAGCGTGTAAATCAATGTCCGCGGTATATGAACCCAACCTCTGGATTAACTTTAGGTTTGGAGCCGAGTTGAGCACAGATGCATCGATCACACCGGCGCGTTCGCTAATCAGCACGTCATAATTGCGTAAACGGTCGGAAACTTGATCCTTGGTTGGATCGCGGATAAATTCAACCTCGATGCCGGCGGGAATAGCCGCTTCGGCCAGCTGCTGTTGAAAGAGTCCGCGCGACGTTGTAAATAGTACTTTCATTAAATTTACTTTGCGGGCACGGCATCGCCGCGCACTTCGTATTCCTCACAACTTAGAGCGGTGTAGAGATGGCACATTTTTGCGTCCAGCTCCTCTATGATGTGATGCGGAAAGGATTTCCATTGACCCATGGTTTCCCAATGAACTTTGATCACGACCCGGGTGGGGTCCACAAGGTCAGACCAAAGTTCTTTGCTAATAAATCCCGGATGACTTGACAACGCCTCATTCCAAATGCGCCCGTCGCACTCGATAAATTCTTCGCGCAAATGGGCGGGAATGGTAAATCTGAGTAATTCAACGACCATGGTGAATCATCCTTTGACCGCGCCTTCAACCATGGCGCTAAAGAACACTTTGCGGGTTAGGAGAAACAGCACGATAACTGGAACCATAACAAGCACACATGCTGCGGCGAGCACCTGATAGTTAATCAGGTTTGCACCGGTAAGGTCATAGACCGCAACCATGACCGAACGAAGGTTCTGTTTTGTTGTACCGACTAGAAGGTAGTTGGTCAAAAATTCATTCCAGATGTTGACAAATGACAGCAGAAATGCGGACAGTAGCCCCGGCGCTGCAAGCGGAGCGACAACGCGCAGCAGTGCCTGAAATGGTGTGCATCCGTCGATGACCGCCGCCTCTTCAAGATCTCGAGGAATGGCATCAAAGAAGGACTTTACAATCCAAATGCTAAATGGCATCAACAAACCGGTGTAAACGGCGATCAAAATGGCCCGGTCGAGCGAATCCGTCAGAAATTTTGTGGTGGCTTCAGAAAATTGTTGAGACGCCGCCACGCGTTCAATCGTCGGGACGATCAGACGTCGAACGCTTACCGTCATTTGATACAGGGCAATTAGATTGGTCAGCAGTGGTATGCCGGTCAACGCAAGAATGGAAACCTGCAGGAATTGGCGACCCTTAAAAACGAAACGGGAAAATGAAAAACCGGCCATGCCGGCGAAAATTGTTATGAAAAAGGACGAAGCCACCGCATAAACGAGCGAGTTCGGCATGTACCTGCTGATGATTGGTCCGGTGGCTTCCCACCCAAACAAGGCGGCTGCGTTGTCCTTGAATTCAAATATTCGCTCGTAGCCTTCGAGAAAGAATCTGCAAGCGGGCAATGAAAAGTCGGTTTCTAGAGTGTCACACGGGAACAAGAGCGGCGGATTTCGAGCTACATCGCTTTGCTGTTTGAATGAAATTACGACGGTGGCAAACACGGGAAACAACATGATCATGCAAATAATGATCATGGCCAGATTTGGAATGAACTGAATACGACGTTGGCTCATTGGTGCAAGGATTTTTTAGGCGTAGTTTTCGGAACCTCGTCTGGATACCCGAAGTGCGAGTGTAATCAGCGTAAGATTTATTGCCGCGATAAACACCGACAATGCGGCAGCACGACCAAAATCGAGCTCGGAAAATCCGATTGTGTACAAGAGGTAGCTTAGGACCTCGGTTGAGGAACCGGGCCCGCCGCCGGTGAGGCTGAATACCATTCCGACACCATTCATCCCGCCGAGAATCAGGTTAAATAGCGCGACGACAACCGATGGCAGCACGAGCGGGAACGTGATGGCCAGGAAGCATTGACGGCCACTTGCCCCATCGATCTGCGCGCTCTCCAACACTTCCTTGGGCACGGTTTGCATAGCGGCCAACAACAAAAGTGTGATGAACGGGAGCGCCTTCCATACCGCGGCAAAAATGAGATAGATCATTGCCGGTGATGGTGGAAATGGGATCGAATCGATGAAGCGAAATGTGGGCACTTTCGTCAACAGTGCCGAGCCTTCCAAACCAAATATGGGAAGTGAGACGAGGGGTGAAAGTATTCCGGTGTCAGGATCGGCAAATAGTTTCCAGACAAGGCCGACTATGACGTCGGACAAAACCCATGGAATAAAGACCAGCGCAAGGTAGGCGCCACTTAACCGCAGCTTTCGGTTTAACAGGAGGGCCAATCCCAGACCGAGCGACATGGTCAGAATGATGTAGCCGACAATAAACGTCACCGTATGCCAGCTGCTTTCCATGAATGCTTCGCTGTCAAAAACTACTTGAAAATTGTCCGTGCCCGAAAAACTCTGGATACCTGCGTTTGACTGTTGGGTGCTTAGAAAAACGGTGTACAGCCCCGGATAAAGCTGAACCAGAGCGATCATGATGAGGGCGGGCGCCAAAAGCAGGAAGGGCAAAGCCCGTGAGGTCCTCATTAGTAGTATTTTTTCGCTGCGAAGAATTTGCGGTGGCGGGCCAATGTATGGGTCCGCCACCGCTGAAGCTAGTTCAAATCAACAACACGCTATTTGACAGTCTTGTTGAATTCGTCCTGTGCCTTTTGAAGAACACCAGCGATATCAGCATTTTTGGAGTCCTTTCCTTTGATGATGTCAAAGAATGCACCAGCAATGATCTTTCTCGCAAGGGCACCGTCCTGGATCGAGGTCTGCCAGGATTTGCAAATGCCGGCCGTAGCGGCAGCAGCTTGCTTGTAGAACGGGGTATCAAATGCCTTGTCGGCCAGGAGCACGCTGCTGGTGGGGAAGCCACCGCCCGGCTTCTGCACCCATTCGATTCCATTCTTTGGGTCGAATAGCCAGTTTATGTAGGCCTTCGCGGCATCCGGATTCTTGGCGCCTTTCGGAATGACATACCCGGCAGTGCTGAACCCGCAAGAAGGGGTGGTGGCATCTCCGCCAGTGAACATTGGCGCAATTCCCATTGCGTCTTCCGCAATTGCCTGAAGTATTGGTCCGCCGGTTGGGTCAAAATCCTTGCCGTACTGCTTGCCTGCCGGTGACTTTACCGGCTGAATGTAGCGATAGCCGAAAATTCCGGTTGGGAACGATGCGGCGAATGGCTTCTTTGGATCAAGACCCTTGAGGTCCTCTTCTTCTTTGAAATCGCCCAGGAAAACGCTCTCCGAGGAGTAACCATTTACCACCACTTTGCGCATAAATTCCGCGGCTTTCACGTTGGCGGGCGTGTTCAATAGCATCTTGCCGGCGCCATCATCGTATTGGCCGCCAAACGAACTTACGACACTCCAAAAATAGCGGCCGGCGGCTTCCCCGTTAAATGCGGTGCTTCCAAAATAGGTGATCGCATAAACATTCTTTTTCTTTAGTTCGGCAGCCTGCTTTAGAAATTCATCGGCTGTTTTGGGATAGCCGTTGGGGAAGTTGTCCTTCCAATAGAAAACCAATGCCGGCGAAGATGCGAGGGGTATGCAGTAAAGTTTGCCATCTTTACCAGTGCAGTCCTTTATAGCTGCCGGATCAAGCGTGGCGAACCACGACTGTTGTTTTGCCCAATCCGTCAGGTCCTGAACCGTGCCGGTTTTGGAAAATTGTGCGATGTCGGAGCCGTTACCCTGTGCAAGATCGGGGACGTCTCCGCCAGCCTGGACAGCAGCCACTAGCGACGTTGTCAGCTTTGCAAATGGCTGGGGTTGATTAACCCATTTGTACTTGCCGGCAAACTCCGCATTAAATTTAGGGATGCTGCCTCGGTAATACGCGTTACCCACGGCCTCATCGTTCTTGGGGTCTTCATTCTTGTCGTCATATTGCAGCCAGGTCACAAACGGCTTCGCTTCGGGCGCCTTGGTGGGTTCGGGTGCCTTGGTTGGATCTGGAGCTTTGGTGGGGGCGGGTGCAGCGGTCGGAGCGGGTACCGACGTAGCTGCGGGCGCCGCAGGAGCTGACGTTGGCGCTGGCGCGGTCGGAGCAGGCGTTGGCGCGGGTGCGCAAGCGGCGAGGGCGACCGATGCAGCTGCAAGCAGCCCCAGGGTGCGCGAAAAACGGTTACTGATTGGGTCCTTCACAAATTTCTCCTTTACAAAATAACTGAGACAAACGGTTGAACCGCTTTGGTTCGCACCTGTGCACACTCAAAGAGCGGAAGCTTCGAGTGATCCGCTTGGTGCAACGCCGAGGGTGCCCAAGACAGGTGTGAAGCCGTGCCATTGTAACCAACTCTAAAAGTTTTGGTATGGAAACGGTGCATATTGCTGACCGCCATCAACAAAATAGGTTTGGCCCGTCAGATATTCATGCTCAATTAGGAACACGAGCATTCGGGTGACGTCCTCCGGACTGCTCCACCGTTTGGTCATGGTGCTTTCGGCCACTCCGGCTATTTGAGCTGCCGTATAGCTTTGTGGAGGCAGAATCGGTCCCAGCACGAG
Source organism: Chloroflexota bacterium (assembly GCA_025354985.1). Taxonomy (GTDB): domain Bacteria; phylum Chloroflexota; class Anaerolineae; order J036; family Brachytrichaceae; genus AQU-03. Next base: position 97,466 of record JANXLU010000066.1, read on the forward strand.
CGCATTAGATCGAATGGCAGGACCGAGTTCTGAAGCGATATACCGGGCGAGCTGTACGAGCCCGGATTTGCCAATCGCATGATGGGCGTATCCATGGGAAACCATAAACGCCGACATATCGCTGATGTTCAAAATGACGCCGGAACCCTTGGCGATCATGTGTCGCGCCGCCGCTTGAGCCGCGAAAAACGCCATTTTGACGTTGATGCCAATGCTGAGATCCCATTCATCCTCGGATAGTTCAAGAAACGGACGTTTGATAAAAGGTGATGCATTGTTGATCAGAACATCCACGCTCCCCAAGGTGTGAAACGTGTCGTCAACCCATTCACGAACTGCAACCAGGTCACGACCATCAACGGCATATGCCATGCATCGAACCCCGAATGATTCGATGTCTTGCACGGATTCATGCCAGGGTTCTCCAGGGACATAGGTAAACGAAATGTGCGCTCCGAGGCTTGCAAGGTATCTCGCGTGCGCCCGCCCCACCCGAATGGCGCCGCCAGTGATGGCAATGACAGAGTTGCGTACGTTCATGAGGTTTTTGAGTGTAACATCCGGCTATTCATGTCAACGTCAGATTCCGCACAACAGTCAATCCCGGAGCCATTTCCAAAGAATGGCGTAATAGATACGATCATCAGGCACGCCACTGTAATTACGCAGAATGACCAGAGGACTGCAATTAAGGACGGAGCGGTAGCCATTCATCACGGTCAGATCGTGTCGGTTGGCGCTGATACGATGGTTTCGGGATCATACTCCGCCATGCGCGAAATCGATGCGTCCAATAGACCGCTCTTTCCCGGTCTCGTCAATACTCACACGCACCTGTTTCAATCAGCGGTAAAGGGACTGGGTGAGGACTTGCCGTTAGGTGACTGGCTTCGTCAGGTCACTGTTCCGACATCGCAGGCCATGACTGCGGACGAGCTTTATATATTTGCACTGCTCAGCTGTGTGGAAAATATTCGCAGCGGGGCCACGACGATCAACGAGTTTTCGTATCCGCTACCAGATTCCAACATGCATGCCGCGGCAATTCGCGCGATGAACGCAAGTGGATTGCGGGGCAGGTATTCACGCGGAATTGTGGACGGCGGTGAGGAATTTGGCTCGAGCCCCAGGTTTATCCGCCCAATCGAGCAAAGCCTGGCGCATGTGCGCCAACTGCGAACGGAAGCACATTCTCAAGGTGGACTGATTGACGTGGGCGTGGCGATCGGGATCATATGGGGTATGACCGAGCACGGACTGCGCGCGATTCGGGCGTTTGCAAATGACACGGGCGTCCCGGTCTCTATGCATGTTAATGAAGTTCCTTTTGATGCGGAATGCTCATTCACGGCGTGGGGTAAATCGACCGTGCCGATGCTTGAGTCCACAGGGCTGCTTGGGCCCGATTTCCTGCCTGTGCACTGCGTACATATGTCAGCCGAAGATATACACACATTTGCAAGGCATGGCGTGCCGGTCAGTTATAACGCAGTGAGCAACATGATCTTGGGATCGGGAATTCCGCCAATTGCCGAAATGATGCGGGCGGGCATAAACGTCTGTATTGCCACGGACGGCTCCGGGAGTAATAACAGCAATGACATGCTCGAGTCGCTAAAATTTAGCGCGCTTTTACAGCGAGCAGCGTGTCGCGATGCTGCCGTTGTTACGGCTCCGACTGCCGTTGATTGGGCAACCCGCAATGGCGCGCGCGCGATGAATATGTTTGACAAGGTCGGGTCCATCGAGGTTGGCAAGCGGGCGGACATGTTCATTTTTGATTCCGCGACCGCCAAGTCCACGCCGTTGCATGATCCGATCGCGACACTGGTCCATTCGTCCTCACCGGCAAACATGCATATGGTCATGGTTGACGGGAACGTTTTGCTCGAACATGGTCGGCTGACACGATTGGATGAGGCAAAATTGATTCAGGATGCGCAGCAAATGTCCGCTGCCTTATCGCAGCGCTGCGGCACGCATAGCTTATTGCGATAGTTGCGATAACAATTTGGTTGGAAGTTTGGTCGCATACAAAAAATGACGCCATTGCGGAAAAACGATATGGAATTAGGATTGCAGATATTTCCCAGTATGTCGGTCACCGACATCATCACGATTGCATGTGAAGCCGAACGTCTTGGATATAACCAGTGTTTGCTCGCGGACGAAGGATTTCTACCGGACCCATATGTCGCGCTGGGTGCAATTGCGGTTCAAACCTCCCGAATCAAACTTGGGCCCGTGACAAACGGCTACACGCGGCATCCGGCGGCAAGCGCAATTGCGATGGCAACGTTGCATGAATTGTCAGCCGGTCGTGCGTTGGTGACACTGGTGGCGGGTGGGGCGATTGTTCTTAAGCCGATGGGGATCCCGCGTGACATGCCGCTGATCGTTGTCAAAGAAACCATTGAAATCATGCGAAGTTTGTGGAGTGGTGAACGCATAACTTGGAAAGGTGATCGCTACAGCCTTGATGGTGCGCGATCTGGAATGGGTCAGCAAACGATACCGATTTGGGTCGCGGCGCGCGGGCCAAAGATGATTGAGCAGGCGGCGGAATTAGCGGATGGGGTTTGGCTCATGGGCAAAGCCGACTTGCTGCCTGCACTGAAAATTGTTGATTTAGCAAAAACCAAGCGGCAGCTTACAAGGCCGGCGCTGCGAGTATTTCAGGATCAGGTGGCCAATACTCCGGCATTGATGGAGGATGCCCGCGTTGTGTGCACGTTTTTGTTAAACGATTCGCCACCGCGTTTGGCGCAGGCCCTGGGAATTTCAGATGAAAAACTAAGTGCGATCAAGCAAACCTTTGCTGAAAAGGGAGTTGCCAGCGCGGCGGCTCTGGTGGACAACGCGCTTATGCGGCAGCTTGTCATTTGCGGTACCGACCGGGAATGTGCCGCCGAAATGGACGAGCTTGAACAAACACACAAATTGGACGCGTTGGTCATCAACATCATGTCCACTGACCTTGAGACGAATTTGAAAAGTCTGCGTGATGTGGCGATGATGGCGAAATTGGGTTCCTAAATCATCCCGCACAGAACCGAAGCACGCGTTAGTGACGACCAAGTATCGTGTCGTTTGGTTCTTCGCCAACAATCTCCAGGACGGGCGCACCATTTCGTGTGACCCAAGTGCCACAGGTGCCACCCCGTTCGCTCGTGCCGATGTCGACTTCTGTTCCGTCAAATCGGAGCGCGGGCTTGTACCATTTGTACACTTGCTCGGCCTCACCCGCAATGTAATGCGCGATGAGCGACCGACGGAAGCGATTTGCCGTTTGATTTGGAAGACTGCCGTGTACGAGCTGGCCGTTAAAGAAAAGCACGTCTCCCGCCTTCATGGGAACATTGACGGCGTGGTGCCCTTCTGCGAGCGCGACGGTCACGTCTGTAAAGCTCGTGCTCGTGTCTGCCGGCACAGTGCACAGTATCGGCCATTGGTGGCTTCCGGGAACGACCTGAAGGCAGCCGTTTTCCGTGTCACAGTCATCGAGCGCAAGCCAGGCCGCGATGCAGGTCCCGGGCGAAACCCGGAGATAAAAATTGTCCTGGTGGAGAGCCTGGCCTCGCGCTCCTGCAGGCTTAAAGTACATCATGGTCTGAACTGCGTAAGGCGAAATGCCCATCAAGTCCGACAGTACGTGATTGAGCCGCGGGTCCAGAAGCCAGTTGAGGCTGGTTGCGTCGCGCCGGTGCATTTGCATCAGGCGCGGCCACTTGACGAGAGGATCTGCGCCTGATACTGTTGACGTGTCATTCAAGTCCTGGTTCTCGGCGGCGCTTTCGCGCTCATGCATCGCCATATAATGCCGCAGAAGGAGATCGACTTCTTCACCGGAATACAAGCCGGGGATCAGTGCATATCCATTTTGGTCAAACCCACGTTTGTTGGTCATGATTGACATCGATTTTATCCCTTTATTGACCCGGCCAATAGACCGCGCATAAACAACTTGCCAAGCACAAGGTAAACAAATATGGTTGGGAAAGCCGCGATGAGCGCCCCAGCCATCTGCACATTCCACTTGGTGTAGAGACTTCCGGCAAGATTCTGGACGGAAACCATGACCGGTGAAAGATTGGGATTACTTAGCACGATCACGCCGATGATAAAGTCATTCCAGATGCTGGTGAATTGCCAAAGCAACACAACAGCAAACGCCGGCGCCGCCAATGGCAACAAAATACGGGCATATATATTCCAAAAGCCGCAGCCATCAATTTTTGCGGCGTCCATCAGTTCGTTTGGCACCCCGGCGTAGTAACTGCGAAACATCAGTGCACAGATCGGGATGCCAAAAATGCAATGAACAAAAATCAGCCCGGCAGGCTTGCCATACAGACCGATGCGCACAAGCATTTGGACCATGGGTATCAAAACACCTTGATATGGCAGGAACATGCCAAACAGAAACAAAAGGAATAACAGATTTGATCCCTTGAATTTCCACTTGGCAAACACGTAGCCATTTAGCGAGCCCATCAGAGAGGAAATGATGGAGGCGGGTACGGTAATCCAAATGCTATTGACGAATCCGCTGCCGATTTTCCCTTCTGTCCACGCGCTGACGAATCCATCGATTGTGGGTTTGATCGGCAGCATCCACATGCGGGCGGTGGTCACTTCTTCAAAGTTCTTGATACTGGTGACCAGCAGCATGTAGATCGGCATGAGGAACCAAAGAGCGGCAACGACCAGAAAGGCATATGTAAAAATTCGACCGATGGTTAAGGGCTTGCGGTGCAGCGTTCCAGTCGCCGTCATTGCTCCACCTCCTTGCGTGTGCTGATCAGATATGGAACAACAAGAACGGATGAAATGATGATCATAACTGCGCCAATAACCGCACTCAACGAATATCGATCCGCCAAAAAGGTTTGTTCGAACATATGCAGCGCAAGCGTATCGGTTGAGAAGGCCTGTCCACTCCCGCTCATCGCCGCAATAATGTCGAATGCTCGAATTGCACCCATACCAGTCAGCACTATGGCCGTGAAAGTGATTCCAGAGAGCATCGGAATAATGATGTGACGATAAAGCGTTACCTGACCACACCCGTCGATCATGGCGGCCTCGCGAACTTCATTCGAAATTCCGCGCAGCCCGGCCAAATACAACGCCATTATGTAACCCACAAATTGCCAGGATGCCGCGATGGTAATAAACATCACGCCAAACGTCGGGTGGCTGTACCAAAGGGACTTAAACGCGCCAAGTCCAGCGCCATCAAGCAGCAGGTTTAGACCAGCATCCGGCCGCATGATCCATTTCCAAGCCACACCCGTGACAATCGCGGATACCGCAAATGGAAAAATGAAAATGGTTCGGAAAATTGACTCGCCCTTGATTTGTTGGTCAAGAAACGCCGCTAGAAGGAATCCAAACACCAGACATTGTGCGATAAATCCAAACGCATACATTGCCAGATTTCGCAAGTCGGTCAGGAACCGGCTGTTTTCGAGCATTATTCGCCAATTCTGCAGCGCAACAAAGGTGAAATCGGGTATTGAACTGTTCCAATTGACCGCGGAGATCCATATCGTCCATCCGATAAAGCTGTAAATAAAAACAGCCACCGCAACGATAGAAGGTATGAGTACCAGCACTGCCATTAGCATGTCGCGGCTGGGCTTAACCCGGGGTTTGGCCTGCACGGCAGGCCTGGAGATGGCTAGATTCATATGGGAAAAAAAACCGCCACCCCGCCGATTGAGACGGGATGGCGGTTAATTTAGTCCTACTTATTTATAGCCGGCAACCTTGGCTGCATCCACCAGTTTTTGGTGAGCTCCAGCCACGTCCTTTGTCGTTACAAATTCGGCAATCACGTTGTTGTAATCGTTCACGAAGCTTTCCTTTGCTGCAGCACCATGCACGATTGATCCAGCGATCTTGTTTGTCGCAAAGTCTGATATCGCCTGCTTTTGATAGGAGTCATACTTCGATAGATCCGCATCCTTGCGCGCCGGGATGGAACCCTTGAGCGGATTGAATGCGTCCTGCCCGGCCTTGCTGCCACACAACTTTAGCCAGTTGATCACGTTATCTTTGTTCTTGACGCCCTTTGGCAGGCCAAAGCTGTCGGAAAGTGCCAGGAAAATTCCCTTGGTGCCAGGAGCCGGCGCCCAACCCCAGTCGGTAAAATTCTTGCTCTTGTAGAAGCCGTTGGTCCAGTCGCCCATGATGTCGGAAGCGGCCTTGCCTTCCACGACGAGTGGATCTGTCGCACCCCAATCCAGCGCCGCATAGTTGGGAACTGAGTAGTCGAGCATCTTTTTCAGAGTTTCAAAGCTGGACTTGATTTTTGCGTCGCCCCAGCTCGTGGCACCTGAAAATAGTCCCATATAGCCGTCATAGCCCAGGGTGGCCAAGGCTATATTTTCAAATTCGTGACCTTGAAAGCCAGCGCCAGACCCCGACATTGCGGCCATGGGTATTCCCTTGGCCTTGAGCTTTTCAGCGATTGAGAAATACTCATCCCATGTGGCGGGCGCTGCGTTCTGGCCAATTTGGCCAAATAGCTTGGTGTTGTACCAAATTACATTGCTGCGATGAATATTCACGGGCACGGAATAGGCATTCCCTTTATCAGAGGCCAGCGCGATGACGCCAGGCGGGAACGAATCGTTCCAACCTTCAGACTTGTAAAGGTCGTTGAGATTTTCCATTTTGTCGGCCACCGCCCACGTATCAATGAGCTCGCGACCAAGATGAACTTGAAACGAGTCGGGTGGATCGCCACCAAGCATGCGCGTCTTTAATACCGCCTTGGCGTTCCCGCCTGCGCCAGAACCGCCGGCGATTGCGGCGTTGATGATTTCCACGCCCGGGTAACTCTTCTTATAAATGTCATACATGGCATTAAGGCCATCGACCTCGCCGCCATTGGTCCACCAGGAGAAGATTTCCAGCTTTCCACTAGCCGTAGCTGGTGCGCCCGCCGGACCCTTCGCGGGTGCCGCTGCCGTTGGCGCTCCGCACGCCGCCAACGCTGCGGCGCCGGCACCGAGGCCGACTGTCGCAAGGAATTTTCGTCTCGTGATTGTGTTTTTCATTTGTTCTCTTTCTCCTTTCTTTTATTGGTGTTCGTCTTGGAACCTTCGCATTGGTCGCGTCATGCCCAAAAACGGATGCTCGGTTGGGCACCAAAGACCATCGTGTACGAGCCCAAACCAGTACTATCCGCTGGTCCTGCTATCTGCACCAGTAGGGGATTCGTATACGATTACACAAGTATTAAATGCGCGGAACCCGGTTTTGTCAAGGAACGTTGGGGATTTCCCGACGGCGTGGCAGGGCACAATGAGCACCGGCTCTTATCCGGCGCATTCTTCATAGAGTTGGAAGCTATCTGAAGGACTTATGTCGTGCATTCGGTTTGAAATATTTGGGCCATCGACGGATCAAACGTTAGACACTCTCGTGTGCTTATTGCGAACCGTGTGGCAGAATTTACAGTAAGTGGGCTGGCTTGTTGGTCGATTTGCATAAGGGTTTGCCACTTTCCTGCGGCAAACGAGACATGCGTGACCACCACGCATAGGATGGATCCCGAAACCGGCTGAACCAAACCGGCGTTCATTCGCAAGGCGAAGGTTTTGCCATAGCCGGAGGGGCCGACCAACGACAGCAAACCACCTTCAACCAGAATCATATCGACATTGTCAACAACCCTGCGATGGCCGTATGTTTTGTTGAGGTTTTTGATTTGCAAATACATCAGGCGCGTTTGGTTGTTGTCATCTACGCAGCCTCGGATACGTGTCTGCCGTGGTTTGCCCGGTCCCAGCTGGAAATGGTCGAAGTAGTGGACTATCTTTACCAGCATTGGCGGTTGGCCCGGCTGCTGACGCGGTGCTTTCGATTTGTAACGACGATTCCGATAACCAAACCCAAGCCGAAGGCCACGAACAAACACATTAAAATTGGTATTTCAATCAGTTAGTATCTGGTAAGCATTTCGTTGTGCCTGTTGAGATTGGCATCAGCACGATAATAAGAGTCGAAAAGTGGCGAAAAGGGTTCAAACAAGTCCCAGCAACAAATAGTTCACCCTCATCCATGAAAACGATCGTCCTTGACCGCCCGGAGCACTTCACCCGACTCGAAACGTCTGAGCCTGGACCGCTATTGCCTGGACAAGCACTTTTGCGCGTCCGAAGTATCGGGGTTTGTGGGACTGATCTCCATGGTTACATGGGAAGGCAACCGTTTTTCGAATACCCGAGAATCATTGGACATGAGTTGGGTGCGGATGTGGTTGCAATAGCGGCGGATGTTACCAATGTCTCAGTCGGTGACCGCTGCTCTGTGCGGCCATATTTAACGTGTGGAATATGCATTGCTTGTCGCCGCGGCAAGTCCAATTGCTGCACAACCTTAAAGTGTCTTGGTGTACACACAGACGGAGGTATGCGGGATTTTATCGTGCTGCCCGCAAAAAATCTTCATGTGGCCAACGACCTTACTTATGATCAACTCGCGCTTGTTGAAACGCTGTGCATTGGTGGTCATGCGGTCGATCGCTCCGTAGTACAACCGGATGAGCACGTTTTGGTGATTGGCGCGGGTCCGATCGGGCTGGGTGTGATTGAGTTTCTCCGGCAGGTTACGCCGAATATTATCGTCATGGATGTAAGCACATCCCGGCTCAGCTTTTGCACCGAGCACCTTGGGATACATCGCACGGTCGTGGCCGGCGAGAATGCACTCCGCCAGGTCGAATCCATGACCAATGGCGAATTGCCCACGGCGGTGTTCGACGCGACGGGCAACCCGGGCTCAATGATGTCCGCGTTTCAGTATGTCAGTCATGGCGGTCGTCTCGTATATGTTGGCTTATGTCAGGCGGACATAACATTTTCCGATCCATTTCTCCATCGACGCGAGATAACCTTGCTTGCCTCTCGAAATGCCGTTGCTGCCAATTTTGACAAAACCATTCGGTTGATCAAATCTGGTCGCATAGATACCCGGCCATGGATTACCCACAACGCGACGTTTGACACCGTAGTGGAAAACTTCCCTACCTGGCTGCGTCCGGATTCTGGCACTATTAAGGCCATGGTGCACTGGTCCTGAGCTATGCCGATGCGCCTCCGAGCAGTTGCAGGGTTGGTTGTGCCAGTGGTGATCGCTATGGCGTTCATTTGCGAATCAACACCGGCACGGGCGGAGACCGGGGAATGCACAACCTGGACGGCCCAAATTTTGAATCAGACTGATGCGACGCGCTTTGTCTCAGCGCTGTTGAGTGGTCAGGATTCATTATCTGACGATCCGGAATTAATATGTGAGCAGCTTAGGCAATCTGCAGCAGAATTGGAGGACGCTGTCGACGAATTGGCTTTGCACCAGCGATTTGCCGAGGCACACGATAGGCTGGTGGCATATGTAGCCGACCACCCGGACAGTAGTTCACATTTGTTGGCGAAGGTGGAGGAATTTCGCGTTTGGGATGCTCAAGAGCGGCTCCCTTTGGTTCCTGCACCCGCCGCCAAACATTTATTTACCCACAGCACCATTATTCAAACCAGGCTGGCGTTTGACCGTGATTTTGAAAGTGCGGGCTACGATAAGTGGATGGTCACTACCCGTGAATTTGCCTCAATATTGCAGCAGTTGTATGACCGCAAGTATGTTTTGATCGACATTCGGTCCTTGGTTGCTGGTAGCCCCGGGGTAGCGTTACGGCAGGCAGAAATTCGTTTGCCTGCGGGCAGAACTCCGTTGATTTTGTCTTTCGATGACGTCAACTATTACACGTATATGTCGAAAGACGGATTTGCCGTAAATCTGACCATTGATGATGACCATGAGATTGCGAGCACGTATCGCGATGATACCGGCAAACTGAATATTGGCACCCAACAGGATGTCGTACCTATGCTGGAAGAGTTTATTCTTCAACATCCGGATTTTTCGTGGCGTGGTGCAAAGGGAATCATCGCCGTTACCGGCTACGAAGGTGTGCTTGGGTATCGAACCCAACCGGCAAACAAGCAAACTGCACGTTATGCGACGGATATGGCTGATGTGCGTGAGGTTGTGCGGTTGGCTAAATTGCGCGGCTGGCAGTTTGCATCACACAGCTATAGCCACGGAAGCGGCTGGTTTGACAAGACCGCTACGATCGGCGCGGTCCGCGCAGACGTTGCCCGCTGGAAGGCGGAAGTGGAGCCAATCGTGGGCCAAACGCGCGTGTTCATTGGGCCGTTTGGCACGATTTGGAACGACGGAGATGCGCGACGTTTCGCACTTGTTGCCGCCGGTTTCGACATTTTGTGTGGCGTTGACGCAGCGCAGACGATCAGGGTGACCAAGTCAAGTTTGACCATGGGAAGGTTGAATGTCGATGGCTTTCGAATGAAGCGCACACCGGCTCTTTTGGCGCCATTCTTTGACGTGCGGTCGACAATTGACCCCGCCAGACCGCGCTAGCAGGTATTCGCTAGCGCACGCCCGAAAGAAGCCAGGCGATGGCCAGCGCAACCGCCGTCACGGCGCCAAATTCCAGCAGCACTGTGCGACTCAATCGATCTTGAAAGTGTTGTTGCGCGAGACCAACCAGCACATAGAACAATGTGAGAAGTATCACCCCGGCGCTCCAGTTGCTTATATTCCAATAGTTGAGCGCCCAGGTGGCTTGCCCCATCAAGATGCCGACTATTGCACCCTGGATCAATCCGGTTCTTAGACCAATAATGTGTGGCGCAACCAAATCCAAGGTGAGGCAGAATCCAACACCGGCAATCAAGGTGGCGTTGATAATGCTTCGTTCCCGGGTGGTGTAGATCAGTGTAAACAGCGCAAATGCAGTGGCGTATACCCCGGCCGTCAGCAGCAGGCGGGATAGGGCGTATCCTGGCGTGGCGGGAGACAAGGTCAGCCATTCACTAAGAGTAATGGCGCCAATGCCAATCACGCCCAGGAATAAGGTTAGCACCCACAGTGGCCAGCTTGCTATGTGGGTCAGACTTAGTGCCAGTGCCAATGCGGCGAACCCCGGCGCGATCCAAAACGGAAACAGAAACGGGATTTCGCCCGCTCGAACATCCGGGTGATCACGAAGCAACCAATCCACGCCCGCGCAGGTGATCGCCGGAAGGGCGGAAACCAGTATCGCTTTTCCGCTCAACGTGACGCCTATGGCGCTGCCAAACAAACTGAATACCATTCGCCTGATTGGCAAATCGATCGCTTCCAGCGCAAGCGGCGTAAGCGTTATCAACGCAAGCACTACCAGGGCGCGGTTGCGTACCTGGTCATCAAACCAGTGGATGCGCACGGCGGACTGTTGACTGTCTGGCATCCTGGGAATCTTTACGGGCGTACCCGTTACTCAGGGGAGTATCGACGGAATGGTGGTGTCGCTGGATGGCGACGCGAGCGCAATTTGCAGGGTGGCCGTTGCTGCGGATACTTGATTGGTGTATTCGAACAAGGGCAATTTCACGACCACTGGGTTGTCGGTGTTGGCGGAAAGGCGAACCTTTCCGTCGGCATCCGTCAGCCGCCAGTCGATCGGAGCATTGGTGACCGAATCGAACAGCAGGACGCTCATGCCGCTCATGCCTTCACCGGGATCGATGGTGCCGTTATTGTTTGCATCGTTGAATGCCTGCACATTGATCACGACCGTGCGCACGACAACGGTTGGCTTTTGGGCGGCCACCGATACCGCGCTTGTTGGGCGTGCAATTGGCTTTACGGACAAGCTGGTCGGAGGCAAGGCGGGGTTGATTGGAATCGCCGTTCCAACCACGGGTGTGGGCGGGAACGCCGCAGGTGCGTCGGCCGGCGGCTGACCGCTTGTGGCAGGCGACGCACCTGTTCCGGCCGCGGCGGCTGTCGGCACAACGGTTGCGGGAAGACCGATGCTGCACTTTATCTGGTAACTGCGATCTCGGGTGGCCTCACTTGCACGCGGAGGACTTACTTCGCCGGCCAACACATAGTAAAGGCCGGTGTAACCCGACTGAAAGGTAAACCGACTTGCGAAATTGCCCTTCTGTTTTTCAGCGTCTGATATATCGTCGTTTCCACCAACGCCGACACGGTCCTTGTTGTAAATGATGATATTCGTATCGACACCAGGAGCAAGGTTTAGCGTTTCACAGGTATAAAAGAGCCCTTGCTTGGTTGTGAATTTGTAATAGTCGTTGTCCGTATCGTCGTTGCTACCGGGTTGAAACGGCACAAAATTCGCGCTAAATTCCTTGCCAATTACGAGCAGGCAGGCTTGATCAAACGTGCCGTTTGGTTCACACGTGTCAAATCCGGTGGGAAATGGGGTGGAGGTTTGAGTTGGCGTGCCCGTCACTGAACCAACCTCCTCAAGCTTAAGATCATAGGTCTGTCCGGATCCACGAGGCGTGCGATCCAGGTTCCAAACTTTTATCCAATATGGGCCATCGGCAGGTGCGGTGAAGACCACCTGGGATGCCCGGCTGAGAGCGACATAGTCATCGTTCGAGGCGATCAGACCTTTGCCGCTGGCGTTCACGCTGGCAACCGGCACTGTCGTAATTGAGTTATCAAATACAAACATCTCGGTATCCACACCTGGTTGGACAACCGTGGTTGCCCGATAGGTGTTTCCAGCCCGTGCATAAAACAGATACCAGTCGACATCGGCGCCGGCATCGCCGCGGATGGGGCTTTGCGTGCCACCGGCGGCATTGTAGAAGTTCATGCCGGCCAGCACGGCGTTAACGTTTATAAAGCTGTTTCGATTTTGATTTGGAAACTGATTGTTGGGCGTTTGTTGATCGAACACATCGGAGGCTGCTGAACCACCCGTCGGGCTGGGCGTGAATGTTGGTGTGGGGGTGGGAGTTTGAGTCGGCGTATTGGTTGGAGTAGCGGTTACAGTGTTCCCGGAGCTGCACATTGAAATTTGGTACGGCATGGATTCTGTGCCAGTTATGTTGCCCGCAAGACTCAGGTGCAAGCGAAATTGGGTTGTAACGGCTGTAAACAATGTAACCGTGACGTACTTTCCCGCACCATTCCCGAGCAAGTTCGCGACGCCACTGTCCCACACCTCGAGCGACAACTGCAGCGGCGTTGTTGGATCCTGTGTCTGCGCTGTGAAGGTATAAAAGTGATTTGCCGCGGCTGTATCAGATGTATACCAGTCTTGGTCAGCTCCCGGAGACGCGATATCCAGACGATAAAACGTCAGGTCTTGGTATTGAATAGCCTGGTCACACGTCAATCCAACGCCGCTCAGAAGCGTGGCATTTGCCGCCGTATTGTTCCAATTACTCGAAGTTGTATCCTTGTCGTAAGTATCCGTTTGAATCTTGGTGGCCTGAATTGCGCCCGGTTCGATCAGAATGGTACTGTCAGGTGCCGCGGCAGACGCCACCGGACCGGAACTGGCAAGTAGGCAAGCCCAAACAAAGGTGGCGAGCAGGCTGACCGTAGCCAACGCCAACATCAAAGGCGCGATTCGTGAACGTCGCATGTCAAGAAGTATTCTACTAAACAGTTTCGCCCCTGTGCTTGTCCAAAAACTGCGGCTTCTTTGTCACGGATTGGTGACCCGTCGAATCTAGTACCTCCATAAGATTATTTTCATTGTGAACTAAGGCTGATTTGTTAACTGAATACAGTCAGGGAGTAGCCTCTAAAGCCTTCACATCGTCAATACGTGTCATGCATGCATGGCGCCGGGGTGCAGGGATAGCAATATCGGGCGAGACTGTCGCGTGAACCGCGGCAGCTCGCCTTTTTCTTTTGGTGTTGTCGCGGTTCTGAGAACTTGCCCATTGAATCTGGGACCACACAGGAAGAAAATATGGATCAGTCGTTAATACCTTGGATTTCATTCAATTTGCTCGTACTGGCTCTGCTTGCCGTGGATTTGGGAGTTTTTCACCGCACTGCACATACCGTAAGTATTAGGGAGGCCTCAATTTGGTCCACGGTCTGGATATTGCTGTCATTGCTTTTTTGTTTCGGAATCTTTCTCGTTTGGAGGCGCATCATGCCGGCAAGCGAATACTCCAACAGTGAAGCGGCACTGTCATTCTTGACCGGTTACCTTATTGAAAAGTCCTTGAGTGTGGACAACATTTTCGTATTTGTCCTCATCTTTTCAGCATTTGCGGTTCCCCCAATTTATCAACATCGTGTCTTGTTCTGGGGAATTATTGGCGCCCTGGTTTTGCGTGCAGTAGTGATCGTGGTTGGCGCGGCCCTATTAAAACAGTTTCACTGGATTATTTTTGTTTTTGGCGCATTTTTGATCTTGACTGGTATCAAAATGGCGTTTAACAAGGGCGAGGAAATTCATCCGGAGCAGAATCCGCTGGTGAAAATGGCCAAGCGGATTGTGCCTGTGACCGATGACTATGTGGGTGCGGCGTTTGTTATTCGGCGCGCTGGCAAGCTATTAGTGACACCGCTCCTGTTGGTATTATTGGTCGTTGAGAGCACGGATTTGGTCTTTGCGGTCGACTCGATACCGGCTATTTTTGCGGTTACCAAAGACCCGTTTATTGTGTATACCTCCAACGTGTTTGCAATTCTGGGTTTGCGATCGCTCTATTTTGTGCTTGCCGGAGTGGTGCACAAATTTAAGTATCTTAAACCTGCGCTCGCGGTTATCCTAACCTATGTTGGCACCAAGATGCTGCTTAGTGATCTCGTGAGTATTTCGCCCGTAGTGTCGCTCGCGATCATTTTGGGCATACTTGTAAGTGCGATCGCGCTGTCGCTGTTGCCGACGCGCCGAGAAGTGCCGAAGCGGACTTGAAGGATTTCGACGCGGGACCTGCATTTTGCCGGTATAGTTTAAGTATATTAATGGACATCAAAATATCCGCAGCACCTAACGGTTCACCACAGCCCGTGGAGGCCCCGACCTCCTTCGGAAACGTATTTTGCGACCTGATGTTTATGCAGGAATATACGATTGAAGCGGGCTGGCACGATGCACGGATTGTTCCCTATGGACCGATAGCGTTGGACCCCGCGGCCACCGTGCTTCACTACGGCCAGGAGATCTTCGAGGGAACCAAGGCATATCGCCGACCAGATGGGCGGATCAATTTGTTCCGCCCATGGGAAAACGCAGCACGTTTTAACCGCAGCGCGGCCCGTATGGCCATGCCAGCCGTAGATGTCGAGGATCACGTTCAGGCCATGTCTGCGTGGGTGAGCGCCGTGGCACGCTGGGTACCGTCTGAGCCAGGCACATCCTTATATATTCGCCCAACAATGATTGCAACGCAAGCCCATTTGGGCGTGAGCGCAAGTAACCGCTATTTGCACTACATTATTGGCGGCCCGGTGGCAGGGTTTCAAGGCCGCTCATTTGGGGCAGTTGGCGTGCAAATTAGCGATGAGCACGTTCGCGCAGTCAAAGGCGGCACCGGAGCCGCAAAGACAGGCGGTAATTACGCAGCGGGTCTACTGGCCGCTGGGAATGCCCGTGCCCTTGGATATCAACAGGTTTTGTGGCTGGATGGTGTGCACCGCCGGTATGTCGAGGAGGTGGGTGGCATGAACATTGCGTTTGTTCGCGGTAACGAAATTATTACGCCCGCCCTTAGCGGAAGTATTTTGGAGGGAATTACACGCGACAGCGTGCTGCGCCTGGCACCCGATTTGGGTTTTCCCGTTCGCGAGGAGCAAATTGATGTTGATGAGTTGTTACGAAACATCGACGCAGGGCACATCACAGAAAGCTTTGGAATCGGCACGGCAGCAGTTATCGCGCCAGTCAATCGGTTTGGGTACAAGGGCGTTGACCACCATGTTGGTGACGGAAAGCCCGGACCGGTGACCCTGGCACTATATGCCGCATTGACCGATATCCAGTATGGACGCGTGCCCGATCCCTATGGCTGGACTTTAATGCTATAAAATTTCCCTTGGGGCGGCGGTCAGAATTTTCACTCATCCGAGCCATGCTGGGTCAAAAGATTTCTAGCCTCTAAAACCTGCAGGTTCATGAATCTCGAGTCGGTTTCCAAACGGATCGTGAACAAAAAAGCGTTTCCATGGTGCTGGACGACCGTCGTCTGTTTGGACCCCTGCAACTGTGAGTCTGGTCCTAAGCTGATGTAGATCGGTGCATGCCAGTCCAATATGTCGTTGGCTCTCTAATGATGCGAGTGCAGGGGCCACTGAAATGTGTATGTCACACGTGCCTGCCTCAAACCACAGCCCACCCCGCACGCGAAGGGTCTCGGGCTTGAGAATTTCGCGTAGTCCGAGTAGCTCGCCATAGAAATGCCGGGCTGTCGATTCGCCACTAGCTGGCATGGTGATGTTGATGTGTGTAAGCACAAGCATATGAAGGAGCTATTTTCGTGGCTTCGTAGGTAGGGAACGAACTACTTTGCCTTAAACTTTAGTCCGGACCACACATCGTCTATGGCGACTTGTGAAACAGCATCAAGGCCAAACGGTGTGGCCACCTCCCAAAGTGTCTCGCGCTTTAGATCCGTCCCGAGCTGACCGGCCTTGGGATATGCCAGCCAGACCGCCGAAGCCGGGCCGCGTGCGAGCTTGGTATCCTGCAGTTGCAAACTCATCTCCGAACGTTTGATCGCGAAAATGATGACAACGTCGGCGGGAGCGTCCACTATGGTGACCATTTTGACGCCGCCTGCAAACCCCATCTTTTCGCCCATATACGAAGGGGCGTTCATAAGTAATACACTTTGCCCGGGTTTGATGAACATCTTTTGCGCAATTGTTTTCTCTGGCATGGTTTGTCTGGGCATCCTTCGCGGTGGTAGATTGTGAACATGGCCAACACAACTTCCGCCATCGAGCCCCAAATTCTACTCATTCAAAGACACGGGCAGCTTGGCGGGCCTGGTTGACAAAGAATGGTCAAAAGAAGGCTGGCGTATGGCTTTTTACCAATAAAGTGGTCGCCGGGAAACCGCGCGACTTGCCGATAAAAACGTGCGTGCTAATGAGTGGCGCGAACAAAGAGATCACGGGCAACCGGACAAATAAAAATATGAATGTTGAACCGGTATATCTTGTAAAAACGGAATTTTGGCAACTGATTGCAAGCAATGACTTTTTCTCAGTTGGCGCTATTCTGTCCACTGATTTTTTGCTAGACTGGCCACAGTCCGGTGAACGTATTCGCGGTGCCGAGAATTTTGCAAGAATGAACAGCGAATATCCGGCCAATGGGGTCTGGCGTTTCAAAGTGAACTCCATAGTGGTCGGCGCGACTTCGGGCGTATCGGATGTTTCGGTTACCGATGGCGTGCAGCGCGCGCGCCATTTCATTTTTTACCGTAGTTCAGGGGAAGATAAGTTACATCGTGGAGTTTTGGCCGGAGCCAATTCCGGCGCCGGCCAATCGTGCTCACGTAGTTGAGCACGTTGAAGACGAATTTTATTAGCAGTGTTGGATGAGACCGTGCTTGCAAACAAGACAGGATTCAGGTGGTTGCCTTATATTTATTTTGAGGCGCAGCAACACTATTTGCGGGTGCCAAACCCGCGTGCGACAACGCCGGCACGGTGACGGTAAATGTTGTGGAACGCGTGCAGCGAGCCGGCGGTATCCCGTGTCAGCACGATCGGGGTTCCGAGCACCTCGGTCGCCAGAAAGTTACCCGGATGGTGCAGCTGCTCCAGCGACCCGGCGTATTGCCAGGTGCGTTCAAATACCCGGGTGCACTCCACCGGCTCCACGGCCAGATCTGAATAGCACGATGCGGTTAACGTTGCTGCAGGAGAAAGGTCCGGGTTGATCTGAAATTGCGGTGTTGACCTCCGTTGATTCTATTGTCTGCCTGGTTTCCCATGGCCAACGCGCTGAACGAGGCGCGATAATCAGGAAATTTATGGAAGCGTTTATCGCACTGTCTCTTTATCGGGGCAAGCTTGTTAGGCTTGCTCCGTTTCGACCCGACACGGACTGCGAAGCGCTATCGCGCTGGTCGCACGATGTCGCTTTCGGCGCGGTCTGGTTTGGCCAACGCTTCGAACCAAAATCCACGCAACAAGTCCAAACCTGGCATGCTGAGCGCTCCAAAGGGCCGATGGCACCGTTATTTTCCATACGCGCCCTTGAAGATGACCGGATTATCGGCATTGGTGAGTTCTATTGGTGGTCCCAAGTTCATGGCACTGCACGATTGCGTATTGCCATCGCATCCAACGAACGGGGGCACGGATATGGTACCGATTGCATGGGACTATTGTTGCGTCTTGCCGACGAAGAATACAACCTGGTGACGGTAGTCGCCGCCTCCTGTAGCGCCGATGATCGCATAAATAAATGGCTGCAAGTTCATGAGTTCGAGCTTCATGAATCCCGACGAGAGGCAATTTGGCGCGATGGAACACGGCACGACTTTCAATTATGGTCGCGCATGAAGGTGCCAACGACAGCGTTGTCTCCGAACCCGTCAGTTGCACCGGTGGCCCGTCTGCGCCCGGATCGCCCACTACTTCGGGGTGAACTGACACATTTGTGCGCGATAAATGCGGACACCGATTCCTCATATTTTGCTCGGTGGAATGAAGATTCTGAGTTCTATCGATTGTTTGATGATGAACCAGCGCAGTTATTTACACACGCTTACTTCAAGGAATGGATTGCCAATCAAACCGCAAATGAAATTTCGTTTTTGATTCGTGCAATTGACCACGACAAGCCAATTGGCATGGCGGGTTTGCACCTGATTGCGGGGCCGCATAGGGATGCGTTTATTAGTATCGGTATCGGTGAGCGCGAATATTGGTCCCGTGGGTATGGCAGCGACGCATTGGGTGAGCTGTTGCGTTATAGCTTCTGTCAGTTGGATTTGCATCGGGTGTCCCTTGGGGTATTTGAATACAACACCCGAGCGCAACACGTATACAAAAAATTTGGGTTTGTGGTCGAAGGTCGGCGACCAAACATTTCCCGGCGCGGAGGGAAGCGTTGGGGTTCGATCACAATGGGATTGCTGCAAAGCGAATGGCGAGCCCTGAACGGTTACTAGGACTGTGATGAAAGTTACAAATTGTCGGTTTGCTCGCAGGTGACTTAGGAAAACCCTATCGTGTTTGGACGGTGGCGGCACCTGGAGTCACAATTCTCGTTGACGGCTGTCTAAGCAGTTGGATTCGCAACAGTGCATTGCGCTTATTCCTGGCGAGCTTTTCGGGACTGGCAGCACTGTTGAAATCACATCCGACCTACGTGGCGCCGGCAGCTTTGCACGCAAGGATGCAGATGCTGCTTTCAGCACCGGACCCGTTTTTGTTTGAAAATGCCCTTCGACACCCTGTGATCAAGATCCAGATGCAACGCACGCGCCCTTAAGATAAACTTGGTCCCGAATGACCAACGCAGCCATTGAAAAACTCCAGCGCATCTTGAAGTTGGAAAGCCAGAAATATGAGGATCAAGCGGTAACGCGCGGATTGGGTTCGTTTGCGCTGGCATTTGTTGCAGATGCACAGCGGAATGGGCTTGCAACCGGTTGGGCGGAGAATGTGGCCGACCGCATGCGGCGCTATAGCGCAGCGACCGAAATAGAGGCTCGTAAAGCTGCGATGACGGAACTGTTGGAGTTTCTGCAAACGGCTGTCCAAGGCGAAAAGCCATTGCCTCACGCTCCCGTTCCCACCAGTGAACTACCGTCTTCTCGCCGACCGGCTGCACCAATGTCTTCAGGCCCAATCACACGCCTTACGGATGCGGTCGGATCACCACCCGCGCAACGTTCGCAACCGGCCCCAGACAAACAGGCGGGCTACCCAGTTCGAACCATCACACCTGCTTCACTGGTCCAGTCGCGTCTCGGGCTGGATGCCAGCATCGAACAGATCAATGGGATAGGTCCTGCAAACGCGCGCTTGTTTCAAAAGCTTGGCATCAGTTCAATTCGAGATTTGCTGTTTTATTTCCCTGCGCGTTACGATGACTACAGTGCGCTAAAAACGATTAATCGCCTGGAATATGACGAGACCGTGACAATATTGGGACGGGTGGCAACCGTTTTTCGACAAAAGACCAAGTCCGGTCTGTATATCGTGCGGGTGGGATTGGAGGATGCCAGCGGAATGATAAATTGCAGCTGGTTCCGCGATGAGCGGGGTGTTGAAGCGCTAATGAAGCAACTGGTAGTTGGGCGCGAAATCGTGGTTAGCGGAAAGGTCGGCGAATATATGGGGCGATTGACCTTTGGCAATCCTACCTTCGAACTGGCGGAGCGCGAATGGATCACCGGCGGACGGATCGTGCCGGTCTATCGACTCACCGAAGGCCTTCACCCCATGTTGGTGCGGCGGATTATGACCCGCGTTAGCGAATACTGGTCACAGAAAGTTACCGATTATTTGCCCGACACCGCCCGTCGTAACGCCGGTCTCGTCACACTGCCGGATGCGTTGCGCGAAATCCATTTCCCGCGAGATGCGCGAACCTGCGAAACCGCTCGCAGACGGCTGGCGTTTGACGAGCTATTCACTGTGCAAATGTCGGTGCTGCGTCAGCGCATGCTCTGGCGCAATGAGCCTGCACCGGCGATGAAGTTTGACGATTTGAAACTCAGTGCGCTTTCTGGTGCGCTTCCATATACCCTGACCGGTGCGCAAAGCCGCGCGATTCAGCGTATCAGCAAAGATATGCAGTCAGCCGTATGTATGCGGCGTCTACTGCAGGGTGATGTTGGCTCGGGCAAGACCGTTGTTGCCGCGCTTGGCATGGCACTGGCCGCGAGCAATGGCTACCAAAGTGCGCTTATGGCTCCGACAGAAATACTGGCGGAGCAACATTTCAAGAACTTTGAAAAACTGTTTGCGCTGTTTGCCGACCGGCAAGCCAGCACGCCGATCAAGGTTCGTTTGCTTACGGGAAGCACCAAGGTTGCAGAAAAGCGCGCCATCAAGGAGGAGCTCCAAACGGGTGCGGTGCACATTGTGATCGGCACTCACGCACTAATCCAGGAAGACGTGTCATTTAGCCGTCTGGGATTTGTCGTTGTTGACGAGCAGCATCGTTTTGGAGTGGAGCAGCGCAAAGCTTTGCGGTCCAAAGGGGCGCCAGGCGCGGATGGGAAGCCCGTCAATCCCCACACCTTGTTTATGACCGCCACGCCGATCCCGCGGACACTGGCCCTGACGTTGTATGGTGACCTTGACAACACGGTGCTGGACGAACTGCCACCGGGCAGGCAACCCATTGACACTCACTGGTTCATGCCAACCGAACGCGAGCGCGCCTATGCGTTTGTTCGCGGACAGGTTGGTCAGGGTCGGCAGGCATTTGTTATTTGTCCATTGGTGGTTGAAAGCGACAAAGTTGAGGCCAAAGCTGCTGTTGAAGAACATGCCCGCCTGCAAAAGGATGTTTTTCCCAACCTAAAGCTGGGACTATTGCACGGCCGCATGAAGTCCCGCGAAAAGGAGGACGTTATGGCGGCCTTTGCCGCAAACGAGATTAATGTCCTAGTCAGCACGAGCGTGGTGGAAGTGGGCATTGATGTGCCGAATGCCACCGTGATGATGATTGAGGGTGCGAATCGTTTTGGATTGTCGCAGTTGCATCAGTTTCGCGGGCGCGTCGGGCGCGGCGCGTTTGCCAGCACGTGTTTGTTGTTGGCGGACAGTGCTGGCGCGGTTAGCGACCAGCGGTTGCAGGCGATCGTAAGCACGCAGGACGGTTTTAAGCTGGCGGAAAAAGACCTTGAGATTCGCGGTCCCGGGGAGTTTTTTGGCACACGCCAGTCTGGTGAACCGGAGCTAAAGCTGGTGGGGATTGGTGACCGCGATCTGCTGGACGTTGCCCGGAACCAAGCCGAGCTTATTTACGCTGGCGATCCAAATCTCCAGAAACCCGAACATGCCGCGTTAAACAATCGCATCACCGACTTTTGGGCCTCCCGAACCTCGGAGGGCGTGTCTGCGGGCGATGCCAGCTAAACCATGGATATTCGCCGATGACGACAATTGCACTCTATCCCGGCACATTTGATCCGATGCACAATGGTCATCTGGATATTGCAAGGCGCAGTCTGGAAATGTTTGATCGGTTGATTGTGGGGGTCTACGACCTGCCGAGTAAGAAGCTGCTTTTTGGTCACTTGGATCGGATCGCGCTCGCGAATGAAGCGCTGGCCACCCTGCCAAGAGGCAGTCGCGCGAACGCAGTTGGCTACAGCGGTCTGACGGCAGCATTTGCCCAGCACGTGGGCGCACAAGTGATGATCCGCGGGTTGCGCAACGGTGTCGATTTTGACTATGAATTGCAACTTGCGCTAACGAATCAGTGGTTGGCCAAGGATGTTGACACCGTCTGCTTGTTTACCGGCGCAGACTCTGCATTTATTAGCAGCACGATCGTCCGGGAAATTACGTTGCTGGGAGGCGATGTCAAGGCATTGGTGCCCGCTCCCGTTGCTGACGCGTTGGTGAGGTATCGCAGCGTAAAGTAATCAAAGAAAACGACCGCAGCCCGGTCTTACCACCAGGCTGCGGTCGTATGCTAGAGCGCGTGCTGTTGCGGGTTAGGCGCCGGTTTCGTCAACCAATTCGGCGCCCGGTGCGTTGGCCATCACGCTCTTTATGCCACCACGTCGGCCGGAGTCGGACTTGTACATTTCGCTCTTGCCGATGAACTGACCGTTGCCCGACTTGAGTCGGAAATAGGTTTGCTTTGGCGCATCCGCAACTTTGGACTTCATGACCGCAACCTCGAAACTTTCCTTATTGGCCGCATTTTTGCGGACGGACTCGATTCCATTGAGCGCCGCCTCGCGGGTGGTATAAGACTCGCTGCCTGTGAGAATAATTTCGCTGTTCTTTGCGTGCAGGTTAAATTTGAATTGTCCGTTCTTCGACTTGCTGAGTTTGAATTTTGCTGTTGCCATGATACGGGCATTGTAGTGTCAACTTAAGGTTTACGCAACCTGATTCCAGTCACCCGGTTCAAATGCTTTGGTAACATGCAATTTGGGATGAAAGCTTCGCAGGGCACGGACGGGCAACAGTTGCCATTGCCGCCAGCAAATCCGAAACAAGCGCAGATGCCGAGGCACCTGTTGAACCATGCGCACGAGGTCATTGGCGCGGGATTAATGTTTCTGGGTGTGTTGTCAACGATAGCGATTGTTGGCGTCGCCCAAGGCGTATTTAAGCCGATCTCAGTCTGGTTGACGACGGCCTTTGGAGTGTTTGCGATTCTGCTGCCACTTGGGGTGATTGCGCTTGGCTGGCAGATTTTGCGTAATCGTAAGCTGGCGACGAAGGTTCGATTCTGGGTTCGCGTGCTGATCATTGAACTGGTGTTCATTTCACTGGTGTCATTTTTTCACGCATTTTTGATGACCACCGGTTCAGATGGTAGCGCACTCGTGCGCTCGGGCGGCGGCGGTGGCAGCACCGGGTTTGTGCTGGCAACCTTGCTAGCGCGGTCGTTGGGCAATTTGCCGCTTACTTCGTTCGTGCTTTTTGTTGCGCTAATACTCACCGCCGGGGCACAATTACTTCCAGTTGCAAAGTGGGCGCTGTCAAGATTGCAAACAGGCGTTGCGTCGTCGTCTTTACCAGGGGATTTGCCACAGCGTGATGCTGAGCGGTTATTGCCCATGGCCCCGCTCGTTCAATCGCGAGAGCTTCAAATTGATTTGCCGGTTCGTACCAAGCCTCGTGTGGTTGAGCAGGCGGGCGACAGGTTGATTGAACAGTCCGTCTTAAAAGGGAAGCCAGCTCAGAAAATACCGGCTGGTCCCATCGTCACGGTCAAAAGCAAAAAGCAACCGGTCGCAAATCTCAATCGCCTACCCACGCTGCCACCCATGAGTTTGCTAAAGTATGCAAAAGGCGAGAGTGCCAGCGTGGCTGACGTTAATCAGCTCGCCGCAATTATTGAGCAAACGCTCAGGCATTTTGGATTGGTAGGGTATGTCAAGGAGAAGCTGGTCGGGCCGGCGGTAACTCAATTCGGTGTTGAACCCGGGTTTATTGAACGACCCGGGGCCAATGGAGAAATTCGCCAACAGCGCGTGCGGGTTGGACAAATCGCGGCGTTGCAGAACGATCTCGCCTTGGCGCTCAAAGCCACCACATTGCGAATCGAGGCGCCGATCCCCGGCAAGGCTTTGGTTGGCATTGAAGTGCCAAACGGAACGATTGGAACCGTTGATCTGCGCGGGATTATGGAGAGCGAAGCGTTCCAAAAGATTAAGAGTCCGCTTGTCGTGGCTATGGGTAAGGATGTTGCCGGGAACGAGACGGCAGCCGATCTCGGAAGAATGCCACATTTGCTTATTGCCGGAACCACTGGTAGTGGCAAGAGCGTGATGGTGAGCGCGCTGTGCGTGTGCCTCTCCATGAACAATCATCCGGATGATTTAAAGCTGGTCATGATTGATCCGAAGCGCGTTGAACTATCGAGGTTTGCAGGGTTGCCGCACATCATAGGCAAGCCGGAGAGTGATATCGAGCGCATCCCGGCTGTGCTTCGCTGGGTGACGCATGAAATGGACGCGCGGTACAAGCTGTTTACCCAGATTGGTGCGCGCAACATTGGTGACTACAACGAGGCGGTTGATCGGGACACCCGGTCCGGGCAGCCAACCGGATTGGAGGAGAGTTCGCAGCGACGGAAATTGCCACGAATTGTTGTGTTGATTGACGAGCTCGCCGATCTTATGATGCAGGCGCCCGTCGAAACTGAAAAGACATTGTGCCGGCTGGCACAAATGGCGCGCGCGACGGGTATTCATCTTGTGGTCGCCACGCAAAGGCCAAGCGTCGATGTGGTGACGGGCCTAATTAAGGCCAACTTTCCCGCCCGTATCTCGTTTGCAGTCGCCAGCTCAGTGGACAGCCGCGTAATTTTGGATCAAATTGGCGCCGAAAGCCTGCTTGGTCGGGGAGACATGTTGTTCCTAAACCCCGAAAAGGGCAGCCCGCAACGGTTGCAAGGTTGTTTCGTAAGTGACAAGGAAGTCGAGAGTCTGATCAACTGGTGGAAGGCCCAAATGAAAACCGAGGCCGCCGATCGCGACGGCGATTTGTCGGAAGGTGACGTTGATGAAGGCGCTTATGTTGCCAACAAAAAGCCAAAGCAGGAAACGCCGTGGGACCAGGTGGTGGCTGAGCTGGCACACGAAAAGGCCATGGCTGGCGGAGCTCGCACGGCTGGTGGCGATGCAGGTGATGATGCGCTCGTTGAAAAGGCCATGAACCTGATCAGAACCAGCGGCGGTAGCGTAAGTACAAGTTTTTTGCAGCGCAAGCTCAAGCTTGGTTATCCGCGCGCCAAAGCGCTTATGGAGGAACTCGAAGAAATGGGTTACGTCGGGGGTGCCAGCAAGCAAGCCGGCAAGGGCCGAGAGGTCCGGGATGGGGAAATTGCAGTCGAATAGTCAATCCATGACACAAAAGATTTTGCTCGATACCGATATAGGCTCGGATATAGACGATGCTGTTGCGCTCGCATATCTGCTCGCGCAACCGCAGTGCAATTTGCTGGGGATCACGACCGTTAGCGGTGAACCGCACCGCCGCGCCGCGATGGCAAGCGCGATGTGTCGCGTGGCGGGGCGTGATATCCCGATCCGACCTGGCACGGAACCGCCATTATTGGTTACCGCTCGACAGCCGCTGGCACCCCAGGCCGACGCACTGGTTCGGTGGCCGCATGAAGCCGATTTTCCGCACAACGAGGCGGTGGCCTTTATGCGCAAGACCATCCGCGACAATCCGGGCGAGGTGATCTTGCTGGCCATTGGTCCGTTGACGAACGTGGCGTTGCTTTTTGCCCTGGATCCAGAAATTCCCAAGCTCCTAAAGGGACTTCATCTGATGGCCGGTCGGTTTATCCCGGACAGGCCGCCCAAGATGGTTGGAGGCAATTGGGAATGGAACATTTGGTGTGACCCGCATGCAGCCGCCATGGTCTATCGCGCGCCTGTGGCGATACACAGATCAGTTGGCCTTGACGTGACCATGCGGGTAACGATGGACGCCGCGCAGGTTCGCCAGAGGTTTCAGACGAAATTGTTGCACCCCGTTCTGGATTTTGCCGAGGTGTGGTTTCGGACGGTGCAAAAAATAACGTTTCACGATCCTCTGGCGGCCGCCACAATCTTTAATCCGGATCTTTGCGTTTTTGATCGGGGTTTCATTGAAATAGAACTGCACGATCCGGATACGTACGCGGTCTCTGGCTGGCGACCGGGCAGCGCGGGTATGCACGAAATCGCCACCGCGGTCGAACCAGAGCGCTTCTTTGAGCACTATTTCGGAGTGGTTGGTATGGTTTAGGTATCGCGGGCGTGGGTCGCTCCGCCCGCAGATACCGTCAATTTTATGGCCAGGATCGCAGCACATGCGGTCAGGTATTCCATCGCCCCTTTTGGATGTCCTTGATTTCGCTCAGGTCCAGACCCATGACCTCGCGCCAAATTTGACGGGCCAAATCCAGCGGATCGGGCAGGGTGATGAACTGATCAAAGTAATCACAGACACGTTCAACATCGCGGGAGAATATTGTTCCGGCGTGTGGGTTCTTGTAGGGATGCACCGCCTGCGGGAAGTCGATGATGCGGGCCTCACCCTGCCAATACAGAATGTTGTAAGAGGACAGATCCCCGTGGACGACGTCATTAGCGAGCATTACCTTGATGTTTTCCAGAATCAGATCAAACAGGCGCTTAGCTTCGCGCCGGTCAAGCGTCACCGAGCCGAGTGGCGGAGCCGCCTGGCCTGGCGAACCAAGATACTCCATCAACACCACATTCTCACCGTTTGCAAACGGTTTGGGGACGATGGCCCCGGCCTTATGGAGCCTAGTCATGACCGAAAGCTCATTCGAAAGCCAGCTTGTGTGCAGCATCTGCAGACCGACCTTTGTGCGTTTTGCCACGGCGCGTTGCTCGCGTTCCTTGCGCAATTCGGCACCGCCAACATCCCGCATTTGCGTCCCGACCCGATATATCGCGTCGTTCTTTAGGTTGCGAAACATGCGCGGGCGATAGACTTTTGCCGCAAGGTGTGCGACTCCGGTGCTGGGGTGCGCGACACAACAATACACGGTAGCCTCTTTACCGCCCTTGACGACCCGCAGGACATCTGAAATCACGTTGTCCTCGTGAAATGGCATTAAGGCATCGAGTAACCATCCGCGTTCGGCGCGCGCGGCTTGATAGGTGAATTCAAAGCCGCGATCTTCCGCCTGGCTGCCTGTTCGGGACTCACCTGTCAGTGATTTGAGTGCAACCCAGTCACTTTTCTTCGTGGCCCGGGCGCGCAGTGTTTTGCTTTTGATGCGTTCATCATGCAATTCAGCCGCATCTTCGTAGTCGTCGATACTTTCGACGACGTTATTTTCTATAGTTTCTTTGTCAGAGGTGACCTGATCAAGAAGGTCAACATCTTCGAGATTGATAGTGTCAATCATTATGGAACCTGTTTTGGGTGAAGTTTCTTCTGGTGTGGGCGAATGCATGCATTCGCTCACGTGCTTCCGGCCGAAAAACAAAAAAACCGAAGTGCAGTGCGCACATCGGTTTTGGTTCCAAACAAATCAATCTCTAGCGTGGAAAATGGCCGAGGCACGCGCTGCGCGTAGCGGGAACGACATTATTAACTTTCATTTGCAACAGTACCTCCTTTAACAAAGATTTAGGTTTGCATTCTAACAGAATTTTCGAGCGCGTGACACGTGAAACACTGAGTTTGGCTCGGGGATTGGTCAGCGTATAATTAAACCGACCGGTCGGTTTGTAAGGAGTTTTGTGAACTTAGCTGCAAAGATATATCCAAAGGTTGCTTCAAGACGCGAGAGCTTGGATGCCGGTATTGAGCCGATCAATACCCGGGCAAAAATCGTGGATGCGGCGCTTGACACATTCGCGCGCAAGGGATATCACGATACCAAGCTGGACGAGATAGCGGACGCATCCGGCACATCCAAGGGCGCGATATATTTCCACTTTCCAAACAAGGAAAAGTTGTTCCTGGGTCTGGTTGACGAATTTGCGAACTTGCTTGAGCGTCGCGTGGTCGACGAAATCGACGTTGCTCCGGTGGGCATGCAGCGGGTTGAGATCGCCTTGCGCACCTGTTTGAACACGTTCGCAAAATACAGGCGTGCGGCAAAGGTGCTGTTGGTTCAAGCCGTGGGGCTGGGCGCCGCCTTTGAAGATGCGCGGACTATTGTGAATGATCGGTTTGCCCGCCTTATTGGACGATATCTTCAGGAGGCGGTTGAGCAGGGACAAATCAATCCGATCAACGTTCCAGTCATTTCGCTGGCTTGGATGGGCGCGATTTATGCCTTGATCATACGCTGGGTCACCACCAATGAGCCGTCGCCAGACGAGATACTTGATGCATTGGTTCCGGCGTTGCTGCGCAGTGTCGGATACGTGGAGCGATGAGCGGCAACCGGCTTATCAGCATTAGTATGCCGGTGGTAGGTTTGACCGCGGAGGACGTTTTACGGCTGTGTCGCGGTCAAGCGCGCGTGTATTGGCATGGGGCGCAGGATGGCGAAGCCGTCGTTGGGTTTGGCAGCGCCGCCGATCTGCGCGCCTGGGGCAGGAACCGTTTCGTAGATATTGAACGACAGGTCAAACAGCTCTTTCGTGGCGCGCACCTGGAGGTTGATCCTGGCGCTCGGCCGCGTGTGTTTGGTGGGTTTGCGTTTCGCGACGACTTTTTACCCGATCACACCTGGTCGGTTTTTCATCCCGCTCAGTTTGTGCTGCCGCACTTCCAATTTTGCTCGCAAGCTACTGGTTCTTCGTGGCTGACGATGAACGTTGTGGTCGGTTCGGAAGACGACGGCGATGCACTGATTCCGTCATTGCGATCTGCGCTTGAGGCGCGTTACGCCTGGTTGGTTGAGAAACATCGCACGACCGGCCCAGAAGATGAACGGAGCCCGGCGGCAGTTAGTACAACGCTGCATCCTCTTATGTCGCAATCGGCGTGGACTTCCATGATCGACGGCGCCCGCGCCGAGATCCGGGCCAACCATATGACCAAGGTGGTGCTGGCGCGGGCGGTATCCATGCGTGCGGATCATGCGCTGGATGGCGAGCGGGCCATTCAGAAACTAAATCAGCGCTATTACGATAGCTACCGCTTTTTGTTTGAGCCGCAAGTGGGTCACATGTTTGTATGTGCCACGCCGGAACGTTTGATTTGGCGCAACGACAGGGTGATCCGCACCATGGCACTAGCCGCCACCACGAAACGCGGCGCGACGGACTCTGAGGATAACGCCCTGGCCGCCGCGCTTATGGCAAGCACAAAAGACCGGCTGGAACACGATATTGTCGCACGCAGTTTACGGGAGCGGTTGACGCCACTATGCCGGTCGCTCGAGATACCAGAGACGCCGGGTATATTGCGACTGGCCAATTTACAGCACTTGATTACGCCAATGCATGGAACACTTGGCCGACTGGTCAGTGTCATCAAGCTGGTGGCGGTATTGCACCCGACGCCGGCCCTGGGTGGTCAGCCGCTATTGGCGGCCATGAACTTTATCCGAGACTTTGAGAGCGTGCCCCGCGGGTGGTACGGCGCACCTTTTGGGTGGGTTGATGCAGCCATGAATGGTGAATTTGTTGTTGCGATTCGCTCGGCGGTCGCGCACGACCGCGAGGCCTGGTTATATGCCGGCGTGGGAATCGTGGAGGCTTCGGACGCCGACAAAGAATGGGAAGAAACCACATGGAAATTCCGACCGATGCTTGAGGCATTGGGCGCGTAGCAGGCAACCTATGAACGCAAATTTTCTGGCGACGACAACGCTTGTTGACGAGCTTGCTCGCAGCGGCATCCGACATGTGTGCATTTCACCTGGTTCGCGCAGCACGCCGCTTACGCTGGCGTTTGCCGCACACCCGCACATCCAATCACATGTGCACCTGGATGAGCGCAGCGCGGCGTTTTTTGCACTGGGGTTGGCGCTGGCCACCGATGTGCCGGTTGCATTGGTATGCACAAGTGGCAGCGCAGCCGCAAATTATTTTCCGGCGATTGTGGAGGCACATCTGTCGCGTGTGCCATTGATTGTGCTGACCGCGGACCGGCCGCACGAACTGCGCGACAGCGGAGCAAACCAGACGATGGATCAGGTCAAGCTGTTTGGTTCGTTTGCACTGTGGTCGGTCGACATGGCCATCCCCGAAGCAGTGCCTGAAGCATTGACCATGCGAAATATCCGTACTTTGGCGGCGCGGGCAACGGCGGTGGCTTCCGGCGCGCGCGCCGGAGTGGTGCACATTAATTTGCCGTTTCGCAAGCCGCTTGAACCTGATGCCGAAGCTTACGCCCGGTGGCGCGACGGCAACTCTCCGTCGACGGCGCCGTTGACGCGGCCGCACACGTGCGTAACCCGGGGAATGAGCACATTGGAAGCGGGTGATCTCGGTGAGCTGGAGCGCTTGATTGCCGCCCATCCGCGCGGGGTGATCGTATGCGGTCCACGTTGCCCGGGCGGCGCGTTCGCACGCTCGGTCGTATCCCTTGGGGCTTGCACGGGTTACCCGGTCTTGGCAGATCCCATTTCCGGCGTACGATTTGCCGAACAGGACTCAATCAGTGTCTATGATGAGTGGCTGAGCTTGAACCCCAAAACGACTGCGCCAGATCTGGTCATCAGGTTTGGGGATGTGCCAACCTCGGCGGCGCTGTGTGCTTGGCTGGCCAACCCGACTATCGCGCATCATGTGCAAGTCTCGGCGGGCGGCCACTGGGCCGATGATGACCACCGAACCACATGGCAGATTGATGCCGAACCCGAAGCTGTTTGTATACAGTTGGGGCGGCAACTTGGCATCAGACAGCAGTACGATCAGTGGACCATGGACTGGCGATTGCGTGAGCAGGGTGGGTGCGCACGTGCATCTGACCAATGGCGCGCCCGGGCGCAGTCAACTGAGCCGCTTTTTGACGGCGAAGCGATTGCCCGGCTGCAATGCGCAATCCCGGCGGGTGCGAATGTTTTTGTTGGAAACAGCCTGGCCATCCGGCATGTTGATCAATATTGGATGAATGCGGATGCGGCAATTCATGTCTATGGCAGTCGCGGCGCAAGTGGAATCGACGGGAACGTATCCACGGCACTGGGAATTGCCGCGGCGAACCCGGATACGCCGATGTTTGTGATCCTGGGCGACATCACGCTGTATCACGATATGAACGGGTTATTAGCCCTGCGGCAAATGACCCGACACAACGTAACGATTGTCGTCGTTAACAACAACGGCGGAGGGATTTTCAGGCGTTTGCCGGTTGCGGCCATAGAAACGGTTTTTGAAAACTACTTCCTGACGCCACATAATCTGGACTTTTCGCTTGTGGCGCAGTTGTATGGGCTACCCTTTGGCCGGGTGGATACGCGGGCGGGATTGGAGCGCGAATTGACCGCTCCCGGCTTTGGCCGGGTGGGGCGGATGATTGAAATCCAGACGGACTCCGCCGTGGACATGCGCGAACGCAAGCTCATGATGACGGCTATACACTAACTCAAAATGAAAGCAAAAAACAAGGCAACATCAGTTAAGGAAACAAACCAAAAGACCTCCGCGCCAGCATGGGTCGTGGCTGGCGAATACTCTGATGTCACGTATCACAAGGCGGATGGGATGGCCCGAATCGCGTTTAACCGACCCGAGGTGCGCAATGCTTTTCGTCCGCAAACGATCGATCAAATGATCCTGGCCTTCAAGGATGCATGGGCGGATGAAACCATCGGCGTTGTGCTGTTGACCGGGAATGGACCTTCAGCCAAGGATGGCAAGTATGCGTTTTGCGCGGGTGGGGACCAGAAGGTGCGCGGATATGCTGGTTATGTGGGTAGTGACGGGCATGCCCGGTTGAACGTGCTCGAATTACAACGAATCATTCGCACGATGCCGAAGCCCGTGATCGCGCTGGTAGCCGGGTATGCGATTGGAGGTGGTCATGTGCTGCACGTCATATGCGACCTTACCATTGCGGCCGACAACGCGGTGTTTGGTCAGACGGGCCCGATCGTGGGCAGCTTTGACGGTGGTTTTGGCAGCAGTTACCTGGCGCGGATCGTGGGCCAGAAGAAGGCCCGCGAAATTTGGTATCTGTGCCGCCAATACAACGCGACCGAGGCGCGTGAGATGGGGTTGGTAAACAAGGTTGTGCCCGTGGATCAGCTGGAGACCGAAGGCGTGCAGTGGGCCCAGGAGATTCTTGAGAAGAGCCCAATCGCTATTCGAATGTTAAAGGGCGCGCTAAACGCCGACTGTGACGGCCAGACGGGTTTGCAGGTGTTTGCCGGTGATGCCACGATGTTGTATTACATGACCGAGGAAGGCAATGAGGGACGAGACGCGTTTAAGGAAAAACGCAAACCCAACTTCAGAAAGTTTCCCTGGCGGCAGTAGGACAGGCGCGGAAATTGGTTTTTTATGGCATACATGGGCCCCTCACCCCAACCCTCTCCCGAAGGCGAGGGGGTCGGACGAGAGCAGTTTCTCGCCCTGAGTAGGATCGACACGGATTGGCTGCGGGCGCAGGCGAACGCGAGCCCGGGCTCACCTGCGCTCGTTGCCGGTGGTGAAGTGCTCGACTTTGCCACGCTGAACGCGCGGGTGGGCGAAACCTGTGCGCGGCTGGCGCAGCTGGGTGCAATGGAAGGCGATGTGGTGTGCACGATCCTGCCAAACTCGGTTGATCATGCGCGCATAGCCCTCGCCTGTGCGCGGCTGGCGCTTGTGTTCTCGCCCTTGAATGCACGGTTGACGGTGCCCGAGTTGGCATGGCAATTGAATCACTTGCAGGCGGACTTTGTAATCTCCGAGTCGGACGCATTGGCACGCCAGTTGCGCACGGCGCGTGTGCGAGCCGTTATGGTGTCGAATTGGTCCGAGGTGATTGGCGTGCATTCAGTCAGCGCTAAGCGCGTTATCGAGCGCTGGCCCACTGGTCAGCCTGCGGCAATTCTATTTACCTCGGGTACAACCTCGAAGCCGAAGGCGGCGATGATCACACGCGAGAATATATTCTTCAACGCGGTTGGTTCGTCCGCGCGGCTGGGTACGCTGCCGACTGATCGGTGGCTGATGTGCCTGCCGATGTTTCACATTGGCGGGTTGGTCATGCTGTTTCGTGCGGTGTTGCACGGCGCGTGCGTGCAACTGGCGCCAAAATTTGAGAGTGCGGCAATTAACAATGCGCTCGATCATGATGGCGTGACGTTGGTATCTCTGGTGCCAACGATGTTGCATCAGCTTCTGGAGTCACGTCAGGCGTCACCGCCGGCGTTGCGCGCAATTTTGTTGGGTGGGGCGGCCGCGTCCGAAACGCTATTACACCGGGCCTTTGAAGCCGGATACCCCATTGCAACCACCTATGGCTTGACCGAGGCGACATCACAGGTTGCGACGAGCGACATTGTCCGGCGAGATGACACGGTGCCATCCAGTACCGCAGCGCCAAAATTTGGAAGCGTGGGCAAGCCGCTGCTGTTTGCAACTGTGCGCATCGCTGCTGAGAATGGCGGACATGCACCATTAGGCGTCATCGGAGAGATTTGTGTGCGTGGCCCGATGGTAATGGCCGGGTATTTTCAAGAGACCACGCGGTCGCTGGTGAACGGGGAACTGCGCACGGGTGACATGGGTTACCTGGACGCGGATGGCGATCTCTTTGTCGTGCAGCGACGGTCTGATCTGATTGTCACCGGTGGCGAGAATGTTTACCCGGCCGAAGTGGAAGCCGTATTGCGCGAGCATGCCATGGTGCTGGATGCCTGCGTTGTCGGTCTTATGGATCCGGTATGGGGTCAGCGGGTGGCGGCGTTGATCGTGGCGAAACCGGGCGGCACACTGGATGTGGCCGAGCTTGATCGGTGGTGCCGCGAACGCCTGGCTGGTTTTAAGATGCCGCGCAGATTCCGGTTTGCCCAGGTGTTGCCGCTTACCGCCAGCGGCAAGGTGGCGCGGGCGATGGTGACCGAACTGCTTGCCACTGTGCCATGACGTATCACGTCATTCGATTTGGGGCCGCTGAACCGAGCCTGCTGATGCTGCACGGGTTTACCGGGTGCGGCGGCAATAATTTGCCGCTTGCGCGCCAGCTGCCGCGCAGCGCACTCATGCCGGATTTGTTGGGGCATGGCGAAACAAGCGCGCCAGCGGACACACGGTGCTACGCCATCGACCTTGCAGCACAGGAGCTGGCCGGTCTTATCCGGACGAGTACGTCCGACGCGTGCATCGACGTGTATGGTTACTCGATGGGCGGTCGACTTGCGCTACAGCTTGCACTGGATCATTCGACTGTGGTGCGGTCGCTCATTCTTGAAAGCGGCTCGCCGGGTTTGGCCACGCATGTTGAGCGGGAAGCGCGGCGCACGGCCGACGAGGCGCTCGCCGCGCGCATCGAACGTGATGGCATTCCGGCATTTGTAGGATATTGGGAATCCCTGCCATTATTCGCCTCGCAAGCGCGCCTGCCGGCGGAGCGCCGCGCGGGATTGCATCAGCAGAGACTGAACAACTCGGCCACCGGGTTGGCGAACAGTTTGCGCGGAATGGGGACCGGGGCACAAGCATCCAATTGGGATCGCCTTACAGAATTGAGCATGCCGGTTCTTTTGTGTGCCGGCGCCGATGATGCAAAATTTGTGGACGTGGCAACACGCATGGCGGAGAACATTCCGCTGGCGGCACTACGCGTCGTGGCAAACGCTGGTCACGCCATCCACCTCGAACAACCGGGCGCACTGGCGCGGATAATTTTGGAATTTTTCGGCTGAAGCAGGTATCCCGGAAAGTTAAGAAAGTTGGGCTACGTCCTCGAGCTCGTCCATCAGCTCGATAAAGTCATCCGGCGGTGTCAGACGGAAGTCATTGTTTGCGTCCGGATGCTCATAGGGCAACTCGACGAACGTATCTCTGTGGAACCAATACAGGCATGCACTCACAGAGCCCGGCCCATCGGCGTGCATGTCATAGATGACGTGAAGCATCGCGCTAAGGGCATCCATCATGCCGATGTTCGTGATGGGGTGGACCACGAGTACATCCCGGCGCGGAATCCCAACCAAGGCGCCGTGAACCTGGTCTTTTGGAAGTAGATCCTCGATAAGCAGAGCATGGCTGGCGGCATAAAACGGATCGCCGGTGTAGAAGGTGAGGGTTGGTCCAATAGGCAGGGCCACCACATGACGCTTTAGTTCGTGTTGGGTGGCCAGGTTGCGCCGGCCAATTGCAAACAGTTCTTCTTCACCGACCGGCCAGCCGGCAATTTCGGACAAGGCGACGGTGCGCACGCTTTTGGGCAGGTCAATGACCAGCACCTCGAGGGTGCCCTGGGGTCCAAATCGATATACCAGCTCGGCAAAGTAGTCGGTCACATCATCGGGGTAAATCCGCGCGCGCAGCAAGGACTTGATCGCCTCAAAATTAGTTGCATCCAGGGAGAGGGCATTTTCCGATTGCGGCGCATTCAAGATCGCGTCGAAGTGGTGCGCGATGGCACCCGACCACTTGCTGGTGGGAAGTCGCGCGCAGCTTTGAAGCAAATTGAGCAGCCCAAAGCCACTGGATGTGCCCAACGTGCCATCTGTGGGTCGAATGACGCCATGCTCCGCATCAAGCTCTATGCTTATCGAGCGCTTCTTAAAGTAGCCTTGGACACCCGCGATAAACGCGCGGAAATCACGCGAGGTGAGCAAGCTGGCCCAATAGGGCGGCGCGTCATTGTGATGAGGCTGAAGGCTCATAGGCTGAAGTGTATACCCGCTATAGTGGGCGGAAGGTTATTAGCAGTTAACGGTTTCGAGGTAAAGGTTTGAATCATGACGACAACGCAAAAAACGCAAACAGTATCAACAAATCCAACCATGCCCACTGTATTTGTGTGCCGCCCACTTCCTGAACGAGGTCTTGCGCAGTTGCGCGGGCTGGCGAACCTGAAGATATGGCCCGGTCCGCTGCCGCCCGATCGCGCCCAACTTTTGGCGGGAGTAGCCGGGTGCGTGGGGATAGCGTCATTGGTTACGGATCGCATGGATGGTGAGGTCATGGATGCCACAGCGACGTTGAAGGTCATTTGCAATGTGGCCGTCGGCTATGACAACGTTGATTGGCGTGCGGCCAAGGCACGCGGTGTGTTGGTGACAAACACACCTGGCGTGCTCACCGAGACCAGTGCGGACATGGCCTGGGCGCTACTTATGGCCGCCGCCCGGCACATTCCCCAGAGTGCGGAGTTCGCCCGCGCCGGGAATTGGAAAACATGGGAATTTGACAAGTTTCTGGGTCGGGATGTATACGGCGCCACGCTGGGCATTGCCGGGTTTGGGCGGATCGGACAGGCGGTGGCAAAGCGCGCCGCCGGGTTTGGTATGCGCATCCTGTATCACAATCGCAATCGCAACGAAGCGGCCGAACTGGCGCTGGGCGCCCAATTTGTGAGCAAGGATGAGCTGTTGCGGCACAGTGATTTTGTTTCGCTCAACATGAGCATGAATGAGAGTTCGCGCCACTTTATTGGTGTGCGGGAGCTGGCACTTATGAAGCCCACGGCGGTATTGATTAACACAGCGCGCGGCCCGGTGGTGGACACCGCTGCGCTCACGGAAGCCATGCAAACGAGGCGCATTTTTGCCGCCGCACTTGACGTGACCGATCCGGAGCCACTGCCGTATACGCACCCACTGTATGCACTGGACAATGTGATTATTGTTCCGCATCTGGCCAGCGCGACAGTGGACACGCGCGGGCGGATGGCTGAGATCGCCTGTGCGAATATGGCGGCGGTGCTGCGGGGCGAGCGCCCGCCGAATGTGATTGCGGAATTGGCTGGGTGACGGAGCCCCAGCATACCAGGCTCCCTTCGCCCTTCGGCTCCGCTCAGGACGCGGTGCGGGGTCTGGCACCGGCATCCAGGCATTAAACACTTACGAGACTTTGCGTACGTGTTTGGGACACGTAGACTGGAGCATGATGCGTAACTCGGTCGTTGAGCTTGTCGAAGGACAGTCCTCACCCCAGCCCGGTCTACTGACCGGCAGCTCTCGCGGAGGTAGAGGGCAGTCTCGAATGGGTGCGGTAGCGGTCAAGAAGGGCGTGGGAGGCTGCCTGCTCGGCGGGGGTGCCGCCGCGTTCGGAGATGGCCAAAGCCCTGGTAGCCAAATGCAGGGCCTCGATGAAATAGCCCCGGGCGAAGGCGAGCTCGGCCCGCTGGGTGGTGACGTCCCATGCACCACGGCGGGAGCCGGTGCGACGGACCTCGGATTCCGCGGCAAAAAGCGTGGATTCGGCACGGTTTAGATCGCCGCTGGCACGCAACGCGGCGCACATGGCGGTGTGGCCCTGCCAAATACCGGGTACCTTTCCAATGCCATCCATGAAGTGCAACGCCCGCTCATAGGTTTCAATACTCACGGCCAGGCGACCCTCGCGAAAGAGCGTGTGCGCGGAAACCATCAAATACATGGCCTGGAAAATTCGGGCGTGGCGCAGCCACGTAACTTCATCGACCGCCTGTTCATAGAGCGGTTTGGTTGCATCCAGCAGCGCGCGCGCGCGTGGGTCAACGCCGATATGGCAAAGCGCCGAAGCCATCAGAATGCTCGCATACACCCTGATGACGGCCAGCACTCCGGTGTGCGTTAGCGCTTCGGTTGCAAGCGCCAGCGCTTCATGGTGCCGACCCAACAGTAGTCCCGCGAGGGCATGTTGCGACAGTGCGAAGCCGATTGAGATGTCGAGGTCGGTGAGGTCGGCAGACCCGGCGGACTGCGCCGCAGCCAGCGCGCGTTTCATGCGCTCGGCGGCCACCCCGAAGATGGGCGCACCGCGCTCCAACTGGTCAAACTCCACAAAGTACAGCAGCAGACCATTGGCGTTTAGATTCGCGGGTAGAAATTTTCCCTGTTCGATTTGCCACAACCAAGCGGTGCACAGATTGTGAAACTCGTGCTTCAGTTCCAGCATGGGTGTGGTGAGTTGCTCGGCCTCATTGATGGTCAGGAGGCCCATGTAATGCGCCGAATAACGCGCGCGGAGTTCTTCAAGAACCGCCGAACCGGGCGCCCAAATGGCCGGCGAACCCGCTCGCGCAGCGGCGAACCGGCGCAAGGGCTCGCCCATGCGCATTCGGCCATTGTCGCCGCGTTGGACCACCGACTTATCCATGAGGCGGCTTAGGACGTCCCTGATTTCATTGATCGAAGGCGCGTCAACCATCGTGGGTGCAATGACCGCGACTACTGCAACGTGTGAGAAGCCGTCGACGAACACCGATAGCTGGCACACCAGAGTGCGCTCACTATCGGTCAGACCAGCCCAGGTTGATTCGAGCATCGCCGTTACGCTGGTGCGGGCCACGCCCAAGGCGGGTGCGGCGGCATCCAGTAAGGCCAGATTTTGATGTAGCTCGTGCGTGGCGACGCGCAGGCTGCGTCCGAGGCAATAGTCTGCGGCTGCAATGATCGCAAAGGGCCAGCCATCCACGAGTCGGCAGAGCTCGGTCGCGTGGTCGAACGTGTTAGCCTCGTGCAAGGCCTCCGGGTTGACCCGTCCCAGACGATGTAATAACAGCCGGACCGCAGTGCCAGGCGTTTGTTCCGCAGTTGAAAAGCTATCCCTCGTTTTGCCATCGACTTCAAGCCCCGCCAGCTCAAAAACATGCTCGCGGCCAAGCCGCAGGCGTTCGCGTGACGTTACGATGATTTTTACATGTGGTGCGGCCTGGACCAGCTGCGCGACAAAGGCGCGCGCGGGCAACAGGTGATCAATGTGCTCAAAAATGACCACGCTCCTGTCGTTGCGAAAACGGGTGATGGCTTGGTTTACCGCAGTGGCATGGTCATCCGTGGTCGCACCGGATGCGCCCAGCAGCGCGCGCGCAACGCGTTCACAGGCAGCCGGCTCGTCGACTGCGCATGCGACAGCGCTTAAATCAACTTGGATAACCGGTGTGGTTTTTTGGCGGGCGGGGTGCGTCATCACAGCCTGACATAAGGCTGTTTTGCCAACGCCCGCCATCCCCTTTATCGTGATTAGTTGGATTTCTGGCTGATCCAGTAGAGCAAGCAGTTGTGCAATTTCCAGCTCCCGCCCGAATGCAATCGCTTCAAAAGCAGGATCAGCTGGGGTGCTCGGCAGATCGGTAACCAGTTGCCGAGCCCGACTATGCGTCGGCAGCCGGGTGGGATGTTCCTTGCCCGGCGGGGTCGGAGCAATCGGTGTGGCGCGCGCCAACGTAAGAAACGCTGTGCGCTGCTCATCCGGAATAAGCAGTACAACGGCAAGGGTGGCGGCAAGTTGTTTGGATGGCCGGCGTGCACCTTCTTCGATCTTTTGAATGGTGCTAATCGATGTAAATACACTTGCAGCCAGTTCCGACTGCGTCATGTCCAGTGTTTGGCGACGTTCGCGCAGCCATTGGATAAACGGGCGGGGGCCCCCAGGCTTGGCGTCCTGCAGGTCTGTGGTGGATCGCAATTTGGTCTTGTGTTGCGACAATTTTACAGGTTTTGTAATTAAATTGCGTTTTATCACCATAATAGGATCGGGAGGAGCTAATTATAGCAATCCTGTGATAATCCTTGTACGACCTCGTGTGCGAGGTGTTTAAGCAATTTGATGGTCGGGTTGAGTTACAGTGCTAGAAAGGAAGATGGAGTTCCTCAATATGCTAGTACTTTTGTTTTCTTGTTGGAAGCCATGCCAAATATAAAGCCGTAGGCAAAAACTGGTTGCGATTAACAGACCATGAGCTGGATATGCCGAGGTCGAAAAAGATCACTGAATAATTTAAGGTTCAGCAATATATAAGTGAATTATCATATTAGACATGACATCCGTCTTTAAGCGTAACAAAATGAGACGAACCTAAGTAAAAAAATAGAAATGGGTGGAGCGCGCCGAACCGCCAAGAACGAAGCGCCCCACCCATTAGCAGCACATTCAGCTAAACCGTGATTTATGCCGAATGGCCATCTGGAATTATATCCAGATGGTCATCGGTTGACTACTTTGATCTTTGCACAAGGAGAAAAAACCGATGCCAAATAAGACCGCACCTTCAACCGGAAACCGGACCGACCGCGTCCACCGCAGTGATGCAAAACCAGGGGTGCATACCGACCGCTTGGCCAAAGTGTTTAGGTCGATCATGGCCGCGGCTCAGCTATTTGCGGCGGTTGGCGGGGCGTTGTTTTCGACCGCGGTTTCAACCCCGGCGCCAGTTTTGGCCGTCGGCGGGGTGGGGCCGGGTGGCGTAAACAGCGGCCTTGTTACCTGGTTGAAGTCTGACGCGGGCATCACCGTGACAAATGGATCACCCATACCGGTATGGGCGGATCAATCAGGCAATGGCTACAATTTGATCGCCCGCCCAATTGCGTCAAAGCAGCCCACCTACCAGGCATCAACCAATCAAGTCAACTTTAATCCGTCGATTGATTTTGACGGCACCCAGTATTTCTATAACGACAGCCCGTTGATGGCCAATACCTCTGGCTACGGATTTGGCTGGATGGCACGGGATACTTACAACGGTGGTGCTTCCTGGCGCACGATGTACAGTGCAGAAAGTAACTGGGACTTTTTCTCATCATACAAGTCTTACTATGGGCTTGGTGGCTCGCAATATAACGGCTGGATACCCTATGGAATTTATGGTAATCCGGATGCAGGCTACAGCGGAAATGGCACGCTCTATGGTCCGCAATACAACTCCTATTGGAATGGCAGCACCTATGTGGCCAACGATCCGCGCACTGCGCGTGCTCAAGCCCAGATTTTTACGGAATCGTCGGCCGGTGCAAAGACCGACCCCTATAACACCTGGGTGGATGGTTACAAATCCACTCCCAACTGGAGCCACGCAAACGAGGCCGGCCCACACAGTTCGTTTTTCCAGCGTTTCGCCATCGGTTCGGATTACGCCGGGCCAAACGGCGCATTTGAAGCCGAAGACTTTGTGGGACAGATAAATGAGTTCTACGTATTCAACCGCGATTTGACCGATGCGGAGATGACAAAGATAAATTCCTATATGGCCATTAAGTGGGGCGTGACACTGGGTCAGGGCAATGGCGCGATTGGCAACAATGCCAACAATATCAACTACGTTGATACCGCCGGGAGTGTCATTTGGAACGCCACTGCAAACAGTGCCTACGGCTATAACATCGCTGGTATTGGCCGCGACGACACCGAAGGCTTGAATCAGAAGCAGTCGCGCAGCGTGCAGAATATTAATCAGGGCGATACAGTCGTCATTGCATTAGGAACCACGATTGCCGCCACCAATCTTGCAAATAGTGGCGCGTTTGGCGCCGACAAATCCTATATGATTTGGGGCGACAACGGTCAGTCGGCCAGCTTTGGCACGGTTTACACCCCCACCAGCTTTACCCCAGTCAGCGGCTATTTCCGCACGCCACGCGTTTGGAAGGTGCAGGAAACCGGATCCGTCGGCATAGTGCAGGTCAGTGGACCGAGTGGGGCCGATCATCTGCTTGTGAGCAACGTCCCCACCTTTGCCTCCGGCGTAACCGAGATAGCGCTTACACCCGATGGCAATGGTAACTCTGTAGCCGCTGTCAATTTCACCAATGGTCAGTTTTTCTCATTTGGTCGGGCGCAAGCAGCACCCGGTGGCGTAAACAGCGGGCTCGTGACTTGGTTTAAGTCTGACGCAGGCGTCAACGTTGCCGATGGCTCACCCATACCGACCTGGACTGACCAATCGAGTAATGGCTACAGCCTAATCGCGCGCCCAACCGTGGCCAAGCAACCCACGTTCCATTCAATCGGCAACCAGGTCAACTTCAATCCATCCGTTGATTTTGACGGCAGCCAATATTTCTACAATGATAGTCCGATGATGCCATTTAACTCGGGCTATGGCTTCGGCTGGATGGCGCGAGATACCTATAACGGCGGCGCATCCTGGCGTGCCATGTATAGCGCAGAAAATGCCTGGGACTTTTTCGTATCGTATAAGTCTTACTATTTGCTTGGCCTTGCGGGGTACAACGGCTGGATCCCCTATGGCATATACGGTAATCCGGATGCCGGCTATAGTGGCATTGGCACCGTGTACGGCCCGCAATACAACTCCTATTGGAACGGCAGCTCCATCGTCGCCAATGATCCCCGCACTGCGCGCGCACAAGCTCAGATATTTGCAGAATCGTCTGCCGGCGCAAAGACCGATCCGTATAACACCTGGACAGATGGTTATAAGTCAACACCCAATTGGAGCCATGCAAACGAGCTTGGCCCACACAGTTCGTTTTTCCAGCGTTTCGCCATCGGTTCCGATTACGCCGGACCAAATGGCGCGTTGGAAGCCGAGGATTTTGTCGGGCAGATCAACGAGTTCTACGTCTACAACCGGAATATGACGGATGTTGAGATGCAAAAGATCAACTCCTACATGGCGATCAAGTGGGGCGTAACGCTGGGTCAGGGCAATGGTGCCATTGGTAACAATGCCAACAGCGTGAACTATTTGGACACCGCTTCAAACGTTGTTTGGAACGCCACTGCAAACAGCGGCTATGCCTACAACATCGCGGGCATTGGCCGCGACGATGCCGAAGACTTGAATCAAAAGCAATCGCGCAGCGTGCAGAATTTTAACAATGGCGATACAGTGACCATCGCGCTCGGCCCCGCTATTGCATCGTCCAACCTCGCAAATGCCGGCACATTTGGTGCCGATAAATCCTATATGATTTGGGGTGACGACAATGCGGCAATCACATTTACCACTGCATATACGCCGTCCACCTTTACACCAGCAACTCCACTCTATTCCCGCGTGGCCCGGGTGTGGAAGGTGCAGGAAACCGGCTCGGTTGGCACCGTGCAAGTGCGTGGGCCAAGCGGAGCCGATCATCTTATTATCAGCAACGTTCCGACGTTTGCCTCCGGCATCACCGAGATTGCGATGACACCTGATGGCAGTGGCAATATGGTGGCCGACGCTGACTTTTCCAACGGTCAGTTCTTCACCTTTGGTCGGGCGCAGACCGCTCCGGGCGGCGTTGCCGCCGGTCTCAACTTGTGGTTGAAGGCCGATGCGGGAACGAGCACGACCACGGACGGCGGCGCTATCAGCCAATGGAATGATCAAGCGCAGGCAAACAATGCTATCCAGGCGACAGTGGCCAATCAACCAACGTATCGCAACAATGCGACCGATAACCTAAACTTCAACCCGGTGGTGCGATTTGATGGGAGCAACGATTCCATGACCTTGAACGGTGCGCTGTTGCCGCTGGGCACGGTTGCA
>JANXLU010000055.1 GCA_025354985.1 Chloroflexota bacterium
AGGGGCCGGGCCAATTGGCCCGGCCCCTTTACCGGAATCTTGTCATGAGTGCGGTGCCGCAGGCACCGCACTCATGACAAGATTCAATTACTGACCCGCAACCACGGGTACTGGCTGGTTTACAGTGAACGTCGTGTCCACGGTACCGTTCATCAATTCCGCCTGTTGCTGCAGCGTCGTTGGCTGGTTGCCACCCTGAAACTCGAACATGTCAACAAGGGCCACATACTGACCCTGCGCGTTCATGCGAACCAACCACGCGTTGTCGGGGATGCGCAACACGGTTGTATCGGACGAGTCCACTACGAGTGTCCTGATGGTTTGATTGCTGCTGCCATCCGCATTGTTTTCTACATAGCTGGCATCCAATGTGCCGGGGGCGGCCTGACCGCTCAACTTTGCTGGAGTCGGGGTCAGAGTGACCACGCCGTCCTTCCAGCGAGCATAGAACGAGCTGCCTGCGTTGATCACGGTGCCGGCTGGGCGATACACATAGTTGCCCTGCCACGTTGCACCGGTGATGCTGCCATCATCGGCCAGGGTTACTACGTTGCCAGCCTTCACGTTGGCCAATTGTGGCAACTGTGAAATACGCTGGTCAAACTGCTGCATGTCTATCATCACCTTGGTGGGCGGATTGACCGCCACATCGCCGCTGGCGGCGTGAACCACGCCGCTCAAGGACATGGCCATGGCTG
Source organism: Chloroflexota bacterium (assembly GCA_025354985.1). Classification (GTDB taxonomy): domain Bacteria; phylum Chloroflexota; class Anaerolineae; order J036; family Brachytrichaceae; genus AQU-03. Next base: position 699 of record JANXLU010000055.1, read on the forward strand.
CGCTTGCCACTACTGCCGATACACGGACTGCACTTTTGAAAGATTTGAAATTCATAATAGATGTTTCGTTGAAAACGTTTGTTTCAACGATCCTTTTAGCGGGCACTAGACTGCTCTGACCGGTATTCCGCGGTTACCGTCGCAAGTGTTGGGTGCCTACAAGATTGATCATAGTGAAGCCGCGTCCCCGGTTCAATTGAAGGCTGTCACCCGCGTACATGACGCACGTAACCCGGCGTATCATCCTCCACCAAGGTTGGAGATATGGAGCGCGGGCTTCCAGCCCGCAGTTCGGCGTCAGCCGAGTATGAAGCGCGGGCTTCCAGCCCGCACTTCGGCGTCAGCCGAGTATGGAGCGTGGGCTTCCAGCCCGCAATTCGGCGTGAGCCGAGTATGGAGCGCGGGCTTCCAGCCCGCACTTCGGCGTCAGCCGACTATGGAGCGCGGGCTTCCAGCCCGCAATTCGGCGTCAGCCGACTATGGAGCGCGGGCTTCCAGCCCGCACTTCAACGTCAGCCGAGTATGGAGCGCGGGCTTCCAGCCCGCACTTCGGCGTCAGCCGACTATGGAGCGCGGGCTTGCAGCCCGCAATTCAACGTCAGCCGAAATCTTTGAAATCTTTGAGTAACGCCATCAGGAACTTTGCGTGCAACGCAAATCCCTACGGACAATATTCAAAGAGTGGGCAGGATTCCCCGGTCTACTCACCGACAACGCACCATCCTCCTCTACTCCGCCAGCAGCGCTTTGATGTTCTCGCGCGTCTCGTCATAGGCGCCCTCGCCGATGTGGCTATAGCGCACATTGCCGCGCTTGTCGATCAGTGTCCAAGCCGGCCAGTAGTGATTGGTATACCGCTGCCAGTTTGCAAAGTCATTGTCAATGGCAACCGGATATTCGATCCCGGCTTCCTTGACCGCCTTCTGCACGTTGGCCAGCACCTTCTCATAATCAAACTCCGGTGCGTGCACCCCAATCAAGGTAAACCCCTGATCGGCAAAGTCCTTGTGATAGCCCTTCATGGCTGGCGTCACATGAATGCAGTTGATGCATGAAAACGTCCAGAACTCGACCATCACAACCTTGCCACGCAGACCGTCCCAGCTCAGCGGCTGTGAGTTGATCCAGTTGCTGCTGATGATCGGTGGCGCAAGGGGGCCGGTTGGCAGCGAAAGTGCCACGGGTTTGGCGGGTTTTATAGGCATGGCGGTTGGCTCAGGGGGTACTGGTGCTTGTGTTGGCAGTGCTGCTCCAACCCGTGATGTCGGTACAGCACCGACGGTGGCGGGAACAACGGCGGGTTCGGTTGGCTTGGCCGGCACCAACGGAGCCACAGTGCTAATCGCAGTGGGGGTGGCACATGCGGCCAGACCCAAAGACAATCCCATAAAAGCGAATTTTCGTCGTGTCAACATAACAAGCAGATTAGGGTCACATTCTTACGTCGCCGTTACAAAAGTGTGACACAACGCCACCCGGCAACGGCTATTTCTCAGCGGATTTCCCACTCCGTTCACATAGGTATAATCATTCTGTAAAGTAAATATTCGCGCATGGCAGGCACGATCACAAAGCTACACACGCAGAAAAACTCAAATTCCCGCGTCAATGTGTATTTGAATGGGGAATTTGCATTTGGTCTGGCGCTCATACATGCACTTTGGCTGAAAATCGGGCAGGACCTTGATGATGACGACATCACCAGGTTGAAGTCCGCTGATTCGCTCGAGATGGCGATGCAACGTGCGGTTGGTTTTGTGGCATATCGCCCGCGTAGCGTACTTGAGGTTAAGCGCAGGTTGAAAAAGGCTGGCGCGGATGATGAGCAGATCGAGGCCATTGTCGTGCGTTTGAAGGAAGCAGAGCTGCTGGACGACGCAACGTTTAGCAGTGAATGGGTGGAAAGTCGGCTGAGAAGTCGCCCACGCAGCAAGCGGATGATGGCGTGGGAGCTGAAGGCCAAGGGCATTGACGGTGCTGCCGCCAGTGTGGCCTTGGCACAGGTCGATGACGACAAGACCGCCCTTGAGTTGGCGCGCAAGCGCTGGCCCAGGCTTCTCGCCTCCGACCTCACCCCTCAAGAACGCAAACGCAAGCTGTCGGATTACCTTGCGCGAAACGGCTACGGCTATGAAGTGATTCAAACCGTAATAAGAGAAGTTAGCAAAACGTGGATACCATCAACCTAATCATTGGTCTCGTCATCGGATTGGTGCTGGGTGCCGCCGCTCTGTGGTTCTGGGGCACATCAGCTGTAAAAAATACTCGGAAGGAAGTTCAGGACGTAGGAGCAGCCCAGCGGCTGCAAGCTGAGAAGGAAGCCGCGGAGTCTCAAGTCAAGAGCCGCGACCTGCTGGTGCAAGCCAAGGATGAAGCACTGCGCATCCGCGACGAAGCGGACAAGGATATCAAGGAGCGGCGCATCGAAATTCAGCGCGAGGAAGAACGCCGCCGCAAAGAGCGCGCTGAAATCAATGGTGAGCGCGAACGGCTCGACCAACTAAACCGAAAGCTGGCCCAGCGCCAAACGACTGTTGAGAAACGCGAAACCGAATCCGAAAAACTCATAAAGGATCGGCAGGCTGCGCTTGAAAAGGCGGCGGGGATGGCCCGGGAAGACGCCCGTGCCGAGCTGATCAACGCGGTTCGTGAAGAGACCCGGAACGACCAGGCCCGCGTGATCCGCGAGGTTGAGGCCCAAACCAAGGACGAGGCCGAGAAGCGCGCCCGCGAGATCGTGGTTGACGTCATGCAGCGCGTGGCCACCGACACCGTGGCCGAGCGCACCGTCAGCACCATTGAGCTGCCCAGCGAAGAAATCAAGGGCCGCATCATTGGTCGCAATGGACGCAACGTGCAGGCATTCGAGCAGGCCGCAGGCGTTGATGTGATCGTGGATGACTCACCCGAAACGGTGACCATCAGCTGCTTTGACCCGGTTCGCCGCGAAATCGGTCGGCGCGGGTTGGAGATGTTGCTGCGAGACGGGCGCATTCATCCGGCCCGGATCGAGAAGGCGCTTGAAGATGCCCGCCGCGATGTTGAGCGGGTCATTTGGGATGAGGGCGAGCGGGCCACGCTGGAAGCCGGCGTGCCAAATCTGCCGGGAGATGTTGTGCGCACGCTGGGTCGTCTGCGCTTTCGTACCAGCTACGGTCAGAACCAATTGTTCCATTCGGTGGAGAGCGCCCGCATCGCTGGTCTCCTGGCAAGTGAGTTTAAGGCCGACATTAAGGTATGCAAGATGGGCGGGCTGTTGCACGACATCGGCAAGGCGTTGGATCGCGAAAATGAAGGAACTCACGTCCAGCTTGGCGTGGATTTGCTCAAGCGCTTCAACATCAACCCAAAGGTGATTCACACGGTCGAGGCCCATCACCACGATGTTGAGATGGAAACCATCGAAGCCGTTATCGTGGAAATTGCGGACGCCATCAGCGGCAGCCGCCCGGGCGCACGCCGCGAAAGCGCGGACAACTATGTCAAGCGTGTGCGCGCCCTTGAAGATGTGGCACGCTCATTCCGTGGCGTACAAGAGGCCTATGCGGTTCAGGCCGGTCGTGAAGTGCGTATCATTGTCAAACCCGATCAGGTGGATGACCTTCGTTGTATCGAAATCAGCCGCGATGTGGCCCGGCAGATTGAGGAGACCATGCAGTATCCGGGTCAGATTCGCGTCACCGTCGTGCGCGAGTTCCGCGCCCAGGAACTGGCCAAGTAAGCAAATGCCGGCCAGTGGGTTGCTCGTTCACAGCTCCCAGCGGTCGCCCTGATCGCCCACGCCAAACCCGTGCGCGATCACCCGGGCATATTCCGCAGAAGTTTTGGTGAGCACCGGGTTGGAGTGATTTAGGTGAACAAACCGAATGTCACGTTCAAGCCCGTTTAACACGGTCATTGAATGCGCAATCACCGGATGCGGGATCAGGGTCATGTCACGCCCCTTTAGTTCCGTGGAATCATAAAAACAGCCGTCGATCAGGCTTACGTCGTGGGTGCTGCAGAGTTCACGCACCGGGGTGCCCCAGTCCTCCCATCGATCAATATCCGGGCAGTAGAACAATGAGCGCTGCGTGCCCGCGATGACGTAGGCGACGGTATCGGAGAATTCATCGCGGTGCGGGACCACCAGTGCCGTAATGGAGCAGCCCGGCCCGAGCTCGCAGAGTTGTCCGGGTGCAATTTCGATCAACGCTATGTTGTTGTTCCGCACCAGCAACGACCATGGTGCATTTGTGCACAGAAACTGGCACACGCGAGCGCTTGCATGGACGGGTAACGCGCGCGCATTCATGCACTCCTTACCCAGATGGATCAGACCGGTGTAATGCCCGATATGGGCATGCGTCAGAAATATGCCCTGCCATTCGCAGCCCGGCGCGGCCGCCATCAGCGCGGCATGCTGATGCTTGAAGTCTGGTGTGGCGTCGATCATCCAGCACGCCGATCGGTCACGGTCGATCAGCCCCAGACACACCGTGTAATGCTGATTTGCCGGGTTGGCCCGTGCATTCGCGCAGGTGGTACAGTAACAGCCGGCCTGTGGCACGCCGGCATCCTGCGCCACGCCGAGCAATATGCATTCAAGTGACATCGTTCCGTCATTGTACGAAACCATGTCGTGCGTGGGTTTCCAACGGTCTAGTGACCGACTCTGGCAATGATGTTTAGCACGTTCCAACTTCCCAGCCCGCTCGGCCGGTTGCATATCGTCTGTGACAAAGACGCGCTCATAACCGTTGATTTCGATGGGTTCAGCGCGCGTTTGGAGCAATTGCTGCAGCAGCGCTTTGGCGCTGTCACGTTGACCGAGACGTCTCCGGCGCCTCATATTGGCACCGCGTTCGACCGCTATTTCGCCGGCGAGCTAAATTCACTCGACGGCTTGTTGGTCAGCATGGGTGGCACTGAATTTCAACAGCGGGTGTGGCGTCAGTTGCGCCTGATACCTGCCGGGTCAACGCTAAGCTACGGTGGGCTGGCGCGCGCCCTTGGTCTGCGTGAACGCGAATCCGCCCGCGCCGTTGGTCATGCCAACTCGCTCAATCCGATTGCCATCGTCGTCCCGTGCCACCGCGTGATCGGCGCAGACGGTACGCTCACCGGCTACGCCGGCGGCTTATGGCGCAAGGAGTGGCTGCTTCGGCATGAGGGCGCGCTCTTAATTTAGCCCGCTCCGATCCGCCGCAAACGGCGCGATCGCGTCGGGCTTTGTGTTGTGCATCGCCGCATGCACCAGCGCCTCACCCGTGGCAAGGCCGTAGCACATCCCGTGGCCATTAAAGCCACCTGCTACCCAGGTGTGATGTTGTCCGGGGGCCTTGTCGATCACGGGCAGGTAGTCCTTGGTAAACGCCATTGGACCGCTCCAACGATGGGCCACCGTAAGGTTGGTTAATTGCGGGAACAAGCGCGGAATCACCTGCTCAAGCGGCTCCTGCACCTCCGAACGCAGCACGTCTGCGCGCAGGTTCCATTCGCGATCTGGCGCATCCGCTCGGCACCCGCCAATTAGGATACTGCCATCAAGCGTCTGTTGCCAATACTCACCGGTGGGCGTCACGCTGGCGCCCATGCCAACATCAAACACCCGCGCGCTGGGGGCATAGCTCAGGACTTGTCCGCGCACCGGTATCACCGTACCTGCCAAGTGTGGCACGAGCTCATCCGTCCAGGCGTTTCCTGCAAGAATCAGTGACTTGGCTTCGATATCACCGGCGCTGGTGTGCACGATCACCCGGTTGGCGTAATCCTCAAAGCTGCGCATTTGGGCAATACAGACTTTGGCGCCACGGCGCACTGCGGCGCCGGCCAGCCCAAACACATACTTGGCCGAGTGCACCAAGGCGGTGTTTGGCTTAAAAACGCAGCCATCGATCTCCTCGGAAATTTGGGTGTTGATCAGTTTCTGGGTGCCCACGTGGTCCCGCCATTCATATTCACCGGTGATGCCATCCGCCTCCATTGCCGCGATGTTTGCGTGCCAGGAACGCACCTCAGCGTCATTCAGGGCCAGCGTGAGCGTGCCATTGACCCGATGGTCAAACTCAAAATTGTCTTCGGCGATTATTTGATTGAGCAACACACGGTTTCGTAGCGTAAATTGCCATATTGCGCGCGCCGCGTCACGACCGTATTGCGCGCTCAGGCTCAGATACGAATCGGCGGCGCCCAGCGTGATAAACCCGCCGTTGCGCCCGGTGGCGCCCGCGGCCAACGCCGATTGCTCGATAAGCGTGACCCTCAAGCCCGCCCGCGCCGCCCAGTAGGCCGCCGCCACCCCAACGCCGCCACCACCCACCACTACCAAATCTGCGGTTTTGGGGAGGTCGGAATACAGGTCGGGGGCCGTTGCGGTATGTTGCCAGAATGATGTAGTACCCATACCCATAGTTTACGACCGCCATCCACCATGGTGCGCGGACATCCTGCCCGCGCACCATCCTCGGCGTTTAGCGTGCGGCCTGTCCGGCGGTGCGGCGGCCTGAGATGTCATCCATGCTGGTCAGCAAATCGGATAGCCCGCTGACCTGCTGGTTGACATCCTCGCTCAGGCGCTGGGCGCGACCACTGCTGACGTCGCGGTTGTCAACCATGATCACCTGGGAGTACACCGTGCCGAGTGCCGTCAGTGTATTCTCGATTTGCAATTCGGCCCGATCCATTGTGTTGTCCAGCTGCTGTAGTGAATCCGCCTGGGCTTGTTTGTGTGCGATGGTATCGAGCAAGTCCTGCTTCAGGTTGTCATTTGCGGCGCGGGCAAGGCGCGCCTTTAGCTCGGCCACGCTTTGGCGCACATCTATCAGGTCATTGCGCAGCAGCGGATCAGCGCGGTAAGACTCGACGCGCTGGGCCAGTGAATATATCTGCCCAACCCAGCCTTCGATTTGATTGGCCACATCGAACAACTTGACCTTCATCGGACCATCGGCCAGCCCATCCACCTGCTGATCAATCCGCTGGCGATAGGCAATTGCCTGTTCGACATCTTTTTTGAGCTGCGCGTTTTTAAAAATCGACGTGTCGTATTTTTGCCGCAGCATGTTGGTCACCGCTTGCTGGTTATGCTGCGAACTAAGAAGACGTGATCCGACTACGCCCAGCCATGCCATGCCAACCGGGATGAGCCACGCCACCGCGGGTGCGTGCACCACCGGAACCTCGGAGGTCATGACCACGAGCACCATGCCCAGCGCAATCAACAATGCGCTGGGCACATTGATGATTGCGCTTTCGAGGATGGCGGTCCGTGCGCGCTTGCGTAGGTCCAAGTCTATTGCCCGATACCCAGACGCTTCTTGCGTTCTTCAAGTTGGGCGTCAAGCTGGCCCTTGCCAAGCACATCGTCCATTTGGGTGTCAAGGTTCTGGGCGGCCATTTCGGCGCGCGCGTTTTCCTTGTCCAATTTTGTTTTGATGCTCTCGGCCAGCCGCGCCACATCCTGATCACCCGTGCCGGCCAGGTTGTCCAGGCTCTTGATCGTCTTATTGGTGATTTCCTTGGCTTTGGCCAGCTCCATAAGCGACTGCATCTCTTCACGCTGTTGCTTGATGGTTGTCAGCTTGGCCTGCAGCTTCAGCCGCGCATCCAACAGGCTTTTGTATTCGGCCTGTTCGCGCGTCAGCTGGGTGGTGTAGGTGTCAAACAGCCCCTTGGTGCTGTTGAATTTTGACTGGGCGGCAGCGGCCAGCTCGCTCTTGCCTTGGCGCAAGAAAATGTCGATATTGGCATCGAGCTGATCCATTTCCTTCTTGTACTCCGCCGTCTTGCGCTCGAGTGTCTTGACCGTGCCGCCAACCGTGGCCGCGGCGTCTTCCAAGGCGACCAGGTTGTTGTCCACATCTCGAATGTATTGATCAATGACGGCCATTGAATTGCTCTGCAGAGCCTGATCCACCAGTGCATGCAGGTTTGCCTTGATCAGTGTGCCGACCTTGTCTATAAGTGATGCCATGTAATCGTTGCCTCCAAAATCTCAAATAAGTGTGCGATTTGCGCGCCATGCGCGGTGGTTCAAGCCACCTGTTTGGATTATATGTGAGGCGCGGGACAAGACCCGACGTTCCCTTCGCGCGGGCTGCTGCGGGCTACTGCGGGCTATTGGACCGGCATTGAGGTAAAAAATGAGGTTCGAAGTTTGGCCATGGCTGCGCGATTGGGCACCACTACGTTTTGCCCGTCGGCGGTGTCACGATACTCCGTATAGTTCTCGTCGATCACTTCGGAGCGAATATTTTTGCGGTCAATTTGCGTGGCCAATGTGGCCAACTGTTGGATCTGATCCAGGGTCAGATCGGTCTGCATCGAGCTGCTCAGGTTCTGCATGATCTCCGGGCCGCTTGCAAACAACGATAGCGCGATGCGCGGGTTCTTTAGCTGCTCCTGTACAGCCAGCATGACCTGCTGTTGGCGCTTGGCGCGTTCAAAGTCCGTGCTGTTGTGCCGGGTGCGCGCATATTTCAACGCCACGTCGCCGTTCAACTTTTGAATGCCGTGGGTGATGCTAAACACTTGGGTTGAATAGGTATCGGTCGGGTAGGTTGGGTCCAAAATGTCGTTGGGCACGTCCACGGTAATGCCACCCAGCCGGTCAATGACATCCTCAAACGCGGTGAAGTTCAAACGCACATAATGCTGAATCTTGATACCCAGAACGTTCTCTACGGTCTTTCTGGCCAGCGCGGGCCCGCCGCCTGGATACTTCACCCGATCCCCGATGTCATTGGCCGTGTTGATACGCGCGTTGCCATAGCCCGGAATGGGCACCCACATGTCCCGCGGAACGCTCAGCATTCCGCCCTGCAACGTGGCCGGATCAAGCGTGAGAACGATCATCGTGTCGGTCCGGTATCCCAGCTCGGTTTCGCCCTGGCGCTGGTCGATTCCCATGAGCAAAACGTTCAGACGTTCCTTGCCGTCCCACGCTTTCTGGATGACGATCGGTGCGGGCTGTGCCGTCACTTCAAACGGGTTTACCGTTGCGGCCGCGGTGGGTACAAATGTGGCCACGATTTTTGGGGCATCACCCACGGGGAGCGCGCGACCCAGATTGCGCCCATAGTTATAGGCAAAAACGCCGGCCGCCACGCCCAAACACAAGACAACAACGCCCAGCCAAAAGACGCGGGACCGAATCACGTTCACAAGCAAAATCGTACCACACGATGCTATGATGCTGATGGAATGGACATCAACCAAATCTCCAATCTGGTTCAGTATTATGATGAAGAGCGGCGCAAGGATCGCGTGCTGCTGGTGCAAATGCAAGAGCGGGTGGAATCGTTGCTGCGCGAGAACGAAGCGCGCTCGCGCTATGCCCAAGGTCTGGAAACCAGCATCACCGAACTCAAGTCTCGCGTGGCGCGGGCCGAAGGCTGGCAAACCGCCATCGAGACCGCGCGCGCGGAATTCAAACAAAACGTGGCACGCGCCGAGGAGAGCTTCAAGCGTGTGGATACCGATGCCCAGCGTGTGCGCCAGGTTGAGCTGGAGTCGGTCACCCGCCAGATCGCCGAACTAAAACGGGAAATTAAACCCTATGCGCGTTATGCGGATGATTTCGAGGGTCGCAAGCAGGAGGACGCGCGACTTTCCGAACTGATCGGAAAGCTGCAAGTACAAGCGATTGACCTCGACCGCCGGCTCGACCAGCCGGGCGCCGCCATTTCATATCTGGAGGAACAGCGCCGTCAGGATGCCAAACGCATTGTGCAGGTCGAAGACCAATTGCCTGATTTGCGCCGAAAAATAGACGCGCTGCCACCTCAGTTGCTATTGCTGGACGAGGGTATTCGCAAAAAGCAGCTTGAGATCGAGGAAGCGGGCAAAATGCTGGAGGCGCAGAGCCAGCTTATGGAAAATCAGCGCGTGTCTGATATCCGTCGTGAACGCCAGTTTGCCGAATATGCCAGCGTGGTTGAGCAATTGAAGGTGCGTGCGGACGATATTTCCACACAAACCACCGGGTTTATCCAAATGCGTGAAGACGTGCGCCGGGTGCTCAACGAATTCCCTGAATTTGAGCGGCGCATGGAGGCCCGAATCAATGAGTTGTTCGAAATTCAGCGCGATGCCGAGGAACGAACCAAACGCCAAACGGAAAGCTTTAAGGATCGCATTGACAAGGACTGGCTCGACTTTGCCACCTCCCAAAATGAAAAGTGGTTTGACCGGGATCGGCGAATATCCGAGTACGATGGTCGGTTTGATGAGGTGGAGGATGAGCTGGCCAAAATACCGAGTCTGCACCCGTTATATGGACTGATCGAGTTGATGGCAAAGCAACAGGCTGCGGCCGGCCGCGAAGCATTTGCTGCTCTCAGTGCCCGTCTCGACGAGGCCCGCACCACGTCAACCAGTGATGTTCGCCTTTCGCGCCGGCAAAAACGCAAACGCAGCACACTCAAGGCGGAGGAAATTGGCAGTCCGATTCCGGTCACCAACGGGGTTCATCAGGACGATGATCTGCTGTCCTAGATTTGCCAATTTGCTACACTCTATCCATGCAGGCACTACACGATTTCGTCAACAATCATAGACAGGAATGGCTCGACAACCTGGCCCGGCTCACCGCTATCGATTGTGGAACCACCAACAAGCCCGGTGTGGACGCTGTTGGCGCACACATCACCAACCTCTGTCGGTCATGGGGCTGGGATGTGCACACCTATCCGCAGGAAAAGTGGGGTGATTGCCACACGGCCACGCTCACAGGCACGGGTGTCGGGCGAATCATGTTGATGGGTCATTTGGACACGGTCTATTTTGACGGCACAGTGGCCGCCCATCCGGCGCGTCAGGAAGGCAACAACCTCTATTTGCCAGGCGCGGGGGATATGAAGGGTGGGTTGCTTACCGGCATGTATGCCCTGCGCGCGCTGCAGCAATCCGGATTTGATCAATTTGAAACTCTGACTTTTTTCTTTAATAGTGAAGAGGAACATGGATCGCCGGTGTCGCAGCACATCACCCAAAATCTGGCATCTTCGATGGACGCGGCCTTGGTGTTTGAGCCCGCGCGGTCCAGCGGCGCGATTGTGAGCGCGCGCAAGGCCTCGGCCAAATATGCCGTGCATATCAAGGGGCTGAGCGCGCACGCCGGGATCGCTCCCGAGAAGGGTATAAACGCGGTGGTGGCGGCCGCTCATTATGTGCTGGCTGCCGCCGCGCTTAACAAATGTGTGCCTGGTGTGACGGTGACGCCCACGGTGGTTCATGGCGGCGGCGCCTCCAACGTCGTGCCAGAGGACGCCACCGTGCAGATCGACTGCCGGGCGGAAGATCCGGCGGGCGTGGCGGCAATAGAGCAGGGCATGCGCGACCTGGCCAAGCTCACGTTCGTTTCCGGCGCCGCAGTAACGGTTACGGGTGGGTTTAGCTTTCCGCCCATGGCAAAGACGCCCTCCGTTTCCTTGATGGCCGGTCTGGCCCGCGATGCGGCCGCCGATCTGGATTTTGTCCTTGAAGACGTGGCCACCGGCGGGGCCAGTGACGCCAACATTATTGCACCGCACTGCCCTGTGATAGATGGTCTGGGCCCGGTGAGCGGCAACGCACACAACGCCGACCTTGAATATATCGAGCTTGATTCAATTGTCCCGCGCACGGTAATGGCCGCGCTGCTAATCCGGAAAATCTTACAGCCGCAGACACTGCAGGCACTGCGAAGCGTCCGTGAGTGACCCGACAAAAAAAAGGCGGTGACCGCCCCTTTTTTGTTCTATTTTTGCCCTGATCCTAGATCAGACCCATCTTTTGGGACATAAACGCCGCGAGGTCACCCACGCGACACGAATAGCCCCATTCGTTGTCATACCAGCTGATGACCTTGGCAAGGTTGCCACCCACGACCAGGGTGTCGATGGCACTGAAGATCGAGCTGTTGGTGTTGCCCTTCATATCGGTGCTGACCAGGGGATCCTCGGTATATTCGAGAATTCCCTTCATCGAGCCGGTGGCATATTCCTTCATCGCGGCGTTGATCTCTTCTTTTGTCACGTTCCGGCCAAGCAACGCGGTGAAGTCGATTACGCTGACGGTGCTGGTTGGCACTCGGAAGGCCATGCCGCTGAATTTGCCCTGCAGCTCTGGGATGACCAGACCGACCGCGCGCGCCGCGCCGGTCTCGCTGGGCACAATGTTCAGCGCGGCCGCGCGCGCATCACGCAGATCCTTGGTAGCCACGTCCAGCAAGCGCTGGGAATTCGTGTAGCTGTGCACTGTGGTCAGAACGCCTTTCTCGATGCCGAATTTATCGAACAGCACCTTGGCCACCGGGGCCAGACCGTTCGTGGTGCAGCTGGCGTTGCTGACGATGTTGTGCTTGGCCGCGTCAAACTTCTCGTTGTTGACGCCCATCACAATGGTGATGTCCTCGCCCTTGGCGGGGGCGCTGATGATGACCTTCTTGGCGCCGCCCTTCAAGTGCGCGCTGGCCTTCTCCGCCTGGGTGAACAGACCGGTGCTCTCAATGACGATATCCGCGCCCACGCTGCCCCACGGAATCGCTGCGGGATCCTTTTCAGCAAACACCTTGAGGTGATCGCCGTTGATCACAAGGTCACTGCCGTGGGTTGTCACCGTGCCATTAAAGCGGCCATAGTTGCTGTCATATTTGAAAAGATGTGCATTGGTTGGCGCATCCACGAGGTCGTTGATCGCCACAATGTCAAACTTGTCCTTATGACGCTCAATCATTGCCTTCAATACTTGTCGACCAATCCGGCCGAAACCGTTAATTCCAATTTTTGCTTTTGCCATTTGTGTTGCTTGCTCCTGAGTTTGAGACCCTTAATTCTCGCATAGTTTGCGTAGGGATGACACGAACTCGAGTGCGCAAACTAAAGCTGTCGTGAATTCACGCGCAACCAGTTGGCGTAAGTGGCCTCTTTTAGCTCGCCGGCCGCAAGCGCCAGTGTTTGAACTACGGCGTTCGTTTGTTACCGTCTATGAATGGATGGTTCAACACAATCCCTACGGCGTAGCTGGCGGCCAATTCCGGGATTTCTGAGCCTTCGTACGCGAAACGATGTTGGGGTCGCGCAAGCGCCGAGTCCAGGAGCTCCTGATCACGCAGGCCACTCCCGCCCCCAAATAAGCCAAGCATCTTTTCGTGGATGCTCAATGCTTCAACGCGGGTTATCCAATTTGGAATGGTCACTTGGCAAGTTCGTGCAATGTGTTTCGATATCGTTTGCAAAGGGCATCAACCAAGGCCATCTTGGCCGCAAACTCAATTTGATTTGACCGCATTAGAATGCCTGAATCAGCGGCATCAGTTAACACAACAGTATCGCCCTCGGCTACATTCAGGCGGGAAAGGGCCTCTTTGGGCAGAAGCACGCCCACTGAGTTACCAATTTTGCGAATCTTGAGTTCTAGTACCATCTAACAATTGTATAAACAAAGTAATAACTATGCAATCCACTCACCTCCGCATCAGCCGAACCGAGGCCATCGCGACACACGGCATGGTCAACAGCAAACACCCCCTGGCGGCGCGCGCCGGGCTGGATATATTGAAAGCCGGCGGCAACGCCGTGGACGCAGCAATCACAACTGCCTTGGCGCAGGGTGTGGTCGAGCCCATGATGTCGGGCGTGGGAGGCGGTGGGTTTATGGTATTTCATGAAGCCGCCACCGGCCAGACCCATGTGCTGGACTATTTCATGCGCGCGCCGCGTGCGGCCCGTCCGGATATGTTCGAAATAACCCGGGCCGGAGCGGTAAACGTCCTGGGTTACGGTGGTGTCAAGGACAACGCCAATTCAACCGGCTATCGGAGCATCGGCGTTCCCGGGTTGATCGCAGGTGCTCAGGCCGCGCTAGAGCGATTTGGCACCGTCTCGCTCGCCCGGGCGCTGGAACCGGCCATCGATCTGGCCGAGAATGGCTTTGAGCCAAACTGGCATCATGTGATGCACAGCGCCCAACATATGGACCTGATCCAGAGTCACCCGGCCACTGCGGCGGTCTTCCTGCGCCCGGGCGGGCTTCTTTACCGCGCGCCCAACATGGGACCGGGTGACAAGCTGATTCAACGCGACCTGGCCCGCACCCTCAGGCGCGTGGCCGACCAGGGTGCGCGTGAGTTCTATGAGGGTGAGACCGCGCGCATGATCACCACGGATTTTGCCGGGCACGGAAACCTAATCGACTCCTCCGACCTGGCCAGCTACCAGCCGGAATGGCGCGCGGTGCGCAGCACAAGTTATCGCGATTTTGACCTGCGCTTTGCGCCCGGCACGGGTGGTGGCACGCTTGCCGAAACCTTTAACATCCTCGAAGGGTTTCGCTTTGACGGGCTGTCGACCAATGATGCCGAAACCGTGCATCGGTTTATCGAATCTGCCCGAATTGCCTATGCCGACCGCTATTCCTGGCTCTCGGACGAGCGCGCACCAGGTGTGCCAATTGCGCAATTGGAGTCCAAGCGATACGCTAACGAGCGCCGCTCCGGGATCGATCTGGATCGGGCAGCCGATTCCGTTGCAGCTTGGGCCGATGCTGCTGCGCCCGCCCCGGAAGGTGATGGTGGGTGCACCACTCATCTGAGCGTGGTGGATGCACAACGCAATATGGTCGCGCTCACCCAGACCATCAACGCGGTTTGGGGCAGTGGCGTCACCGCGCCAGGCACCGGTGTGCTGTTTAACAACACCATGGTGTTATTTGACCCGGTGCCCGGTCGCAAGAATTCGATCGCCCCGGGAAAGTATCCGTTAAGCAGCATGACGCCAACGATCGTGCTGAGGCATGGCGCGCCCTACATGACCGCCGGTGCGCCTGGTGGCCGGCAGATTATGGGGGCGGTGATGCGCACGATTCACAATGTGTTGGAGTTCGGCATGAATCCAGCGGATGCCTGCGCAAACATCGGCTTTGACGCCAGCGCGCCAACCACCATTGTCGATGCCGCGCTCGGTGAGGACGTCATCGCCGTTTTGCGCGCCCGTGGCCATCGCCTGGACGTGCGTGAGCACATGGTGTATCCACGCATGTTTGCCAGTCCGCTGGCAATCGTGGTGGCCGGCGCCCAACTTCTGGGTGGCGCCGATCCCCATCATGTGGGCGAGGCAATGGGGTTTTGAGTCCGGCGGCGACAATGCGCAATCCTTCTTGGATCGCGTGGCGCTGTTCAGGCGCAACTTCCCGGGGCCGGGGTGCTTTTGTAGGGGTTTTGCACGGGGGATCGAACGCCGGATGCGTAACTCGTCAGACCCTTCCCCGCGCAAAACCCGGATCGCCGGACACCGACGGTATGACGGGCAAATTTGCACCAGCTTAGCGCGGCACGCACATTACGGCCGGGGCACGGTAAACCAGAACGTGCTGCCGTGGCCAAGCACGCTCTCCACCCAGATGTGTCCGCCGTGCGCCTCGACGATGTGCTTGGCGATGGCCAGACCCAACCCTGTGCCGCGCTGGCCGCGGGCGCGATCCACCTTGTAGAAGCGTTCAAATATCCGCGTCTGCATGTCCAGTGCGATGCCGATGCCGGTGTCGCGCACGCCCACGGTGATGAAGTCTGCATTTGGATCCACCGCTTGCATCAGCACCTCCACCGAGCCCCGCGTCGTAAACTTGATCGCGTTGTTGATCAGGTTGGTCAACACGCGCGCCATTTGTTCGCCATCAATAAGCGCCTCGGCCCCCAATGGCAGGTCATTGCGCAGCTCAAGACCCGCCCGCTCCGCCAGCGGCGTGAGTTTGGCAATCACATCATTGGCTACCGGCGCCAGCGCGGTCTCAATCAGACGCATGGGCAGCCGTCCGCTTTCGATCTGCGACAGGTCATACATTTCCTGCGTGATCTGCGCCAGCACGTCGGTTTGATTGTCGATCTGAGTGAGTACGGCCTGCTTGCGTTCCTCGTTGGGCGGCTCGCTGCGCAGACCTTCCGCCAGCAGCTTGATGGTGGTCAGCGGCGTGCGCAGTTCATGCGACAGGTTGGCCACAAAATCGCGCCGGGCCCGTCCCAATCGTTGCAGCTCGCTGACGTCCCGCAAGCCAAGGGCCACATTCTTGCCGGTGGCATGCGCGGTCGCACGATACAGTCGCCCGTTAAAGTGGACTTCGCGCGCGCCCACCGGTTGTTGGGCAAACGTGTCATCCACCATTCCTTCGAGCTCATACAGGCGCAGTGCCTGTATCAAGCTCGTGCCTGCAACCGCGCGCTCCGAAAGCTGGCGCGCGGCCTCGTTTGCAAACAAAATGGTGCGTTGGCGATCAACCATAAGCAGTGCATCGCCGCTGGCGGCAGATAGCGCGGCCAGCGTTTGCTCCAGATCGCCCAGGCGGATGTTGGCCTCAAGCGCGGCGCCCCGCGAGCGGGACAAGTCGGTGGAGAGGCTGGTTGTCAGACGACGTTCGTCGCGCAGCTGAACAATGACGATGGCGCAAACAACGGCAAGCGCCGATAGTGCGAGCCAACCGAGCGCCGACATCTGCAGCTAATAGCGAACCGGCGTCAGGAAAGAATCACCGGCGCCTGACAAAAAGGACAAGCGCGTGGTTATCTTGGCGGGCACAAACCCAAAGGTGCGGTGCACCCCGCCGATCTCGGTGGTACGGTTGTAACTCAACGACTCCAGCTCTGACAAATCAAGCGCGTGCTGGCAGCGCGTGACAAACCGAGATAGTTGTTCTGTAAATCGCGACGACACTTTTACGACCCTGCGTTTGCGCTTGCTGGCATTCATGGTGGCTTGCGCAATTTCCGCCAGGGTCAGGCTCTGCGGCCCGCCCACCGGCACAATCTGCCGAAAGGTGCTCCGGGTGGAAAGGCAGCGCTCCACACAAGCTGCAAGGTCACCCACCCAGATTGGTTGAAGCTTGGTGCGTCCATCGTGCGGCAATGGGAGCACAAAGGGCAAACCCTTTGACATGCCCATGATCCAGCTGGTTAGCCAGTCGCCCTCGCCGACAACCGCGGCGCTCTTTAGCACCGTCCAGTTGATTCCGCTAGCCTTGACCGATTCTTCCGCCTTGCCCATGCTTCGCAACATTGGAAAGGCGCTGCGGGTTTCGCCCCCCAAGGGCATGACTGTGATCAACCGAGGAGTGTTGGACTGTTTGCACGCTTCCACCACATTGCGCGTTCCCTGCTCGTTTACGTCGGCAAACGTATCATTTCGCGTTTCATGCCGCAAAGAGCCCAAATGTATGACCGTATCGCACGTGCCGCCATCACTCAACGCTTCCACGATGGACGCGGTGTTTCTAACATCACCGCCTGTAATCGTAACCCGTCGTGGCGCGGCATGCTCATGGTTCCAATGCCACAGACACTTCACCTGATGGCCGGAAGATACCAGGCGATCTACTACGACACGGCCCACACATCCGGTTGCACCGGTTACCAAGATCATTGCTTTGGAAATTCTACTCAAGGATATGAGAATTTGGCTAAATGTAAGAATATCATTAGAAATGTCTATTCATTACCTGTGGCGGTGCCAAAATACTCAGTCCAGCCAGACCTTTTCCCATTGCCGGGTTAGCGCCGAGCGGTAGATGGCAAAAGCGGTTTGTAGTTCGCCCAGCGAATATTCGGGTGTCGCCTGTAGACGGGTCCCATCCAACACCGCACATTCAAAATCTTCAAGTTCGTATCCAAAGGACGCGCTGCGCCCCGGTTGTTTCAGCATGATCTGCATACCCTGCGGATGAGCGTGGTCATAAAGAACTACGCCACCGCTTGTAAACCCGCGCTCGGTGATGATTTCACCCATCGTCCCTGTTATGCGAAACTCTTCACCACCGCCATGCACCGCGCCGGCGTGGAGTGTGTCAAACACCGCCACGACACCGGTCTTGAACCGCAGCAACGCATGCGTCAATGATTCGCCATCCATACCGGCCAACGGGTAGCCAGTGACGCCGATCACTTCATCAATCTCGCCCAGCCACATGCGGAGCGGGCGCAGCCAATGTGCACCGCCATCCATGGTGATTCCACCGCCCGATTTGGCAAGGTCATACCGCCACGGTCTGGGTCCGCTTAGCGGTCGCTCGGGCGCGGCGAATACCGCCCGGGCGGTGATTACCTCGCCAATGGCACCTGCTTGAATCAGCTTCTGAATTTTGATCGCATCGGGCCAGTATTGGCTTTGCTCGGCGACCATAAATACCGTACCGGCGTGCCTGGCTGCGGCGAATATCCGGCCACAGCTTTCCAGCGATGTGGACATCGGCTTCTCCAGAACCACATGTTTGCCGGCTTCAAATGCGCGCACCGCCACTTCTTCATGCAGATAATGCGGGAGCATGATGTCTACCGCGTCAAAGTCTCCGTGCGCGAGCGCGTCTTCCAACGAACCAAACGCGGTCGCTCCGGTGCGTTCCGCCATGGCCTGCGCTTGCTGCAGGTTTGCATCAACGACGGCAGTCACCTTTATCCGCTTTGTGCCGGTTTGAATCCCGCGCCAGTGTTCCTGGGCGATACCGCCGCAGCCGATCAGTGCCAGTTTGAGTTGCGTCATTTTTATTTGAATAACAATGGTGGACAATACTCGTTAACGACCATAAACACCGGTTAACGACTAAACGCCACGGTGATCACGGCACCGATGCACAGTAGTTGCACAACCAGCCCGCCACCCCAGGCCAGGAATGCCGCCATGCGTTCGTTTTTCTGGTAACACCACAGTCCCGCTGCACCGTTTATCACCAGCCACGCGAGGGCAATCCCCGACATCCCAAACAGTTGAGAGGATGGCGCCAGCCGGTCGACGAGACCGATGGATGAAAAGTGGAACGGCAGTTGCGTTGGAAGCGAGGGAAACAAGGCAAGGCATAGTCCAAGCAGTGAAATATTCAGCCCGGCCGAGATCAGCAGCAACGTCTGAGCGCCATGATCCTGCCACAGATCGCTTTCCATAAACCCGGGTTTGATTAGTGCATGGGTCACGGGTTGGGTGGGGCCCATTTCAAACCTGAGGCGAAACGAATCGATAAATGCGTCGGCATCATATGGGGATACCGCATAGCTCATATGTGGGGTGACCACGATCAGCTGGTTTGCAATTGGCTCGGTGCCATAGAAACGGATCTGCCCAAGCGACGGGTGGCGGCCTTCGCCAAACCACCATCCCGGCAGGGGCAGGCGTCGAACCTTTACATCTTTTTGAATCTCGGCGCCTTCAAGCACGCGCTGTACGTCGCCCATGGGCACAATCTCGCGCTGGCCGCCCCAGCGGATCACAAACGCATTCCGATCAAGCGCATAGGTGGTGCTTGCAATGGCGCGGAGCATCCACACCAGCCAGCCGGTGGTGACCACGCTGGCGAGCGCCAGCAACACAAAAACAAACGACAACCCATTTTTTTGTAACACCACAAACGCCACGAGCATGCCCACGGCCACGGCCATCATTCCCACGATTGCGGCGATACCGTAGCCTATGGCTGTGCGTGCGTCCGAGTCAAAGATCGTCATGGGGGTTTCAGGTCATCCTGGTTCGCGTTGAGGCGCCAAACGTTTTGTATGGCCTTGGCACGCGGGCTAAAGCATCACCCGTCTGAAAGGCTCCATATACCGCACACTGCCATCCGCCAACATGCGCAGCGCGCCCTGGCGAATCCTCATTGTCACGCCCGCCATGTCCTTTACCTGGCTGGTGTGACAGCGGATGCCGGCGCACTTGGTTTCAATATAGTCGGTCACGTCATGAAGGTGATTTGGATGAATCGGCCCGGTGAACCAAACTTCCTTAGGCGCGTGCATGCTGGATCCGGCGGCGAGCAATCCGGGGAAAAACATCCGGTTTCCACTGGCCGGAAAGATCGCGTCACACACCGCCAGTCCCATCACCCGATGGTCGTTATGGTTGATGCCGCGGGCCTGATGGTGCACCGTCTCGTGATCACTGGTGACCACCACATCGGGCTTGAATGCGCGTATTTCGCGCACCAATTCGCGTTGCAACGCCAGTGTGTTGACGAGCTCGCCATCGTGATGCCTCAGAAACACCACCTCATGCACACCCAGCGCCGCGGCGGCGTTGCGCTGCTCGACCTCGCGCATCGTTATCAGCGCGTCGATCGTCCGGGTGGGGTCGTCGTTGCCCTTGTCACCACCCGTGACGATCACATAACGCACCGTGTTGCCTTCGGCCGCCCACCGCGCGATCGATGCGCCCGCGAAAAACTCCGGATCATCCGGATGCGCAACCATGACAAGAATATTCATTGCTGTCGCGGGATTGTAGCTGAATTACCCAGCCGGGCTCGTCGGTTCAGGTGCTGCCTCCAACTCGGTTACAAGCGCGTTGCCAATTTCGTTCCCGCGTCGGATAAATCGCCCATACAACCAAAGCAGCGGCGCATGCAAGGCGCTGGCCAGCGCAAGAGCGGCCCGAACGCCAAATGATCCACCCACCGCACCCACTGCTGGGCCCGCGCCAAACTGACCAAGCGCATTTGCCTGGCTAAGCATGCTCAGCACCGTGGCACGCACGCGCCCGGGGATGTGCAGGTTTATCCACGTGCCCGAGATCGTGCCGGGCGGGCCATAGAAAAGCTCGCGCAGAACCAGAAAAATGATCGCAAGCGCAAAGCTGCCTGTGACCGCAAAGCCCAACGAGCACACCACAACAATGGCATAGCTGGCCATGAGCCAGCGCGCAACAGTGGCGTTTGGCGTTGCCGAGGTCACGGTGAACCGTCGCTTCACAACCTCCCAAAAGGGCACTCCGATGATCATCCCTAAAAACTCCACCACCGCAAACCAGGCGATTGGGTCAAGCGCGCCGATGCCGATGATCGGCAGTGACAGCACCGGCAGGCTAAAGTTGTTCAACACATGGCTCTCCCACAAGCGATCCCAACCCTCGCTGGCGCCACCGCGGATAATTTCGGCGACCACCAACAGAAGCACCACCGGTGTGCCGCGCACAACACCGCCACTCTGACGCAGCGTGGCAACTATCGTGCGCGCATCGTCCCGAAGGGTTGCGCCGATCGCACGCTCCGGGCGCACAAACCCAGTTTCGGGCATGATGAAGCACAGCGCGATGTTGAAGAGCAGCAACAGCCCGGCACCCGTGAGGATGGCCGCTTGATAGCCAAACAGACTGGCCAGCGCCACGCTGATCAGCGTACCGATCACCCAGCACACCCGCCACACCTGGGCATTTCGCGCATGCAATTCACCCATATGCTCCGCCCCAATTTCGTCGGTTATCCAGGCCTCGGTGGCGCCGCTGCGAAACGTTTCGCCGATGCCGCGGATCACCTCGGCGGCGATCACCACAGCGAATAACGGCAACGAGCCTTCCAATAGGTAGGTCAGGCTGATGAGAAAGCCGCCAATCAAAACCGAGAGGCGGCGACTATAGACATCCGCCACGATGCCCGTGGGGACCTCGAACACAAACGCGGTGACCTCGATCGCGGTGCCTGTCAGCACCAGTTGCAACGGGCTCATCCCGATCACCCGCACATAGTATGCCGCGAGCGCCGTGAAGATCATTTTCATCGCTATCGCGTTGATTGCCGTATAGAGCAAAAAGACGCGTCGCGCAGACATTTTTGAAACACGCATAGAAAAAGTTGATTGCCTTGGGTGACGCAACAGCTGCGCTGCCGCGTCGGAAAAACTAAAAACCGCGACACATGCACTGCGTCGCGGTCTGGAAGGCATTCAACTCAAACCTGATCGGTTAGAGGTGTGACATCTTAACGGGCGGCGCATCATGCGCAAAATTAATATTTTGTTGGATTTCGATTTTCATTTGTAATGCACCTCCTTTGCAAAGATTTTCTGAGCCAAAATTATACCGCCACCAACGCCCCCCGACGCGCGCTTTTGCGCAGTCGCGCAAGCGGGGTGCGATTGGGTAGCGCGGAGTGCAGCGGTGCATCCGGCAGGGTGGGCGCATATTTGTCGAGGTGCAACTCGGCCATCAGTGATACCAACCGTGTTTCAAGCCCGCCATATCCGGTTGTTTGGAGCTCAAGCGGCAGACCCAACCGGGCGGCAATTGTGAACGCCTTGTCAGCCAGTACTGCGCTGGGCTCTTGTTGCAAATACACCACCCGGGTGTAGTGCTTGAAATAGTCTTCGCGCAATTCCGGGTGGCGATCCAGTCCAAGCGTTTTCCAAATGGTGCCGGTAAACCCGCGCACTAAAAAGTCCGTCAGAAAAAAAGTGCCGGGCTGCTCCGCCATCAGCGCATCGTGCGCCGCCCCGCCATACATTTCATAGCAGTGCGGCCCGGTCAGCCTTGGCACATGGTAGTGCGCCAGCACCGCGTCCAGAGTGCCCCCGGTGCCGCAATCGCCATACACCACCACCATGCGATCATGGCTTGGTATCAGCTCCCGCAGCTTGTGCTCAACATGCGGGGCGATACGCATTGGCAGTGAGTGATCGGCCGACGCGATGCCATGCAGGGTTGCGTCCCACCCATGCCGCCGCACGATGGCCACCACTTCGCGCCCCAACGCCCCGCACAGCACAAGGCCCGTTTTCATTAATGCCACGTTATCACAGACCGTTTGCCGGTGTAACACGCCGTGGATACAATACTTTGCGAGATGGCTGCCGAACTAAACCCGACCAACTACATCAACCGCGAATTGTCCTGGATTGAATTTAACCGGCGTGTGCTGGACGAAGCCCGCGACCTGCGCCACCCGCTCTTGGAGCGGGTCAAATTTCTGGCAATATTCGCGACCAATCTGGACGAGTTCTTTATGATTCGGGTGAGCAGCCTGCGTGAGTTGCGCTCGGGCGCCTCAACCGATGCATCGCCCGATGGGCTTACGCCCGAGCAGACCCTGGAGGCGCTCGCCGAGCAATTGCCCCCGCTGCTGGCCGACCATGCCGCCATCTGGCATGACGTGTTGCTCCCCGAGCTAAAGCTGCACGGCGTGTATGTACTGGATTACAACGAGCTCAATGAAAGCCAGCGCCACCAAGCCGAACAATATTTCAGTCGCGAGTTGCACCCGGTGCTCACCCCGCTCGCGGTTGACCCGGGCCACCCCTTCCCGCATATAAGCAATTTGAGTCTGAGCCTGGCGGTCATAATCCGGGAGGAATCGGGTCAGGAGAAATTGGCGCGTGTGAAAGTGCCGCCCAACCTGCCGCGGTTAGTCCAGTTGAACGAATGTGTGGAGAAGGAAAATGGCGATGCCAATCACCTCACCCTGGTTTGGCTGGATCAGATTATCGCGGCCAACGTGGGCGCGTTGTTTTCGGGCATCGCGGTCCAATCCACCTATCCCTTCCGGGTGACGCGCGACACTGATATTGAGATTCAGGAGGATGAAGCCAGTGACCTGTTGGCGAGCATTGAAAACCAGGTGGCTGATCGCAAGTGGGGCCAGCCGGTTCGGCTGGAGGTTGACCAGGCCATGCCCGCCGCGCTGCGCAACGCGCTGCTGGTGAATTTGAGCTTGCTCCCGTCCGATGTGCATGACATATCGGGGACGCTCAATCTTGCCGACCTTATGGAGTTGATGCGCTTGCCGCTCCCGGCGCTAAAGGATGCCCAGCTGAATGCGCATGTGCCAATGGCATTTGCATCTATTGGAAATATCTTCGACATTGTCCGCAGGGGTGATCAGGTGGTGTTTCATCCGTTCGACTCGTTTAATCCGGTGGTGGACTTTATCCGAAGTGCTACGGATGACCCGCTGGTCATGGCCATTAAAATCACGCTTTATCGGGTGGGGCAGAACTCGCCGGTTGTCCAGGCCCTGATTCAAGCGGCCAACAAGGGCAAGCAGGTGGCGGTCATGGTCGAGCTTAAGGCTCGCTTTGACGAAGAAAATAATATTCACTGGGCGCGCGCGCTGGAAGATGCGGGCGCCCACGTGGTGTATGGCATTGCCAATGTAAAGGTGCACTCCAAGATCGCTCTTGTCGTGCGCAAGGAGCCCGAAGGCATTCGCCGTTATATGCATTTGAGCACGGGCAACTACAACGCCGGCACCGCCAAAATCTACACGGATATCGGCTATTTCACCTGCGACGAGGGCATCGGTCAGGACGCCACCGATGTGTTTAACCTGCTGACCGGCTATTCCCGCCAGGAAAAGTTTCGCAAACTGTTGGTGGCGCCGGTGAGTCTGCGGGCCCGGATCATGAACATGATTGAACGCGAAATCGAGCAGCATGAGGCGCACGGCAACGGTCGTCTGATTTTTAAGTGCAATGCCCTGATCGATCCCGACATCATCGCGCTTCTATATCGCGCTTCGCGTGCGGGGGTGCAGGTCGACATGCTGGTTCGCGGAATTTGTTGTCTGGTCCCGGGCATCCCGGGCACCAGCGAGCGCATCCGAGTTGTCAGCATTGTCGGGCGCTTTCTGGAGCATAGCCGTGTGTACTACTTTAACAATGGTGGCGCGCCCGAGATGTATTGTGGCAGCGCTGATCTTATGGAGCGCAACTTGGATCGCCGGGTTGAAATTCTGTTCCCGGTGGCCGATCCGGTTTGCATGGCGCAGATAAAGTCCCGTGTGTTGGATTTGGGTCTTGCGGATAACAGCAAGGCCCGTGAACTGCAGTTGGATCACTCCTATCGCCGTGTGCAGGTTGCCCCGGGGCAACCCCTGATTGATAGCCAGGCCTCGCAGCTTAAGATGGCGCCGTAGCGTGACTATTGCGCAATACAAGGTAACACGATCGTTATTCAAATAGCGGGCAGGATGCCCGCGCACCATACGCAGGCATAATCGGCGCATGAACGTCACCCTCACCTCGCTGCCGCTACCAAACCTGGCCGAACCAGGCGATTGCCCTCAGATCCGCGCCACCGATTATGACCAACAATTGGCCGCGCTCTACGCCGCCGCGGAGTGTGACTGGGTTGTGGTGTATGCCGACCGCGAGCACAACGCCAATCTGGTGTTTTTGACCAACTTTGACCCGCGCTTCGAGGAGGCCATTCTGTTGTTGGGGCCGGCAAGTCGGCGCGTGCTGCTGTTGGGCAACGAAGGCATGGGTTATACCTCGCAAGCCGTGCCCAGGCTGGAATTTGTGTTGTGCCAGTCCCTGAGCCTGATGGGCCAGCCGCGTGATGTCGCGCCGCGGCTTGAAGCGGTGCTGCGTGCCACCGGGATCACCGAAGGCAACCGCGTGGGTGTGATCGGGTGGAAGTATCTTGAGCCTGAAGAAGATGACGCCGGCGACGCCCCGGCCTTTGTGCCGTCCATACTGGTGCGGGTTATACGTCGGCTCGTGGGCGGAGGCGGTGTGGTCAAAGACACCACCGCACTGATGATGCACCCGAGCACCGGGCTTAAGAGCCACAACACATCCGACCGGATTGCGCAGTTTGCCTGGGCGGCCGCCCTGGCAAGCAACTCAGTACTGCGCGCTCAACGCCTGGCGCGACCGGGCATGACCGAGCGTGGGGGCGCGCTCACCATGGCCCACGAGGGCCTGCCCTATTCCTGCCATCCGATGTTTAACTCCGCCAGCCCGTCCGAGCCGGTCGTGGGCTTGCGCAGCCCGGGGACGCGCGTGCTGGCTGCGGGTGACGGTGTGTCCGCGGCGGTCGGTTACTGGGGTTCGTTGTGTGCGCGTGCCGGTCTCTTGAGCGATGTGCCAATTCCGAAGTTTATGGAGCGGGTTGTTGTGCCCTATTTTCGCGCCATTGCCACGTGGTATCAGACGCTGCGCGTGGGCGTAACCGGTGATGAGATGCACCGCGCAGTAATGGGTGCGCTGGCCGGGGCCGCCTGGCGTCCGGCGCTAAACCCCGGCCACCTTGTCAGCATCGATGAATGGACTCACTCACCCATCCGCCCGGGCAGCTCGGAGAAAATCGCCAGCGGCATGGCCCTGCAGTGTGACATCATTCCCGCGCCGATGCCAAACGGCTGGGCGCTCAACTGCGAAGACACCGTGGCCATTGCGGATGCAAACATGCGCGCCGAATTGCAGGACAATCATCCGCACCTGTGGTCTCGGATCGTTGCGCAGCGGGCCTTTATGCGCGAGGCGCTGGGGCTGCGGCTGACCGAAGACGTGTTGCCGCTATCCACCGCCAATGCCTTTCTCGCGCCGTTTTGGTTGGCCCCCGGGCTGGTTTGCGCGGTCTCTCCATGAGCACCACATTCGCGCTGGATTCACCGCGGCGGCTGGCGCCCGCGATCATTTCAATCATCGGGCTGCGCACCGCGCTGAACGCGGCGTATCGCGCGCCACTGCCTTTTCTGACCTATATCGCTGCGGCCTTTGGCGCCCAGCCCGAATCCGTTGGGTGGTTGGGCGCGGCGTTTGCGCTCTCCGGTTTAAGCGGCCCTTTCGTTGGTCTTCTTGAAGAGAAGTTGGGACGGCGGGGTGCGATTGCGGCGCCCGTCGCGTTGTTTGTGGCGGCGTGTTTTGCCGTTCCGCTGGCGCCGTCGCTGGGTCTGGCCGCGGTCTGCTTTGTATTGCTGGGCGTGTCAAAGGCGCTGTATGAGCCCTTGTCCACCGCGTTCCTAAGCGAGCACGTGGTTTATGAACGGCGCGGCACGGTCATCGGTCTGGTGGAGTTGGCTTGGGCGCTTGCGTGGATTTTGGGCGTGCCACTGTTTGGCTGGCTGATCGAGGCTGGTCGCTGGTGGCTGCCGTTTGTCATTGCAGGCGCGGTCGGTGGCGGGTTTGGATTGGCTGTGCTGCGTTTTGCGTCCCACCAAGTCGTGCAGCCCACTCAGTCCCATGCGAAGGTGGAACCGGGTTATCTCACGGTAATACGCACGCCGGGTGCGGCAAATATGCTCGCGTTTATGGTGCTGATCATCGGCGCGGCACAACTGGCCACGCTCACCTATGCGCCGTGGTTCCAGCAGCAGTTTGCGCTGACCCCTGCGCGTTTGGGCGTGGTCTCAATCGTCATCGGTGTGGCGGACCTGCTGGCCGAGCTGGCCACGATCGTTTTTGTGGATCGTCTTGGCAAGCGCCGCAGCTTGATGCTTGGCTCTGTCCTGTATGCCGCATCCTTGATCTTGTTCTGGTTATTTAGTCGGGATTTTGCCCTGGCCACCGCGGCGCTGTTTTGCATCTTCTTTTTCTTTGAGTTCACACTGGTCACCGGGCTCACCGTGCAGAGCGAGACCGTGCCGGCAGCTCGCGCAACCATGCAAGGGTTTGGTCAGGCCTCCAACGCGCTGGCCCGCATCATCACGTCCTTGATTGCTCTGCCGCTGTTTATTGCGGGTTCGCTGGCGTTTCCGATGCTGCTTGGCGCCGTCATGATCGGGCTGGCCATCATCGTCGCCAGCCGGCAAGATACCCGCGCTGCATAGTGGGGGCGTGCGCTCCAAATTGGTAATGCTGTGGAAACGAACCTGCCGCATAATCATCTTCGCCGCGGTTGAAATAAATCAGCTGCAAATCATTTAGTAAATTGGAGAATCGATAAAAAAATGGCTGTTATTCCCGTATACCCACCGGTATTGACCGATGCCAATTGGCAAACTCAAAAAGGCATCATTGCGAAAGTCGTCAAAGGCGAAACCGGTATCGGCGCCGAGTTGATCAAGCTCAAGACTCGCTATGACACGCTGGCCCAAGCCTGGAGCCACTTCAACCCAATGGCCCGCAATGACATCATGACAATGTCCTTGCATGATGTGGTCAACCTAAAGCAGCTTGCCCACAATGAAACGGCAAAGATCACCGCGGTTACCCAGCAAGCCGGGCACCTGCGCACCATGCTGGTTGACCTTGGCGGCAAATGGACCCGATCACTCTTGGTCCCCAAGGCCACGGCCACCCACGTGGGCACCACTATGGTGGGGGCATTGGACACGCTGGTCCATACGCTTGGCGCGGTCAATGTCGATAACGAATATCACGTGCTGGAAGGCAATGTTCAGCAGCGCGTTACGATTGAGCAGAATCAGCTCAAAGTGCTTATGAAGGCGGTTAACGTCGGCCTCAAGGCCATGATTGGAAAGAGCGCGCCCAAGGACTTTGAAACGCACCTCAAGCAGCCGGTTCGCGGCGTGGGCGCCTGGATTGGCAAGGCCAACAGCCCATACAACGACCTGTATCACGCCGATTGGGAGCCGTATATCGGAGACACCAACGTTGCCAAGCTCGACAATCCGACCAAGGTTGGCACGGCGGTGTTGAACATCGCATCCGCGCTGCAAGACCTGCGCGTGCGCACAGGTTTGTCGAACAGCGACATCAATTAACCGCGCAGGGTTTCATGTGGGCTGCCGAATACTTTGAAACGGCAGCCCGAGGTGGCGATTACCCCCGACCGGTATCGATCGGCGGGAGCCAGTTGACAAAGTCGGTTTGAAACCGCGTCGTGTAGTCGTCCAATAATGTCTGCACCCGCGCAAAGTCCGGAGAGCGCAGGATCAGACCGGCGTGATATTGCTTGTTGAGCTTCCAAGCAACCTCGGGGTCGGCATAGCCGCCAAGGTCGGGCCATTCCTGCTTGGCCAGGCAAATGATGACCGCGGCGGCATCGGCGCGTATGGTCGGCAGGCGATAATCCTCGCCGCGCGCCCGAGCCACCTCGATTTGAGCCCACTGCTCCCAGGGGTTTATCCCGGTTGCGTGCTCGATCATGTCGGATATATTGGCGCCGCCCACCCGTGCCGCGCCCTCCAGAAAGCGAATCTGTCCGTCCGTTTGGCTTCTGAGAAACTCGATGTGGGTGATCCCGCGCTCAAGCCCAAAGGCCTCAATCACCCGCGCGTTCATGGCAAACAGGTTCTGGGCAAGCGGGCTGTTGCGATCCTGCACCCGGGTGGTAAATACCCCTCCTCCGTGGCTGACGCTGAGCGGTGGCTGGCCGTAGCCGCTGGCGATGTTGAACTTGACCTGCCGCTCCCACACAATCGAATCCACGTGAAACACATCGCTGGGGACAAATTGCTCAAGCAGAAATTTGCTCTGCATATCGCCAAACTGCTGCAGCCAGGTCCAAACCTCGTCCGGTGAATGCACCTTCTTGATACCCATGGCCCCGGCCTCGCCGCGCGGCTTTAGCAACCACGGCGCGGGCACGCGCGCCATAAAAGCGCGAAGATCGTCATAGTTGAGCACCGGGCTGAACTCGGGCACCGGGATGCCCCGTTCGCGCGCGCGCGTGCGCATGGCCAGCTTGTCCCGCCACAGCCGCGTCGCGCTTTCACCCAGACCGGGCAGCCGCAAATGCTCGCGCAGGGTCGCACTGGTATCGAGCTCGTAATCATCCAGCGGCTGAATGATGCCGATGTGCTCGCTGCGCGCCAGGTAGCTGACCGCGTTCACAATATTGTTGATGTCCAGCAGATCGGGCATTATGAAGCGCTCGTCGATCGCCTCCATGGGCCAGTCATCATCCTTGCAGCGCTCGGGTATCACCAGCAGCACCCGGCACCCAAGCCGTTTATATTCACGCAATATGGCCACACCCTTGTGGGCGGAACTAAGACAAAGTACCGTTAGTGGGCTGCTCATGGATAATTTCCTTGGTATACCTGTAGGCAAATGTTTTTCCGACATCGCACCCCGGCGCGCGACGCCGGGCTGCGATGTCAAGGACAATTGGTTTGCATACTCACGTAGATTCTATACATATTATGAAACTGGACACAAACTTGGGCGTTGATTTTGGCGCCAGCTTTTCCAAAATTATCGAGACCGCGCAGCGCGCCGAACGCAACGGCTACGATTGTTTGTGGTCCAGCGAAACCACGCATGATCCCTTTTGGCCGCTGATGATCGCAGCGGAACACACCACCAAACTAAACTTGGGGACCAGCATAGCGGTGGCCTTTGCACGCAGCCCGACCACGTTGGCGCATTTGGCCTGGGACGCGCAGAGCGCCAGCAATGGTCGCTTTATCCTCGGTCTGGGAACCCAGATCAAGCCACATATCGAGCGGCGCTTTGGCATGGTCTGGGACCACCCGGCGCCCCGTCTGCGCGAATACATCCTGGCCATCCGCGCGCTTTGGGATAGCTGGCAGACCGGCGCGCCGCTTAACTTTCGCGGTGAGTTTTTCAAACTCACGCTGATGACCCCGTTCTTTAACCCCGGACCCATCGCGCACCCGGCCATTCCGATTTACATCGCGGGTGTAAACGAGCATCTCTGTCAATTGGCGGGCGAGTTGTGTGACGGGTTCCACGTGCACCCGTTCCACACCCCCAAATATCTGGCGGAATACGTGCTGCCGAATATCGATCTGGGCGCACACAAAGCCGGCCGCACCCGCGCTGCATGCGCCATTACGACGAGCGTGTTTGCAATCGCGGGCGACACCCCGGAGGAGCGCGCCGCCAGCCGGGCAGCGGTGCGCCAGCAGATAAGCTTCTATGCCAGCACGCCCAGCTATCGGGTGGTGATGGATTTGCACGGCTGGGCCGATGCCGCGCTTCAGTTGGGGGCGCTGGCGTCAAAGGCTCGTTGGGCGGAGATGCCCGCCGTGATCACCGATGACATGCTGGCCGTCTTTGCCGAGGAGGGAGCCTGGGCCGAACTGCCGGCAAAAATTGCCCGCCGCTATGCCGGTCTGTTGGATCGTGTGGCGTTGTATGTACCGCAGACGCCCGAAGCCGAGGCCACCGTGGCCCGGGGGTTTGTCCATGGCTAGCCGGCCCCGCTGATGCGGATTCTTTTTCTCACGCCGCAGTTGCCCTTCCCGCCGCGCCAGGGCACCGCCATGCGCAATTGGGGCCTGCTGAGCGGGATCGCCGCGCACCACGAGGTGTCATTGCTGTCATTAACCGAGCAGGGGCAGCATGTGCACCCAACGCTTGCCCAGGCATGCGTCGAGGTGGGCACGGTGCAGGTACCTACGCGCACCCGCCTGCAACGCGTGATGACCCTTGCGACCTCGCCCATTCCAGACATGGGTTGGCGCTTGTGGTCGGTTGACTTTGCGCGCCTGTTGAACGAGTGGTTGCAGGCCAAGGCGTTTGACATCGTCCAGGTGGAGGGCATCGAGCTGGCCCGCTATGCCTTGCAGGCGGCTGCGAACGCACACCAACCGAAGTGGGTCTTTGATGATCACAACTGCGAATATGTGTTGCAGCAGCGAAACCACGAACGCGACCGGCGCGCCGTTAAGCGCTGGCACGCTTCGGCATATTCGCTGGTGCAGTGGCGGCGCCTCAAGGTGTTTGAACGCGCGGCCATGCGCGCCTCGCGGGCCACGCTGTGCGTGTCACCCGAGGATCGGGATGCGCTGGTGCGGCTTGATCCCGAACAGCACCCGGTGGTGATCCCCAATGGCATCGACGTCGCCAGCTATGCCACTTTTCAGCCGACGCTCGCGGGATCAGACGCCGACGCAGCCCGGCCGGTGCTGGTCTTTAGCGGCAAGATGGATTACCGACCCAACATTGAGGCCGCGCTGTGGTTTGGTGAACGGGTGCTCCCGCTGATCAAGCGTGCCGTGCCCGATGTGCGCTGGCTGCTGGTTGGGCAAAAGCCCGATGCTCGCCTGGATGTATTGCGCAGCGACCCGGCCATCACGATCACCGGCGCCGTGGATGACATTCGCGACTACATCGCCCGGGCTTCGGTTTATGTTGCGCCGCTGCTCGCAGGCGGCGGCACGCGCTTCAAACTGCTGGAGGCGATGAGCATGAGCAAGCCCATCGTCAGCACCACGGTCGGCGCGGAGGGGTTTGCCGCGGTCACCGGTCGCGAGCTGATGCTGGCGGACTCGGCCGATTCCTTTGCCGCGGCGGTTGTTGACCTGCTGGCTAACAGCCAGGCGCGCGCCGCACTCAGCGGGCGCGGCTATGACCTGGTGCGCACCATGTTTGACTGGCGCGTGATCGTGCCACGGCTGGAGGCGGTCTATGCGGGCCTGTAAAAATTCCAGGGAGTAAAAGACCCCGTAGTGTTATCACTCGTGCGACAAGCCATGTCGTAGAACGCCGATGGTGTCCACAACGTACTACGGGTTTATGCGACATCGACCGGCATCGCGTTCCATTCGCACAAAATCGCCCGGCTTTTGAACAGCCAAACCATAGAACGACGTCCCAAATAACTGTCCGAAATCCTGACGATCCAAAGTCAGCAGTGTATCGGCATATGAAGCTGCGGTATAACAAATTTGGTAATTGGTTTTATCGAGTTGCGCTCACACGCAGTTGTTTGCCTTGTTTGACCACTCCAACTGCACGGTATAGCCACCCAGTTTCTTAAACTTCCAGGCGCAGATGTCGCCGATTTCGCCGTTTGCGTCGTCATACCAGCCGGCGCCCGGCACCGGATCGGTAATCGCCTCGCACAGCTCGTGCGAGGTGGTGCCGGTGAGCGCGTCAAACGCGGGCATCCCATCCAGGCAGCCGTTGCAATCCGGGTAGGGCATCGCGGCATAGAAGAAGCCGGCGGTCGCCTGGTTGTGATAGCCGCAAAACTGGCTGCACGAGGCATCCTTACCATCTACGACCTTTGTCCCCGGGGGCGTGAAGACAAAGTAGAGCGTGTCGGGCGTGGCGTGCGGCAGGGTGCCCTTGGTGATCAGCTTTTGGATCAATGACTGGATCGATGCGTCCTTCACCGTGGCCTTGGGTGCGGGCGTTGCGGTGTTTGCCGTTCCAATCAGCGCGCCGTGCTGGATTGATTTGCCGGGCACGTTGTACTCAGTCATCGCATCCATGAGCGGGCTGGTGAGGACATACCGGAAGAAGTCATTCATCTGACCGGCCATTTTGACCAGATCGGGCGATGTAGTCCAAGCTTTGCCCCAAAAAAGCGTAAACACCTTGACCGATTGGAGCAGTGCTCCGTTCCGATAGGTGAGCTTGGGTGGCGTGGCCGGGGCCATGGCCCGCATGCCATCAGCCAGAGGAACAATACGAATTGGATTGGTTGTCATTATGTGCACTCCTTAATACTGTTGCAACAATCCCGACTTTATGTTTTAATGGTTAGGAGAATCTGATGAAAGTCATTCCGTTGGCGTTTGGTTTCATCGCAATTGTGCTTGCCGTGCTCTCACTTTTACAGGGAATAAAGGAGGTGCGGATCGCCCGCAGCGCGCGTGGCTGGCTGGCAACCGCGGCGACGATTGTGGAAGGCACGTTTGTGCCCATTTCGGTGACTGTCGGGCGCGCGCGGCGCACGGAGTTTATGGTCAAGCTGGTCTATCAATATCGGGCATCCGCCATTCTGATGACCGGCACCTCGATTCGCTCGGATAACATGCCCGTGACTTTTCTCACCCCGGCCGCGGCGAACAAATATATCGATTCGCTGCGGGCAAATGCCGCGTTGCAGGCCTGGGTTGATCCGGAAAACCCCTCGCGTGCCGTGCTCGAACGCGGCAAGATCACCGGAATCGTCGTTTCATTTTGGACGGCGCTTTTCCTCGGCGTGCTTGGGGCCTTTGCGGTTTTTATCGGCCTGCCGGCCTGAGCAACGTGCGCTGCTCACGACCACCGATTTGCAAAACGGCGGGGCCTACCGCACCTGGGCCAGCAAACCCGCGACGATGACATCGGCCGGTTGGGGCAGGTGCGCCTCTTGAAAACTGAGCATGGTGCGCAGCGGAAGTCCCTGGATAATTGCCCCAAAATCCAGCCCAAGCATGTCGCCGCCGCCCTCACCCGCCCCGAGCCCGGTCTGCAGCCCGCGCATCATCTGCTCAAACATGGGCCCAAACACTACCGCGCCACGCGGGTGCGCCAGCCATTCGCGAATGGTGCTGTCCTGGTTTAGCGGCACATGATGATCGGTGGCCGCCTGCAGCGTCCCGGTTAGCGTCGCGCGAATATCAGTGCTCGATGCTCCGATCAGCACGTCATACGCGTCGCTTTCCGCAATCCACTGCGCAAACGCCGGATCATAGTAGGCAAATGCCCGGGCCTCCAGGTGCATGGTCACAGTCCTGGTCTCGCCGGGTGCCAGGGCAACCTTGGCAAAAGCCTTCAGTTCTTTGCATGGTCGCGAAAGACGTGGCGCATGTTGATGCACATATATTTGCACGACCTCGCTGCCGGCCACCGCCCCGGTGTTGGTCACGTCAACCGACACATCCACACCCTCGGCATCCGAAAACACCGGTCGGGACAAGCGTGCATGCGCGTAGGCGAACGTGGTGTAGCTAAGCCCGTGACCAAACGGAAACTGCACCGGCACGTCCTTGCTGTCGTAATAGCGGTAACCCATAAACAGCCCCTCGCCGTAGCGCACCACGCCGTTCTCACCCGGGTAGTTGATATATGCCGGCGTGTCGGCCAGCCGCAGCGGAAAGGTCTCGGCCAGCTTGCCGCTGGGGTTCACCCGGCCGCACAGCACATCGGCCACCGCACCACCCGCGGCCTGACCGGAAAAGCCGATAAACAGCACGGCCGCCACGCTGTCCAGCCAGCCGCTCATGCCGATGGCTGAACCACACGTTAACACCACCACGGTGCGCGGCTGGGCCGCACCCACTGCGCGGATTAGGTCTACCTGACCCGGGGTGAGGTCGAGGTCGGGCCGGTCGAACCCCTCCGATTCCTTTGAGCCGGGCAACCCGACAAACAGCACGGCGGCATCTGCACCGTGGGCCAGCGCCACCGCGCTGGCGATGCCTTCCGCGGTCGTGCTGCCATCCGCCGCGCAGCCCTCCGAATAACTGGTTTCGATATCGCGCAGCAATTTCTGCAGCTCGACAAACGGCACATCCACCTGGCTGGGATTGATCCGCGAGCTGCCGTTGCCCTGATACAACGCAACCTTGGCTGAGTGCCCGATCACCGCCAGCGATGACACGCGGTGCCTGGCGTTGGCCGGCCCGAGCGGGAGCACGCCGCTGTTCTTGAGCAGCACCGCCGACTGGGCCGCGATTCGCCGTGCCAGCGCATGCCGATCTATCGGCACGGCCGGCGTGGATCGCTGCGGCCCATGCGCCCGGTCCACCAGTTGAAGCACGCGCCCGGCGCACACATCAAGGTCGGCCAGTGGCAGCGCGTCGCCGCCGGAACTGGTGACGGCGGCGATCACCGCCTGCACCCGCCGGGGTTTGGGGCCCGGCATCTCGAGATCAAGCCCTGCCGAGATGCCGGCCGGGCGGTTGTGCACCGCGCCCCAATCTGACATCACCAGCCCGGTGAAGCCCCATTCCGTGCGCAGAATGTCGGTCAGAAGTTGTTTGTGTTCGGAGCAGTATGTGCCGTTTAGCCGGTTATACGCGCACATCACCGTCCATGGCTGCGCCTGGGTTACCGCGATTTCAAACGCCCGCAGATACAACTCGCGCAACGCTCGCTCGTCCACCACCGCGCTTATCCGGTCGCGGTCACACTCCTGATTGTTGGCCGCGAAATGCTTGATCGAGGCGCCCACGCCCCGGCTCTGCATGCCGTTGATGAGCGCGGCCGCGAGGTTGCCGGTGAGCACCGGGTCCTCGGAGAAATATTCAAAATTGCGCCCGCACAACGGGGTGCGCTTCATGTTTACGCCAGGTCCCAGCAGCACGTCCACCCCGAGCGCACGGGCCTCATCCGCCAGCGCTTCGCCCAGCTCGCGCAGCAAGCCCACGTCCCACGAGCATGCGGTTGCGGACGCCGTGGGGTAGGCCGTCGCCACGTGGCTTTGCGCAATCACCGCCATCGGGTCGCTGACCTTGCGCACGCCGTGCGGCCCATCCGACACCCATACCGATGGGATACTTAAGCGCGGGATGGCCGTGGTCGTCCACGCCGAGGCGCCGGTGCATAGCGCGGCCTTTTCTTCAAGCGTGAGTTGCGGGAGCAGTGACGCGAACATCATTGGGCGGATTCTATCGAAGTCATGCATTACCCGGCAATTCCTACCTCGATAGCGGCATCTGCATCAGCGCTCCGCCATTTTCGATGGAACGGCTGCGATCGTTTATGGTGTCCTAATTCGGGCTTGTAAAGTCACTGGTTTCAACATTTCCCGATGGGAGTTAACATGCACAAGTCCCACCACTATTTCATGAGGTCGGTTACACTAAAAGGATGCGCCTGCTGTTTGTAGAGGATGATCGCAAAATCGCCAAGGTTGTCGTGCGCGGTCTGCGTGAAGAAGGTTATGACGTGGAACACGCCTTGGATGGCGAGCAGGCGCTGGCCATGATCCTGGCGGAAGCACCGCTGCCCTTCGGGTTGATGATCTTTGATGTGCGCATACCCAAGCGCGACGGCTACAGCTTGTGTGCCGAGGTACGCGCCCTGGGCATAAGGGCGCCCATCCTGATGCTAACCGCGCTCGATACGCCGGCGGACCGCGCCCGCGGGCTGGCCAGTGGTGCGGACGATTACATCGTCAAGCCGTTTGATTTTCCAGTGTTGCTTGCCCGGCTGCGCGCGGTTACGATGCGTGCGCCGGTGGAGCCCGAGGGTGGGCGCATGGTAATTGACACGCTCACCTATGACGTGGCCGGCAAAAGCGCCACGCGCGATGGCCGGCCGCTGGACCTTGGGCCGCGGGAAGCCGGGCTGCTGGAACACCTCATGCGCAACACCGGGCGCGCGGTCGGGCGCGGCATGTTGCAACAAGCCGTGTGGGGCGTGGACTATGACGGCGCCGCCGATGTGGTGGACGTGTATATGGAACGGTTGCGCAAGAAGGTGGATGCGCACGGTCGCCCGCTTATTCAGGCGATTCGCGACGTGGGTTATCGGATCGGCGTCTAATCTTCGGTCAGCGCCTGATACGTGAGCAGGTGCAGATCGGAATCGGGCCGCTCCATGCTGAACATGTATTGGGTCATAAACACGCCCACGATGTGATTCACGGGGTCCACCCAGAAGTTGGTCTTGGCTGCACCGCCCCAGCCGTGCTCACCAATGGAGCCCGGCAGACCGGATGCCGCCACATCCATGGCGACCGATGACCCCAGCCCAAACCCGCGACCCGGGTTGGCCACCCCGCCGATTTCCCAGGGCAGCATGGCCGCGGGCAGGTGATTCAGATACATAAAATCCACGGTGCTGGGCGCCAATATCCGGGCGCCGTCGAGCTGGCCGCGGTTGCACAGCATTTGGGCAAAGCGCAGGTAGTCCCAGGCCGTGGAAAATAGTCCATGCCCGCCTCGGGCAAATGTGGTGGTGTTGTTTGCCGGGTACGTGGCGTCAACATCCTGACGTCCATTTTGGCCGCGCTGCCAGGCTTCCACCATTTGGCTGACCGTGTGCGTCGTAATATCCGGGTGGCCATACATGGTGGCCAGGCGCGTCATTTTTTCCGCTACGACCGAGAACGCGGTGTCAGCCATGCCAAGGGGCTTAAAGATGCGTTCAGCGAGAAATTCCTGCAGCGTCTGACCGGAGATCACCTCGATCAACCGCGCAATCACGTCAATCGACAAGCCGTAGTTAAATTTGGTTCCGGGTTGATGCGCCAGCGGCAGGGTTGCAATCCCCGCGACCATGGTCTCCAGCGAGTTATCCGCATTCGCGCCCAGGTTGGATGCGCGATATAACGCGCACACGGGTGAATCCTCCAAAAAATTGTAGGTGAGGCCGGAGGTATGTGTGAACAAGTGCTGGATCAGCATTGGGCGCACAAGATCGGCCTCGCTGATCGCGCCATCGGCGCCCGCGCTCATGACGCGCAGTTTGGCAAATGCCGGCAGAAACTTGGCGACCGGGTCGGACAGCTGAAACTTGCCTTCCTCAAACAGGGTCATGGCCGCCACGCACACGACCGGCTTGGTCATCGAGTAAAGCCGGTAGATCGTGTCCGCGGTCAGTGGTGTGTTGCTCTCGCGATCCTGCCAGCCCACCTGCCCGGCATGCACGATCTCGCCCCGCCGGGCCACCAGGGTGCTGATGCCCGAGAACCCGTGATGGTCCACATAGGCCTGCATCAACGGTTTGATTCGGGCGAGTCGTTCGGTGTTGAATCCAAGGGCTTCCGGGGTGGATGTTGATTTTTTCATGCCACCTATACTACGTGAATCCGCGCGCACCAACGAGCACACCAGTCGAACCAGTTGGCGCGATAATCACATTATGGCAAACCAAACCCTCGTCGATTGTCACGTGCACCTCTGGGACCCGAACCATTTCCGCATCCCCTGGCTGGATGGCATCAGTCTCAACAAGGCGTTTCTGCCGGCCGACTTGCACGCCCATGCCGCACCACATACCATCCAAGCCTATGTATATGCGGAGGTGGATGTCGCGCCGCACTATTCACTAAGCGAGGTGCGTTGGGTGGAGGCTCAGGCCCAACACGATCCCCGCTTGAAAGGGATCATTGCCAATGCGCCACTGGAATACGGTCTGCAGGTCAAGGCCTATCTGGATGAGCTGATGACCGCGAGCTCGCACGTCAAGGGCATCCGCCGGTTGCTGCAAGGCGAGTCTGACACCAATTTTTGTCTACTGCCGGCATTTGTTACCGGGGTTTCACTCCTGGCTGATTATGGCTTGAGCTTTGACATTTGCATCAGACACGCGCAGCTCCCCTCGGTCATCGAGCTGGTGCGTCGTTGCCCCGCCGTCAAATTCGTGCTCGATCACATTGCCAAGCCGGATATTGCGCATCACGTCATGGAGCCGTGGCGCACCCAACTGCAGGCCCTTGCCGCACTGCCCAATGTGGCGTGCAAGATCAGTGGGATGGTAAACGAGGCGGACAACGCGAATTGGCGCCTGGAAGATTTGCGCCCGTATGTTGACCACGTGGCCGCCTGCTTTGGCGAGGATCGGATCATGTTTGGCGGGGATTGGCCGGTGTGCACCCTGGCCACCACCTACGCGCGCTGGGTGGATACGCTGGACGAGCTCACGAGCGCATGGAGCGCGTCTGCGCGCCGAAAGCTCTTTATTGAGAACAGCACCCGCATCTATCGGTTGTAGCCAGTGCTTGATGACCTGTTGACCGCCCTGCGCGCCGACGCCGAGTTTATGCGCGATGTGGCGGTCTGGCAGCATGCACCTTCGGTGGCTGCGCGTCACCAAAGTTGGCCGGCCATGCTGGATGCGCGGGTGCTGGCCGCCCTGGCGTCGCGTGGCATTGCGTTGCCGTATTCGCATCAGGCACAGGCCGTGTCAAATGCGCTCGCCAATGAACATGTTGTGGTGGTGGCCAGCGCCGCCGGGGGTAAGAGCCTGTGCTTTCACGCGCCCATTGCCCACGCGTTAATCAACGATGCGCGTGCCACCGCGCTGTGTCTGTTCCCCACCAAGGCCCTGGCCCAGGATCAGCTCACCAGCCTTCGTGGGCTGCTGCAAGCGTGTGGGTTGGTGCCCCCGGGCAAGGCGGGTGGCGCGCTGGTGAGCGCCTATGACGGGGACACCCCGCAATCTCAGCGCGGCGACATCCGTCGTGATGCCAAGGTGATTGTGACCAATGCCGACATGCTGCATGTTGGCATCCTGCCCCACCATACCCGCTGGGCCGGGTTCTTTCGCCACCTGAAATTTGTGGTCATCGATGAGCTGCATTTATATCGCGGCGTGTTTGGCAGCCACGTGGCAAATGTCGTGCGCCGTCTAAAGCGTCTGTGCGCCTTCTATGGATCTCATCCGGTCTTTATCCTGGCGAGCGCCACCATAGCGAACCCGCAGGAACACGCCGAGCGACTGACCGAAGAATCCGTGGCCCTGGTGGATGATGACGGCAGCCCGCATGGGGATCAACATGTAATCCTGATAAACCCGCCATTGCTCCCGGATCAGGCCGCCCAGAACCTGCGTGTCAGCAGTCTGCTGATTGCGCGCGACGTTGCGGCGCGGTTTGTGCGCGCGGGCGCCCAGACCATCGCGTTTGCGCGATCCCGTCAAGACACCGAAGTTCTGCTCAGTTACCTTCGTGCCGTCGCCGGATCGAGCGCGAAAATCGCCGGGTATCGTGGCGGATATCTGCCCGAAGAACGACGCGCCATCGAGGCTGG
The DNA here is from genome assembly GCA_025354985.1 of Chloroflexota bacterium. Lineage (GTDB taxonomy): Bacteria > Chloroflexota > Anaerolineae > J036 > Brachytrichaceae > AQU-03. Next base: position 40,464 of record JANXLU010000055.1, read on the forward strand.
TTTGCGTAATGGCGCGGTGCGCGGCGTGGTGACTACCAACGCACTTGAAGTCGGAATTGACATCGGCGAACTTGACGCTTGTGTGATGACCGGATACGCCGGGACCATTGCCAGCTTTTGGCAGCAAAGCGGGCGGGCCGGGCGGCGGCGAAACACAAGCGTGGCGGTGATGGTGGCAAGCGCCAATGCGCTGGATCAATATCTGGCCGCCCACCCGGAATATCTATTCAGCCAGTCACCCGAGCACGCCCGCATCTCCCCGGACAACCTGGGCATCTTTGCCGCGCACGTGGCCTGTGCCACGTTTGAGCTGCCGTTTAGCCGGGATGAGTTGCTCGGTCGTGCCGCGGTGACCGAGTTCCTTGAAATCCTGCGCGAAGATGGCGATGTGCACGCCAGTGGTCTGTCTGCGTTGCCGCTCTTTCGCGATGCGCCCGGTGCGCAACCGGACCCAAAATCGCCGTCGGGTCTGGTGCGCTACACCTGGGTGGGTGAGGGCTACCCGGCCGAGCGCATTTCACTGCGCGGGATTGGCGAACGCGTGGCCATCATTGCCGACGGCGAGGCCGATTCGCCCAGGCAGTTGTTGGGCGAGACCGAGCGCGCCAGCGCCCCGGCCCGCGTCCACGTTGGTGCGGTCTACATGCACCAGGGCGAGACCTATCTTGTCACCGAGCTGGATTGGGAGCAGGGCGTGGCGCGCGCGCGCAAGGCGGACGTGGACTTTTATACCCGCGCCTCGGTTGTGTCCGAGGTGGTGGTTTTGCATGAGTTTGAGCGCCCGGCGCTCCCCGGGCCGGAACCCGTCGCCCGCGCGGTCATGGGTGAGCTGCAAATAACCACCCGCGTTCCCAGCTTCAAGCAGATTCAATTCAACACCCATCATGAATTGGGGCGCGGTCAACTTGACCTGCCGGAGCAGACGCTGCACACAACCGGATATTGGTTCGCCGTTCCAGAGGAGCTGGCCAAACAACTCGCCCGGGCGGGTGTGATCAAACTCCCCAACGACTACGGTCCAAATTGGCCCAGGCAGCGCAACGCCGCGCGCGCTCGGGATCAGTTCAAGTGCACGGTGTGTGGCAAGCCCGAACCACCGGAGCGCCAGCACGATGTCCACCACAAAACTCCTTTTCGTAAATTTGGCTATGTGCCCGGAGAAAATGACCACTACCTGCGCGCCAACCAGCTCGACAATTTAATAACGGTGTGCCCGGATTGTCACGCCAGGGTGGAGACCGCCGACCGGGATGGCAGCGCGCTTGACGGGTTGGCTTATTTGCTCGGCAATATTGCGCCCTTGTTTGTAATGTGCGACCCCGCCGACCTGGCGGTGGTTGCCGACTGGCAGAGCCCGCATACCCGTCTGCCCACAATTACCGTGTATGAATTAACGCCGGGGGGTATCGGTCTTTCCGAGGAGCTGTGCACACAGCATGCGCGTATGCTGGAGGTGTGCACCCAGCGTATTCACGAGTGCGTCTGCGAGCGCGGATGCCCGGCATGCATCGGCCCTGTTGGTCCGGGTTCGCTCGATGGCCCCCTGCGCAACATAAAGGCTGACACGTTAACGCTTATTGAGGCCATTCGCTGAGCGTGCGCACGCTCCGGCCAACCCGTCCTTAACGCTATGCGGGCACGATACGCCAGACTGTTGGCGGATTGCCGTGTGGGCACAGATGTCACGCGGCCGTGATGGCCGTCAACAAACCCTCGAACCCCGCAGCCGTAATCGCACCAAGCTGCGAGCTGCCATCACCCTGATCCACCAGCAGAAAATTGCCGGAAGGACTGCAAAACACGGCCAGGTCGCGCGACGTGACCGTTTCACCCGGTGGCAGCGCGGCGAATGCAAGCGTGGCCGACCATGATAGCGACGTTACGCACGCCAGCCAGCCCAGCGCCGTAGGTGATAGCCCGCTATTGTCCGCCAGCGCATCGCGGGCATCGGCGAAACCGTTGGTCAGGGCAAGGTTGTAGACCGCGATAAACAGTTGACTGCTGACCTCGACCGGCTCGCCATTCGCGTGGTCCTCCGCATTCCCGGTGAGCGGCAATACGTTCACCAGCCGCTGCACTAATTCCGCGACGCCGCCCACGTCGCCAAGACGATGCGCGTCGGCGGTTGGCTGGGTGTGCTCGATAAAGGCTCCATCGCGCTCATAGTAGATAAACCGTTGCACGCCTGAACCCGGCGTGTTCTTGGTCACCAGCACCCCGCGCTCGGGTTCGGCCAGGGTAAGCGCCGCGCGCAACACCGATTGTTCCAGGCTCACCTCGTTCGCGCCAGTTTGTCGCAGCAGTCCGCGCCCGGCCAGCGTGCGCTCGCCGGCAGCCAGCAGCGCCTGCCGACTTGGTGCATCGGCCGGTAACTCGGCGCTCGCGTCCAGGCCAAATACCTGGTCGGCACGGGTGAACGCACACAGCGCGAAAAATTCCGGTCGGGTAAAGGTTAATTCCATTGGACAGACTGAATGATCATCGGTTGTTTACGTGATTCCGGCAATGTGCGTGATCACGATCGAAAACAGATTGCGAATGCAATCCAGCATATCTCCGTCCAACCCTTCGGCCCGGGACGTAAACGCAATTCGGGTCTTTCCCTTGTACTCAAATATGCTCAGGTTGATATTGTCCAGTGGGATAGCTAGAAGCTGCTCCTGCAACATTGGTAGTCCCAGAATCATGGCGCCTTGCCTGGGCGTGGACGTTTCGCATGCGAAACGGCGGTCAAACGCTGGGTTGCCACCTGCCACATTGGTGGTGTTGCGCCGGTCCAGCGCAAGCGTGATCACGCCCGGCTTGGGTGTGCGGGTCGAGATGGCTAGGTCAGATGCGGTGCTTCCTCGCAAATCCGCGGTCACCTCCAGTTCGGCTTGATCACCGCTTACGGCATCGCCCGCGATGCGTTGGACGAGGCGTATCTCGTTCCCGCCCTGTCCCCACGTAACCTTGTGCGCAAAGCCGAAAAAACGATACGAGTACGCACCCCCGGCGCGATTGGCAAACGCCTTCATCAGATCACGGGTGGAAACCCTGGCTGTGACACCCATGCTATTTCTTGGCGTCTCCGATGTTAAAGCCCACCGAAAACGGCCCCAACTTGATTTCGGTTTTCTTGCCCACTTGGAACCCCAGCTCCAGTTTTAGTCCAATCTCTCCCGAAACGCCCACGTTCCAACCCGCCACATTCACACCGGTTTCGGCTTTGGCCGAAATCAGGTTGACTCCCACTTTGCCACCCACGCTGCCGTCTTGATAGCCGACAAAGCCGGATGCGCTTAACGCCTTCGCCTCGACCCCGCCAGTCCAGCCAAGATCCCGATCACCCACCATGGCGCCTTCCACCTTCACCCGCCCGCCATACGCCTCGCCCGCCGCGCCCAGCATCCACTTGCCATTGATCTTGCGCAGGCCAACCCCGGCGGTTCCGCCGCCCAGCTCCCACTTTCCATGGTCGCTCGCAAATTTGTCGCTTTTTACTGCGCCACTGCCAAGATCTATGCCAAACTGCGGCGATTCGCCAGACGCCTGCTTGCCTTTGATTTTGAACGCCTTGCTGACGTGATCTATAACCCCGTCGATAAACGAGTTGCCGGTCGGCCCGGAACTGCCGCTCGTGCCCGAGCCGCTTGAGGCTACCGGACCGCCCGAGGGGGCAGAGCTTCCGCCGGTATTGGCGCCGCCTGAACCAGGAGAGTTGCCGGGCCCGCCGGGGTTTTGCTGGTTCCAGTCAAGGGCGCGTTTGGCTTCGAGTTCCGCACGGTGCATAACGGCACTCACCTGTTGCGTAATGGCCTGACCGGTCTCAAATGCTTGCGCCAAACGGTTAAGGCCGGGCAGCACCGTGCCCGACATTTCCTGGTAAAAGGCCTCCGCTCCTTTGCCCCGCCAGTCGCCATCCTGCAACACACCCATGTAGGTGGCGACGTCCTTGATCAATTGACGCGTGGTTTGGCTTTGCGCGGCAAAATTGTGCGCAATTCGCCCCATCTCATCATAGTTGCATCGTATGCGTGGCGCCGCCATATTCTGCGTGGATTTTAGCAGTTCTCCAACCGCTAAAATCGTCAAATGACGATCACACCGCGCTTGATCACAATCGCCGCGATTGCCCTGTGCGCATGCACCCAAAAACCGGCTGAACCGCCCGCCACCATTGCGGTGCCCCTGGCTACCACTGTGCCGTCGCCGGCGCCGCAACCATCCGTGTCCCCGGTGGCGACCGCCGCCCCGCCACCGTCTGCACCAACCCCGGTCATCGTCGCGGTAACCCAACCCTCTTTCTTTACCGGTGCGTTCACCTATACCAACGACATCGTCGCCAAGCGTTTTGCCGATTACGCAGTGGGCATGATCGATCTGGCCGGTTTTGTTCACCGCGATGAAAACTACGAGATAGCGGTCGATGGCCAAAACCTGGGGTTTATGAAGTTTGACACAAAGGCCAAGACCGGGACCTATCGCCTGCAACCACCCCTCGAGCCGCGCGCGCAACTGGTCGATGTGGATAACAATGGGCGCGCCGACACCGGGGTGCAGGTGTTTGGTTTGTCATTTTGGGGCAACCGCGCCGGTGGCCCCTATGGCGAGGGTGACGACAAACGCTTTGGCTGGCCCGGTTACCTGACCTCGTATGTGCTTGACCCCGAGGACGACGAGGTGATCGGTGGAAAAATAATCGTCTGGGCGCCGGATGGCCACCAATCCATTCCGAGCGGGTTTGGTCCGGATAAAAAATTGTTCACCGCCGATGACCCGGTTATGTCCATCCCCGCCGGTTACAGTGTGATCGATCTGGATCAAAGCCCGTTTGCCATCATCCGGGAACATGAGGCGCACCTGCAACTGTTTGAACCGCGCGACCTCGCGATCAAGGACTACGCCACTCTGGGCTACGTCGCGGCGTTTGACAACTCTTTTGCTCAAATGCGCAAGGAATACGCGTTCAACGGCATCCCGGGCAAGGCGCCGGATTGGGATGGCCTGGCTGCAACCATTCGACCATTGGTGGTCAAGGCCGAGCTTGACAAGAGCCCCGACGCATACTATGCCGCCATTGTCCGGTTCATCAGCGCGTTTAAGGACGGGCACACCGGATCAAGCGCGGGAAAGCTGGTTGGCAAGGCTTTTTTGGCAGAGTTTGGCGGCGGTTTTGGCTTGATTCTGCGCGAGCTGGACGACAAGCGTGTGATTGTGCGCGATGTCATCTCAAACAGCGTGGCCGCGCGGGCCGGGATCGAGCGGGGCACGGTCATTCTGTCGGTTGATGGTGTGCCGGTGGGCGAGGCCATCGGCAAGGTGCGCCCGTTTGACGAGACATTTTCAAGCCCGTGGGCGGAGCGGGCTGAACAGGTGCGCTATGTTGCGCGCACCCGGCAGGGTGGCGCACGGACGTTCGAATTCCAAACCCGCGGGCAGGGGCTCAAGCGCGTTACCCTGCAAAGCGCGGTCGAGTTTGACAGCATCTTTGATGATGTGGATGCCGAGCAGGCCGGTGATGTGGCGCTGCCCGTCGAGTTCAAGCTCTTGCCAGGCGGGGCCGGTTACCTGCGGATAAATTCGAGTAATGATGATCTTGAACTCAGCTATCGGCTCATCCGTCGCGCGTTTGAAAATTTTGAAACCGCAAAGGTGCCGGGCGTCATCATCGACCTGCGCCGCAATGGCGGCGGCACCGGGCTTGGGATTGCCCGGTTCTTGATCACCAGTCCACTGCAGCCGGAAGGCATTCGCTCGTTGTATTACAACGACAAGACCGGAAAGTTTGAGGACCCCAGCCGTTCAAAGCCGATGCCACTCACACCAAGCGAGCGCACGTTTGGTTTTAAGAAGCTCGCCGTGCTGGTCGGGCGCGAGTGCGCCAGCGCGTGCGAGGCCGAGGCGTATGAACTCAGCCGTGTTCCGGGAATGCAGGTTATCGGTTTTACACCCACGGCGGGCGTATATGCCGAGGTGGCGCGTGGCCGCTATAAACTGCCCGAAGACATAACCGTGCAAATGCCCACCGGACGTAGTGAGTGGCCGGATGGCAGGCTTTTCCTTGAAGGCGTCGGGGTTCCGCCGACGATTCGCGTTCCAATCGATGAGACAACCGCGCTAAGCCGCGAAGATGTGGTTCTGCGGGTGGCGGAAGGAGTGATTAAATAGCATCATGTTGTGGCTCCTGACCCCGTTTGCGGTGGCCATCCCCACGTACCTGTATCTGCGCGTGATCCTGCAGGTGGATCGCTTTGAGCGCGAGCCGCTCTCCTACTTGTTGGGTGCGTTTTTGTGGGGTGCGTTGCCAGCCGTGATCTTTGCGCTGGGTGCCGAGGCAATTTTCGGCGCAATTTCGGATCTCGTATTTGGCAAAAACGCGGGCGGCGGCTTTATCCAGTCTGCGGTCATCGCCCCTATCGTGGAAGAACTTCTCAAGGCCCTTGCCGTGTTGGCCGTCTACCTGTGGCGCAAGCGCGAATTTGACGGCTGGGTGGATGGTCTGGTGTATGGGGCCACGGTTGGGTTTGGCTTCGCCTATGTTGAGAATATTCTGTATATTGCGGGGACCGCCACCGTGAGCGAATGGATCAGCCTGTTCGTGCTGCGGGTGGTCATCCTGGGCTTTATGCATGGGTTCTGGACGTCGCTGACCGGGATCGGCTTTGGCATCGCGCGCTTTCGCACCAGCATATTTGAACATGTGCTTTTCCCGCTGGCCGGCTTGCTGGGTGCCGTCCTGCTGCACATGACGCACAATGGTGCGCTGGCGTTGAGTGAGTCGGTCAACAACGGCTTTATTCTGTTCAGCGCGTTTGCCTACGTCTTGATGATTGTGCTTATGCTCGCGCTGGGGCGTATCTCAAAGCGTGAGGAACAACGCACCATGCGGCGTTTCCTTTTGGACGAGGTTGGCGTTTCGTTGACCCCGGCCACCTATGCGTTTTTGTGTGGCGAGAGCAAGTTTCAGGGCGTGCCCACACCGCCGGCCAACCGCAGGGTGACCCAGTGCGCTGCCGAGCTCGCCCAAAAGAAGCGTCAGGCCCTGTTCCGTCCGGATGGTGCAACGCTCAATCAAATCGGCGCCTTGCGCAACCGTCTGGCCGAGCTGGCAGCCCACAGTTGAATGGTTTTTTGCCCTCGTCACAAGCGGTCCGGGCGGTCATCTATACGAGGACGGAAACCTTAATGGACGCTTTGACAGCGGGGAAAGCGGCTTCTACTACCTAAACACCAGCATCACGCTCAGCGCCACGGATGGTTCATCCGGATCACGCCTTCCGGCGCTGCCCGTACCAGGGCGCACCCACACGGCCGGCCAACCGAAAGGTCACAAAGTATGCCGCCGAGCTCGCCCAAAAGAAAAGTCAGGCCCTGTTCCGTATGGATGCGGCAACCCTGACTCAAATCGGTGCGCTGATGTGGGGCTCGCTGTTGCTCCGCCATCCGCTGGTCCGGGTGGCGACGTCGTCACGCGGCTCTTACAAAATCTAGCGCATGCGGCGTTACACGACCATGTTTGCTTCGCCTCCACCATCAGCGGGCGTGAACTGCGTTACGCCTGAATTGACAGACCAGCTACCCGGCGTCGTTCTTTCCGTGATTCATCAGCCGGGTTCATTTAAACCAGGTGATCTGTACCAGCGCGTGGCGGTACGCTGGCCGGTTGTCAACCAGTCTCGCATGGTTGCGGCCCGCTCACCCGTTTATCCGGCTGTTCTCATCGCGCGCTAATGGTGGTTCGCCTTGCCTGACTCTGGGCTACAACGGGTTACATCCGTCATGCCGTGCGGGTGACCGGAGGCAATGGATACCCGGTCGCAACGTGGATACGATTCCTGCAACAGGTGCAGTTCCTGAACATGACAATGAAGTTTGCCCTTCAGAAAATTGTGCCAAGAGGAAGATCATGAACACGCGCAGTACTACATCTCACGAGAAGTCCATTCGCGCCCCTGCCATAGCGGGCCAAAAGAACATGTTGCGGCGGGCCATGGTGGGCATATGCTCGGCCTCTGTGATTGCGGTAGCAGTGGTTTCGCCGGCCTATGCGGCGAGTGATCAGTATGGAAGGGCTTCCGCCGGCTGTACACCGTATACGGTGCGCTACGGAGACTATCTTTCCCGGATTGCGGCGCAGTTCGGCACCTCGGTTAGCGCGATCATGCGATCGAACTATTTGAATGGCACGTGGATCTACCCAGGGCAGCAATTGTGCGTTCCACAGTTTTCGGGTGTCGGCTATTTCCGTGGCAACCAGGACCCCGGGTTTGCCGGCAACGTCGGCTTCAATGGTTCGGTTGGGTTTAATCAGGATTATCGTGGACGCGGCAGGTTTCGCTCAAATCGGTTTGACCACTATCGCAATTTCAACTACGCATCAGGCGCCAACCAGCCGGTCCAAAATTCATCCAACGGGAACTGGTTTGCGGAATACTTCAACAACACCGGCCTTTCGGGCTCCCCGGCATACAGTGCTAATGTGCAGGCCGTAAATTTTAACTGGGTGACCGGTTCGCCAAACCCGGCGGTCCAGGTGGACGGCTTCTCTGCGCGCTTTACAACGCGACAATACTTTAATGCCGCAACCTACACCTTTACCGGAGGCGCCGACGATGGCATCCGGGTATATGTAGACGGCAATCTCATCATCGACCAGTGGCACGATGAGAGCTTCACCAACTATTCCGCCAACGTCACTTTGGCCGCCGGTGGCCACGACGTGCGGGTTGAGTATTACGAGAACACAAATTTCGCAGGCGTTCAGCTCACCTGGCAGCAGCAGTAATCGAATCGGCGCATACAGAAATAGGACGGTGCCGGGGACAACTTTGTCCCCGGCACCGTTTTGTTTGGCCCCGATTTGTTTCCAAGCACAGCCTGACGGAACCGCCGCCGCAGCTTCCCGGGGTGGCGCTCGTCGTGCCGGTGGCCAGGCCTTTGCGGGCACAAGGTTGTCACAGCAGCTCATGCTCATGTCGATGCATGTCACGGCATTTCTGATCAGCATTGTGTTGTTAACCATGGCATTGAAGCCCGGGGGAAAGCGCGCAAGCGCTGCGTAATTGGCAAAGTGTTACAAAAACGAAACACAATCATGACGTTTACGCTAACACGCGCGATGTAAAACGAGGTCACCATGAAAACACTTCAAACATCCGGCGCGTTGATTGCAACAGCCGTCATTTCAGTCCTGGTCGCGGCGTGCAAGGCACCTACGACAGCCTCGACGTTTGGCAGCGTGGTTGTCTCAACCAGCGCTCAGAATGTCAAAAGCAGCGATACCGCTCCGGCCAGCGCCGTTGTGCCGCAGAAACAGATCGACGCCGGTGCTGCATCCGCGGTCGCCGGCCTCGCCGCATATCAAACCGCGCTCGAAGACATCTATCAGCGCGTCAACCCGTCGGTCGTGCACATCAATGTGTCGTCCGCCAGTGCCCAGGGCAATGGCAGCGGGTCTGGTTTCATATGGGACGCGCAGGGTCATATTGTGACCAATAATCATGTCGTGAGCGGCATGGATAAGATCAGCGTGGTCTTTAGCGATGGATCGTCTGCCGTGGCCAAAGTGGTTGGCACCGATCCCGACAGTGATCTTGCGGTTATTCAAGTCGCCAAACCAAACCGGTCGTTTGCACCCGTAACACTTGCTGATTCGACGCGAGCCCGGGTGGGGCAATTTGCGATTGCCATCGGTAGTCCATTTGGCGAGCGCGGCACCATGACTACCGGGATCATTAGCGCGCTTGGCCGCACATTTGCCGAGACCGCGGCCGCGCCTGGCAGGGCGCCGGGCTACAGCCTGCCAGATATGATCCAAACCGATGCGGCCATCAATCCCGGTAATTCGGGTGGCGTGCTCGTCGACGCCGCTGGTCAGGTATTGGGTGTGACCGCTGCAATTGAGTCACCGGTTCGTGCCTCCTCGGGTGTTGGATTCGTAATTCCTTCAGTGATCGTCGGCAAGGTTGTTCCATCGTTGATTGCCAACGGTTCCTACGAGCACACCTGGCTTGGTATCAGCGGTGCCACGCTGAATTCCGAGGATGCTGTCGCAAATGGATTGGAGTCAGACCAACGCGGTGTCATAGTCGCCACCGTGACCAAGGGTGGACCAGCGGATAGCGCCGGTCTTGTGGGTGCCACCCGGTCGACCGGCGGCAATGCCGGCGCCAATCATGGTGGGGGTGACATCATCACCGCCATCGACGGTCGTCCTGTGACCCAGTTTGAGGATGTGATGACCTATCTGGCCAGAAACACAGTTGTTGGACAAAGCATCACATTGGATGTGCTTCGCAACGGAGCGCCCCAGCAGGCAACGCTCACCCTGTCCGCGAGGCCGAAGACCGCGGGTTAAGCCGGCGCGTTTGGCTCATTCGTTTGGCTCAGTGGCGGTTTGCAGATTTGGCAAACCGCCACTAAAATGTTTCCATGAACAAGTTGATTCTTGGAACCATAGCACTATCTCTGGCCCTGGTAAGTACTGGCGGGGCAACTCAGGCGGCCGCACCCTTTGAATTGCAGCGTGCATCCGGCGCTTCGCCGTTTGCGCTAAATTGCAACGGTGCGGCCCAGACCGGTATCAACTACCCAAACGCCGAAGTGGAACCCTGGATCACGGTCAACCCGCGTAACCCAAACCATCTCGTCAGTGTGTGGCAGCAGGATCGCTGGTCCAACGGTGGTTCGAACGGATTGTTGACAGGTGTGTCGCTCGACGGAGGCAGCACCTGGCAGCGCAGCGCGGCCAAATTTACCCGGTGCTCAGGTGGCACGGTCGCCAACCATGGTGACTATGAGCGCGCCTCGGACCCCTGGGTGAGCTTTGCCCCGGATGGCACGCTGCATCAAATTTCGCTCTCATTTGATGACTCCGATGGCAATCAGGCGATTCTGGTCAGCCGCTCCACCGATGGCGGGCTGCACTGGAGTAATCCGATCGAGCTTCAGCGCGACACGGCTTTTGACTTTGGTCTGGATAAGGAAGCGATCACAGCAGATCCAAATAATTCCCGCTATGTCTACGCCGTGTGGGATCGCTTGACGGACCTTCTTAATCCCGATCCCACCCAATACACCGGCCCGACCTGGTTTTCTCGCAGCACCGACGGCGGCGCCACATGGGAACCGGCCCGCAACATCTATGATCCGGGCCGGGACAGCCAGACCATCGCCAATCAGATTGCGGTGTTGCCAGATGGCACGCTGATCAATGTCATGGTTTCATTCATCCTATTTGATTCGCCAGCACCGGCGGTGAACGTGGTGGTGTTGCGATCCACCAACCACGGCGTCACATGGTCGGCCCCGATCATTGTCAACTCGCTGCAAGCCATCGGCGTGGTGGATCCGCAGACCGGTCACGCGGTGCGCACGGGCGACACCATTCCAGACATCGCTGTTGACGCCCACTCAGGCGCGGTATACGTGAGCTGGCAGGATTCGCGCTTTAGCGCCGGCGCCCGGGATGGCATTGTGTTGAGCAAATCCACCGATGGCGGTCGCACCTGGTCAGACCCGGTGCAGGTCAACAAGGCCCGCCGGGCTCAGGCCTTTACGGGGTCGGTCGACGTCAACACTGACGGCGTGGTCGCCGTCACCTATTACGACTTTCGCCACGATACGCGCAATCCAAATACACTGCTCACCAACTACTGGCTTGCAACCTCGCGCGATGGTGGACGCACGTTTAGCGAGACTCCGGTGGGCGGGTCGTTCGACATGAGCACTGCGCCGGATGCCCTGGGCTATTTCGTTGGCGACTACGAGGGGTTGGCCCATGCAGGGGATGCATTTTTGCCCTTCTTTGTGCGCGCCAACTCGGGCAATCTTGCAAACCGCACCGATGCATTTGTGGCGGTTAATAGCGACATTCCCGACGCATCTGAAGGCGGCTTTACCGACGTTAACACGCATCGCGCCTCGCTGCGCGCGTTGATCGCGTCGCACCGCGCCCGGCATCACTAAATCAGACGTTACAAACTTGCCGCTATCATGGCATCCACGGCCTGATGGATCGTGGGTGCCGTGGCGGGCATCATAACCACGTTGCCGTGCTGGTTGAAGTCGGTGATCAGCCAGCAACTGTCGGCGTCTGAAAACCACATGATGGCGCGTGACTGCAGCTTGTTTCCCCTTTGGGCCAGCGCGGTAAAAACGGTCTGGTGGGTGGGATGGCTGCCCGCTTTCAACACGCCCGCCGCCAGTTCTGCGTTTAGACCCGCACCCTCCAAAAGCGCCATCAACTGCGCATCGGGATCGGGTGGCGTGCGCGCAAGCCGCCCAAACGTGGCATGGGGCATGGTAACTGCGCCGCCACCGGCCGTATTTCCGGTGTCAGGTGGCGTCGCGGCCGCCATAACGCGCCTGGTCACGTCCGCTATCTCCATCGTTTGCTCAAACTCATGCGTGTGTGCATCCACAAACGTGTGCGCGATGATACTCACGGCCGCAAAGTTAAACCGGATGCGTTGGGCCGGCTTGCCCGCTTGCGCATGCAGCATCTCAAACGCCGTCTGCGGTTGCACGATTTGCAGCAACCTCCCGCGGACCAGCTCGCCAATCTCCAGGCTGTTGTCCCGTTTTACAGCAGCCAGACCGCGCCTTACCAGGCTTTCGCGGGCTGCTGATAACACCAGCGTCAGGTCGGCTCGTGTAGCCGCCAGCAAATCCGAGCTGTCGATAAACGGGCGTGGATTCACGTCCAGCGCCGAAAGCGCCACGCACAATTCCGCGGATGAAAGCTGCAAGGTGCTCATGAGAATAGTCTCATTATGATGGATTTTCCACGGATTGGGCAATGTCGGTGCTAGGCTAGAATCCGTGCGTCATGCCGACCCGCACCGCCACAGCGCGCGCCTGCAGCAACATTGCGCTGATCAAATATTGGGGTAATCGCGATGAAGCCCTCCGCCTGCCCGCAAACCCATCCATCTCGTTTAATCTGCGGGATTTGCATACGACCACCGTGGTGGTGTTTGACCCGGCCCTGGCTGCTGATGAATTGATCATTGATGGCCTGGTCGCCGCCTCTTCCGCACGTACTCGGGTCGGCGCGTTTCTTGACCTGATTCGTGCAACCGCGCCCACCGGAGACGGGTCGGTGTTCGCCCGGGTAACCTCAGACAACAATTTCCCGATGGGGGCCGGCATTGCCTCGTCTGCAAGCGCCTTTGCCGCCCTGGGCGTGGCGGCCACCGCGGCACTGGGTCTGACCAATACCGAAGCGCAGCTGAGCGCGTTGGCGCGCAGGGGCAGCGGAAGCGCCAGCCGCAGCTTACCGGCCGGTTTTGTCGCCTGGAAAGACGAATGCGCATGGTCGATCGCGGCGCCCGACCATTGGGATCTGGTTGATGTGATCGGCGTGGTGAGCACCGGGGAGAAGAAGACCGGGAGCACCGAGGGCCACGCCCTTGCGGGCACGTCACCGTTACAGGTGGCCAGAGTAGCCGACGCGCCCCGCCGATTTGAGCGGTGTATGAGCGCAATTCGCACCCGGGATTTTGATCAGCTCGCGGCGGTTATCGAGCAGGATGCGCTGATGATGCACGGTGTGATGATGACCTCGGACCCGCCGCTGATGTATTGGTTGCCCGCCTCACTCGCCATCATGCACGAGGTGCAATCCATGCGCGCGCGCGGCGTGCCGGTTGCCTTTACCATCGACGCGGGCCCAAACATCCATTGCATCTGCGACGCCCCTGTCGCAGACATTGTTGCCACCACCATCGCCGAGCTGGCCGGTGTTGCCCGCGTGCTGCGCAGCCCGGTGGGTGGCGGCGCAATGCTTTTGACTACATGGAGCGCGGGCATCTTGCCCGCTCTTTGAGCACCACCCGCACTACGTTGCGCTGCGCGCGCACAGTCTGCTGATCGGCACTCAAAGAGTTCGACTGGCGCCGCCAGCCAACTATGAACCTACTTCGCCGCGGAAAACGTTGCCTTGATCCCGGCGATCAGTTGGGCTTTCTCAGCTGCGGTCAACGCGGAATCCGGGTGGAGTGGCACATAAAGCGGATCGGGCATACCCCCCGAGTTGATTTGGCGCTCGGAATCATTGATCTTGCCGGCAAACCCGCCGCGACCGCCGGGAGGCTGGCTGACGTTTAGCTGACGTCGACCATCACTCACGTGGTTGGCAATCAGAAAGCTGGCGGGTGCAATATAGCTCCAAACCGGCCACACGGTCTCGTTGCTGTGACAATCTTTGCAAGCGCGATCCCAAATCGCTTTAGTCTGGGGTGAATCCCACTGCATCTGATAGGTCACGGCGGGGTTTGTTCGGTTGATTGGCACGAGCGAAAGCGCGCCGATTAGCACAATGGCGCCAAGTGCAATGGTGCCGATAAGTACTAGTGGTTTGATACCCATGTTCGATCATTCTATCGAGACCTGCCCATGGATTGTTGATTAATTGTTGGGAAACTATTGAGACTTGTCTGATACATGAATCGCATCAAGCGCAGCGAATCGCCAGCATCGCAATGTCGCCCAAACGCATTAGCGATTCCGCCTCTACGCATATACGTCGGGCGAGGGGGATAAGCACATGGGCCGCTATGGCAGCCATGTCTCGTGCACATGCACCCAGTGCACCCCGTTTGGGGTACTGGGATCGGCGCCAAATATTGCCGTGGACTGCCGCCGGGTTTGCACGCCATCATTGGTCTGCCACTCTTGATAGGCCATGACGACTTGGTTTCCAAACGAATGCAACAGGTGCGCATCGGTTACCCAAATCTTCCCGGTCGGCCGCGTTGCGTGACCGGCATACAGTGCGGGCGCGAGCTCGGGTCGATGAGCCAGACTGCCATCCGGCGAAACCAACACAAAGCTTGGTGTGGTTGTTTTTTCAAACCGCGCAAAAACCGCGTCGGTTTTGGGGCTTGTGCCGTCAAACCAATCCTGAAAGAATTTGTGCAGATCGATGATCTCTTGAATACACGCTTGTTCCATCCCACAACTATATGCGAATGTGCCGATGGTTTGGATCATGTTCGACAAAAGCGTCCGGACCCATGCTCGGTAACGACCATCGGCCCGGACGCTTTTGTAACCTGCGGAAAGATTACGGCTTGGCGACAAACACCAGCGCGAGCTTGGTGTCATCCTCGGCGCGCAACATGCCGGCGATATTCGGAGGTTGAAAACCAAACATGCTCATCTTGACCGCGGTGGTCGCCTTGCCCTTGAGCGTGCTGCCGTCATACGCAGCTTCCACATTCCACGTAACCGGTGTGACCGTCTCGTGAACCTTCATGTCACCGCTCATCTTGAACTTTAGTGTGTCACCCGTTTTGTATGCGGCGGGCAGACCCTCGTATGCCTTCGGTGTAAATTCGGCGATCGGATACTTGCTGCTTTCCAGCGCGGTGCGCATGATAAAACCATCCCGCCGGGGCGAGCCGTTGCCATTGGGGTTGCCTTCGCTCTTCAACAGGCTGACGTCAACCGTGATCTTGCCCACCTGGCTCTTGCTGGGGTCCTGTGGGTTGAGTTGAATCTCGCCGTTGACTTTTGGGGTTACCCCAATCGCGGTCGCAAGTTTGTTATTCTCATTGAACAGCGTTTCATTAACCTCATACTGGGCGTTGCTCTCCCCTTCGACGATTTTGAGCGTGACTGCTCCGGCTGGGACCGGGGCCTTTGCCGCGGGCGCAGCCGTTGGCGCAGCCACCACTGCTGCCGGCGCAGCTGTTGGCGCCGGCGCCACGGTCGCAACAGGTGCCGAAGTTGGTGCGGGCGTTGGCGCTGGCGCACAGGCGACGAGACCAATGCTGATCGCGCTGGCGAACGACAACAGGGTTATAAGGTTTGTTTTCATGGGTTTGGTTCCTTTTTCCACGGCTTAATATTGCTTGATCAATTCAATTGCTTGATCAATTCAATTGCTTGATTTGATCCATTTAATGAATTGATTAAACGGCTACACTCACCTAACGCCTGCATCGGAGTGCGTGGATTTTCCCGTGCAGGATAGGCGTTTTTGTGAGAGCACGCCAAGAGTGCCATGGGCGGAGCATAAATGTTTGGTTATCCAGATGTGACAATTGAAACAAATCGCGTGTAGTATTGCCTGCTATGGTTGACAGTAAGAATCCGATCATGTATGGTGCCATGTGGTGTGGAGACACGCGCAGGGCGCGAAAGTGGTTTGACGAGAAAAAAGTGGTTTATGACTGGGTGGACGTGGACAAGGTGCCCGAGGCCGACCAAATCGTCAAGCAGATTAACAACGGCAATCGTAGCGTCCCCACCATCGTGTTTGCTGACGGCTCGCACCTGACTGAGCCGAGCGTCCTGAAGCTGGAAGAGCACGCCAAACATCTGGGGCTTCTGGCCCAGGGTGCGGGCAGCCAAGCTTCGTAATAGTCGAGCCGTGACACCACCAAACCGCGAGCGTAATCCAAACACCCCGATTGTGATTGCCGCGATCATTGCCGTAGGCTTGATCGTTGCGGCCATGATTGTGGGCGCCGCCGTGCAAAACCTCCAGACCGGATTTGCAAATTCGGCACGCAGCGCCAACCCGGTTACCCTGTTGAGCACGGCGCTGCCCCAGTCCACACCGACCTTTGTCGTACGCCCACCCAATATTCAACAAGTGAAGGCCCTTGCCGAGCTCAGCACTGTGCAGACTACCATGAGCACCGTGGTTGAAGCCAGCAAGGCCCGGGTGGGTGATATCGTGTATGAGCGGCTGCTATTGGTGGCGTGCGGCCGTGTCAAGGGCGGGGTCGATCTCAGCAAGATGCGCGAGGGCGACATCAGCGTCAGCCCGGATGGGCGGGTGGTGACGGTTCGCCTTCCCAAGGCCGAGTTGCAGGACGTGTATTTAATAGATGACGCAAGCCAACCGTGCACTACCCGGGTGTATGACCGAACCAACCTGGTGGTGATCCCCGCCAGTGCCGAGCTCGAAGGGCAGGCGCGCGAACAGGCGTTAAAGGCCATTCGTGACATGGCCATTCAAAGCGGCGTGCTGACCGACGCCAACCGCAACGCAAAAATTGTAATCGAGCGCGTATTGCTCAGTTCCGGCTTCGACCGGGTCGACTTTGTCAGCGCACCATAGCGCAGACTGCAGGAACCGCATCGTTTGGACTGTTTTTCGCCAACGTCTATCTAATTCCCGTCCTGTACACTATCCGGTTACATGTCTACACCAGAGAACGATCGGATCGCCAGCCTGCTGCATGCCGCAGACGTCGTTAATGAAGCAAACTTGATCGCCGAACAAACGCCGCTCGGCGCTGGGACCGAGCCTGTCGAAGAACCCGCGCTGGATCAGCTGACCCCGCTCACCGTCAGCATCCTCCCGTTGCGTGGCATGCTGCTATATCCCATGAGCGCGGTGCCGTTGCGCAGCGCACTGCCCAGAAGCATCAAATTGATCGATGACGCCGTGCTGGCCAAGGCCCCGGTGGGCATCATCGCCGCGCGCTCGGCCGAGAAGGAAGAGCCCGGCAAAGACGACATTTTTGACATTGGCACCATGGCCAGCATCGTGCGCGTATTTAAGGCGCCGGATGGCATGACCCAGATGATTGTGCAGGGTGGTGAACGCTTCAAGGTTTTGGAGTATTTGCAGACTGAACCATATTTGATTGCGCGGGTGGAGATTTTGCCCGAAATCTGGGAGGCCACCAGCGAGATCGAAGCGCTAAAGCGCAATATCGCCAGCGTGTTTGGCAAGGTGGCCGAGCTCAAGCCGGCCATCCCGGATGAGTTTGCAAACATGATCCAGCAGATTGAGGATCCTCGTCAGCTTGCCTATGCCGTGGCCACCTACATGCCGATGGAGATGCGCGATGCGCAGAAGCTGCTCGAGATGAACGGGTTGCAGGACAAGATGGTATTCCTGTTGCAGCTGTTGAACAAGGAGCTGGAAGTGCTGGAACTCGGTAAGCGGTTTCAGACTGAAGCGACCAAAGAAATGGAGAAGATGCAGCGCGAGTTTTTCTTGCGCGAGCAGATCAAGGCCATTCAAAAGGAGCTGGGGGATGCCGAGGACCTTGGTGCGGAAATCGCCGGGCTGCGCGAAAAAATAGCCGCCTGCAACATGAACGATGAGGCACGCAAGGAGGCCGAGCGCGAGCTGGGCCGCTTGTCCAAGCTCCCGCCCCAGGCCGCCGAATATGGCGTTATCCGGACGTATCTGGACTGGATGACCAGCCTGCCCTGGAAACAGGCCACGGCCGACAACCTGGACATTCCACATGCGCGGGGCGTATTGAACGCGGATCACTACGGGCTGGAGGATTTGAAGGAACGTATTCTGGAATTTCTGGCGGTCCGCCGGCGCAAGGCCGAACAGCGCGCCGTGGCTGAGAGTGCGGCTGCGGCGGAAGTTCAAGCAAGCGCCGCAGCCGGGGCGTCGGAATCAGAGGTCGAAAACCATACGGTCGTACAGGTGCCAATTGCGGATGAGCCGTCCATGGTGCGCCGCGAACGTGAAGGCGTGATCCTGTGCTTTGTAGGACCTCCAGGTGTGGGCAAGACCTCGCTTGGCGCCAGCATCGCGCGCGCGATGGGGCGCAAATTTATCCGCATGAGCGTGGGTGGCGTGCACGATGAAAGTGAGATTCGCGGATTTCGCCGCACGTATATCGGCAGCATGCCCGGGCGCATCGTCCAAGGCCTGCGCCGGGCCGAGAGCAACAACCCGGTGTTCATGCTGGATGAGATCGACAAGGTCGGGCACGATCAACGGGGTGACCCGTCGTCCGCGCTGCTTGAGGTGCTGGATCCGGAGCAAAACCGCGAGTTTCGCGATCACTACCTGGACGTGCCGTTTGACCTGAGCCAGACCATTTTTGTGTGCACTGCCAACACACTGGATACGATCCCGGCCGCGCTGCGCGACCGTATGGAGATTCTGGCGCTGAGTGGATACACCGAGCGCGAGAAACTGGCGATTAGCGCGGGCTACTTAGTACCGCGCCAGCTAACGGAAAACGGGCTGAAGCCGGGCGAGATCATATTTGAGGACGAGTCCATTCTGCAGCTCATGCGCGACTATACCCGCGAGGCCGGCGTGCGCAACCTTGAGCGCGAGATCGGGAGCATCTGTCGCAAGATGGTGACCCGTGCCGCAGAGGGCAAGGTGACCTTCCCCATCACGGTCAAGCCGGCGGGGTTGTTTGATTTGCTTAAGAAGCCGCGTTATTACGCCGAAGCCAACGAACGCACCAGTCAGCCGGGGGTGAGTATCGGGCTGGCCTGGACGCCGGTGGGTGGCGATACGATGTTTATCGAGGCCACCCGGATGAAGGGCAGCAAGGGCTTTCTACTCACGGGTCAGCTGGGTGACGTGATGAAGGAGAGCGCCCAAGCCGCGCTGAGCTATGTGCGCACCCATGCCGAGAAATTGCACATAAATCCCAAAAGCTTTGCCGAGAGCGACATTCACTTGCACGTCCCGGCGGGCTCGACCCCAAAGGACGGACCATCGGCGGGTGTGACGATGGCCACCGCACTGGTCAGCCTGTTGACCAATCGCAAGGTGCGCAGCGATCTGGCTATGACCGGCGAGATCACGCTGCGTGGCAGCGTGCTGCCGGTGGGCGGAATCAAGGAGAAGGTGCTGGCTGCGCACCGTGCGGGTTTCAAGACAATCATCCTGCCGCACCGTAACGAGATCGACCTGGATGAGCTGCCGCCTGAAGTGCGCACCGACATCACCTTCGTCCTGGCGGATCGCGTCCAGCAGGTGCTGGATGCCGCGCTTGAGCCGGTGAAGGTCGCACGCAAACGCAAGCCAGCCATTAAGAAGGCCGTGGCGCGGGTGCGGGGCAGGGGTTAGTTTGCCGTGAGGAACGACGCTACCCTGTGGATCTTCTAAGTCGCGCGCACCCCTGGTAACGCGACTGGGCAACTGCGCAGTTGATCCACCCCGACAACCGATGAACGGGTCGCGATCAGACGCGTCCGGTTGCTCCGCCACGGATGTGTCCAGCGTGGCTGAGTTGGTCTGACCTTCTGACATGCTCATGATCCTATCTCGCAGGCTCCAGACGCAAAAAGTTGTAGCGCACGATACAATCTATTAAAGGTCATGACGAACTTTCAAATACAGTATTGGCACGATATACCGGTTTTGGTGCGCGCAAAAGACGGCAAAGACCGCCACAGCGCCCAGCTGCCGGCACGCTTTATGGAGGCGGTGGACAGCGCGGCCATGGCCGCGGGCATGGTCGGCAGCGATGAATATCTGCGCGCGTTTCACTGGAGCGAGCCGGAGAACCGCGCCGGATCACCCGAGCACGTGGCTACCGAGGTCGCCCGGGAGCTCGACGAGCTGTGGCCGGTGTTGGACTGGAAGTCCACCGCTGCGGTGGCGCGATCCGCGGCCGCCGGGCGGTGAGAACGGGCGCACGGTCGGATTGGTTGCCGCTCGCGCTGATTATGGCGCTGGGCGGCGGGTTGCGCCTGTGGCAGATCGGCGCTCAGCCGGGCGGCTTTTACCACGACGAGGCGTTCTATGCCCTGGATGCCGTCTCCGTGTTGCAGGGTCGGCTGGCTCTGTTCTTTGCGGCCAACAATGGTCGCGAGCCGCTTTTTATCTATCTGCTGGCGCCCATGATCGCGGTGCTGGGCCGGACCGTGCTGGCAGCGCGTGGCACGAGCGCGCTCATTGGCATCGCCACCATCCCGGCGATCTATCTGGCCGGGCGCGCGTTGTTTGGCCGCCGGGTTGGGTTGCTCAGCGCGGCCATCCTTGCAGGCACCTTTTGGCACCTCGCGCTCAGCCGCCTGGCGCTCCGCGCGATCACGCTCCCGCTGATTTTGTGCCTCGCCGTCGGGCTGACCGTGCAGGCTTTTGCCCCCGCCTCTGGTGAGCCGGCGGTCCATCCGCGCTGGCGGGCAATCCTTGCCGGGTTTGTCACCGGGCTCGTTTGGTATACCTACACCTCGGCACAGATGCAGCTGCTGTTCGTCCCGGTGATGGCGCTCACACTTTGGCTTTCCCGACCCATGCCCGGGCGTGGCTCGGATCGCGCGGTCTGGTTCGGCTGGCTCCTGGGTCTGGCGCTGGCGCTGGCTCCGCTGGCGTTTTGGCTCACCCGTCACGCTGATTTGTATCTGGCCCGTGCCGGGCAGGTGAGCGTGCTCAGCCCGACAATCAACCAGGGTGACCTGAGCGGCACGGTGTTTGGCAATATCGGCAAAGCCCTGGGCATGTTCATAATCACGGGTGACCGCATCTGGCGCCACAACCTGTCGCTGCGCCCGGTGTTTGACAGCATCACAGGTCCGGTTTTCCTCATCGGTGCGGGGGCGTGTATCTGGTGGTTGATTGCCGCGCGCAAAATCGGTCCACCCCGCCGCGCGCCTGCGGTAATCCTGCTGGCCTGGCTGCTCATCTATTTGTTGCCCACGATCCTGGCCGAGGACACGCCGCACTTCCTGCGTGCGGTGGGGGCGCTGCCGGCGGCGTGCATCCTCGCCGGAGTGGGGCTTGAGGTTGCGCTGGCCTGGGTATCGCGCCGCGGCCTGCTCATGATGTTGGCCCCTTTTCGCCGGTGGATCGAACCACCCGCGCTGGTCGCGATTGCGTTGCTCGCGCTATCCGGATACCAGACCGCACACGATTACTTTGACACGTATGTCAGGCTGCCGATCGTGGGCTATTGGCTTGAGGATCAGAGCGTATCGCTAGCGCAGACCATTAATGATGCGCGACCTGGCGTGGCACAACCTCCATCTCAATCTCAATTCAACATGCGCTTCCTGGATGCCGCAAGCTTTCAAAGCGAGCGCACCGCGCTGGCCTACCTGGCTGCTGACCGGCTTGGTGACTGGCATTCGTTTGATCAGAGCGCACCGCTCCCGCCCGGGCTGACGTCCGCGCAATTCATCCTCGACCCAAACCGCGACTGGTCCGCGATCCGGCAATCGTTGCCGCTCTCACCCAGCGTGCTCGGCTTGGCCGTGCCCGCCCGCGCTCAAAATGATCTGGATGCGCGACCGCGGGATGCTTATCTCGTCCTTTCAGTAACACCGCTAATCAGTAAAACCGCCGGCGCGCCCGTGCCCACCGCCGGATTTGCCAATGGCATGCAGCTGGTTGGCTGGCAACTGGAGCCCTACGCGCAGCCCACCCAGGTGCACCTGTATTGGCGCCTACCAGGGCCTGTCCCGGATGACATCGCGGTCTTTGCGCACTGGCAGGCCGGCTCGGGTCTGATCGCACAGGATGACAAGACCCCGACCGACAACCTGCTCCCACCCGCGGGCTGGCGCGCCAATCAGCTGATCGAAGACACGCTGACCGTGCCCGATGACAAGACAAGCGCCACTCAAATCCAAGTCGGGCTGTATCGCCGCGGAGACAACACGCGCGTCGCCGTGTTGGATGACAGTGGCGCTGCTTTGGGTGACTCGGTTATCATCTGGAGGAGATGATACGCGGCAGAAATGGCAGACAGTCCGGGTGCCGTCGCGCTTGTAGCGCGGGTGCCACAATCGCCACGTTCATCCTGACGTGTGCGTTGATTCTTTTTGGCGCACGGCCCACGCTGGCGCAGACGCCCGCTCCAACCGCCACCCCCGGCTTGCCGGAGACGACCGCAGCGCTTGCACGCGAGGATTTTGACGGCGCGTTTGTAAATGATGAAGGCGTGTGCCCGCAGGGAAACTGCAATGTGCCCAAGGGGTGGGGTGCCTGGTTTGTGGCCCGCCGCGACACCGATCCGGAAGGCACCAACGTGCGCCCGCAGTTTGTGCAAACAAGCAACCCGCGCCACGTTAAAACCGGGGTGGGTGCACAGCGCATATATGCCGAGAACGGCACCTTCACCGGTGGGCTGTATCGGGTGATCACCGGGGTGAAGCCGGGTGCCAAGCTGCGCTTTAGCGTACAGGGGTCGGCCTGGAGCACCAATGACGAGAGCCCCATTTCTTCGCGTCCCTCGCGCGATATCAAGCTGCGTATTGGGATCGATCCGCAAGGCGGTGACAACGGCCAACCCGACCCCTCCGGGGCGCAGGTGGTCTGGTCGGGTGAGAAGGACAGCAAGGATGCGTTTGCGCGCTTTGCGGTCGAGGTGGAGGCGCGCAACGCGACGGTCATCATCTACACGTTCACCACCATGCGGGATGTGGTTCGCCACAATGAGTCATTCTGGGATGATGCGCTCATTGAGACCGTGAGCACGATCGCACCCACACCTTTGCCCACCGCAAACCCCAACGCCAGCCCAACCCCGGTGCCATCGCCGACGGTGGCGCCCTCGGCCACACCCAAGGTTGGCAAGCGGTATATTGTGAAATCGGGCGACACGCTGTTGAGCATCGCGCTTGACCAGAACACCACGGTCGACACGTTGCGCAAGCTTAACCGGGTTCCGGGTGACCTCTTGCAGGTTGATCAGGAACTCATTGTTGAGCTGGGGGTGGACTCACCCGCGCCGCCCACGGTGACCCCGTCTGTGCGAGCCACCGCCCTTGCCGGCGCGGCAAAGACCGGTCCGGGTGAGCTGTGTCTGGAGGCCTTTTTTGATCGCAACGGCAATGGCCTGCGTGACACGGTGGAGGATCTGGTGCCCAACATTGTGTTCACCGTGCAGAGCGGCGGCACGCTGGTTAGCTCATACACCAGTAACGGGGTTGAAGAGCCGCGCTGCATCAAGGACCTGCCCCCGGGCAACTATCGGGTGGCGGCCACCATGCCCGCAATCTATCTTGCGACCACGCCGCTCAACAACCTGGTCAACGTGACCTCGACCGTGTCATCCCGTTTCTCGGTAGGGTTGCGACGTATATCCGATGGGAACAAAGTATCCACCGCGGTGCCACCCGTGGGGGTGCTGACCAACGCGGTGCCCGGCATTGTGGCGGTTCTGGTGACCGTTGCGGGCGCGCTGGTGGCCTTCGGCGCGGTGGCGCTGGCGGTAAATTTGGTGCTGCGCCGCCGCCGGATCTAGCCGCGGCACTCAAGCGTCATCGAGGTTTTACCGATGTCAACCATCCGCCGCCGCGCATCGCCCGCATCCGCGCCCATCGTGATCACACTGCTGGCCGTGTTTGCCTGCGCCGACTTATGGCTGGGTGGCGGCTTCCTCAACACCCGCCAGGGTGGTGACAGCCCGTTTCTGCTTCAGCGCACATTTGAGCTGGTGCAGGGGTTGCAGGACGGCGCGCTCCCGGTGCGCTGGATGGCGCACGCGGCGTATGGCTTTGGCTATCCGTTCTTCAATTTTTACGCGGCGCTGCCCTATTACCTTGCTGCGGCGCTCGACCTCGCCGGCGTGAATCTGTTGGATTCGGTGCGGCTGATCCAGGTGCTTGGGATGCTGGGTGCGGGTTTCGCAATGTTGCGGCTGGCGCGCGCGCTGTTGGGTCGGTTGCCCGCCATCGTTGCGTCCGCGTGCTATATGCTGATCCCGTTTCACCTGGTGAACCTTTATGTGCGGGGTGACTCGCTTAGTGAATTTTGGGCGTTTGTCTGGTATCCGCTCATCCTGCACGGGCTGTGGCGGCTGACTGAGGCTGGCAGCGTGCCGGCTACCGAATCGGCCCCCGTTTTGGGCACTGACCCGACGCGCACCGCCTGGCTTGAGCTGACGCTGTCGTTGGCGGCGCTGGTGATGACCCATAACGTCAGCGCGTTGCTGTTCGCCCCGTTTGTGCTGTTGATCGCGCTGGCCCGGCTGGTGGGGATGGCGCGCAGGCCCGCGCTGCGCCCGGCGGCGCTTCCGTTGTTTGGTTTGTTGGCGCTATCGGCGCTGGCCGCGCTTGCGCTGAGCGCGTGGTTCTGGCTGCCCGCGCTGGGCGAGGCCAACGCGGTGAACCTGGGTGACCAGACCACCGGCTACTTCAGCTATGCCAATCACTTTCGCGGGCTTGATCTAGTGCAGCGGTCACCCTACTTTGACTATAACAACGGCGAGAACCCATTCTCGATGGGGCTGGTGCAGGCCGTGCTGTCCGTGCTCGGCTTGGTGGCGGTGCTGGTTGGTCGCTTGCCGACGAGCACCAAGGTGCTCATCATGGGCGGGTTTGTGCTCTCCACTTTTCTAATGACTCCGCTCTCCAATCCGATCTGGGCGGCCCTCCCGCCGTTGCAGCTGGCGCAGTTTCCGTGGCGATTGCTCTCGGTCCAGGCGGTGTTTTGTGCGCTCGCCACGGGCGGGCTGTGCGCCGTGCCCCGGCGCTTGTCGCCGTCCAACGACGCCGGACCGCTATCGGCGGTGATCGCGCTTGTCGTGGTGAGCATGTATGGGGTTGCCGCGCTGGCGGGCGTGCCAAATGAGCGGCTGCAGATCGGGCCCGATGACGTAACGGTGCCGAACTTGCAACTATATGAATGGGTGACCGGAAACATAGGCACCACCATCAGGGCGGAGTATCTGCCGGATAGCGCCCGCCCCCGACCATTTACCGGCCCCACGCTGCTGGGGTTGGGCGTGGATGCGCTGGCCTTTGTGCCGGATGGTGACTTTGCCCAACAGCAGACGAGCACCTCCAATGAGCAGCGCTGGCTGATTCTGGTTACGCATGACCGCGCCACAATTGTGCTTCCAACTACATATTGGCGGGGCTGGCGCGCCAGCACTCCCGGTCTGGGTGCCATACCCGTCACGCCCGACCCGGGCACGGGTTGGATCAGCATCACCCTGCCGCGCGGCGAGCATCAGTTGGAGTTGGCAATGGTGCCAACCCCGTTGCAACAGGCCGGCACGCTGCTGTTTGCCCTGGCGCTGTTTGCCTTGACGGGTGCGTGGTTCTTCCTTGCGGTGGATGGTTGGCCGTCGGCAATCGGCAGGACAATCCTATTGATCATCGTGTGCTGGGCCGCGGTGGCCGGGGTCGGTAGGCTATTGGGCGGCATCTGTTTTCCTAATAATCAAGGTTGCAACATCGACGTTGTCCAGCGGGGCGATGCCCGGTCACCGCAGGCGCTCCTGGTTGATTTTGCGCACCGGCCATATCCGAATCGTTCGCCGTTGGTGTTCACGTCCACCACCGGCGCGCCATTTGTGCTCACGGGTGTTGAGATCGTCCCTGCGAAGGTACGGGCGGGCGACCCCTTTTCGGTCAGCCTGACCTGGCAGGATGGCCACGCCCCGGGCGAATTTGCGCTGCTGCAACAGGCGCCCTCGGGCGTATTAGACAAGCCCGGTGCCAGCCCGATCTTTCGCTTTGAGGCGGACAAGACCGCGATCACAAATCAGCCGCAGACGCTGCGCGTGCTGCCGGGCGCGCTGCCCGGGCCGATCCTGCTAAAGCCGCTGGCGGGCGACCTGGGGCGGCCGCTCACCCAGATCGACGCGGACGGGCGGCTGGATGATGACTTCTGGTTGGTTGGCCCAACGGTGGTTGCGGGCGCGCGCGCGGCGCAGCCGGTGCTGCGCGAGATGGCCGGCATCATCCTGCATCAGGTGGACTGGATACAGCAGGATGCCACGCATGTTTGCATCCGTCCGGTGTGGTCGGCGGCCACACCGATTCGCGCCGCGCTGCGCGTGCGGCTCCGCTTGCTTGGGGCGGATGGCGGTGAGATCGCCCGGGTGGAGAATCAGCCTATAACGGGAATCGCGCCCACCTGGTCCTGGCAGCCGGGCGTGCCGGTGCGGGACAGCTACTGCAACACCGCGGTGGATGCCGGGCTCATGCCGCGTGCGGGCGGGGCGTTCGGCATCGAAGTGGTTTGGTATCGTCAGAGCGACTTGTTTGAGACCGCGCGCGCGACGCTCACGGGTGTGCGCGCGGATGATCAACCCTATGTGGCTTATCCCGCACGGTAACCCGCCTGTGCGCGCCCGCCGATTTGGCTTGGTGCTGGCAGTCGCCCTGTTGCTGGCGGGCTGTGCCGCGCCACCGCGCACCCTGCGGATCGCGTTGGTGGGGCCGTTTGAAGGACGCTACGCCGCCACCGGATATGCCGCCTTTACGCCGTTTCGCCAGGCGCTTCAGGATGGCATGCGTGCGGGCGGATTTGGCGGCTATCAGGTTTCGTTTGTGGCCTATAACGACAACGGCGACCCGCTATTCGCCGGACGCGTGGCGCGGGATGTCGCCATTGACCCCGAGGTGATCGCGGTGATCGGCCACCTGCGTGCAGATACCACCCGTTCGGCGCTCCCAGTGTATGAGGCGGCCGGGCTCGCGGTGATCGATGGCACACTCCCCGTCGAGCGCCAAGTTGCCCTTGTGCTTGCCACAATTGGTCGCGAGGTGGCGGCTGGTCGGGAGGTCACGCGGGCCGGGGTAAAGATGGGGCTGGATGGTCACAAATGAGTTGGTCTGTAACGTCCGCAACCTGCGCGCGATGACGCTGGCGACCCTAAGTTCGCCCTGATCCTGACCAAGGGGCGCTAAATTCTCAACTGCATCTTGTATAAGCTCGCGTAAGCGCCATTCAACGCAATCAGCTCCTCGTGCGTTCCCTGCTCATCAATACCGTTGTCTGTCAGCACCACAATGCGCTGGGCATTCCTCACCGTTGACAAGCGATGGGCAATCACAAGCGTCGTGCGATTATTTGCCAGCTTCTCCAACGAATCCTGCACGGCCTTTTCGCTCTCGTTATCCAGCGCGCTGGTGGCCTCGTCAAAAATGATCACGGGTGGATTCTTTAGAAACACGCGCGCAATACTCAGCCTCTGCTTCTGCCCGCCCGATAACTTTACGCCGCGCTGACCAATATCGGTATCGTAACCATCCGGCAACGCCATGACAAACTCATGGGCGTTCGCTTGTTTGGCCGCCTCAATGACTTCGCTGGTGCTGGCGTCGCGCTTGCCATAGCGGATATTGTCCGCGACCGTGCCCGGAAATAAATAGACGTCCTGCTGGACAATACCGATGTTCCTTCGCAGCGACGATAAACGAATATCTCGAACATCCGCGCCGTCCACCAGGATGTGACCATCGGTTACGTCATAGAAGCGCGGAATAAGCGAACACAGCGTGGTCTTGCCGCTTCCCGATACACCCACCAGAGCGATGTATTCGCTTGGCGCGATGTTCAAATCGATGTGCTTCAGAACCAAGTCATGGTCCTCTTTGTAGCGGAAGCTTACGTTTCGGAATTCAATGTTGCCGCGAACCATGGCCAGCTCGGTTGCATCGGCTTTGTCCACGATATCCGGTTCCACCTCCAGCGCTTCCATGAAGCGATCAAACCCCGTCATGCCTTCCTGGTAGAGCCGGGTGAAATTTCCAAAGCGGCGGATTGGTTCGATCAGAATACCGATATACAGCATAAAGGTCAGCAGATCAGCCAGATCCAGCGAGGCTTTCACAATCGCGATGCCGCCGAAGACGAGCACCGCCACGCTCATGAGTTGCGTAAAGCCGATCAATCCCTCACCGAACAACGTCTGGCTGGCGATCTCGGCTTTGCGACTCTCCACAAGACGGCTGTTTTCGAGCGCGAACCGCGTTCTCTCCATGTGCTCGTTCGTGAACGATGTGACCACCCGGATGCCCGCCAGCGACTCTTCCACCTTCGCGTTTATGTCGCCAATGCGGTCCTTGGTGTTCCGCATGGTGCGCTTCATTTTTTTGTTAAAGTGAAACGCATAGACCGCCATAACGGGCAAAAAGAGCATCACGATCAGGGTGAGTGAGACGTTGATGTTTATCAAAATCACGAACGCACCCAGAAAATTCAGGCTTGAAATGAGGATGTCTTCCGGACCATGATGAAACAGCTCGCCCATGGCAAACGTATCACCGGTGATGCGCGTCATCAGCTGACCGATGTGTTCATCATCGTAATAACTGAACGACAGTTTTTGATAGTGCTCGAATAGTTCGGCACGCATGTCGCTCTCCATCAAGGTGCCCATGGTGTGACCTTGATACGCGACAAACATGTTGCATACCGTGTGGATTGCGACCAGGCCCAGCATCACCGCACCGATCATGTAAATTTGGTTTAGTGGTTCGGGTAACTTGCCCTGCAGAATATCCTTGGTGATGGTGCGGGCTAGCAGGGGCAGACCTATTGTGATCGCCGACACCGTCAGGGCGCCGGCGAGGTCGGTGACCAGCAACCTTGTATACGGTTTGTAATAGGACAGGAATTTTCCGGTTCGGGGATTTACAACGGTCTTCTTCAAACAGCACGCCTCCAAACAGTTTGGCGGGATGCTTTGTAACACATCCGCACATCCGCCGTGAGCGCCGTGGTGCGTTGCAATGCATGGCGTTGTAAACTAAAGTCGCTACGCGATATGACTAATACCATCATGAGCGAGCTTGCCGCCCGCAATTGCCTGATGGCTTCGCGTGCGCTGTCGAGATACTTGATCTCTTCTGCATCGATCACGCCCTTCAAGATATTCCACTACTCCAATTTGCGCAACTCCCCACCCGCGTTACCCCGGTAAACAATTACCTTTGCTCTTACAACGAATGTCGCCCCTTTTGGCGTGATTGCCGTCGCTGCTGCCACCGAAGGGGGTTGCGTAAAATTACTCAGTCTGTTGAGTAATTTGCAATGCCATCTGTACCACCGCCTTCACAGTTCACGCGTTTGGAAGCGAACACGCTGCGCCAGCGCCTCGAGCGCAAGCACGTTGTCGCCAAAGATCAGGCGGTTGCCGAACAGGTCGGCCTCGCTCACACGTTGGGCACCGTGGTGGCTCTTGCTGGCGTCTTCCAGCAAAATGCGCGGCTCCAGGCGTGGGCGTTGGACTTTGCCAATCCCGATCAGTTCGAGTTTTTGGAGGTTGTTCGGCATAAAGTTCACGACCCAATCAAATCTCTAATTGCCAAATCACATTCCTTGGCTACAAACAATCTTAATCCACTCAGTGGAGTTGGATCGCCCGTAGGGGCGAGCGTAGAGAGGCCTCTTCGGAGGTCTTTTCTATTTTTTCGGATAGATGACATAGCCGTATCCTTTGGTGTGTCCTTTTGATACATGGCGATTGAGTTTGGGTTCAATGACCGCCATCACCTGCCGGGCAAAGGACGCCAACCCCGCAGCGCCCGACTTTTCGTGTTGCAGTAATGCCCAGTGCTTCACCGGATGCCCCAGCAAGTCGGCTAATTGCAACCCGCTGATGTTGTCTTTCTTGACGCTGAACTTTAGTTGCCGCGATGAAAGTGCCGACTGAAAGGAATGCGCAAGCACCATCCATGCACCTCGATCATAAACATCGGTAAACGCATCGGCCAATAGCCGATCTTCAATTTTGCCTCGAGACTCGGCCATCACATCTCCCATCCGGTTGATGTGATTTAGATATCCAGCATAGCGTTGCAACATGAACCCGAGCGCCAGATGATATGGATGAGGGGCCGTGTCACCATAGGAGCGCCACAATTCATACTTGTCGATGACAACGGCCACAATCCTAAAATCGGCATTCTTCATCACAGCCAAAAGTTCTTGATCGAATGCGCCACGGACCTTGTCGTCTTGAAATATCTTGAACGGGCCACGCCGATTAGTCATGTCTTCGCGATGCAAAATGACCGGGCGATCAGGATGATTGGGCAAATACTTACTCTGCTGTGTTTCCAAAGCCTGATGAAATGTTAGATATTCCGGGTTGCGAAACCAGCAACCCAACAGGCATAAGAAGCGATGCGGAGGGTCAGCCATTTTGCGATAAACATGATCGCCCGATTCGTCTAGATACAGGCGATAGCGATCTTCAAACCCAGAGGGTCGCGCGATGGCTGACTTGAGAACGGTCATGTGTAGCTGAGTCTTACCTTACAATGGTTTTTTCAGGAAATGGAGCCTGCGCGTCTCGCCGATGGTTGGCCCAGTAGCTGCCGCTTTTGTCCGATCTCGGCCACCCGCGCTCCAAATCAATTATCCAGTCTTCAATACTTGTGAGTTTATATGTACTGAAGTTCAAGCGATCTTTTTCGCCGGCACAAAATCCATCAACAGTGGGTTGAAACAAACTAAAGCGGCCTGGCGAATTGGGACGAATGCTGGAATTGACCAACATTGTTCTTACTTGTAAATTACCCCTCGAAAGCCATTGTTCAACCTCTGGTCGACGCTTCTCAACATATGAATTGCGCTTGAAATGGTCGAGCCGACCCTCAATCAGATGGTCAACACCGTCTTTGAACTAGCGTCCGTCGCCTAAGTCCGGTTCACCCTCTCCCTTGAATCAGTGATTGCCGCGCACATTAAATGTGTCTCGTGTTGACAGGGTGATTTGACATCCAGCAAACTTACTTGCAGAATGCCTGAATCACCAAAATGCGGCTACAGTGCGCTGGTCTTGTTCGGGCGATGCGAGAGATCCAGGGTGACTTCGGCTGAGGGTAGCATGCGTGCTTTAGCTTTTTCGATAACATATTCGGCGAGTGGATGCGCCAGTCGATAGGTATGCGCTTCACCTGTCCGGCGTGGTAGCTCCTACAGACCCGTCTCTGCTTGTACGCTATCGCGTGACTGTATCAATACAAACGACTCGTCACCACGAAACTCAGCCAATCCCTCTAGCTCATGGCGTGTCAACAGCATCAGCTTGCGTTCATAGTCACTCAACGCCTGTTCGCTTTTTGTCTTTACCTTGAGTGTGACATCCTCGTCGAAGTTTTCCAGCAGTTGCTGATGTGTGCGCATCACTTGTGAACTAATCTGCACACTTAGTTCCTGCTGCAACGTATCGAACGCTACGGTTATCTCTTGCGCTGACCGAGTGGGCCTGCCAGGCGACGAGCGCGGTTGGGGCTCGGCCCAAATCGACCGGCGCCCGATCGCTACGCGCCGCGAAGACATCCGGCCGCTATGCATCGACCTCGCGCAAAAGATTTACCAGCGCCGGGACAAAGCCCAATCATTGCTGCCGAAGATCGGCTGGGACACTGGCAAATTCGTGGCCTGTGCAGCAGCCGATCTTCGGCAGCAGGGCAACATGAAGCCGGTGCCGGATGCAGAAGAGCAACTGCTCCTGCGCCAACAACCGGCGCGCCTCCTGCGGCTCGCGCTGGAGTCATTACAAGAGCATTGACGGGCGGTGCGCAACCGCGACAGCGGGCACCATCCGCCTGATCATGACCGGACCGCTGACCTACGCCTTCGCACCCACCACCGACTGTTTCAAAAACACCCCCGTCAACGACCCCTTGGCCGACATCAACTGTTTGGGCGTGC
Organism: Chloroflexota bacterium; assembly: GCA_025354985.1. Classification (GTDB taxonomy): domain Bacteria; phylum Chloroflexota; class Anaerolineae; order J036; family Brachytrichaceae; genus AQU-03. The sequence goes on from JANXLU010000055.1 coordinate 72,529, forward strand.
CCTCAAACAACACGCGGCCACCCTTGTTGCCGCCCTCCGGACCCATGTCGATGATCCAATCAGAGTGCTTTATCACGTCAAGGTTGTGCTCAATAACCAGCACGGTGTTGCCCGCATCCACCAGGCGATCGAGCATGACCAGCAGCTGCCCGATATCAGACATATGCAGCCCGGTGGTGGGCTCGTCCAGCACATAGACGCTGCCTTTTTTGTGGAGCTCGGTGGCCAGTTTGATCCGCTGGCACTCGCCGCCCGAAAGCGTGCTGAGTGGTTGGCCTAGTCCCAGATAATCCAGGCCGACGTCGCTCAGCGCCTGGAGCTTTTGGGTGACCTCGGCTGCGGGGAAGTGATCGAGCGCCTGGCGCACGGTCATGCTCAGCACCTCGGAGATGGACTTGCCCTTGAGTTTGTATACGAGCACGCTCTCCTTAAAGCGCGCACCACCACAAACCTCGCACGGGGTCTTTACCTCGCCCAGCACGCCCATGTCAACAAATATCGCCCCCAGCCCCTGGCAATTTTCACACGCACCCTTGGAGTTAAAGCTAAACAACGCGGCATTCACCTTGTTGGCGCCGGCAAACGCCTTGCGCAGATCATCCATCACCCCGGTATAAGTGGCCGGGTTTGATCGGGACGACACGCCAACCGCGGATTGATCGATCAGAATCGCGCCCGGGTGCTGGGTCACAAAGGCCTGATGCACCAGCGAGCTCTTGCCGGATCCAGCCACGCCGGTGACCACGGTGAGCACGCCCTTGGGTATGCTCACGCTCACGTCTTGCAGGTTGTTGGCCGTGGCATTCTTGATCGCCAGCTGCCCGGTGGCCGTGCGCACCTTGTCCTTGATCGGCGCGGTCTTGCGCAGGAACTGCCCGGTCAGCGTGTCGGCCTTGAGCAGACCGGCATAGGTGCCGTCAAACACAATCGTGCCGCCCTGGCTGCCCGCGCGCGGGCCCACGTCCACCACGTGATCGGCGACCTTGATCACATCCGGGTCATGTTCGACAACCAGCACGGTGTTGCCCTTGTCGCGCAGCCGCTGCAGCAGCTCATTCAACCGGTGCACGTCGCGCGGGTGCAGCCCCACGCTGGGCTCGTCAAAGACATACATCACATCCACCAGGCTGCCACCCAAATACTTGACGATCTTGACCCGCTGAGATTCGCCGCCCGAGAGCGTGGAGGTCTCGCGGTTCAGGCTCAGATATTCCAGCCCAATGTCGATCAAGTGTTGCAGGCGATCCACCAGCATCTTAACCACCGGGGTGGCGTTAACGTCCGTGATGGCGCGGATGATCGGGATCAGCTCGTCGATTTGCAGGGCCGAGAGCTCGGCGATGTTGTGCCCGTTAATCTTGCAAGCCAGCGCCGCCTGGCTGAGGCGGGCGCCGTTGCACAGCGTGCACACCCCATCGGTCATAAACGGCAACTGTGCCTTTTGCGTACGTTCAGACATGGTCTTGATGTCACGCGCCACATATTTGCGCAGGAACTTGGTGATTACGCCGTCAAACGTCAGGTTTACCGAGCTGCCACCGAAAGTGGTCTTGACCTTGACGCCATCCGTATATAAGAGCTTGTGCCATTCGTCCTTTGAATAATCCTTCAGCTTTTTATCCATGTCGAAGAATCCGGATTGCATGAGCGGCGTGAGCGCCCAGCCGTCCAGCGCATAGTCCGGGAGCAGGATCGCACCCTGCTTAAGCGACTTGGACTTGTCAAATGCCAGGTCCATGTTTAGCCCGACCGCGCGACCCAATCCGTTGCATTGCGGGCAGCTCCCTTGCGGATCGTTGAAAGAGAATAGATTGGCGCGCCCAACGTGGGGCTGGCCCAGGCGTGAGAACAACAGCCGCAGCACCGGGGCGATATCGGTGACAGTGCCCATCGTTGAGCTTGACCCGCCACCGAGCGGGCGTTGATCGACCACCATCGCGGTGCTCAGGTTCTCGATGGCATCGGCGTCGGGTTGTGGATAGCGCGGCAGGAAGTTGCGCACGAACATGCTAAAGGTCTCGTTGAGCAACCGTTGCGCCTCGCCGGCCAGCGTGTCAAACACAATCGATGACTTTCCCGACCCGGATACGCCGGTAAAAATCGTGATTGCCCGCTTCGGTATGCGCAACGAAATATTCTTGAGATTGTTCTCTCGCGCGCCGCGCAGCTCGATGTATTCCTGGGTCATGCGTGGGATTTTAGTATGCGGTGGTGCGCGGCACAGGTTACGAGTTTGGATTAGTTACTCATTCCCGCCCCGGCCAAATCGACTGATAGCTGGCGATGATCTTGTCACACGTGGCATTAAACGCCGGATTGACCACGCGGCGCGCCGCATCGGCGCTATACCAGTCCCGTACCTCGCGCACACCCTGTGAATAGGAGATGGTGCAGCCAAAGTCCGGCACCAGGCGCTTGATCTTGGAATTGTCGAAAACCAAACAATGCGCCTTGTCACCAAGCAAGCCGTCGCCCCAGCGTTGATCGTGGGCGGCAATCAGATCAGATGGGATGTGCACGATATTTGCCCGCGTGCCAAAGGCCGACGCCACCATCTGAAAGAGTTGATTCCAAGTGAGCCATTCATCATTGGTGATGTGCACGGCTTCGCCGATGGCGCGGGTGTTGCCTAACAGCCCCACGAAGCCCTTGGCAAAATCGGCGTGGTGTGTATAGGTCCAGAGCGAGGTGCCGTCGCCATGGACGATCACCTTTTTGCCCTGCAACATGCGGTCAACCACGGTATAGCCGCCATCCATGGGCAGCGATGTGCGGTCATAGGTGTGCGACGGCCGGACGATCGTCATCGGAAATTTCTCCTCGCGATAGGCGCGCACCAGTCGATCCTCGCAGGCGATCTTGTTCCGCGAATACAGCCAATACGGATTGTCCAGGATCATCGACTCGGTAACGGGCAGCGTTACCGCGGGCGTCTGATAGGCCGACGCCGAGCTGATAAACACATACTGACCGACCCGCCCGCGGAAGCGTTCGATGTCGACCTCGATGTGATCCGGGGTATAGGCAATCCAATTCACAACCACGTCAAAGGTGTGATCACCCAGTGCCCGGGCAACCGATTCCGGGTCGCGGACATCGCCGGTGAGCACAGTCGCACCCGCGGGCTCGGGACGGACGGACTTTCCGCGGTTGAGCACAAACAAATCGATGCCGCGTGAGATTGCCAGTGGAGCGCAGGCGGAGCTGATAATGCCGGTGCCACCGAGGAATAGTACTTTCATAGATCTGGATTGTAGGCCCGGGTCCGCGGTTTTTTTCACGAGCGTGACCGGCGGGCGGTCACGTCCAACTGCATGCAAATGAGCCGGGTAGCCCTGACTGCGGCCAACGTGACCGTGGGCGCTGGTGGGTTATAAATGGGCCCAACTGGGGTTGTCTTGCCAGCGCAATCAAGCACCCACGGTCCGATCCAGCGAAATACCATGTTAAAGCACCGCATCTTCACGACCAAATTTGCCAGCGTATATCCGAGTTACGTTCGGAAGGCCGAAAATAAGCAGCGCTCGAAGGCAGAGGTTGATCAAATCATCTGCTGGCTGACGGGCTATAGCGAAGCGGGGTTGCAGCAGCAGCTCCAGCAGGAAAACGATTTTGAAACGTTCTTCGCTCGGGCACCGGCCCTTCATCCGAACAGTTCGCTGATTAAGGGCGTCGTGTGTGGCGTGCGCCTGGAGGAAATTGAGGATCCGCTGATGAGGAAAATCCGCTATCTGGACAAGCTGATTGATGAGCTCGCCAAGGGTAGGAAAATGGAGAAGATTCTGCGGACCTAGGGCCGCCCGCGCTGGCGCGTTGGTCCCCTATCGCCTGCCGTCGTCGTCAACGGTTGGTGGAACCGGGCGACAGCTCCCTAATGGCGTCGCAGAATCTGACGACTTCATCCTCGCTGTTGTAATAATGGAGGCTGGCGCGCACTACCATGGCCAGCCCGCGCGCGGTCATGTCCAGCCGGGTTCCAAAGATGCTGCTGGTGGTTACGTTGATGCCTTGCGCGGCCAGGCTCTTTTGGATGTATTCGGGTGCGCGCCCTTCGATCGTAAAGGTCACGATGCCACATTGCAGGCGCCCGATGTCGCGCACGTTCACCCCGGACAGCGCCGACAAGCCCTCGCGCAGCAGCCCGGCCAAACGGTGGATGCGTTGCCAGATGACCGGCAGGCCGAGGGTGAGCGCATAATCAGCCGCCACCCCAAGCGCCAGCTTGCCCGCCACGTTACCCTCCCAATTCTCAAAACGGCGTGCATCGCCGCGCACGGTGTATTCATCGGGCCCGGTCCAGGTGGCCGCGTGCAGGTCCAGCATGGGTGGGTCGAGCTGTAGAACCACGCCCGACCGCACAAACAGGAAGCCGGTCCCGCGCGGACCGCGCAGATATTTCCGTCCGGTGGCGCTGAGCAGGTCGCACCCAATCTCGTTGACATCCAGCGGCAATTGCCCCACGCTCTGGCAGGCGTCCAGCAGAAATAGCACGCCGTGCCGGCGCGCCACCCGGCCAATCTCTGCGGCCGGGTTCACCAGCCCGCCGTTG
>JANXLU010000076.1 GCA_025354985.1 Chloroflexota bacterium
TTCAAGTCCATGCCGTAATGGTCCGGACCCACCGCCTCGACTTTGGCCACGATGGTCGACATCTCGTCACGTTCAAACGCGTCGGCCGCGGCATTCATAAACTCAAACATATTGTTGACAAGCGCCACGTGCGGACAACCGGCACCACGGGCAATGGCCGCGAGATCAGTTACACCTGCGGTCGTGTGCGAGGCAAACCCGCCCGTACTCAACAGGCTGCCATTGTCAAAAATAATATGGGTCAAGTTTGCAGGTCGGTATCGTGCCAACGTTGGAAGCGTGCCCAAGTTCATGAGAACCGAACCATCGCCGTCCATCACAACAACTTTTTCACTTGGTGCGTTAAGGGCAATACCAAGCCCAATTGAAGACGCCAGACCCATGGCATGTTCAAGATAGAAAAAATTTTCGCGATGCCCAAGGTCGTAAAGTTCCTGCGCACACGCGCCCATGATCGTCACAACCACACGGTTGTGCAGCTCGGGATAGAGCGCCTTGATGCAATCTGCTCTTTTCATCGGAGTGCCATCACGCTAGTACGCATTTTGCCCGGCGTTGCGTCAGTCTTCCATCAAGTCACGCGTCAGCAACAGCGCAACCGGCGAGAGCGAACTTTCGCTAAATGTCACGGCTTCCTTTATCTGGCGGCCAACCTTTTCAGGGTCACGCGCGTATTCAAAGGGAATTCCCAAGCTTCGTAAAACAGGCTCGGTGTGAATACCACCCTGGGTGTGCCAGGGGTAGGGCTCACCCCAATGACCGCGCAGGGCAATCAGCATCACCAAGGGAATTCGATACGACATGGCCAGCGAGACGATCCCGTTGATACTGGAAAGGAACCCATGGTTCTGCATTAATAGCAGATTTGGTTGACCCGCAAACCAAGCCCCCGCGGCGACGCCAATGGCTTCTTCCTCCTTGGCCACCTCAACCAGCGTAATGGATGGATCATCGTCCGCCAACTGCAGCAAATAAACCAGCCAGGTTTCGGGAAGCGCAGAAATGAACTTTACGCCGGCATCCTTGATGCCCTTGTAGACGGCGAGTGAGTTCGGTCGCGAGACTGTCATCGAGATGACCGAGTATAGGCCAGTCTGCTGCCGTGTCAAATGCGCAGCGTATAAAATGCGCAGATGAAAGCCATTCGTGTCCACACTCCGGGAGATGTCAACGCGTTAATTATGGAAGATTTGCCTGTGCCAGAGCCTGGCAAAGGCGAAGCCCGACTCAAGGTCAGTGTTGCCGGCTTGAACTTTATTGATATTTACCATCGCACCGGTGTTTATAAGTTGCCCTTACCAATGATTCTGGGACAAGAGGCCGCTGGCACGGTTGACAAGGTGGGAGAGGGCGTCACCGGTCTCCAGCCAGGTGATCGCGTTGCCTGGTGTATGAATGGCTCCGCCTATGCCGAATTTGCCATATGCCCGGCTTGGAAACTTGCACCAATCCCCGAAGGTATTTCAAATGAGATGGCGGCTGCAGTGCCACTGCAAGGAATGACGGCTCACTTTCTGGCCAGGAGCACATATCCACTGAAACTGGGTGATACCTGCGTGGTCCACGCTGCGGCCGGCGGAGTCGGACACGTGCTTGTGCAAATCGCAAAGTTGTGCGGCGCACGGGTCATTGGCACGTGTAGTACCCCGGAAAAGGCCGAGCTCGTGTTAAAGGCGGGTGCGGATGAGGTAATCCTGTATTCAAAAGTAGATTTTGAAACCGAAGTCAAGCGTCTGACCGACGGTAAAGGTGTGGACGTGGTCTATGATTCGGTTGGAAAGACGACGTTTATGAAGAGCCTGAATTGCCTCCGTCCACGTGGATATGGTGTGCTCTATGGCGGTGCAAGCGGCCAAGTGGATCCATTCGACCTTCAGATTCTAAACGCCAAGGGGTCGCTCTTTGTGACCAGGCCATCACTTGGAGCGTATTGTCAGACGCGAGAAGAGTTGCTTGGTCGCATGAATGATCTTTATGGCTGGATCGCGGCGGGCAAATTAGACGTGCGGGTTGACCGCGCATTTCCATTGGCGCACGCCGCCGAGGCACATAAATATATGGAGGCACGCGAAACCAAAGGGAAGGTGGTGTTGGTGGTTTGAGTGGAATTACTCCGCAAGAAACCGAGTTACGGAAGAGGGAGAGACCGTTAGAGTTGGACAAATGAACACCAAACACCCATTCCGCTTCGGTTTGATGAACGAAACGATGCTGCCCGCGCGACAGTGGAAGGACCACGCTCGCAAGGTGGAGGACATCGGATTCGCGGTATTCCTGATTCGCGATCATTTTGTTTCGGATTTTTTTGGCGACAGTTATGCACCGTTTTCCGCGTTGATGAGCGCAGCCGATGTGACCAGCACGTTGCACGTTGGAACGCTGGTCGTGTGCAACGACTTTCGACATCCGGCCGAGATTGCCAAGGAGTCTGCGACGCTTGATGTTCTTAGCGAAGGCCGATTTGAATTGGGCATGGGTGCGGGTTGGTTGCTGAACGAATATCAGAAGCTTGGCGTTGGTTACGATAAGCCGGGGATTCGGATAGAACGGCTGGGCGAATCGGTTCAGCTCATAAAACGGCTCTGGGCGACCGCGCCCGCAGTTCAGCACGGCAAGTATTACAACGTCGAAGGGCTGGATAACTTTCCCAAGCCATTCGCCCACAATCACATACCGATTTTGATCGGAGGTGGTCATCAACGGATACTCACGATGGCCGGACGTGAAGCAAGTATTGTGAGTTTTTTAACCACGCAAGTAGGTAGTGGAGTCGTTGTGGACGATCCGATGGACAAGCTCCCGGAGCAGTTTCTAAAAAAGATTGGCTGGGTAAAGGATGGGGCTGGGGACCGATTTGACCAGATCGAACTGAATGCCTTTGTTTCACTCATAATTACGGATGACCGAGAACGTGCGACAGACGCCTTTCGGGTGGCCAGGGGTTGGCATCACATCAGCAACGAAATGGTTTGGTCAATGCCGTCAGTTGCAATTGGTTCCGTGGACCAGATCGTGGATGACATGATCACGCGTCGTGAGCTTTATGGTCTTTCGTACTATGTAGTTGACGATAGCCTGATGGGAAAAATTGCACCAATCGTTGCCCGCCTGGCCGGCATGTGACGCGTCAGACAGGTAGTTTATGAATCAGAGTGTCATTATTGTTACGGGGGCCGGTAGCGGTATCGGCGCACACATGTGCGAGGCGTTATCGCAGATTGGACATGCGGTTGCGTGTGTTGACATCGTCGAGTCAGCCGCCGTGCAAACGGCAGCCCGGGTGGTTGCGTCAGGTGGAAAGGCGGTGGCAGTGACCGCAAATATAGCCAGCCAGGCATCAAGCGTGTCAATGGTCGAAGAAACTGTTGCCCAACTGGGAGGGGTGACCGGTTTGGTGAACTGTGCAGGTATCAGCAAGCCGGGGGACTCATTGACATATGCGTCAGCCGATTGGGAGCGGATGATTGATATTCAGCTTAACGGCGCGTTTTACGCGGCGCAGGCCGTTGGCGCGCGGCTGGTTGCAGATCGCATGCCCGGTTCACTCGTGATGATTTCATCCACCAATGCCGAGGCGGCGTTTCCGCGTCGTGCGGCATATTGCGCGGCCAAAGCCGGCGTAGCCATGCTGGTCAAGGTGCTGGCAATTGAATGGGCCATACATGGAATTCGGGTGAATGCAATTGGACCGGCCTATGTCGAGACCGAGATGACCCGCAGAAACATCGAGGCCGGCAATGTTGATCGGGCTCAGATTGAACGTCGGATTCCGTTGGGGCGCCTGGCCCAACCCGCGGATGTTTCGGATGCGGCCACGTTTTTGCTCAGCGACAAAGCCAGCTTCATAACCGGGCAATCGCTTTACGTTGATGGCGGCTGGTTGGCATACGGATATTTTTAGTGGTGCGTGATCGTTCGATTGTTGAATCGGTCAGGTGCGACAAGCGTTAGGTCTACGGCAGGCACTTCATCTGACAGCACTTGAGACATTAGGAGACCGGTAACCGGTGCAAGGCTCAGACCCATCATGGCATGACCGGCGGCAACGGATACATTTTTGTGACCGATGAGACGACCAATGTATGGAAGTCCATCTGGCGTGCATGGGCGCAATCCGCACCACGGGGAGATACCATCAAATATGTTCGGGGTGTACTCGGGAAAATATCTGGTAACGCTCTTGGTGATTCCAAGGACACGTCGGTGGTTGATTTGCTCATCCAGTCCGGTAATTTCCATGGTCCCACCAAACCGTACGGTATTTCCCATTGGCGTAACCGCGACGCGATCCTCAACCAGAATGCTGCAGACCCGAGGTTGTTTGGGAAGGTTGGGCACGGTAAGTGAATATCCCTTGCCGGCCTGCATTGGCAAACGAGCTGAAAGCTGTCTGGCGATTTGTGGTGTCCACACACCTCCGGCAACCACGAACTCGTCGGCCTCTATGAACCCGGACGTGGTTTTTACGCGGTCCATGGCGCCGGCTTTGTTCGCCTCCCAACTCGTGACTTCGGTATTCCACTGAATTGTTGCTCCTTGGGCCTGAACTTCCCGGGTGAGCTTGTGCACCAAATCTGCTGGAGACAAGTGGCAATCGTTTGGAAAGAAGACCGCGCCATTGATATTCATGGCAAGCCCGGGATCAATACGCGCAGCCTCGTCCGGAGTCACGATATCCGCCGGGATGCCCAGCGCATGAGCCTGCAACGCGGCACGCTTTTCATCTTCAAAGGCATGGCTGGTTCGGGTCAGCATCAGCAACCCTCTTTGCACCAAACCGAAGGAATTGCCAAAGTCGCGCGCCAGCTCGACATAGCAGGCGCGGCTGAGCATGTTTAGATCGCGCAAAATGGGCGCCGATCGCGCAACGTGCTCGGCGGTGGCTGACCGCATAAATTTCAGTCCCCAAGCGATCAAATCGCGATCGAGTCTTGGTCGCACGTAAAACGGACTTTCAGGGTTCCACATTGTGCGCAATCCATAGCTCACCATTCCAGGCGCGGCTAACGGAACAAAGTGGCTGGGCACAACCATCCCGGCGTTGCCCAGCGATGCCATGTCATGTTCGGGGTTGCCCCGTTCAACAATGGTAACTGTGTGACCCTTTTTGAGCGCGTAATGAGCGGTGCACAGGCCAATAATCCCCGCGCCCACAATGACGACTGATTTTTTAGAACGTGATTCCATGGGCGAAAGGATCGGATGGATCAGCAATGAGATCGGCCTCTGAAACCACCCAGGCCTGACCGGTTATTGTTGGGATGATCAGGTCATTTTCGAATTCAACACTGCCCTGATATATGCTGCCTATGATGCTTTCTTGATTCCAAATTTGGCCCGGTTCAAGCAGTCCATCAGCAACGAGACATGCAAGCTTGGCGCTCGTACCCGTTCCACAGGGCGATCGATCGTACGCCGCGCCGGGACACAGCACAAAATTTCGACTGTCCACGCCGGTGACGGGGGAGTGATCGAACAGTTCAATATGATCAATGTCAGCCCCGGCGACGCCAGTGATGCCTTGGCGCAAGAGCGCTTTTCGAACAAGCTCACAGAACGCAGTCAGCGTTTTTATGTTGGAGGCTTCTAAGACCTGATGGTGGTCGCCAATAAGGAAGAACCAGTTTCCGCCCCAGGCAACGTCTCCATGAACGATAGTTTGACCCGGCAGTTCCAATGCGATGTTGTGCAGGTGGCGAAAGGCCGGGACATTTCGCACGCTTACCCGACCATCTTCATGCATCGTTGCCCGCACTGAGCCGGCCGGCGTCTCGATACCATGTGACCCGGGTTGCAGTTTCCCAAGGTGGCCAAGCGATGTGACCAGCCCAATGGTGCCATGACCACACATGCCAAGATACCCAACATTATTAAAGAAAATGACACCCGCCGCGTTCGACGGATCATGCGGATTGCACAACAGTGCGCCCACCACCGCGTCACTACCGCGTGGTTCATTTACCACCAAGCTCCGGAATTGGTCGTAGTTGCTGCGAAAAACGGCAAGTCGCTCGGCCATTGTGCCGTCTCCCAAGTCCGGTCCACCGGCGATAACCAGGCGCGTTGGTTCGCCCCCGGTGTGTGAGTCAATAATCCTGATGCGCGTTGGAGCTGGACGACTGGTGCGATACATTGCACCCCGGATTGTAGGACAATCACGGCATGCGTTCGCATAGAAATACCTCTGGTTGCGGATCGTTTGTCGCAATTCTTGTCGGCTTGCTACTTTTGACCATCGGTGCGACCGCTAACTTTGTTGCGCCGACCTGGATAAATCGGGAGAACGTGCGGCTTGCCGCTTTGCCCCGGCTGACGGCCGCAACTCTTGGCATTGCCGGCGTGGCCGTTGAAGCCTCGCTCGAGGGTGTAATCGATCCGACACAGGCGCGCCAATATCGCGATTTCGTCGCGTTCGTTCGCGAGCAAGCCAGTATGGGACGTGACCCCGCCGGGCAATGGGTGGAAGTGGGGCGCGTGACGCCACCGCTCCAAGTGTTGACAAGCTCGGGCGCGGTTGTGCACGTGTTTAACAACAACTACGATATTCGCAATCCGATCACGACATTTACGGACAGTGTGCTCGTTACCAACGGCACCACCCGCTATCGTGGTTTTGAGGTTGGTCACCGGGTGCTCGTGGTTGGCAGAACCGCGCGCGAGGGCGGAGCAATGGGGTTGGATGCGGATTTCGTCGCGGCTGGGACAATGGAAGACTACACGCAGGGACAATCGGACTCGCTGTTTATTGCGCGGGTGATTGGCGGCATATTAGCCCTTGCAGGCACTCTGATGATTGTCGTCGCCGCCATCGCAATGCGTCGTTAGTCGATCGGTTGACCGATGATGCCTTGTATGGCGTGCGTCAGGACGCGTACGCCGCGCTCAAACTCACCAACTTCAACGCTTTCGATTGGAGTGTGATCCAGGCTGCTGTCCCCCGGTCCATAGGCGATTATCGGGATATTCCATACCGGGCCGACGACATTCATGTCGCTGGTGCCGCTTTTGTCCAGAAACCGCGGACGCAATTTTTCGTTACGGATCCCATCGAGAAATGCATAGGCGAGCGGAGTATCGCGGCGTGATTTGTAGGCAACCTCCCGGCCCCGAAAATTCAGCGTTAAACCATACTCTGTCTGAACTTCAAATTCAAACTCTTCCTTGTGTTCGGTTTTCGCGCTGTGTACGTAACTGGTCACGGCTTGCTCCAACTCCTGAGGCGTAAAGCCAGGCGGCAGGCGAACGCCCACAAAAAATTCACACCACTCATTCAGGCCATCGTCACCGGTGGCGATTCTACGAAGTGAAGGCATGATGTGATCAAAGGCCTTCTTCTTGCCTTCGTTGTAAAAAACGGCAAACTGTTTTACCCAGTTCCAAACTGTTACCGCGCGTTCGCTGGCACTGGGCGCCGGGAGCGCCGTGTGTTGAACAGTCTGATTGATCCTGCCTTCAAGCAATACGCGGCCCTTGTATCCGAGCGTGATACCGTCACTGCCGCTTGGTTCGCCAATAATGCACATGTCCGGACGATACGATTTGGCCACATGCCTGGCGCCCTTGGAGGTTGCAGCTTCCTCCTCCACGGCACCGATCACCACCACCTGCCAACCGCTGGCAAGAATGGCCTCTCGCGCAGCTTCGACCGCCAATAGAAAAGCGCAGAGCGGACCTTTGGCATCCACCGTGCCCCGACCAAATAACCGACGCGCACCGGTCGCATCAGTTTCATAGCGAACCGCGACATCTCCGCCAACCGTATCCATGTGACCAAGCAGCACAAGCTGCCTGGGACCTTTGCCAATGATTCCGACGGCGTTACCCGCAACGTCCAAGTAGGCACTCAACCCGCGGGCATCCATCTCATCCCGCAAAAAAGTTGCAACCTGTTGCTCGTGGCCGCTTAGCGAGGTAATTCGGACACATCTTTCTAATAACTCAATCATGTTAAGGCTGTGAATTCTACGCATCATCGGCATAACGACGAAGTGAGACGGGCGCACATGTTTTTGGAGGCCACAATTTGACTAAAGTATTATTTCAACCATGTGCCACGTATCACGTGCATAAACACAATAGGAAGGCATAACAATTCGCGAGAAAAAATGACCAAGATTGCAACGCATACCTGGAACCCGGGCGAATATGATCGATTCAAGGTTGAACGTTCTCAACCCTTTTTTGACCTGGTCGCCCGCATCCCTGAAAGACCGATTGAGCACATCGTAGATATGGGTTGTGGAACGGGTACATTGACGGCAACACTATTGAACAGGTGGCCCACGGCTCACATTTCGGGAGTTGATCAGTCGCAGAGCATGCTGGCCGAGGCTCGAGCAGGCATTTCAAATTCACAGATCACATTTGTTGATGGTGACATGGAATCGTGGCAGCCAAACCATCCGGTTGATCTATTGATCAGCAACGCTGCGTTGCAATGGGCAACTGACGATGTTAAAACGCTTGGAGGCTGGGTGTCGCTTTTGTCTGCGCACGCGATACTTGCAGTGCAAATGCCAAACAACGGGTCGTCGGAGGCCTATCGTGTGCATTCCCGCATGGTTCGCGAGCTGGAATGGCAATCAAAATTAAACGGCTTGCGACCCAATTCGGAGGATCGAAAGCCTGTGGCCACTTATGCCGAATTGCTTCTTGATCATGGCTTGCAGGTCTCGGCCTGGGAAACATATTACCAAATTCGGTTGGCCGACGTAGCTGATATCGTCACCTGGATGCGGTCGACCGTGATGGGGCCCACGTTGGCAGCGCTGGCCCCCGAGGATCAAGCGCGCTTTTTGGATGAGTTCACGCTTCAGGTTGAGCGCGTGACGGAGCCCGGGCGTCATGGTGTTTGGTTCCCGTTTAGGCGAATGTTCCTGGTGGCATGGCGCTAATCAAAGAGCTACTCCCATCACTGCCAAGTCTGGTTGCAGTCGGATGGAACATCCTGTTGGCGTTGGGGCTGTGGTTCGCCGGGCGCTGGCTGATTGGCGCCGCAGTGCGCATGTCACGATCAGCAATGAATCTGCGCAAATTAGATCCAACGGCAGTTCGCTACTTGTCCTCGAGTTTGTCGGTTGTGCTCACGCTGGCCCTGGTTGTCGCGATGTTGGGGCACTTTGGCGTGCAAACGACCAGTTTTGCCGCGTTGTTTGCCGGCGTTGGTGTTGCCATTGGAGTTGCCTGGGCCGGATTGCTGTCCCACTTTGCCGCCGGTCTTTTTCTACTGGCCTTCCGGCCATTTAAGGTTGGTGATGATGTTATGGCGGGCGGAGTTGTCGGGCGCGTTATTGAAATTGGGTTGTTTGGCACCACGCTTAACACCGTGGACAATATTTGGACTGTCGTTGGTAATAACCGAATATTTGGCGATACGATTCAAAACTTCTCGACCAACCGGTGGCGTTTTGTGACAATTAAAGTTGAAATTGATGCAGCGCATGACCCGGATCAGGCAATGGAAAGCTTGTTATGCATGGTGAGACTATTGCCGAATGTGTTGAGTGACCCGCCTCCCAACGCCGAGATTGTCGAGTTTCGCGCGGGCACCATCATCGCGGTATCGGCGGCATGTGCCAATCAAAACTATGTGTCGGTGCTTACCGCACTTAACCGCGCCATACGCTCGATGCTGATTGATCAAAAATATGCCGCGCCGGTGCCAAGTGTGGGGCATATTTAGCAGTTATGAATAGCAAATACTTTACACATGCGCGGTTGGGGCTGGTTCGCGTCGCAGTCGTATCGCCCGAGCTGCGCGTGGCTGACGTGGCATTTAACACGCAGGCGATCATCGCAAGTTTGCTTCAGGCCAAAGCCGGAAATGCTCGCCTCGTGGTATTTCCCGAACTTTGTATTCCCGGTTATACATCGGGAGATTTGTTTTATCAGGTCAGCCTTATTGAGGCCTGCAAACGTTCGCTAATAGAACTCGCGAATGCGGCTAGGGACAATCAAGTCAGCTTACTGGTTGGCTTACCCTATGAATACCGATCACGGATATTCAACTGCGCCGCATTAATAACGTGCGATGGAGCAATCAAAGGGGTCGTCCCAAAGCAATATTTACCCAACCGCTCTGAATTTTATGAAGATCGCTGGTTTGTGCGCGGCGGCGGAATAGTAAATACCTATGTGGACATCGCGCCGGAGCACGCCCAGGTGCCCTTTGGAACTGATCTGGTCTTTGATGCGGTTGATCTGCCAGGTTGTTCGATTGGAATTGAGATTTGCGAAGACTTGTGGGCGGTTGAACCACCCAGCGGCACGTTGGCCCTGGCCGGCGCCACGTTGATCTTGAACGGGTCGGGAAGCCCGGATCAACTCACCAAAGGTGAGTATCGGCGGGATTTGGTGAGGCTGCAAAGCGCGCGGTGCATATGTGCTTATGCATATGCTGGAAGCGGCCCAAGCGAGAGTACTGCCGATGTCGTATTTGGCGGCCATTCGCTGATTTGCGAGAATGGATCGCTTTTGGCCGAAACACAGCGGTTTGAACTGACAACACAGTTTGCACTGGCCGATTTGGATTTTCAGCGACTGGCACATGAGCGTTGGAATAACAGCAGCTTTGCAGCTGCCATTGTCCCCGTAATGCGGCACGTGCCCATACAACTGAATCTCAAAGGTGGACCCGTTGTAGCTTTGTCCGAGGGCCGGCTGTTGCGTCCGTTGGCACGGTTACCGTTTGTTCCCATTCCTGCAGATATTCGCGCTCGGAGCTGTGAGGAGGTTTTTGCGATACAGTCGACTGGTTTGGCCAAACGCCTGAAGCACACGGGTGTCAGGACGGTTACCATCGGAATTAGCGGGGGATTGGACAGCACCCTGGCCTTGCTGGTCACGATTCGAGCGTTTGACAAGCTCGGCTTGCTCCGTTCCGGCATATGCGCGATTACGATGCCGGGCTTCGGCACGACGTCGCGGACATATGACAATGCGGTTGGACTGATGAAAAGCCTGGGCGTAACCGCGCGGGATGTTTCAATTGTCGCCAGTGTTCGCCAACACTTCGCGGACATCGGACATGATGAAAGCCATCATGACGTTACATACGAAAACGCCCAAGCTCGCGAGCGAACCCAAATTTTGATGGATTCGGCAAATGAGCTGGGTGGATTTGTAGTGGGTACGGGTGACCTCAGCGAGACCGCGCTGGGATGGATGACGTTTAACGGCGATCACATGAGCATGTATCACGTGAACACCGGCGTGCCAAAAACACTCGTGCGCTATTTGATCGATTGGTGCGCTGACAGCGTGTTTGATGGCGAGACAACCAGAATTCTGCACGACATTGCCGCAACGCCTATATCACCCGAATTGTTGCCATTGGATGCCGCGGGCGCCCAGCAGCAAAAGACCGAAGACACAGTTGGGCCATATGAATTGCATGATTTTTTTCTCTTTTATGCAATTCGCTATGGATTTGCACCAGCCAAGGTGTATTTCCTTGCTACGCAGGCATTTTCAAGTTCAGTCGATGATGGTTCAACAGGCGACGTAGCGTTTACCAATGAAATTATTTTGAAGTGGTTGCGCGTGTTCTATGCACGTTTCTTTAGTCAGCAATTCAAACGGAATGCCATGCCGGATGGGCCGAAGGTCGGCTCGGTTGCACTCAGCCCGCGTGGTGATTGGCGGATGCCGAGCGATGCTTCGTGGCAGGTGTGGCGAGCCGAACTGGACGAAATCGCAACGTAAGTACGTCAATTTGCTATTGCAGCTGCTCGACGTGGGGCAGGCGCAAGCTGGCCAATAACCCCACACCCACTGCCACCGAGGCAATGGCAAAAACAACCGTATAAGCGCCAGAGCCAAGCCGTGCGCCTAGAAGCGCGTCTATGATAGCCCCACCGACAACCGGCATAAGCGCGCCCAGCCCGCCAAGCGTATTGATGGCGCCTACATACGCCGACCGTTCGGTGGAGGGCGCCAATGACTGGGCATAACTCATGGCACCCAGCAGGCCACTGCGACTGGTCGCGCCATTAAACATCATCACGATAAACAGGGTTCCGTATCCAAGCCACGCCAGCCCGGAACCCGGCAACGCAACCAAGGATACGATCAGGGCCAAAACCGGGGACAGAAACTGCAGGGTGCCGGCAAAGTTAATGACCCGACGTGAGCCGAATCTGCCGAAGATCCAGCCAAAGATGGTTGTACCGGCAAGCCCGCCAATCACGATAGCGGTCGTAAAGATGCCAACGGCTGAATCCGACAACTGTAAGCGTTCGCGGGCAAATACTATGTAAAAGGCGGCAGCCATGCTTTCAACGGCCAAAAGCACGCGCACCAGCAACATGCGTCGCAGCGCCGGGTCTTGGCGGACAAGCGACACGATGTGATTTGCAAAGTTAGCGGACGGTCGGTTTTCGATCGGGACGACGTGGACGGCTGGACGTTCCTTGATTCTGAGAAAGAACAGAAAAGAGGTGGTGAAACAGACGTTGCCCAGGATTATTACGTAGGCGTAATTATCTGGAAAGGAGATGGCGTCTGATCCCAGGATTAGGCTGACAACAAGGCCGACAAAAATGCCGCCAACCGAGGATGCCAATCCACTTATTGTGATCACCCGACCCTTTATGCGGGGAGAAAAAATGCGCCCGAGCATGTCAAACCATCCTGCAGTAGCCAGGCTGTCAGCCAACATAAACATCGTCAGCGACAATATCAACAACCACACTGTTAGCGTTGGATTGGCAGCCTTGGTCACCAATAACCAGACGGGAAACAATAGCAAGAACGGACGCAGCACCATGATTGGAATAACACAATACGGTTTCGTTCGGGCCTTTCCGCGAATAATTCGGGCGGCAAGAAGCTGCGGCAACAGGAAAGCAGCCTGCCACGCAAGCGAAACAAGACCGATGATCACCTTGTCATCCGTCAAATACGATGCCAGGGACGTGAGCACCGTGCCAACGGAAATGAAGTATGCGCCAATGCCAAATAGCGCGGAATCCGTGCCGACTGACCACTGATTTCTTGGGAGATCTATTGGGGGGATGTGGTCTTCGATCCTGGCTTGCATAGACTCCCATTGTACGAAGCAGCCATAGCAATTACCGGATCGGATTCATTACAATTGAAAGCGTTTATGCGACAAATTATTACCCTGGGTGGCGGCGGATTTAGCATGGAGCCGGAAAATCTGGCACTTGACCGCTATATTCTGTCGCAATGTGCCACGAACAGGCCAAACGTGTGCTTTGTGCCTACCGCGAGCGGTGACAGTGAGCGTTACGTTGCAAATTTCCATCGTGCCTTCAGTACCCTAAGCTGTATTCCGACAACGTTGAATCTATTCCCAATGCCGCCAACCCGGGATTTGGAGGGCTTTGTACGGAGCCAGGACGTAATATACGTCGGCGGTGGAAGCACGCGTAACCTAATCGCGCTCTGGAAGGAGTGGCACCTGGATGAAATTATTAAGAAGGCCTATCAATCCGGGGTGATTTTGGCGGGAATTAGCGCAGGAATGAACTGCTGGTTTGAACAATATTTGACGGATTCCATCTCACCAGAGCTCGATCCCATGTTTGGTCTCGGGTTGATTGGTGGGTCGGCTTGCCCGCACTATCGCGGCGAAACAATGCGCAAACCGAGGTTTCGAGCCTTGATTGAATCCGGCGACCTAAAGGCTGGCGTCGCCGCGGATGACTCTTGCGGGATTCATTGGATCGACGAACAGATAAGAGCGGTTGTCGCATCCAAGGTTGATGCACAAGCATATGCGTGCGGGATGAATCAGGGTGCTTTTGTGGAATCCGTCTTGCCCGCGCGACTTCTTGATCCGGAAAATCGTACTGTTTGAGCCGTATCCTCCACCAACGGTGCAACCCCAACTAGCAGCAATCGTTAAGGTTGTTCCGCCCGTAAATTGAATCAGTTGCTGGATACAAATGATCAGGCCGCATCACCAGTGATTCACACAGAATTTGTTAACCTTCAAAACGCGGATTTGGTCTAAACTTGCGGCATGGCATATACACAACAATTGCTTTCGACCAACGAAAATATTCTGATCGAGCGCCGGCAGCACTGGATTGGCTTGGTAGGGCCGTTTTTCAGCATGCTCATTCGAATTGCCTTTATTGGATTGCTCGTCGCTTTATTGTCAAGTGCCGAGGTGCCAGGTGCGTTGGGAATACTTCGTCGGGTGGGATTTATTCAAGCGCTGGAAGCAGTTACCAATGAGATACCCAGAACCTGGATTGTTCTGACAGGGCTGGCGTTGATTGCCCTTACCCTACTGGGATATGTGAACCAGCTTGTGCTGTGGTTGAACAAGACTTATGTATTGACATCTCGTCGCGTAATTCAGATAACCGGTGTGCTGAGCAAGCGGTCCTTTGATTCTTCGCTGGAGAAGATCAACGACATTAATTTGACTCAGAGCTTTTTCGGCCGATTGCTCGGATATGGCACGCTATCGATCATGACGGCGAGTGAGATAGGCTTTTCATCAATGCACAACCTTGCCGATCCTGCAGGATTCAAACGCGCGATGTTGGACGCCAAAAATCATCTGGGAGATGGCACTTCACCAATAGTTCAAACGAGCACGGGTAACGCGCAGCCGGCACTATCTCTCCAAGAGCGGTTGGCCAGGCTCGATCAGTTAAAGAGTCAGGGGGTGATCAGTGCCGAGGAATTTGCCGCGCGACGATCTGAAATCTTAAAGGAACTGTAACTATTTTCTCGCGCTTGGGTCAAGCGCATCGCGCAGGCCATCGCCCATAAAGGTGAATGCGATTACGAGGATCGAAACAACGATTGCAATACTTGCGAGGAAATTTGGATTTCCGTTGACGTTGGCATAGGCATCCAGAAACAAGCGACCCCAGCTTGCGACAAAGAAATCCTTGAGATCCAGCGCGGGACGCAGGCCAATTCCTATGAAGCCTAAAATGGCTTCCGCAATAATTTGACGGGGCACGGCAAAAGCCGCCCAAACCATAATCAGCCCCAGGCTATTTGGAAAAATGTGGCGGAAAATAATGTGCCAATTGCTGGCGCCCATGCTGCGTGCAGCATCGACGAATTCGCGCCCCTTGATCCCAAGTGCTGAACCGCGCATTAGGCGCGAAAGACCCGACCAAGACACGATAGCGATGCCAATTATGTATAGCAAGACGCCGTTCCAAACGCGCCCCAACGGGGTGTCGCCGATCGTAATAAAAATCAAAATGAGGATCAGTTCGACGGGCAGCGCGTAAAACACATCCGTGATCCGCATCAATGCGTTGTCGGTACCGCCACCGCGCAATCCGGAAATAAATCCGACCATGGTGCCAATAGCAAGTACGACAACCGTCGGCAGCAGCCCCACAACGATGGAAGTACGGGTGCCATAAATGATTCGGCTCAGCAAATCTCGACCGGACCCGTCAGTTCCAAGAATAAAGGCTGCTTCGCCCGACTTACCGTTAATGCTACGGGTCACCCAAAATGGCGGCAGGCTGTCGTGGCCACTGTTGTCTTCAATTGGATTATGAGGCGCGATCACCGCGGCGAGCACCGCGACCAGGATATAAGCCAGCACAATGCCGATGCTAATAAGCGCTATCCGATTCCGTTTAAGACGCTTCCACGCTTGCGCCCACTGACTTTGCGAGGGCGCCTGAATTTGCAGCCGCGGTTCGCTCGCTACCGGACCACCCAAAACACGAGTTGCTTGTGCCATTATTTATTCCACCCGTATGCGCGGATCGGCCACGCCATACAGAATATCCACACTGAGATTGGCGATAACGATCAAGAGCGCATAGAACAACGTGGTGCCCATGATCATTGAATAATCCCGATTTCCGATGCTGCGAATGAAATCAGTACCTACACCTGGGATGCCAAAAACCTGTTCCATCACGATGCTTCCTGTAATTAGTGCCGCCATTGCAGGGCCCAACGTGGTGATCACCGGGATCAAAGCATTGCGCAGCATGTGGCGCCAAATCACAGAGCTCTCCCATGCGCCTTTTGCACGGGCCGTGCGCACGTAGTCTTGCTTCATGACCTCGAGAATTGAAGCGCGCGTCAGGCGGGCAAACGACGCCATGGTTCCAAAACTAAAGACGGCAGCCGGCAACAGCCAAGGTGATAGACCATCCCACGACTGCTGGCGTACTGGTATTACGCCCAGGCCAACGGCGAGGACCAGAATAGCAAAAAATCCCGCGACGAAGCTGGGCACCGAAATGCCGACATTTGTCACAAACGTGATGGTCAGATCAATCCAGGAATTATGTTTTAGCGCCGATATCACGCCGGCTGGAATTCCAACAACAATCGCCATAATTAACGCGAGCAGACCCAACCTGAGGGAATAGCCAAACTTGGAGTCAATGAACCCCTTGTCCTCGTCGAATGGTTTGAAGAGAATGTCCTGAACCATTCGTCCACGTTGGCGGTAGGAAGGTCCCAAATTGCCACAAATTGCTCCACACCGAAATGAACCATTGTCACCGTTGAAATCACCAAAAATGTACCCGGTGTATTGGCGCCATATTGGTTTGTCCAAGCCAAACTGTTGATTGAGAAGGGTTTGGGTTTTCGCGTCGATCTGTTTGCCGGCGTCGGTGTCACGGTCCCATGGACCACCGGGTGCATAGTGCATCAAGCCAAAGGTGACGATCGAAATGATGAGTAGCACCGGGATAGTGTAGAAGAATCTGCGAACAATGAGTCCAGCCATATAAAAATAAACCCGTCCTCATTGGTTTATGAATGAGGACGGGTTTGCAATTTCAATAGGTCACGTTACGGCGCGATTGTGAACTTCAGCCTGATTAGGGGCCGATCGTAATGGTCGCGGGAACGACGTCGCCCGGGAACATGCCGTCTTGTGGGGTGGTTTTCACACCCTTGACGGAGGGCTTCACAAGGAAGCTATTGACGTTGTTCCAGAACATGGCCACCGGCACGTCATCTATCAGGGCATCCTGCGCCGCCTGATAGAGGTCTGCGCGCTTCTTGGGATCAGCCTCGACGTCAGCTGCAGCAACGGCCTTGTCGAGCTTGTCACCCTTGTATCCAACGCGATCAGCAAATGTGGTCTTGCTCTGCCAATAGACGCTCAACCAGTTCTGGGGATCCGGGTAGTCTGCGCACCAGCCTCCAAGGAACATCTGCAATCCGCTTTTCTTATCCTTTTGCAGGGCGGTGTAGGCGGTGGGTTCCACCGGCTTGAGGTCGACTTTAATGTCGGCGCCAAACACTTCCTTAAAGCGCTGTCCGAGCCATTCGTTGCGGGTTCGGTTGCGTGGTGTGTCGGAGAAGGTCAACACAATGGGCGGGAGCGACTTCACATCCTTGTAGGTGCTCTCGCTGATCGCCTTGAGTGCATTGTCCTTATTGAATCCCCAGCGGGTTTCTCCCTGCTTATAGCCGGGATACCCTGGTGGAATCCAGGTAAGGGTGGGGGCACCCAGACCCTTCTGAACGTCCTTAACCCAGCGCTCGCGGTCAAGTGCCATGCTAAATGCCTGGCGAACTTTTGGATCATCGAACGGCTTGGCGAATTGGCGGAACTGGAGTGCAGTGGTGCAGCTACCCGCGTAAATATTGGCTTCCTTACTTAGGGCGGGATCGGCCTGAACAGTCGCGAGATCCTCCGCGGCAAGAGGAACGACGTCGAATTCGTTGTTCTTATAAGCCTGGAAAGCTACAGCGCTATCGGTGATATAGCTGTATTCCATGTTGTATGCGGGCTTGTCACCATAATAGTTTGGATTAGGTGCAAACTTGCCCTTTACAAATGGTTCGAGGCTGCTCATTGCAAATGGACCGTTGCCGACCTGAAACTTGGCATAGTTGTACCAATCGGTATATTTGCCGTTTTCAATGTTCTCCTCTTTTGCAGGGAACATAACCCAAAGTGCCATCAGAGTTGGCCAATAGGGCGTGGGATGGCTGAGCTTTGTCTTGAAGGTCAGGCAATCTTCCTGTGCATAATCCTTGCAAGGCTTGCCGTCCGCACCCAAAGCCTGGGCACTGGCGCGAACCAGTTCTTCGCCTTTCTTGGCTGCGGCTTCGGCCTTGGTCTTGTCTGCGGCAGTGGCCTTGTCGTCGTTGGCAATAGCGTAGTTATCCTGCCAGTCACCGGCGCCGCTTAGATCGTTTGTTACCGTGCCATACTCACCCGCGGTCTTCGGGTTGATATTGCGGATCAGGCTATATTCGAAGCGCTTGGCATTTAGTGGCGTCCCGTCGCTATATTTCAGGCCCTTGCGCAAAGTGAACGTGTATTCCGTAAGGTCGGCATTGTGGTCAACTTTTTCCGCACTGCCGGGAACAGTTGCAAGCGCCGCGTCAAACTTCATCAGTCCCTCGTAAAAAAGCTTGAGGTGTCCAATTTCATTGACGAAGCTCGATTTCTGGGGATCAATTGTGTCAGGAAATGCACCTGTGTTTACCCGCAGCACCTTGGGCCCGGCGGGCTTGGGAACCGCAGTAGGTGCGGGAACTGCGGTCTGTTGCACCACCACAGTCTGTTGCACCACCTTTTCCACAACTTGTGGTGCGCTGGTCACAACGACTTCCTTTACCTTTTCCACCGTGATCGGGGTTGGTGAGGCGCAGGAGGCCAACACCATGCTAGCAGCGGCTAGTGCGCTACTTGCGACGTAGAGACGTCTCTTATCCATTTCTTCTGTTCTCCTTTTATAAAATTTGTCCCCGCCAAACACGGCTGAATGCAGGTCTGACGGGGACTGGATTTAAAGATTATAGCCCCATCGTTTGTTAGAGGTTCGCAGTTTGGAGGTACATTTATTTAAGCTGAGGTGCAAATCAGGTCCGTGCAACAATACATGGGGAAACAAAAAGA
This sequence comes from Chloroflexota bacterium, assembly GCA_025354985.1. GTDB lineage: Bacteria > Chloroflexota > Anaerolineae > J036 > Brachytrichaceae > AQU-03. Next base: position 18,836 of record JANXLU010000076.1, read on the forward strand.
CCCGTTCAAGAAATTTCTGAACGGGTCTTTCGTAGGCACTGATCGGTTGCCAGGTTCTAATACAGGAACATGGGTTTCCCGGCGACGCTCCTAACCATTGGTTTGTAATGCTCTGAATCATAAAGAGCATCAACATCCACCTTGCGTGCACCGCCCTTGACTTCGCTAAATGGCACGGTTGCGTAACGACCCTCGCGCAGCGCGACCATGTATCCAAACTGCTTTGCCATCACCAGGTCGGCTGCGTAGCTTCCGTAGTTTCTCCCAACCATTTGATCAAGTGCATCCGGAGGGCCGGAGCGCATGAGATACGCCACATTTTGGTAAATGATGTCCTCACCGGTCTTCTTCTTTACCATGTCACCCAACCACTGGCCGATCCCGCCCAGCTTCTTGTGACCATAGGCATCGGAGTCTCCGCCTTGCATGATATCTCCTCCGAGAGGTACGGCGCCCTCGGAAATTGTAACCATGGCGTATTTGCTGGGGTTGCGCCTCTTGTCTTCCACAATCAACTTGCAAAATCGATCCAGGTCAAAGGGCACTTCGCTGATGAGACAGCGGTCGACATTTGCCAGATGTGCGGCGATGAGCGAGGTTTCACCGCTATTGCGACCAAATAACTCAACGACGGCAATCCGTTCATGACTACCCGTGCTTGTTCGCAGGTTTGTGATGAATTCGACCGAGCGCGAAATAGCAGTGGAGAATCCGATGCAATAATCAGTACCTTTGACATCGTTGTCCATCGTTTTGGGAATTGCAACAACTGGAAAACCCGCCTCGTGTAAATGCACGGAGTAGCTCAATGTGTCGTCGCCGCCAATCGTGATGAGCGCATCCAAGCCCAGATGTTTTAGCACGCGCAATACATGTGGTGTGTAGTCCGCCCCATCCTGGGGCGTAAGGAACTTCGGTGCGTCTTTGGCTGCAACCCGGGCCGGATTGGTGCGACTCGTGTGGAGAAACGTTCCACCTGACCGGTCGATCGTACGGACAGCCAGTGCATCAAGCGGCATTGTGAGCTCATGAACGGTCATCGGGTCGTCGGGATTTAGGTGCAACAGTCCAGCCCAACCTCGTCGAATGCCGAGCATTTGGTGTCCGGCAGACACAAGTCTTAGCGCGGCAGCCTGTATGCCCGGATTCAGGCCTGGTACATCGCCGCCACCTGTCAAAATTCCAATTTTCATGTTTTCTTCTTTGTGTCAAATATACAAGAATGCAGTTTCAATTCTAGCGTATAGAGCCCGTCATACAATGCCATGTGTTAAGCTGGTCAGTTGTCACACTAGGTGCAAGCATGATGCCAGGGATTTATTTGTGAACCTCCCAAAGACAACAGTTTTTCTGCGCCCACGCCTGATAAGCATCATGGTGCTGGCGTCGGCTTGCGGGGCGCCGGTTCCGGCAACCGTGCAGTTTCAACCTAACGTCATAATTTATTCCCCAACGAACACGCCTGTCCCCAGCGTGACGGTGGGAATCAAACTGACCTCACCGCCGACACCTACTATTCGAGGCGTTCAGACCGCCACGCCAAGCGGCGCACTTGCTCTCATTGCTTCACCAACTCCGGGCAAATTGGCGCCAACGTCGGTCAGCACGCCTACTCCGACATCGAGCCCCGGGGTTACTCAAACGGCCGTTCAACCTAGCGAGACCAAAGCTGCCATTGCCGTGGTCAGCGTCGTTGACGCCGCCACGCAGACGCCAACGCTCACCCTCGACAGAGCAACCACAACTCCTGACGATGCATCCACTCCCACACCAACGGTGATCAAGCCCGCTGCAACCCGTCTTGTCAGCGCACCCACTGTCAGCGCAACCACCAGTGCATCAGGGCTTGTGTATGACACCCCTCAGTTGCTTGGTCCTCTATTTGGTGAGCGGTTTACTGGGATCGACGGGCCGCCCATACATTGGGTGGCTTCAACAAAACCTCTTGCCGCCCTTGATTTTTACGCGGTCACTATTCATCACAATTCGGGTTGGGATATGCGGTGCTATAAGGGCATCACCGCCCAACCCGCGCAATACCTGCCGATGTTGCAACCAAAGAGTGGATTCGACACATTTGTTACAGTGGTCCGGTTAAATACGGTCGTCGGTGAAGGCGCCTCTTGCGACGGCATCGCGGTGTCACCGCCATCGGCAACCACCAATTTTTACTGGACACGCGGTTGAGTTAGGAAATCGCGGGCGGCAGGACTTTTTTCAGCAGCACGCGAAATTGGAACAATCGTGCGACAACTGAACTTCGCGAACGTTAAATTGGGTGTGTTACATTAGAAGCGTGGTTCTGCGATTTTGGGCAGGGCGCATTCTGGGTGTGTTGATTTGTTTTGTGATCAACGTGATTCCGGGGAGTCGCCCGCAGTCAGAGGCAACTTTGACGAGCTTTCAAGGTACATTTTACGAAGCGGCGTTGAATGTTGAACGACGTGCCGTGGCCGTGGCATATCCAACGGAAACATCCGCACTCGTGCTCGAAAAGGCGGAACTGGTTGTTACGGCAACCGCGGCAGTGGATGCGCCATCTGGCGCACTTGTTTCGCGAAGTGAAAGGTTTGAGTTAGCCAATGGAAGTACGGCAACTCAACGGCCGCCGCCAGTCGCGACCGAGAGCGCCAACCCCCCGGCTAACGTCGTTCTATCGGCAACGGATGCTCCAACTGCCAAGCCGACATTGTCAGCCCTAGCCATATTGCGCAGTCTTCCGACTGCACCAGTACCTGTACCAAGTGTGGTCGTCAGGCCCGAAGTGCTAACCGTGACACCGTCAATTGTCATGGCTCGCGCTGCGATTGCCAGCCCAACGAGTTTCGCTACTCCGGCTGTAACTGCGGGCCCGATTGCCATTGCTACGCAACGGTTTGCGGAAACGTTGCTCGCGTTGCACAATGCAGCCCGGTTGCAGGCGGGATTGCCACTTTTGACGCTAAGCGCGCCCTTGCAACGCGCCGCCCAGCTTCATGCCGAGGATAACGCTCGTGTCGTACATGGCGGTCATTTTGGTAGTGATGGGAGTACGCTTTCGGTTCGTCTCACGCGTCAATCCGTAGCCACCACGTTTATAGGAGAAGACTGGGCCTATGCGCGTACACCGGAGGATGCTTGGAAACTCTGGTTTATCGACGAGTCACTTGGGGGACCACATCACGATAACATCCTGCGAGCCGGCTTTCGGCATGTGGGGTTTGGGATTTCGAGCGGCGGGCCCTTCGCGGCTTATGGACTTGTCTATTTCATCGCTGACTTTTCAGACTAGATGAGACGCGTTTTCCTGCTACTTGCCCTTATGGCAGCATTGGTTGCCTTGGGAGCGCGCGTAATTGTGGCGATGTATGCCCGACAACACGTTTGGCACAGTATTGATGCCGCCCAGGCGACTAATGTAGCAATTGTATTTGGCGCCGGTGTGCGCAATGGCCTTCCGACCGCAATGTTGTATGACCGCGTTGCGGCGGCGACACAGCTATACAAATTGGGAAAAGTTGAAACGTTGTTGATGAGCGGCGAAAACGCCGGACCACAACATGATGAAACCGAGGTCATGCGTAGAACTGCGTTGCAGCTTGGTGTGCCTGAAAAGGACATTATGCTGGACGGAAATGGGCTGAGCACATTCGATACCTGTTTGCGCGCGCGGGATGTTTTTGGCTTGCGCGGTCAGCGAATTACGCTGGTAACCCAAACTTTTCACTTGGATCGCGCCGTGTTCGTCTGCAACGCGCTGGGTATGCCAGCAGAAGGATACCCCGCCGACTTGCGTCCATACGCAGGCGTGTGGTTCAATCACCTACGTGAGATTCCCGCAACGTTTAAGGCGATTTATGACATTGCGGTTTGGCGTGCCGGAGGATTTAAATAAATGCAATCTATTGTTCCAAACACTCGTGCAAGTGCTTGGGCCCTGGTTCAAGAGTGGACTACGGACCCGGCGTTGATTCGCCACATGTTATCGGTGGAGAGCGCCATGCGCGCATATGCTCCGACGTATCAGGGTGATGTAGAAACATGGGCAGCCGTTGGACTGATCCACGATTTCGACTATCAGCGCTTCCCAAATTTGACCGGAGACGAATGTCACCCGGTTAGTGGCTGTCGATATTTGACGGCCAACGGATGGAGTTCAGAAATTGTGGACGCCATACTCGCGCATGCAACGGAGCGCACCGGAGTTGAACCAACCACCAGCATGCAAAAAGTATTGGTGGCGGTCGATGAACTGACAGGTTTGATTGCGGCTGTGACGTTCGTCCGTCCAAGCAAAAACATAGCGGACGTAGAACTAAAATCCATAAAGAAAAAGTGGAAAGAGAAGGCATTTGCCGCTGGTGTGCATCGTGAGGAAATCGAGCACAACGTCGCAAAGTTGGGCGTGCCGCTGGATGATCACATCCAATTTGTTTTGAGCGCCATGCAGCGGGACGCCGTGACCCTGGGATTATCCGGTGTGTTCGCTTAGCGATCCATAAATGCTGTTGCCAGAACCTTCTGCAAAGCGCGTTATGCGCCGTTGCCCGGCATGTAGCGCCCGAGTCGAGCTGAGTGCGCTTGAATGTCCAATTTGCGGCCATGAATTTGGAACAACTGAGCCGTCTTCCCCGCTGGCGCCACCACCCGCCGTGGGTGCTCGATCCGAGTCCGACGAATTATTGCAGGACCGGGAATCTGCGCAGTTTGATCCTCAGACAGAATCGAACGTTGCCCATCGGTTCGCGGAACGAGCCACCCAAATTCTTCAACGTTTACCCTGGGGAGTCCTTGGCGTAGTTGCCATGGTCATTGTGCTTGGGCTGGGCGCAAATACGCTATTGCAGAATGGATCGGTGCTTGGATCCTTAAGGCCGACTGCAACGCCGGCCGGCAAATCATCTGCAACGCCCGCGAGCGCCGTGCGCGCAGCCACGAGTACGGTGCTTCCGGCCACAATAACGCCAATTCCAATTCCACCTACCCGAACACCCGTGCCACCGGTCGACTATGTAGTCAAACCAAATGATACATGCGCGAGCATTGCCGAAGGTGCAAAGGTTAGCACGCGCGACATCATGGTGCTCAATGGCCTGGACTCTGACTGCTTCATTATTGCCGGAAATAAGATCAAACTCCCGCCGCCCTCGCCTACGCCGGGTCCCACGCCTACGCTTGACGCTCGTGCGCCGATAGCAACGAGCACACGACCGCCCCAATTAGCATATGAAGTTAAAGATGGGGACGTCTGCGGAATTATTGCGGACAGGTTTGGCATTTCCGTGGATCAAATCATTAGTCAAAACAAGCTTGACGAGGACTGTACGATACGCTTAGGGCAGTCGCTGGTGTTAAATTTCGCTGCCAGTTCTGGAGATTCTGCGGCTGGCCCAACTGCTCAACCCCGCGTGGCGGTCCTGCCGACGCCTCGAACCGGCTATAGTGCGCCGCTTATGATTAGCCCGGCAGATCGTGCTACCTACTCGTCCACGCAAGATGCGTTGACATTGCAATGGTTGACGGTGGGGCTGCTTAAAGACAATGAGTGGTATGTCGTGCAAATTCAGCCCGAGGGGACGGAGCTCGTGCCTATTTTCGAGACGAAAGCCACCTCGCTTAAAGTTACATTAAATCTGCTCGGTGGCCAAAATGATCGAAAGTTTACGTGGTGGGTTCAGGTAAAGCGGCTGTTGAGCTCGGGTGCCGACGGGGGCAATCGCGTTTATGAAAATCTTAGCCCACCAAGTGAACCCAGGCTATTTCGCTGGACCTTGAGCTAAGCTTTTCAATGGCGGCAACTAACCGGAACGCCTAAAGCGATTTAGTCGCTTAAAATTTATGCTACTGCGACGTGCGCAAGCGTCGTTGAAATGCCAAGAGGAAAAGTAAAATAATGGAAGTTGAAGTAAAGCAACTTTGTGCGTTGCTGCCATCGAAGCTGTCGAAACTAGGCGAAATTGCCTTTAACCTGTCGTGGACCTGGAGCCGGGACGCCCAACTATTGTTTGATGACCTGGATCCCGTTTTATGGGAAAGCTGTGGTCATAATCCGGTGCGGTTTTTGAAGACCGTGGTACCTGACAAATTGCAAAAAGCTGCCAAGGACAAGCGTTATCTGGCGCACTATGCTTCCGTGGTTGCCGACCTTGCCCAGTACATGTCCGCGGCAACTGGTATAACCTCCAAAAAGTCGACAGTCCGAGGCACGACAAAAGCGAAAGACGTAATCAAGACTTGGTTTAGCCAAACGCACGGTGCATGGCAGGGCCCGGTGGCCTATATGAGTTTTGAGTTTGGCCTGCACGAGTGCCTTCCGATGTATGCAGGTGGTCTGGGTGTGCTTGCTGCGGACCACTTAAAGGAAGCCAGTGATCAAGGTTTGCCATTGGTTGGCGTGGGCTTTTTCTACTTGCAAGGGTATTTTACCCAGCGGATTACGGAAGATGGCTGGCAGGAAGCGGATTACAGTGACTTGGATGTCTCTTCGCTACCGCTCACACGGGTGCGGGGAAAAGACGGTCTGCCTGTCATCATCAGCTTTGATACGCCCACCATGCGGGTCAATTTCCAGGTTTGGAAGGCGCAGGTTGGACGTGTGTCGCTGTTGCTTATCGACACCGCGGGCGTTTCCGAGAATGCACCTTACGTTAAAAGCTTGACCCAGCGTCTGTACAACAGCGACCCGGATATGCGGATTTCACAGGAAATCGTGCTTGGTATTGGCGGCGTCAAAATGCTGCGCGCGTTGGGAATAAATCCGGTTGTATGGCATATGAACGAGGGCCATCCGGCGTTTAGCACGCTTGAACGGGCGCGCGAACTGGTTGGCACTGGCAGCACATTTGAACAGGCAGTCGCGACTTTGCGTGAAAACACCGTGTTTACCACGCACACGCCGGTACCCGCCGGTAATGATCGCTTTGCCATATGGCAGGTGGACCGACAACTAAACGGAGTTTGGACTGAGCTTGGGCTGACGCGCGACGCGTTTATGAAGCTGGCCGTTGACAATGAAGGTCTATATGGCATGACGGTACTGGCGCTGCGTATGGCGCGCAAGAGCAATGGCGTAAGCAAACTTCACGGTGAAGTGGCAAATGGCATGTGGGCATGGATGGGCTCTGATATTCCCAAAATCGGCTACATCACCAACGGAATTCACGCACCAACCTGGATCGCCCGACGGATTGGACGCGTGTATGCCCGACACCTGGGCGCCGACTGGCAGCAGCGGATCGACGACGCCAAATTGTGGCAAACCGTCCCCTCGATTCCGGACGAGGAGTTGTGGGAGGCGCGTCGGCACTATAAGCGTTTGCTGACTGAATTTATGCGTGATCGGGCACGAACCAAATGGAGTACCCATACGCGCCATCCGGTGCAGACGATTGCAAGCGGAGTGCTGCTGGATCCCCATGCCCTGACGATAGGTTTTGCCCGCCGATTTCCAACGTACAAGCGTGCGACGCTTGTGTTGCGTGATGCGAAACGGCTCGTTCGCATATTAAACAATGCAACGATGCCGGTGCAAATTGTGTATGCGGGCAAAAGCCACCCTAATGACGAGCCTGGCAAGCAACTTATCCAGCAGCTGTATCGGATGATCAAGAATGCTGATACATCGGGCCGCATGGTCTTTATTGAGGACTATGATACGAGCGTTGCACGTCACCTTGTGTGGGGCGTCGATGTCTGGATGAACACGCCTCGGCGACCGTATGAGGCCAGCGGCACCAGTGGCATGAAGGCCGCCCTAAATGGCGCTTTGAACTTCAGCATTCTCGACGGTTGGTGGCCTGAGGCCTACAACGGCTCCAACGGCTGGGCGATTGGAACAGAACAGAACTATACAGATCTCGAGGCTCAGGATACCGCCGATATTTCCTCGTTGTTTGGATTGCTGGAAAGTCAAGTCGTACCGCTGTACTATGATCGCGACGCAGATGGCATTCCACGAAAATGGCTGAGCCGGGTAAAGCAAAGCATCATGACCTGTGCCCCGCAATTCAGCACCGCGCGCATGGTCAAGCAATATGTCAACGAAATGTACGCGCCCTTGGTGAAGTGAATCGGGTTAATCTGACAGGCGAAAGAACATGCTTCCTGTCAGATTAGGTTTCGTCCCGGCCGGTGCGTTCCTCGGCCGCTTTTTATCCGGACTTAGAACAGTTCTTTGCGGACCACCATTTCGGCGTTCAGAACGCTTCCCCCGGCCGCTCCCCGAATGGTGTTGTGGGCAAGCGTGATGAACTTAACGCCATACTTCCCAAACAACGGTTCAGGACGAACGCGTCCGACTACAGCGCTCATGCCATGCCCGGTGTTTCGATCACGCCGCGGCTGCGGACGGTCGGGTTCGGTGCGGACGACAACAGGCTGATCCGGCGCGGTTGGCAGACCGGCCACCGCGGCACAGCGCCAGTCGTGCATTGCTGCAGCGCATTCTTCGGGGGTTGCCGCCGTTGCCAACTCAACCGACATCGTAACCAGGTGCCCATCCATGACGGCGACTCGGTTGCAATGGGCACTGACGTCGATAGCAGCATCATTGATTGAACGGTTACCCAATGTGCCCAATAGCTTGCAGGTTTCAGCCTGCAGTTTTTCTTCCTCACCCTTTATGTACGGTATGGCGTTGTCAATTAGATCAAGCGAAGCAACACCGGGATAGCCTGCTCCGCTTGCCGCTTGCATGGATACCGCAAACACACGTTTCACTCCAAATTGCTCGTGCAAAGGCTTTAAGCTGAGCGCCGGTCCACTAACAGTGCAATTAGTATTGCAAACAATTCCGCCGGCCCAGCCACGCGCGATGCGTTGATGGCGCAACAGATTCAAGTGGTCATGGTTTACTTCGGTGATTACCAGTGGTACGTCCAGTGCCATCCGATATTTGCTGGCGTTGCTAAAAACCAACATTCCAGCTTTTGCAAACGCCGGCTCGGCTTGCTCGGCAGATTCGTTTGGCAGCGCGCTAAACGCAAATCGAATCTCAGGGTTTTGTGAATGAACCATGGCTGCGTCCGTTGCTTGAAGGGCCAGTCCACGGACGCCTGCAGGTATATCGGTATCCAGAATCCAATGCACGGCTTCGTCGTAGCGCTTTCCTTCCGAGCGGTCACTGGCGCACAGGGCGGCAATCTCAAACATCGGATGGTTGTGCAGCAGGCGGATGAATTGTTGACCCACGGCACCGGTTGCACCCAATACTGCGACCTTTATTTTTTGACTTGTCATTGCCATTGTTATTTACACAACAAAAAAAGCCCTCCCGTTTTGTCGGGAAGGCTTGCTAACTTTGCGATTTTTTCTAGCTCAAACCCATCCCAACGTGCGACAGTTGGTCACTGTAGTCTCCGATCGGCTTAACGCGGCTGTTGGTTTGGAGCTCATAGTACGGCGCATCCAGGACTAATCTAGTTCTTGAGGGTCGTGTGCAGGACGATCTCGCCAACGGCGGCAAGCGCCTTGCTTACAGGACAGCCGGCCTTGCTGAATGCAACCAACTCGTCGAATTTAGCCTGATCGATGCCTGGAACAAGTGCTTCACAGTTCAGCTCAATTTTGCTTATGGTCGGGCCGTCGGTAAGATGAACGTGGGCGGTAGTATGGATTGTCGTAGGAGGAAACCCCGCCTTGCCAAGCTGGGCACTGAGGAACATGCTGAAGCAACCAGCATGCGCGGCGCCCATAAGTTCCTCGGGATTTGTTTTATGCTCATCCGCAAACCGTGAGGCCCAGGTAAACGGCATGTCGCCCCCCGCACTCCCTAATTTCATGCTGCCTGCGCCTTCTTTTAGCGTGCCCTTCCAAGTTGCTTCTGCATTCTTTATTGCCATTATTTCTATTTCTCCTGATTAGTTTTGAAACTTCGTTCTTAATCCGGGTTGACTGGACTGTTGATTGCCACGGCGCATTCATGATGCAATCGTGCGGCAAGCGGACCGGTCCACTAATTATCTCGCTTCAGCCACATGGCCGTTGGAATCTACCGTTAAGCGTCTGGCCTGACCATTCTTGCCTTCGTTGGAAACGTGCCAATTGGACTCGTCCATTACTTCTTCAAGCGATGGTGCGGTCAGCTTCTGGCGCTCACGCATCTGACGTTGTGCGATTCGTCCGAGCCGTTCATGGTGTTGCAATGCCTTGAGTTGGGCTTCGCGCGCCTTTGGATAGGTGGGCTGTAGGTTGCGAATATCCCAGTATTTCATCAGTTCGTCAATGACCTGGGTATAAAACTCGGCCGGTCCATAGTGCGCGTGTTTGCTGATGATGTCCATGCGATGCGCATAGTCCGGCATTCCGACACCCGGCATTTCAAACTTCAACATCACCTCGGTTACCATCTCAACGAGGTTCGGATTCATTTCCAGGTGGGCCTTGGTTACATCCCGATAAAACGTGTAATGCAGGGTCTCATCGCGCGCCAATCTGCGCAGTACGCGGGCCAGACCGGCGTCCATCGATTCGCAAGCCTGAGCCACATTCAAATAAAACACCATGGTTGCACGCTCTTGAATGCTCGTATAGACCATGGTTTCGAGTGGCGTCTGCAACCCGGTTTCAAAACCACCTTCAGTGACTAATTTTCGATTCTTGTGCCGCTGCCAAGCATCGCCATTATCGGTGAGCAGGAGATAGGTGTCTAGCAATACGCCATGTTGATCTTCCTCGCTGGTCCAAGTGCGCACAAAATCGACCAAAACCTGAAGGCTACCCTTAAACGTATTGTGCAGTTCAGTTGTAAACCATGGCAGGTTTACCTCGGTCAATATGGCCGTTTCTACAGCGAGATAAATCTCTGGAGTCAACTTGCGTTGAAACGTTGGATCCAAGGCCAGGACGTTTGATTCAAAAACATCGCGTCGATCCCACGCCTGCTGCGGATCATTGGGTATGTCTGGCAGCCTGGCCTTTCGAACAAGCGGCAAAAATTCATGATAGCTCCAGTCAATCTTTGCGGAGCGTTCCTTGTGTAACTTGTACAGGTCCTTGAGTTTGCTCTCAAGGCGCTGGTCTACTTGTCCAAATGAAGGCATATGATGATACGGAAAATTGTAATTGGGTGGATCGCTTAGTGCGCGGCTATCGGAGTGTGTCAGTAACCCGGCTTGCTCAACTCTCGCACTCTGGGCGCGATCCTTTGCCCGATTGGGAGAGTGTGGTGCGGTCACTTTGTGACACTACGATCCTAACATCGCAACACAATCACGCGGCACGTGCGAACCATTCCTTGACGGGCCAAGCCCAGTGTGCCAGAGCCCGGCATCGCGGGTGCGAATGCGGGAATAAGGTCCACCGCCAGCGCTGGCAATGTAATACGAAGCCATCGCGCCAGCGAGTTTAGGAGAGAAGCAAACTGGGGCAGTTCAAACTGGGGAAGGAATTCCGCAACGCGGACACTGTCCACCCATTCGCGTGCCCGACTTAACCAGACTGTAATTTGGATACTCAACTGATAGGCGAGCGGGTGCTTGAGCAGGGCAAATTCTATTTTTATTGCGCCCAGCTTTGGGAGTGTGAGTGTTAGGCTGGCCTGACGCAGGCGTAGCGCAACAATCGCCAGGGCTGCGAGCGGGAGGATACCGGTATGAAAGCTGGACACCCTTAGTTCGCCAAGAATTGGCAGCGTAACCGCGAACGCGACAAAGGTAAGCACATACAGCGCCAGATGCGTAAGTTTTAGCACTTTGCTGAACTGCTCCGCCGCCAGCGATTGTTCACGCCACAACGCACGGGCGTCGCCCAGCACCTTTTCAACGCTCATCATGTTGCGCTCAAACATTGAAACCTAATTATAAGTTCGATTGACCAATATGGCACAATCCTTCCACGGTTGAGTTGCGATTTATCGTCAGACTGGGTATCGTGCTGTTTCTGATGCTCGGCTGTGAACCCGCTGGTCCGGGCGCGCTTGATAAATCCGGTTACTACGTCATGGTTGACAAAGTTTGGCAGAAGCCTCGTTTCCTTGACGCTGCATATTTGCTTCAGGCAGATGCCAGCCGTTTTGCGGAGTTGTCTGCGGGGTATGCGCGTGATTCGCGTCATGTATGGCTAAAAGGTCACTTGTTGCCGGATGCGGAGTCCGCGACGTTTGTGTCGGATCAGATTACCCAGTTTCCGTTCACCATCGTCCTAATCACTTTGATATCAAGAATTTCTGCAGGTTTCACTGCGCTTAAGTCCCGGTCAAGCACAACAATGTCTGCAAATTTTCCCGGCTCGATGCTTCCGACTTCGGTTTCTTGATACCCTGCGTACGCGGCCCCTAACGTGTAATAGTAAATCGTGTCCTTGATACCGATTCGTTCTGCAGGGAAGAATCCTTTTGGCCCGGGGGTGCCGTCCAACCGTCGCCGTGTGACCGCAGCATACATGCAGGCAAACGGGTCAAAACTTTCAACGGGTGAATCGGTGCCAAAAGCCAATCTGGCGCCACTTTTCTTAAGTGTCGCAAAGGCATAGGTTGTTGCACATCGCTCCTGTCCAAGTCGCGGGAATGCCATGGGGAAATCCTGAGTCGCGTGAATCGGTTGCACGCTTGCAATAACATTTAGCGCCGCCCAACGATCAAGGTCGGCCGGGTGTATGTGTTGACTATGTTCTATGCGGTCTCGCAGTAAAGCATTTGTCTCTTTGGAGTTGTTATGTCGGCTAAATTCAATTGCGTCCAAAACGTCACGGTTGGCCTTGTCACCGATCGCGTGCGTTAGCGTGCTGAGCCCGGCACTGTGACAGCGTATGAAATCTTCGGCGAGCTGTTCCTGTTCATACGTACTGATGCCATGGTTTCCAGGGTCATCCGAATATTCTTCCAGCATGAGCGCACTCCGAGGGCCGAGTGCGCCGTCCTTGAAGAATTTTACGCCGCCGATTTTCAGCATGGGACCTCCAAATCCGCTGCGCAATCCCGCGCCTAAAATTGCAGACAGGTCTTGAGCGGGAAGGTTCTTGACCACGCGAAGCGTAGCCTTTTTTGCGTCCAGCACGCGTTGATAGGTATTAAACGTTCCAATTCCACCAGCACCGTCCATGCAGTGCACGCTCGTCAGCCCAACCTTGTTCATGGCGTGCATGATGTCGATGGTTACCTGTTCTTCGTGGGTCTGACTTGCGGGTGGAATACGGCCATATACTAGCGCCATCGCGGCCTCATGCAGGATACCGTTGGGGTTGCCGTTCTCATCATGATCTATCTGACCGCCTTCAGGATTGGGCGTGTCTCGGTTAATGCCACATTTCTGCAGCGTGGCACTGTTTACCCATAGTGCGTGTCCACTTTTGTGGGTCAGTACAACCGGGTGCTCGGTTGTTGCGAGGTCCATATCGTGTGCAATCGGAAGTCGGTCGGGGGTCCAAACGGCCTGCAACCAGCCTCTGCCACGCAACCAATCACCCTTTGGCGTCTTTGCAGCCCGGGCCTTCACCCTTTTGATTGCCTCGGCCACGCTGGGCACTTCAAATAGATCCACCATTCGCAACCAAAAGCCGCTCATCTGCAAGTGCACGTGGGCGTCAATTAACCCAGGCATGATGAATGCGCCTTTCATGTCGATCAGCTTGGATGCGGGAAGTTTGACACTCTTGATGTCGACGTCTTTGCCCACGGCGATGATTTTGTCATTGGCAATGGCAAGTGCGGTTGCCCGCGGCTGTTTCCGGTTTACCGTGTAGACATTTGCGTTGAAGAGTATCGTGTTCATATATGTGAAATTGTAGGGGACTTGACACTGAACATTCGTTCGGTATAATCGAACATTAGTTCAGAGGAATATATAAAGGAAATATTGCTGATTACGGAGTGCAGTATGAGTAATCATGGCGAAAACCAGCGAGGTGAATCATGCGAACAAAGGAAAATCGAATAACGGATACCCAGGAAATGATGTTGGCGTTCATTGAGGATTACATTCTCACCAACAGCCGACCACCGACGTTTCGTGATATTCAACGGGGTGTCAAGATCAGTTCGCTCAGCATGGTGAGCCATCATTTGGATGCACTTCAGGAAGCAAAGCAAATTGAATTTAGCGAAGGCAGCTCGCGCGGCGTATGGGTGAAGGGTTTGCCGAAGCCGGGTGACTTCGTGCGCGTCCCGATGGTCGGTGTTATTACATGCGACGGCGAGCATGGCGTACCTACTCCGGAGGCGGATGTTTTGCGCAGCGCAGATGATTGGATTCCAGTGGCCCGGTCGTTGGTCGGTAATGTAAAGCCGGAAGAATTGTATGCCTTGAAAGCCAGTGGTGAATCCATGATCGACGCGATGATCAACGATGGCGATCTGGTGATCATGCGCAAGAGCTTTGAGTATAAGGATGGTGGCCTGTATGCGGTCCTGATCAATGGCAAAGACACCACGCTCAAACGCGTGTTCAAGGAAGGCAAACGATTTAAGCTAAAGCCTGAAAACCCGGGTATGCAGCCGTTTTATGTTGACGCTAAGAACGCCCAGCTTCAAGGTCGCGTAGTTTGTGTTGTTCGGGCGATGTAACCGTCGTTTTGTGTGGTTTTGGACGGCGCCTCCGCTGATAATCGGCCGGACATAAGCCCTGCCCAAAGCATAAATACATACGACAGATCCACCAGAAAGATAGATTGGTCAACTAGTCCGTGCCCGAGCATGTATACCGATACTCCAATAGCGGCAATGGAGGCGGCCCGTTCAGGCGCGGCTCTGCTTAATCCATACTTTGCGGCATGGGTGAATCCAATTGCCAAGAGTAACAGCGCGGCAAGACCGAAGGTGCCGAGTCTTGATGCAAAATCCATGACCATGTTGTGGGGATGCGATAGATTGGGTTCTTGCCAGGCGGCGGGCAGAATATAGTGGCTGCGATAGGCATACAAAAAGTTATCCGGGCCTACACCGAACCATGGATGATCCTGCCACATTGATGCGGCGCTTTGCCACAGATTGATTCTAAAAAAGCCCGTACCCTGAGTTAGATCGAGCGCATTGGCCAATCGTGTGCCGGCCAGCACCCTTGTAGCTGTGCCCGTGGTCAGTGTCAGCAAGGCCAGCACCAATCCGATTAACAAAAGTGTTCCGGGCAGGCGCCATCGTCCGCCTAGTGCGAGGCACATCGCTGAAACCGCAAGTGGTAGACCAAGGAGCAAGGCACCCCGACTCTGACTAAGCACCAGAGCCACGAACAGGATTAACCCGGTGCCAACCGCTGCAAATCTTGGGAGCCAGCGTATGCGTGTTTGTTGCGCACCACCTGTCCGGCCCCGCAACCGTGATTGAACGCTTGCCATGATTATGCCGAGTAGCGCAACGAAGGCGCGGCCCAAATACAGTGCATCATTGTTTGGAGATCCGAAGACGCTTTTGATTCTGGCGATGCCAGACTCAGCCTCAAACACGTTCCCGCGGGCATAGTTCAACAGGCCAATGCCGGCTACTGTAAGCGCTCCTGCAAAATATGCCTGCATCATCCTTGTACGTTCGATGCGTGAAAACGAGATGGCTCGTAGCGCAGCGTACAACAGTGCGGGCTCAACAATGATAAGCCTAAGCTCGCGAAACGCCTCCACGCGTTGTTGCGCCTGGATGGCCGAGAGCGCGGAAACGATCACGAACGCAGCCACAGCGCAATCAAGCGGAAACGCAGGCTGGCGGAATAGAGTGCGCATCCCAAAGTGCCGATCTTGTCGTCTGATCAATCCGCGTGCGATCCGAATGGCTGCGCTCACAATACACAAGATCATCAGCAACTCCACCATTGCAATGGAGTAGGCGAACAGGCGCTGAGGAACGATGTAAAACGGGATGAAGAAGGCCACCAGAGCGAGACCAATATCCAGGCGCATTACGACAACGATCGACAAAATCACGAGGCACAAAAGGCTGAGCGTTGTTGTTGGAACCCACACCAGTATCGCGCTGGTGAAGGCGCCAAGGACCAATGAAGCGGGAGTTCCAAAATTACGAAATGCAAAGGCGGCATCCTGCGCCCAGCTCACGAACGAGGTAGCCCACAAGATCATCATTGTTGCAACTGCTACGGGGGCAAACCGTTGGTTGTTGGAACCTGCAAACGCCGCTGTCCAAGTTGCATGGCGCACTGCAACTACGAGTCCGATGATGCAAATTGTCAGAAGTATCGCGACAATTGTGCGCGGAACTGCGTTGCTTTCCACTGGCTGGTTTGAGCTACTCCAGCCAATCAGCGGCCATTGGTTCCAACCCCGTTCCACAGACACACGGGCCGTGTGAACACCGTCGGCTAGATGGCTGGCTACCTCAATTTGCTCAATTCTGGGTGCCAGATCTGGTGACCACATGGGTAAAAACGCGCCCCGTGGCTCTATTTGGAGCGCATTTGCCGGCTTGCCGTCTACGGTGACAAACGTATTGGCTCGGTAGTCTCCCCGCCGAACCAGTAGCGATAGCCGAATGCCGCTAAATTTGAATTCCACGCTGGGCTCGCCCGGGTCTTGGGCAAGAGCCTGAGCAGACGTGGGTTGTGGAGGATCTGCACCTTGTTCACTGAATCGCCAGCCATCGCTAAATATCGCAATCTGGGTTGGTCGATAGCAACCGCCTAGGGGCATTGGGCGCGAAGGGCCAGGTGTGAATTCACACGGCGCGAAAAGATGACCGCGCGTGGCCGCATCTGCCGACCTTACCGAATCTGTTAGCGCGTCAAGCGCCGGTTTTGCAATTCCGTTTGAAATAAGGTCAAACCCGGAACGTGGATCAGTCGGTCTGCCGGACTCAAGATCGGCGGCGAACATACCGCCGACCCAATACCATTCGCGTGCTGCACGTTCTACGGCCTGTCTTGTATAGTCGGCCTGTTGTTTTTGGGTAACCTGACCCCAAACGCTCGGCGCGCCGGACCAATTCGGGGCTAGTGAATTCCACCCAAACTGGGTGAGCCAAATCGCCTTGCGCGTGTCACCCTTGACGATCATGGTTTCGTAAAGCAGGATGACATTGCTGAAATTTAGCACAGCAGGATCAACGCGTCGATCCTCCGGAGGATTGTCAAATCCATACGGCTTGGCGGCGACTATGTCAAACGCGTCGGCACCGCCGAGGTCATAAAGTGCGGCCAAGTATTGCTGAGGCGCCAGGTTGACATCGCTCTGTTCAACCGTTGGCGCCAGACCCGCCAACACGATTGTTGCCATTGGATGCACGTGGTGTATCGCCTCACCAGACGCACGCAACAGGCGGAGGTAGCCGATCGGATTGATGAGCCCATTGCCCCAGGCCGCACTTAGGTTGGGTTCATCCCAGATCTGGTAGGCCAGGATTGGTGAAAGCGCGCGATTCTGAGTGCCTGATTGAGGCGGGTCGTATCTTTCAGCAAACTTGCCGGCGAAATTTGCAAAGTCGTCTGGTTGGCGTGGTGGTGTGGTCGGACTTGGCGGTGCCGAAGCGTTGCCAGTTTCGGTTCGTGCCCAGACCGGAGTGTCTTGCAACACTGCGAGCACGCGCATGTCATTGGCTGCGAGTGCGCGGAATATTCGATCACTGGATTGCCAGTCAAATAGTCCGGGGGTTGATTCGATTGCACTCCACCGAAAGCTTTGGCGCACTGTTGTAATGCCGCGGCGCTTAAGTTCGGCCAGTCGTGCGGCCAAGGTCTGATCGTCATATTGTTCCAGCGATGCGTTTACGCCAATGATCAACTGATCTGCGCCTTGAACCGGGGGTGGAAAGCCGGACACTGTGCCACGCTCCGTGGCGCGTTGTGCTTGGGGCAATGCCACAAGCACAGCCGCGCACATCAAGACTACCGCGAGGAGGACGACTGAAAGAATGCGCCATGTGCGCAGGGGCATTTGAGACAGTGTTTTCAGATTTGCCTCGGTAGATCAGGTAGCGCGGACGGTTTGGACGCGTGTGACGTCCAAAATCAGTGCAGTATTGGGCTCAGCCAGCGCACTGGCGACCAACCAAATATAGGCAATCCAAACGCAATCTGCCAGGAGTAGATGCGCAAGTTGGAGAGGTATTGGGGCAAGCAGCGCAATGTTAAGAAGCCCAAGGCCGCACTGCACACAAAACAAACCCAAATGAATCCAGGCAAGATTTCTAGTCCGGCGACTGCCGGCCCGACGTGCCAGGAAAAGGGCCATCGCACAGGCGAAAACCCCCATAAATACAGCAAACAATGGGTGCAGCACTCGAAGACGAATTAGGAGACTCACGGCCAAAGACAAATCCACCTGGAGACCTTGTGCCACAGATGTCGCGGGAAACAGAGTGTCGCCCAGAGCCGCGACGGCACCGCTTGAGCCCAGCAGTGCGAAACCAATGGCACCACCAGCGAAGAGTGCAGTTTGAGCGGGATGCTGTCGCCATTGCCAACTCTTACCTCCGCCCGCCCACCAGGTCGTCAGCACAATGGCACCCAGGAGTATCAGCGTATTTACCAAGTGCAATGCAACTACCAATGCCCGCATGGTTGAGGTGTTGTTACCGGTGAAGTTTGCCAGGACAATCAATGCGCCCAACGCTGATTCCACAATGATGGAGAACATGGCAAGGCCGGCTGACTTTCGCGCAAGGTGCCCGGCAGAGAATGCGCGCGATACGCCTATGAACAAGCCAACCACCAGCAAGAGGGCCAATCCGCTTGTAGCCCGATGCGCCAGCTCGATCAAGGTGCCGGCCTGCGATGCCAGCGGAACAAGCTCGCCGTTGCACAGAGGCCAATGATCGCCGCATCCTGCGCCACTTCCGGAGGCCCGAACATAGGCGCCCCAGACGACCACGGCCATATTGATCGTGAGCACCAAGCGGGAGAACAAACCGAACTTTTTCTGCCTTTCTTTCAACCCTCTAATTTTATCCGTTGTGGTGAGGCGCGTAGAATAATTCCATGTCAATACGTACATTTTCAATAGCGGGTCTTTCAACCGAATCGGGCACACGGTCCGCACAGGTGCTGGACCTGACGTTCGCCGGCGTGTCAACCAAGTTCCCATTATTTGTTTTATGTGGTGAACAAAGCGGTCCCACGGTCGTTATTACTGCGGGTATCCATGGAGCAGAGTATGTCGGCATTGAAGCCGCCATGCGACTGGCCAAAGTGACGAATGTGGCTGAGCTGCGGGGTACACTCGTCATCGCCCCCGTCAGTAGCATGACTTCATTTGCAAAACGAGCCATCTACCTGGCACCACCGGACAATAAGAACCTAAACCGTTGTTTTCCGGGTCAGTCTGATGGATCATTTGCAGAGCAACTCGCCAATTGGATTTTCGAAAACCTAATCAAACGCGCAGATGCGTATTTGGACCTTCATGGGGGTGACCTGAATGAGGCTCTTGAGCTATTTAGCATTATCAGCATCACCGGCAATGCAGCGCTGGACGATCGATCCATGCAGTTGGCCGCGGCGTTTGGATTGCCAAGCATCATTACATCAGAAGTAAAAGGCAGCACAATATCGGCCGCGGGTCGTGCGGGAATCCCGGCAGTGCTGGCCGAGGTTGGCGGGCAAGGCATGTGGCCGGAGACAGACGTGCAACTCATGGTTGATGGTCTGCATGGTGCGCTCGCATCCATCGGTATGGTGACTCTTACACTTGAACGCAAGCCGACACGGATTATGGAACAAATGAACTGGCTTAGGTCGGAAAATGACGGAATGTTTTATCCAAAATGCAAAGTTGGGGAGACTGTCGTCAAGGGTCAAATAGTTGGCTCTATAACCGACTATTTGGGGAATCCAGTTCAGACGGCCACAGCACCGATCGATGGAACGGTAATGTTCCTCGTGACGACTCTGGCGATAAATAAGGGCGATCCGCTGCTGTCAGTTGGCGCCTAATGGTCGGATTGGCCGGCATTATAATGAAATGAGTGCCAGGGTTTGGCACAAGTGATGGAAATTACAACGTGTTTTAGTAGTGGCGACGGCATAGCCGTTTATGTGGCCCTTTCGTCTTTCAAAGGGGCTCACCCTCGTATTGCGCCAGTTTTCCTTAGGCTTGAAACGTAGCTTATTGACCAAGGACCAATCCTTTTGAAAACCGCGGGCGCACCAAGCACCCGCGGTTTTTTGTTTTGCAGACACCGAAATGGAGAATCAATCAACCACCAACCACACGATAGATGGCTTGAGGTTTCGCTACTTTGCGGGGCCGGAGGACTATGCCGCAATTGCACAGGTAATGAATGCCTCCTGGCAGGCAGATGCTATTGATTACGTCGATGAGCCTGATGACATCGTCAATAATTGGTCCGAACTTGCCAATTTTGAGCCGGACGAAGATGTGCTGATCGCGGAAATTCGCGGCGAGCCCGTTGCCTGGTGTATGAACAGCATCTTTGTCATGGACGACAGCAACACACAATGTATCAGGGTCGATGGCTTTAGCAAACCTGGCGCACGGCGAATTGGAATTGCCGGTCTGTTTATGCGCTGGCAACTCGATCGCGCCAGCATTCAGTTTCAGAAATATCCGCATCACGGCCCACGCGAACTGCGTAGTTGGAGCTATGACAAGATGGTGGGGCGGGAGCAGTTGTTGCAAGGCTTTGGGTTTGTGCCGTTTCGCCATGGTTACATGATGATTCGGACCTTGGAGGGCCAAATCTGCCAAGAGGAAATGCCAGATGGGATTCAGTTGCGGCCGATGACGCCTGATTTGTTGGAGGTCTATTTTTGGGCCAAAAATGAAGCGTTTCGGGATCACCATGGTTATAGGGTTGCAACACAACGTGAACTGCAAGCGTTTTTGGAAGCTCAGCGCGGCAAGCCAATGGATGGTTGGCAGGTCGGGTTTGATCTTGCAACCGGTGAGATTGCCGGCGCTGTTGACGTATACATTTCGGATCAGGAGAACCGTAGGTTTGTCAAAAAGCGTGGATGGACTGATCCGATTTTCGTGCGCAGACCGTGGCGCAAACGCGGTCTGGCGCGCGCCTTGACAACCCGGGCGCTGCAGTTTTTGCAGGACGCAGGCATGACGGAGGCGTGCCTAACTGTTGACGCATTGAACCCAAACGGCGCCCTCAAACTATACGAAGGGTTGGGATTCAAACCAGAATTCAAATCGCAATCATGGCGACGAGCGGTTCCCGCTGCTCACTCCGATTCAAGAGGCGGCGCTCACATCGGGTTGGAAACACTGACGTTTCAGGTTGGATTGAGAGAGATCGACTATGCGCGGGCGGCAACCCTCAGCAACCTTTCCAATGTGTATGACGGTATTGACTGGACATTTAGTGAAGACTTGATTCGGGAAACATGGCCGAGGCTGGACAACACTGCTCCCGACCGCGATTTCATACGCATCGAGACCGATAAAGGCGAACTTGCAGCAATTGCCCGTTACAACTGGGAGACTCAGCTTGGTGGCACTCGTGTACACCGCCATAACGTGCATATGCATCCGGATTGGCGTAGAAAGGGCATTGGAACATGCTTGATGAAGTGGTTGGACGCGCGCGTGGCAGAAACGGACGCGACACATGTGACCGAGCACAGTACGGTCGTGCACATCGACGGTCCGGATTCCAACGTTGGATTGGCTGCGTTGCTTCCTTTAAAGAGATTTATGCCGGTGCGGCACGAGTACATCATGATCAATCATGAGCTGAGCACTGCGCCGGATTTTCCACTGCCACAAGGATTTGAGATTCGACCCGTGAACCGAGCGCACATGCGGGAGATTTGGCAAGCTGGGAATGAAGCATTTGCAGACCATTGGGGCGCGACGGTACCATCGGAAGTGCAGTTTGAACGCTGGCGCAAAGATCCCCTGGTGCGGCCAGAATACTTCTCGGTGGCGTTTCACGTCGCATCGGGCCAAGTGGCGGCACAAGTTCAGGGATTTATTAACGAGTCGGAAAATGCATTGTTTAATCGCAAGCGCGGATGGACAGAGGACATTTCGACCAGACGAGCGTATCGACGCTTGGGTCTTGCCCGGGCACTTATTAGTCACTCCATTCGCATGTTTCGCGCCATGGGTATGACCGAAACCGCACTGTCGGTTGACACCCAGAATTCAACCGGTGCACTGCGGGTATATCAGGATTGTGGCTATCGCGTGGTGATGCGCGAGACAACGTGGGAGAAAGTGACCCAACAGGCCATGACAAGCATATTTGACAACAAGTAGCAGGCAAATTCAACATGTCGATTCTTACAGCAAAAAATTTGAGCCAATCCGTTGGCAGTGTGGACGTCTTCGAGGGTATCAGCGTGGCGATTGATCACGAAGACAAGATAGGACTAATTGGTCCGAACGGGGTGGGTAAGACCACGTTGTTGCGCGTTCTGGCCGGTCTTGAGAAACCGACCGTGGGTGAGACGATTCTGGCGCGAGGCAAACGCATCGGTTATGTGCAGCAGGAGGCAATGACCGCGTTTGAGGGGCGCACACACTCGGTACATCAGGAAATGCTTGAGGCGTTTTCATATGTGCGCGGGTTGGAAGCGCGGATGCGCGAGATTGAAACCTTGCTGGGTGCTGTGTCATCTGAGGACTCGAGCCGCCTGCTGGATGAATACGGGGTGCTGCAGGAAGGTTTTGAACATGCGGATGGTTACTCGTACGAGGAGCGCATTATTCCGATGTTGCGCGGACTGGATCTTGAGGCGCATGCCGAAACCGCAATTCACCATCTGAGCGGTGGTCAAAAGACGCGAGCCATGCTTGCCAAAGCCCTGCTGTCCAAGCCGGACTTGCTGATTCTTGATGAGCCAACCAACCACCTGGATATCGAGGCCATTGAATGGTTGGAACAATTGCTTGGAGCATGGAAGGGTGCATTGTTGATTGTCAGCCATGACAGGCGGTTCTTGGACGTGGTGGTCAACAAAATCTGGGAAATGAGCACCAATCGCATTGACGTGTATCGCGGGAATTACAGCGCATATGGTGTGCAGCGCGAGCAGCGGTTTGCGCATGAGTTGTTCCTGTGGGATCAGGAAAAGGCCAGGCTGGAAAATGAGATGCGTCTGGTTAAGATTGAACTGGACAAGGTGAAGGGCGGGAATGATACGGACGTCAGCTGGGCCAAGGGCAAGCTTAAGCGGATTACCCGCGATGTGATTGTGCTTGAGCAGCTGGGTGTGGGCGCTTTGAAGGGTGAGAACTGGCTGGATCTGAGCCAGCAGATTGAGGGCAGTACGCGACCCTGGGGATATGAGGAAGCCGATCGACATCTGCGGAGTTTGCGCAGACCGGCACCGCCCACCAAGATGAACCTGCGTATCAACGCGCCAAACCGAGGCAGCAACATTGTGCTGGCGGCGGAGCAGCTTGTGGTTGGCTATCCACCGGCGGCCAAACTATTCTCTGTTGAAGAACTAACGCTTGAACGCACCCACCATACCGCGTTGATAGGTTCAAACGGCAGCGGCAAGACCACGTTTATTCGCACGATGCTTGGGGAACTGCCCGCGCTGGAAGGTGGGATAACCGTTGGTCCAAGTGTGTCGATCGGTTACTTTTCACAAGCGCATGATGAGCTGCGCGCCGACACGCGCTTGCGGGACGAACTGCTGCGGCACAAGCCCACGATGAAAGAACAGGACCTGCGGTATCACATGGCGCAGTACCTCTTTCGCGATGATGACCTTGACAAATTTGTAAGCGGCCTGAGTGGTGGCGAACGTGCGCGTCTGGCGTTGGCGGTATTGGCGTTGCGCGGTTTCAATTTTCTGGTGTTGGATGAGCCGACCAATCATTTGGATATTTATGCGCTTGAAGTATTGGAGAATGCCCTGGCTACGTTTGATGGCACGTTGCTGATCGTGAGCCATGACAGGGCGCTGATCAGCAAATTGGCAATCCGCATCTGGCATATTAAAGAGGGCAAGCTCGACGCCTTTCGAGGTAATTACGATGAATGGCGGAACAGAGATCGGGATCGCGTGAGTGCCCAGTCGGTCAATGGCCGCAGCGAAGCGCAAGCGTCTGTAAAAGTTGACGATGCCACAAAGGGAACGAAGCCCGCCAACAGAATTCAGAAGCCGGCCGCAGGTGCAAAGGCGGCCGTCAAACCCGGTAAAAGCAATGATTCAAATGAACAGGCAAGCAAAAATGCGCACAAACGCACGGCACAGTTGGTTGTTGAGGCGGAGCAACGCGTGGCGAAGCTTGAGGAGCAGGTCGCGACGTTGACCGAGCAATTGCAACTCACCACTGATTTTGCAAAGATCAAGGCCACCAGCGACCAAATCGCCCGGGCGCAGGAGAAGCTGGACGCCGCCTTGGTCGAATGGGAGCGCGCGATCATGGTTAGGGCACCATGAATCCATCCGGCATTATTGGAGCGGCGCTGGCCGTGGCGTCTGCCCTGGTGTGGGGCAGCGGGGATTTTTCAGGGGGTTTGGCCGCCCGCAAGTTATCACCATGGCAGGTCACGTCTGCTGCGGCATTTAGCGGGCTGGCCAGCCTGCTGATTCTGATGGTTTTGCGGGCTGAGGCGTGGCCCGATGGGATGGGTGCCGTTTGGAGCGCCTTGGCTGGGCTGGCCGGCGCGCTTGGAATTGCGTGTCTGTACAGCGGGCTGGCAACGGGTGGGGTGGCGATCACGGCGGCGATCTCGGGAGTGATCAGTGCGGCGATCCCGGTCGCCTTTGGTGCAATTTCCGAAGGCACTCCGCCGCCGTTAAAACTAATCGGCTTTGCGCTCGGGTTGGTCTCGATAGCGCTCGTGTCACAGACCGGCGCCAACCAAACACGATCACGGCGGGCAACTATTGTTCTGGCCACGTCTGCCGGGATCGGTTTCGGCATGTTCTTCGTGCTGATTTCAAACGTGAAAGGCACGATTGTGTTCTCACCACTTGTGATTGCGCGTGCCACTATGCTCGTGGCTTCGCTATTGCTAATGGTGATCAAGGGTGAGCGATTCCCGAATCTTGCGGTGCATCCGATTGCGATCCTAGCGGGCGTTTTGGACGCGGGTGGCAATGTGTTGTTCTTGTTTGCTCGACAATTCACACGGCTCGATGTCGCATCGGTGCTTTCGTCGCTATATCCGGCCAGCACAATCCTGTTGGCGCGAATTTTTCTTCACGAGCGCCTGCGTCGTATTCAGATCGCGGGCGTGATGGCGAGCCTGGTCGCGATTGCCCTGATCGTGGTATGAAACAAGGGTGCCAAATTTAAGTTTGGCACCCTCGTTTTTGCAATAAACCCGACGTATTACTTACATCATTCGTGAACTATCGGTGATGCCGCGGGCGCTCAAGCGCAGATCATCCGAGTCGCCGGGCATGAGTAGATTAAATCCGCCTTCCGCATCTTCAGCGAGCGTTCCAGTCAGGATGTGATCGGTGTCGCTGATTGAATCGGATGATTCAGACGGCATGGTGAAGGTGTGGCTGATTCCAATGTGCCAGTCATCCGAACCACGGTAACCGGTGATGGTGCGCGTGAATTCGATGTGCATATCATCCGA
>JANXLU010000077.1 GCA_025354985.1 Chloroflexota bacterium
CGCGCTCCATAGCCGCCAACCGAAGACAGTATATGGAGCGCGGTATATGGAGCGCGGGCATCTTGCCCGCATCGGCGCCAGCCGAAGACTTTGAGTATTGCTGACAATCCGTTGCTCATGAAATGCACACTACCGCAAACAATACTCAAAGAGCGGGCTGGAAGCCCGCGCTCCATAGCCGCCAGCCGAAGACAATATATGGAGCGCGGTATATGGAGCGCGGGCATCTTGCCCGCATCGGCGCCAGCCGAAGACTTTGAGTATTGCTGACAATACGTTGCTCATGAAATGCACATTAGCGCAAACGATACTCAAAGAGCGGGCTGGAAGCCCGCGCTCCATGATGGATAGCCCACCCACCAACACAGTCATCTGGACGCGCTTTGCCTTCCCCACCGAGTGGCACTATGACGTACTCCGCGGTCTTGACTATCTTCGCAGCGCCGGTGTCTCGCCAGACGCGCGCCTGACCGAAGCCATCAACCTGGTTGCGGCCGGGCGCGGCGCTGACAGACGATGGCTGCTTGCGACCCGCAACGCTGGCACCATACCGATTGTGCTCGATGATGGCGTGGGTCAGCCCAATCGCTGGATCACCCTCCGGGCCCTGCGCGTGTTGAGGTGGCATGAACGCCCCGACTAACAACCCGACCATCGTCGCTGTTGGCGAGTGCACGCTGGATGACTACGTGCTGCAAGGCGAAACCCACGTGGGCGGTATCGCGCTCAATTTTGCAGTCCATGCCGCCCGCTGCGGGGCGCGCGCATCGCTGGTCTCGCGGGTGGGCAATGACGGCCTGGCAGGCGTGCGCACCGCTCTAACGGCGAACGGCGTGTCTGACGAGCACCTGGTGACCGACCACAGCGCGCCAACCGCGCGCCAGCGCATCCACATCCTGCCGGATGGCGAACGCAGCTTTCCGGCGGGCGGGTTCACATTTGGTTCCATGCAAGGTTTTCTTCCCGATGCGCAGGCGGCCGCCCATATTGCCATCCAGGATGCCGTGGCCTGCCCGTGCTACACCCAGGCACTACCGTTGTTCAACCATGTAATGCGCCTGCCAATAACCGGACTACGCATCGCGGACTTCTCCGACCTCTCGGATTTTGGCCGGGACCCGGGAGTTGTAGCCCGCCATGCACCGGCCCTCGCGGTTGCGTTTGTGGGCGGTGATAACGCCCACGAGCCGGCACTCCAGGAAATCGCACGGGCCGGCAATTGCGTGATCGTGCTGACGCTTGGAGCGCAGGGCAGCATCGGCTTTGAACACGAAGCGCGACATGTGCAGCCCGCCGTGGCGGTTGAGCGCACCGTGGACACCACTGGCTGCGGCGATGCGTTCCAGGCGGCGTTTATCGTGAGTTGGTTGCGTCAGCGCAACGTGCCCGCCGCCCTGGCCGCCGGAGCGGCGCACGCGGCGACCGTCGCGCGGCACAGGGGTGCATTTTGAACAACCTTCTGGCGCACTTTACCCGGCCAAAACCCGTAATCGGCATGATCGCGCTCACGCCCTCACCGGGCTATCCACAGTTCACCACGCCTACCGCGCTAATCGATCACGCGCTGGCCGATCTTTATGCCTTGCAGCGCGGCGGCGTTGACGGCGTGTGCGTGGAAAATGACTTTGATCATCCGCATACGTTGACGGCCGGGCCCGAGGTTATTGCCATAATGACCGCCGTGGTGCGCGAGATCGTCCGGGCCGCCGGCGTGCCCGTGGGGGTGGAGGTTTTGCTAAACGATCCGTACGCCTCGCTGGCCGTGGCGCTGGCGGCGGGCGCGCGCTTTATCCGCACCGACTTCTTCGTAGATGATGTCCGCATATCCGCCGGCGAGGTGCACCCGGATGCCGCCGGCATAGTCGGCTTTCGCCACCGCATCAACGCCGGCCACCTATGCATCTGCGCGGATGTGCAGGTGAAATACAGCACATTGCTGACGCCCGGCAAGGCGCTGGCGCAAAGCACCGCCCAGGCTGTGGCCGCCGGGGCCGACGCCATTATTGTGACAGGCACCGCCACCGGAACCGCGCCCACACTGGCGGACGTACGTGCGGTGAAGGAAGCCGCCGGTCACACGCCCGTGCTTATCGGTAGCGGCACCACGCCCGCCAATGCCGCGGCGTTGCTCGCCATCGCGGATGGCGTGATCGTGGGTAGCGCGCTCAAAGCGGCCTACGAGCCGGGGGTTCCGGTCGACGAACATCGCGTACGCGCGCTGATGGCCAGCCTGGGCGGATAGCAGGGCGGTAATGGCAGCCCCACGCATGCCGCCGCCGGGTATCGGGCATCAAAGCGCCAGGAGTCACGCCGTTGTCGCCGCCAGCCAACGCACTAGAATTTACCCACCGCCATGACCACCGAAGCCGCGTCGCAGTCACCCCTCTCGCCCATGATCCTTGCCGCGCGCGAGAAGTGGATCCAACGATTGATAGATACCAGTCGCAACAACAACCTGCTGTATTACCGCGCCACCAAGACCGGCGCGCTGGACCTGACCAACGCACCCGAAGAAGCCATGCGTGCGCTGCTCGCGGGCGAGACCGTGGCGCTTGCGAAGCTGATCCAGCCGGACGCGCATGCCTCGGTCAGTGAGGCCCGCCGGGCCACGCCCGATACGGGTCTGATCCTGACCGAAGACCAGGTGGCCGATCCGCACGAGCCACCGCAGCCCCCCGTAAACCTGGCCGCAATCGCGCTCAACATCAAGCGCAAAGCGCAATCCAACCTGGATGAGAAGGGGCTTGAAACACTATATGTGGCGATGGGCTGCGCCGGGTGGCCGGCGGGCGACGGCGGGCGCGACGCCGAGGCCGCGGTGCTGTTATATCCCGCGGTGATCGAAATGCGCGGGCTCGATGGGCGCAACGCCCAAGTGCGCATCAGCGGCGCGCCCCAGTTCAATCTGGCGCTCTCCTACGTGCTGCGCGCCGAGTTCGCCATCAAGCTGGACGAGGAAACGCTCATGGCGGACGACGATAACGACGCCGCCACGCCCCTGGTGCCCGAGGTGATCTTTGAGCGGGTGCGCGCCGCGTGCTCTGCCGCGCCCAAGTTCACCATCCGACCGCGCGCCATCCTGAGTAACTTTTCGTTTGCCAAGATCGCCATGGTGCGTGACCTGCAAGCATTGGGGCCGCAGCTGGATGCGCACCCGGTGATCCGCGCCATAGCAGGCGATCGCGCCGCTCAGGTGAACCTAATCGGCGAGCGTACCCGTGCGCAGCTGCCGGCGCCCGACGACGTGCCACCGGCAGCGGACTTCACCGTGGTCGATGCCGACAGCAGTCAATACCGCGTGATCATGGGTGTTTCGGCCGGGCTCTCGGGCGTGATCCAGGGGCCGCCAGGCACCGGCAAGAGCCAGACCATCGTGAATCTGATCGCTGCGCTCTCGGCGGCGGGCAAGCGCGTGCTCTTCGTGGCCGAGAAGCGCGCCGCGCTTGACGTGGTGAAGGATCGCCTGGCGCGCGCCGGGTTGGAGGGCCTCGCACTTGACCTGCACGGCGCGGAGATCAACCAACGCCTTCTCATGCGGCGGGTGGCCGAGAGCCTGGCCCGTATTCGGGATTCCTCTCCCGCCATCGATGCCAGTGGACAGCACCACCAGTTCAGCACCACCCGGCAGCGCCTAAACGAGCACGATGCGGGCATGCACACCGTCAGAGCGACAAGCGGCACGACCGCCTTTGGGCTGCAGGGCCAACTGCTGCGCACCCCGGCAGCTGCGCGCAGCACCACGCGCTGGCGCGGACCGGAGCTCGACGCGCTAGGTGTCGACGTCGCGCGCAGCGTGGAAGCAAAACTGGACGAGTCGATCCCGGTGGCCGGTCTTGTAAGCGGCACCAGCACCAGTCCCTGGGCGCAGTCTGCCATCGATGATGGTCGCGCGGCCCAAGCCGCCGTGGATGCCGCAAGCCGGCTGCATAGCCAGGCACTGCCGGAATTGAAAACTGTCGCCGAAAAACTGGCGGTGGCAGCCCGCCTGCGTCCACCCACCAACCTGGCCCAGGCACGTGTGCTACTGACTCTGCTCAAGGATGCAGAGACGCTGGCCCGCTCCTTTGGGCCCGAATTCTGGCACTATGACCCAGCCGCCATGGCCGCCGCGCTGCAACCCGCGGAACATCCTCTAAAAGAGCTGTGGGCCCAGCTGACCAACGCGCGCTACCGGGATGCCAAGAAGACCGCGCAAACCCTGCACCTCGGTGGCGCAGCGGACGGCCGCGGTCTTTTGGCAGAGGTGCAACAGGCCGCCGGATTGCTGTCCCGCTGGCGTCAGCTGCAGTTGCCAAATGCGGACAGCGTGCCCATGGCCCAACCGCTGACGCAACAGGGCGCGCGTGTGCTGCAATCCGCCACGACCGAGCTTGGCGCGTTGGCTGTCGCGTTCCCAGGCGAAGACCTGACCGCTCAGGACTTTCCCGAGCTCACGCGGCGCGCAGGCGAGCTTGCGGATGATGCGGACGAGGCGCTCAAGGTGCCAAGTGCGCGCGACCTAAGCCGCGTCATCACCGCGCTGGGCGCGGGCCGGCTGTTGGAGGAAATCAAGGTCACCCCAGGTGACCCGCGCCGCTGGCGAGAACGCTTTCGCCACGCCTGGCTGCAAAGCCAATGGGAGCGCGCCCGAGCCGATGACCCGCAACTGGCGGCGTTTAACGGACGCGCGCATGATCAAACCGTACAGGAATTTGCCCGTGTGGATGGGGAGCGCACACGAACAAACGCCGGGCGGGTGCGCCGGGCCCATGCCGAGCGCGCCATTGCGGCCATGAACGAGCACCCCGAGCAGGCCGCCCTGGTGCGCCGCGAGGCCGAAAAGAAAACCCGACACCTGCCCATGCGCAAGCTCATTGCCCAGGCGCCCGAGGTGCTCACCGCGCTGTTCCCGTGCTGGCTGGCCAGCCCGCTGAGCGTGAGCCAGCTGCTTGATGGCACCCGGCATTATTTTGACGTGGTGTTGTTTGACGAGGCCTCGCAGGTGCTGCAGGAAGATGCGGTGTGCGCCATCCTGCGGGCGCGCAGCCTGGTGGTCGCGGGTGACAAGCACCAGCTCCCTCCCACCACCTTTTTTGCCGCGGGCAACGCGGAAATAGATGAAGGCGGCGGAGATGAGGACAACACCGATCAGGTCAGCGGGTTCGAGAGCCTTTTGGATTCGGTGCAGGGCTTTCTTGAACCGTGGATGCTGGAGTGGCACTACCGCAGCAAGGACGAAAGCCTGATCGCGTTTAGCAACCAGCACATCTATCAGGGGCGGATGGTGACCTTTCCCGGTGCCGCGACCAACGGGGCGATTACCCATGTTTTGGTCGCCCCTGAACCAGACTCCCGGAGTTCCGAGCCGGGCGCCGATGAACCCACGCCCGCGGTGACCGAGCTCCCGATCAGCGCCCCGAACCCGGCCAACACGGAGGCGCAACAGTCGCTGCCGTTGCCACCCACCGCCACGCCCCGGCGCGGTCGCTGGCGCGCGGGCGCGCTGCCCGGCCCGCGCGTGGCGGCCACCTCCACCAACAGTCCCCTGGCCGAGGTAAACAAGACCGTCGCGCTGATCCTGGAGCATGCGCGCAGCCATCCCGATGAAAGCCTGGGCGTCATCACGATGGGCATCACCCACGCGATGCGGGTGCAGGCGGCATTGGATGAAGCGTTACGCGCCGCAGTTGAGCGCGACCCGGCCGCCGGCGCGTATTTTGCCGATGGACGGCCCGAGCCGTTCTTTATCAAGAACCTTGAGCGCGTACAAGGTGACGAGCGTGACGCCATCATCCTGACAGTGGGTTACGGCAAGGACGCCGGTGGCAACCTGCCTTATCGGTTTGGCCCACTAAACGCCGCTGGGGGTGAGCGCCGCCTGAACGTGGCCATCACCAGGGCTCGGCGGCGCCTGACCCTGGTGAGCAGCTTTGACGACCGCGACATGGACCCGGCCAAAAGCCGCTCGCGCGGGGTGGAATTACTGCGCCAATACCTGGCATTTGCGCGCGGTGGCGGCACCCAGGTGCCCACCGATGACGCGGCGCAGCATCAACCCGCCAGCCCTTTTGAGGAAGATGTTTTTGAGGCGCTGAGCGCGAAGGGAATACGGCTGATCCCACAGTGGGGCAGCAGCCGCTTTCGCATTGACTTTGCCGCGCAGCACCCGGATCAACCCGGGCGTTTTGTGCTGGCCATTGAATGCGATGGGGCGAGCTATCACAGCAGCGGCAGCGCGCGTGACCGGGATCGCCTGCGTCAGCGCCAGCTTGAGGCGCTTGGCTGGCGCTTTCATCGCATCTGGAGCACCGACTGGTTCATGCGTCGCACCGATGAGATCGACCGGGCGGTTGCGGCGTATCAGGATGCGGTTACCTCGGCAGCGGTCGCGCCCGGTGTGGCCGGAGTGACTGCGTCAGCCCCGGTTGATGATGTGGTCGCGCTCAGTGCCAACGGGCCGCCACCCAACGTGGTGGCTGCGGCATCCGCGGTGGTGCGCCCGCGCCGCCCGGCCACCCCCACCGGCCTAAAGATTGACGAGTACCTCCCCGAGCAGCTGAGCGCGCTTGCGCGCTGGATCCGCAGCGATGGCCTGCTGCGCACAGATGATGAGATGGTCGCGGCCTTGTTCACCGAGCTGGGTCTTAAGCGCCACGGCGCGCGGATCGACGAGGTGCTTAGGCGCGCCGTGAGCAAGTAGGGGTATGGGCCCTGTCTGCAAGCCGCGCCTTCCAAATGGATGCGAGAACCACACTCCGCGATCAGCAGGAACAACTGGAGTCGTTCCCGGCTTTTGCACTCATCCTGCCATTAACGTGTCCGCCTAGAATCGCGTGCGCATTGCTCAAGACCATGCACATGAAACCAACCAAGACCATGCTTGAAACCGTCGGGGCAAAGTGCCCAGTCGACCATACCCAATATAAGACCCGGCGCGTCGGGCCTGAGAGCGACACCGCCGTTTGGCGCGACGATGCCGGAACCTTTCACGTGCGCAGCTATGAGGCTGCGCGACAGCTACTGCGCGGTCGCAACACGCGCCAGGCTGGATTCAAGGCCGAGTTCCTGGAAAGAATGCCAGCCGGCTCACGCCGCCCAATCCTGTATCAGGAGGGGCCGGAACATCTGGAGCAGCGTAAACAGACGGCACGTTTCTTCACGCCGCGCGCGGTGGAGGCCTATCGCCCGATGATGGAGGCGCTGGCCCGCGAGCTCATCACCCAGCTGAAAGTGGACAAGCGCGCGGACGTGCGCGCGCTGAACCTCAAGATGGCCATGCGCGTGGTGGCCCAAGTGGTCGGGCTGACGCACAGCCGACTGCCCGGCATCGCCGGCCGGTTGGATATTTTTCTCGGCAATGAGTCCGCCGAGCGCGACTCCGCGCTACAGCGCATCATCCGCATTGTGCGCAACCGCGTCAGCGTGCTCACCTTCTTCTTTCTGGACGTGAAACCCAGCATCGATGCGCGCAGGCGACAGCCCGCCGATGATCTGATCTCATATTTGCTCGAACAGGGTTACAAGGACTGGGAAATCTTTACCGAATGCGTCACCTATGGTGCGGCCGGCATGGTGACCACCCGCGAATTTATGGCGCTGGCGCTGTGGCATTTGCTCGAGCAACCGGCGCTCGCCGCGCGCTATCAGGTGGCCGGCGAGGACGAGCGCAACGCGATTCTGCACGAAATTTTGCGGCTGGAACCGATCGTGGCACAGCTGAAGCGCCAGACCGAGCAGGAGCTGACCCTGCCCGGCACGGACGGGGCGGTGACCATTCCCGCCGGGAGCAAGGTGGTGGTGAACGTGCAGGCGGTGAACGCGGACCGTGCGCTGGTGGGCGACGAGCCACAGATGATCTGCCCGATGCGGGAAATGCGCGCGCAGGTGATCATGCCATCGGTGACGTCGTTTGGCGATGGGCATCACCGCTGCCCGGGCAGCTACGTGGCCTTGCAGGAGACCGATGTCCTGCTGCGCGCGCTGCTGCCGCTGCCGGGTCTGCGCATCGAACACCTGCCCGAGGTGGGCTGGAGCGAGACCGCCTCCGGTCCGGAGCTGCACGCGTTTGTGATCGCGGTGGATTGATCGCCGCCCGCGGCATACCGCAGGCTGGTTCGGCGCTCGCAGCAGGCAGTGCGTGGCGGGCAAATGCCTCAACGCACTGCCAACAACACTGGCCCAGCCAGCGCGCCAATCTCGCGCGCCAGAGCCACGTCCTTGTCAGTAACCCCGCCTTTATCGTGAGTGGTTAATGTGACGTCAACGCGGTTCCAGCGGATCAGCAGATCCGGATGGTGGCCGGCGCGCTCGGCAAGGAGCGCGATACTCATGACAAAGCCTACGGCAGCCACGAAGTCACGCAGGACAAATTGCCTATGCAACGCGTTGTCGGCCATTTCCCAGCCTGCAAGCGCCCCAAGCGCATCTTGAATTTCTGCTTTGGTCATATTCATCCTTTCGCCTTCGAACCCAACTTATGAAATGCGTCCAACACGCCGCCCGAGCGTGAGCGTGGCGTCATGCGCAAGCATCGCATTACGGCAGGTCATATTAAACGAACCTCACGGCGTCGGGCGATCCGTGGCCCAACGATAACATCAGATGCAAGGCTTTCGAGCCTTGCGAACCAGCTCGGCCGTGTGGTGCCCTGCACCGACCAGCCGCGTTGCCAGACCCGCTGATCGCCTGGGTGGGGAAAAGCAGCCAGTTGTGGATTCCCAAGCTTGAATCACCGCAGTGAGAAGAGCGGTGCCAACTCCGGAGGGACGCCCGCGCAACCCGTCTCGTCATCCAGTTTGCCATGGCCGTTGCTGGGTGGGCTGGCGGCGCTGGGGGCGGCGGTTCAGCTCAAGCGAAACGGTTCACGCTAGCGCCGACGCGCTCGCGATCTACGCGCTCAGCACGTCCAACAACCTGCCCGCCATGAGCGTGGCGTCATACGCCAGCGCCGTGGCGCGGCCGGCCTCACCCAGCGACTGCCGCAGCGCCGGATCCTTCAGGGCGCGGGCAAGTTGCCGGGCCAGGTCAACCGGGTCGCGCGGATGGCACAACAACCCGCTCACGCCGTCTTCGATCACCTCGGGGGTGCTGCTGCTGCGACAGGCGACCACCGTCTTGCGTGAGGCCATGGCCTCGGCAAACACCAGCCCCCAGCCCTCTTGCAGGCTGGGCAGACAAAAGAGCGTGCACGCCTGATATTCGGCCACCAGGGCGTCAAACGGCACGTGGCCAAGGAAGGTCACCACGTCCCCCAAACCAAGCTGCGCGGTCAGCGCCCGCAGGTTTTCCCACTCCGGCCCTTTGCTGGCGATGCGCAGGCATACGTCCGGGACGTCGACCCTGAGCAGCGCCACCGCGCGGATCAGCGTATCCACGCTTTTGCGCGGATATTGCACGCCGACGCACAGAATCGTGGGCCGGGGGGCCTCGGACACAGCCAGCCGCGCACAAGCCGCGTCCCAGCCCGCGACATCGATCGGCGGTGGCACAATCTTGATCCGGGCCGCGGGCAGCTGATACAAGGTTGCCAGGCGCGCTGCTGAATACCGGCTGGTTGTGACCACGGCATCCGCGCGCTGCACGCTCGCGCGCTCGGCCAGGGCCTGAAGCTGCAGACTCAACCGGACTGCGCCACGCTCAAAGGTGGCCTCGTCCGCGATGATGCCATGGATATAGGCGACAAACGGCGGCCTGGTGCGGCCCGCGACGCGAACGCCGTCCATGTCCAGACCAATGACCGCATCATACGCATCAAAGTCGCGTGGCCGCAACCGCGCATTCCAGGCAAACCGATGCACGGTGTATCCAAGCCGCCCCTGGCCATGCGCGGGCGCCACCACGTCCACATCGTGACCGCGCTCGCGCAGTGCCCGGATCAGGCGGTCATTCCCGACAAACGTACCGCTGCCCAGCTCACTGTTCTGGGGGGTGGCGGTGATAAAGGCCAGCTTCATGATCTGGGGGTTCCGGTTTGGAACGCCCGGCGGTTCCACGATGGGTTATGCCCGGGTCTTGCGCCAATCAACCAACTGTTGCACCAGCTGCATGTTCCAGGGCAAACCCATGCCCACAATCAGATGGGTGGCGCCCGCGGTCACATACGCATCCCAATCAGCAACGCCATGTTTGGTTTCCAGCAAGACACTGCGCTCAATCTCGGCGGGGTTTCGGCCCAGCGTCGCGCACCAGTCATTGAGGATGGCGTTCTTGCGGGCGAACTCGTCGGGAGTGCCGATAAAGTTCCAGATCGTGGCGTGCTTTGCAGTCAGCCGCAGGGTGACCTTTTCGCCGCCGCCGCCGATAAGCACCGGCAGGGTGCGCACCGGTGGCGGATTGAGCTTGGACAGGCGATCTTCAATGATGGGTAGCGCTTTGTCCAGGGCGGCCAACCGGCTGGCGGCGGTGCCAAACTCATAGCCATACTCGGCGTAGTCGCGCTGGAACCAACCTGATCCGATGGCCAGGATAAAGCGGCCGCCCGACAGATGATCGATGGTGCGGGCCATGTCGGCCAGCAGGTGCGGGTTACGGTAGCTGTTGCAGGTGACCATCGCCCCAATTTCCACGTGCTTCGTCAGCACCGCCCACGCCGCCAGCATGGTGTAACACTCAAAGTGGGTTGCGTTCATGTCGCCGTAGAGCGGAAAGAAGTGATCCCAATTAAAAAGGGTGTCCACGCCCATGGCGTCGATGGCTTGGGCCGCATCATTCAGGGATTGGATGGTTGTCGCCTGCTGATGCAGTTGAATACCAATTCGTATGTTTGTCATGTTTTGATCATAGCCCGTTTGGGGTTTTGGCTAGTGAGGAGCTCCATGGCGGGCAAACCGCTCGCGACGCATCGCTTTGACAAAAATCTGTCAGACTATTGTCAAGGTGCCGCGCAGATAATGGAATATGCTGACCGTGCGCAGACAAAAGGCTGCGCACGCGTAAGCAACCCACGTGCCAATGAAGGAGACCAAATCATGAACGTCCGTAAATTAAGCCCTGCCCTGCTAATGACCACGCTATCGCTGATGGCCTGTGCCTCAGCGCCTGGTTACGGTGCGCCTTCATCGGTGGCTCCCGCTGCCCCACCCGGGCTGCCGTCTAAATCGGTGGGGCCTGTCGGCAACGCGGCGGGCGGTGAAACGGCCCCGGCCGGGTCTGGCCAGGCCCAGATCGACCAAGCCAATCGCATGGTCATCCAAATCGCCACACTGAGCCTGGTGGTCAAGGATGTGGATCAGCAGCTGCCCGCCGCATACAAAATTGCGACTGATCTCGGCGGCTTTGTTCAGGACAGCAACATGAGCAAGGTGCCGGATGGCACTATTGCGCAATTCACGCTAAAGGTGCCCGCCGACCGGTTGGAAAAAGCCATGGTGGCTCTGCGCGCCATGGGTGAGGTGCGCGAGGAGAAGATGACCGGGCAGGACGTAACCGCCGAATATGCCGATGCCGATACCCAGATCAAGAATCTGGAATCGGCCGAGACGCAGCTGCGCGCCATCATGGCCAAAACCGACAAGCAGGAGGATGTGCTCAAGGTGTTTAACGAGCTGACACGGGTGCGCGGTGAGATTGAAAAGCTCAAGGGGCGCATGAATCTTCTCGCGCGCAGCGTGGCGATGGCCACGATCAACGTGTCCATGACGCCGCCGGCACTGCCCGGCCAACTGCAATCACTTGACCCGGTGTGGTCGCTGTCCGGGCAGTTTGGTGATGCCTTCGGCTCGCTCAAGCGTGGCATGCAAAACATCGTAACGCTGGCCATTCAATTGGTGGTCGTGGTGCTGCCCCAATTGGTGGTGGTCCTGGTCCCACTGGTGCTCGGCTTCAAACTGCTGATCGCGTTGTTGCACTGGCTGTTGCCCAAGGGCAAGCCGGCGCCAAAGAACACCCCGCCGCAGCCGTAGCCCTCACAGGGTCTAAAACCCTCACAGGGTCGCCTACATAGAACCCGCCGACCGCAGCGGCCTACTAACCCTCACAGGGTTCAAAACCCTGTGAGGGGTGCCCGCAAAACTCGCCGACCGCAGCAGCATACTAACCCTCACAGGGTTCAAAACCCTGTGAGGGTTGATCGGCAGAAAACCCTGTGAGGGTTGATCGGTCAACGCTAGCCGATCATCACAACC
Source organism: Chloroflexota bacterium (assembly GCA_025354985.1). Lineage (GTDB taxonomy): Bacteria > Chloroflexota > Anaerolineae > J036 > Brachytrichaceae > AQU-03. The sequence goes on from JANXLU010000077.1 coordinate 12,102, forward strand.
GGAGCGCCAAGAACGTCCATGCGCGGGACCACGCCCAGACCGGGCGCACGCGAGGCGGCCATCCGGCCATTGACGCGTTGCGGCGCGCCTTCCGCAGTACTGACGGTGACGTAGCTGTTGAAATCCGTCGTGCTAAACAAGAACTCCGGAGGCGTGCTTTGGGCCAGATGCGCAATCGCGGCGGTGGCGATATCACCACCCCAGCTGTCTTCCAGGGTCATGGCGATGCCCATGCTGATGCACAGATCGCGCGCCTGGCGGGTCTTGGTTAGCCCACCCAGCTTGCTGATCTTGAGGTTGACCACATCCATCGCCAGGTCCGCTTTGGCGCGCAGCAGCACGTCCAGCCCGTCGATGTTTTCGTCAAGAACAAAGGGATGCGGGGTCTGCCGACGGACGGCCAGGCATTCTTCGTAAGTCAAGCAGGGTTGCTCGATGTAGACGTCGATGTCACGAACGGCCCTGGCGATGCGCACGGCCTCATGCTGCACCCAGCCGGTGTTGGCGTCGGCTACGAGGCGGTCGCCAGTTTGCAATACCGCGGCCACCGCCTGGATGCGGGCAATATCCACGTCCGGGTCGCCACCAACCTTGAGCTGGAATCGCCGATAGCCTTCGGCGCGATAACCGACCACGCGTGACGCCATGGCCGCCGGCAGGTCTTGCGAGATGGCCCGATACAGGGGTACATCCTCTGCATAGCGGCCGCCCAGCAACTCGCACACCGGCATGCCCGCACTCTGCCCCAGGATGTCCCAGCACGCGATGTCGATCCCGCTTTTGACATACGGGTGGCCCTTGAGCGCGGCATCCATGGTGCGGTTTAGCTTCGCCAGCTCGCGCGGGTCCGCGCCCAGCAGATGAGGCCCAAGCTCGCGCAGCCCGGCGCGCACGCCTTCGGCATAAGCCGGAAGGTAGAACGGTCCGAGCGGACACACCTCGCCATATCCGGTCACGCCGGCATCGGTCTCCACGCGGATGATCGTACTGTCGAATAGGGTGACCGACTTGCCACCGCTCCACTTATAGGTGGTCTCATGCAGTGGGAGTTCCACGCGGTAGGCGCTGATTTTGGATATCTTCATGGTTGGTGCCCATGGTAGCGCAGGGCCCTACTGCACCACCAACGGAACAAACACACGCACGCCATCCACGGTCAGCGCAGTGCCATGCGCGTCCGTAACCGTCGTGTCGGCAATCTTGAGCACGGGCACGCCAGCGACAATCGCGCGCAACTGCACCACAACCAGTGACCGCTGGGAATCGGCGTCCACGTCACCCATGCTGTACGCACCGGTCTTGAGCAACCCGGGGTTGCCGGAATCGGTCATCAGCACAAACTCCCGACCGGAAAGCGCCAGGCCCGGCGCCAGCTCAACCGAGGCAACCGCAACCTGGGCCGGATCAAAGGTGAGAGCGGTCTCAAACGCGCCCACCCGGGCCGCGTGCGCCAGACTGACCTGAACGGTGAACACGGTCCCGGAGGTCACCGATTCTGTCGGCACACCATCGAGCAGGACCGCCGCGCCAGAATCACATTGCAATCCGTGCCCCAACGCCGGGCAACTTGTTGAATATCGTTGACATCAACCCGGCCATTGCCGTTGATGTCAAGGCGC
>JANXLU010000095.1 GCA_025354985.1 Chloroflexota bacterium
GCCACCGGCGCCGCGATTGACCGCGCCCTGAATAATTGACTTTCAAATGAGCAACCCCTTCTTCGATCACCCCATCCTCAACTCGCCGTACGAATATCCACGCAAGCATTGGGAGTTGGACGAGACCGGGCAACCCACCCAAAAAACCCTGGATCGCCGGCGTGCGGCCAGGTTCATCACACCCATACCCAAGCCGCGCAAGCAGCGGGGCGCGGCGAACCAAAACGAACTAGTCCTTGATGACGAAGGCCGGGCACTGTCTGACGACAATCAACAATACAAACAAACCGAGCTGATTGAGGCCGTGCGCGCGCAGGTGGACAAATGGCGCGGCTTGCCAGAGTCCGCAGATTGGCACGTCACCCCCGAAACCCACCAACTGTTGCAATACTGGCGCCACCACAAATTCAGCGGCGTGCGCCCATTTTTCTGCCAGATTGAAGCGGTGGAGACTGCAATCTGGCTCACCGAAGTGGCGCCAGCCATTGGCAAGACCGGGCAATACTTTCTTGACGCGCTCGACACTGCCAATAAGGCCGCAAACCCGGAGCTAAGCCGCCTTGCGCTAAAGCTGGCCACTGGCGCGGGCAAAACAACCGTCATGGCCATGCTCATCGCCTGGCAAACAGTCAACGCGGTGCGCCACCCGGGCACGCGCAAATTCACCCGCGGCTTCCTGGTGGTTGCGCCAGGTATCACCATCAAAGACCGGCTGCAGGTGCTGCAACCCAACGATCCCAACAGCTATTACAAGGATCGCGAGCTGGTGCCAGCCGACATGTTGGAGGATGTGAAGAAGGCCAAGATTGTGATAACCAACTATCACGCCTTCAAGCTGCGTGAGCGCCTGGAGCTAAGCGCGGGCGGGCGGGCGCTGCTGCGCGGGCGAACCGGTGACGACCTGCAAACCACCGAGACCGAAGGCCAGATGATCCAACGCGTGATGCCCGGTCTCATGGGGATGAAAAATGTGCTGGTGCTAAACGACGAGGCTCATCACTGCTACCGCGAGAAACCGGATCGGGAGAGCTACGAAGACCTTGCCAGCGACGAGCGCGGCGAAGCCGAGAAAAATAACGAGGCCGCCCGATTGTGGATCAGTGGATTGGAAATCGTCAAGCGCCAACTGGGCATTGCGCGCGTGATCGACCTCTCTGCCACGCCGTTTTTCCTCAGCGGGTCAGGCTATCGCGAAGGCACGCTGTTTACCTGGACCATGAGTGACTTCTCGCTGATGGATGCCATCGAATGCGGCATCGTAAAGTTGCCCCGCGTGCCGGTGGCGGAAAATATCAGCGGTGCCGAAATGCCCATGTATCGCAACCTGTGGGAAAACATCCGCAAAGATATGCCCAAAAAGGGCAAAGGCAAGGCCGGCGCGCTCAACCCACTCAAGCTGCCCACCCGGCTGCAAACTGCGCTCTCGGCGCTGTATGGGCACTACGAAAAAACCCACGAGCTGTGGCGCCAGCGCGGCATCAAGGTGCCGCCGTGCTTCATCATCGTTTGCAACAACACCAGCACTTCCAAGCTGGTGTATGACTACGTATCCGGCTTCCAGCGTGACAATGAGGACGGCAGCAGCACCCTTGAAAATGGCCGCCTGGCTCTGTTTAGAAACTTTGACGAGGTCACCGGCAACCCGCTTCCACGCCCAAACACCCTGCTGATTGACAGCGAACAGTTGGAAGCCGACGGCGCGCTGGATGATAACTTTCGCGGCATGGCCGCCGATGAGATCGAGCGTTTCCGCCGCGAAATGATCGAACGCTCGGGCGATGCGCACGCGGGCGAAAACATCACCGATCAACAACTGCTGCGCGAAGTAATGAACACCGTAGGCAAGGTCGATCAGCTCGGCGGTGGCATTCGCTGCGTGGTGTCGGTTTCCATGCTCACCGAGGGCTGGGACGCAAACACCGTCACCCATGTGCTGGGTGTGCGCGCGTTTGGCACGCAGTTGCTGTGTGAGCAAGTGATCGGTCGCGCACTCCGCCGTCAGTCCTATGACCTGAATGACGAGGGTCAATTCAATGTGGAATATGCCGATGTGTTTGGCATTCCGTTCAACTTCACCGCCAAACCGGTTATTGCCCCAATCCAGCCTCCACGCGAAACCATTCAGGTAAAGGCCATGCGCCCGGAGCGCGATTCGCTCGAAATCCGCTTCCCACGCGTGCAGGGCTATCGCGTTGATTTGCCCGAAGACCGCCTCACTGCCGACTTCAACGCCGACGCGACCCTTGAGCTAAACCCAAGCTTGGTCGGGCCTTCCCTAACCCAGAACTCCGGCATCATCGGTCAGTCTGTTGACATGAATCTGGATCATCTTAAAGACACGCGCCAAAGCACCGTGCTGTTCAAACTCACCACCCATTTGATCTACACCAAGTGGCGGGATGCAGGCGAGGACCCGCGCACAAATTTGTTTGGTCAGGTTAAACGGATTGCCAAACAATGGTTGGATGAATACCTTGTATGCAGCGGCGGTTGCTTCCCGGCGCAGCTGATGTATCAAGAACTCGCCGACATGGCGTGTAACAAGATCACCGCGGCCATCACCCGTGCCCATGAGGGCGAGCGCCAGATTCTGGCGCTGCTGGATCCTTACAACCCCGCGGGCTCCACCAACTTCGTGCGCTTCACAACGTCAAAGACTGAGCGCTGGCAAACCGACGCGCGCAAGTGTCATATTAACTGGGCGATTCTCGACAGCGGCTGGGAGGCCGAGCTGTGTCGCGTGGTCGAGGCGCATCCACAGGTGCGAGCGTATGTGAAAAACCAAAATCTGGGCTTTGAAGTGCCCTATCGCTTTGGATCAGTGACCCGCAAATATA
>JANXLU010000047.1 GCA_025354985.1 Chloroflexota bacterium
CTGGCTGCATCGGTAACGTCAACCTCGACAAACATGTCACCTGCGTTGGGTGCAGATTTGTCCCCGGTTGCTGGCGCGGTGTGATCGCGATTTAGCAGCACCAGACTACATTTGTGCACTGTAAGCCTGGTCAAACGCGCCACAAACAAGGTGTAGGCAATGTCCTCGATGTGGTCGCGACGCACTTTGCCGTCTTCCGGGCTCTTGCTTGATTTGACTTCGATGAGCTCCCAGCCATCCTGGTGTCTACGCAACCCATCGGCCCGGGCCACAAAGGCCCCGGATTGCAATGTGACTTCAAATAGTAGGGTGCTTTCCGCGTCTTGCACAGCACCACGCGAGAGCCGCGCCGCCAGCCCTACAGGCGCGGTCTGCAACAGCTCTCCCGCGCCCAAAAACGCGCGCGCGCGACGTCCGATCTCATTGCCCATCCAGAACTGCCATTCCATGGCCGGCGTCATCGGCTCCGGCTCACTCAGCAGATCCAGCCTGCCCCAGGTTGGGCACTGGCGGGCGTTTAGAAATATTGCCTTTGTGATGTGTTCGCGCACGCTCAACTTTAGCACGTACACGGCCATACGACCCCGCGGTCCAGGTTAATGCATCCCCACGGCGAACTTGGGACGCAAGAGCTTAGCGCCTGCTGGCGAATCACCCCAACATGCAGAGCGCCTGGCGAATCTCTCCAAGGTGATAAGGCCTTGTCGTGCGAAATAGTCGCAAGGGTCTCAAACATGCTTGTGCCCTTGTCCAAATAGACGCCGCGCACGCTCTCAAAGGTTTCAACAAGCAATTGGTTGATCGCAGTGGTGAAATGAGCCGGATTTATTGCATTTGCCACGCATTCAATTTTATAATGGTGAACGATGTTTCGTTCACCGTATGCAGCATCAAACACATGAAACGAACCCGCGCCATTGAACTGCTGGATCAGGCCAAAATAGCGGTCGAAGTACGCGAATTTTCAGCATCCGAATTCACGGTCGAAGAGACCGCCGCCGCCCTGGGTTTGCCCCTCAACGAACTCTTCAAAACACTGGTCGCCGAAGGTGACCGCAAAGGAATCGTGATGGCCGTAATCCCCGGTGATTCCCAACTCAGCTTGAGCAAACTGGCCAAAGCCATGGGCGACAAACGCGCCGCCATGATCGACGTGGAAGACCTCTTTCGCGTAACCGGTTACTTAAAGGGTGGCTGTTCGCCATTGGGAGCGCGCAAGCGTTTCCCGGTATACCTGGATGCGTCGGCGCTCACCCATCCGCGCATTTCAGTGAGCGCCGGTCTCCGTGGCGTCCAAATGTTGCTGGCCCCCGACGACCTGCGCCACGCCACGTCCGCCGTCATCGCGGACTTGCTGCTTTAGCGCCCGCAAATCCCGCCCGCAAAGGTCCTCGGGCCGTGTGATGGCTACCCGAAGCACCTCCTGTCTCCAGGTGCCCGACCGCTGTCTCCTGCTTCTAGCTTCCCTTCGCCAGCGTGACCAGACCCACGCCGGCACCGGCGTTCTCATACAGACCCAACACAAACAACAGGCTGGACAGCCGGTTCAAATACCGCACAAGCTCGACATTTTCAATCACGCCATCGTGCAGCAAATGCACCACCACGCGCTCCGCCCGCCGCACGATCGTCCGCGCCAAGTCCAGATATGCTTCCGGCAGGCTGTCGCCCGGAATGACAAACTCCTTGGGCAGCGTGATCTCCCTGGTAATGGCATCGGTCTGGACCTCCAACCAGTGCACCCGAACCGCATCAATCTTTCGAAATTGCGCCGCGGTCTGCTGCGTCGCCGCCAGCTCGGCCATCATTTTGTATAAGTCCCGCTGCGCCTCAAGCAACAGTGCCCGGGTGCGCGGATCAGCGGCCGCGGCGCGTGCAATTCCCATCGCCGCGCTTGCTTCATCCACCGTGCCATAGGCCTCCGGCTGCGGCATGTATTTGGCAACCCGCCCCTCGCCCAGCAATCCGGTATACCCGTCATCACCCGTTCGTGTGTAAAGTTGATCAGCCATAAGTAATTGGAGAACTAAAACCCGCGCCTGATGGCGCGCACTGGTTTCGCCCGACCATGGACTGAGTATACTTTTCCATGATGTCTCGAATCAAGATTGCGCCTCGCACCAAGTCAGGCAGCGGAATGCTGCACACCACGCTCCCGGATGACTACAGCGAGCTCTTCACGGAAGCTGATGCCGTGATCCGCGCGCTGACCGCCGCGCTCCCGCGAACGACCTTGGCCTACCAACAGCTCATTTCGGACAGCGCGCTGGATGCCCACTGGAACATGGCGAACTACACCACGGTGATGAAGCTGAATTACAACGATCATGGCCCGATCCACGCGCGCGTCACCTGCGCCTACGCCATGAAAATGATGTCGCTCCTTGTGCCGGCCGGGGTTCCCTGGGATGTGATCGAGAGTGGCGTCGGTGATTTGGACGATGCCTATCTGGTCGTGCTGATGGGCATCCTGATGCACGACATTGGCAATGCACTCCACCGCACAAATCACGAAGCAATGGGCGTCATTCTTGCCCAGCGGATTCTGCAACGCGTGCTGCCCGGCATATATCCGGATATCGAACAACAGACGCTCATTGGGGATTTCATCTCAAGCACCATTCAAAGCCATGACATGAGCCCGCTACCCCTGTTAATGGAGGGTGCCCTGGTGGCCGTCGCGGACGGCTGCGACATGACCAAGGGTCGGGCGCGCACGCCGTTCGATCTTGGCAAGCTGGATATACACGCGGTCAGCGCGCTGTCGATCGAGGAAGTGGATATCAAACCCGGTCGGGTATTGCCCGTTGAAATAGACGTATCCATGAGCAACTCGGCCGGCATCTTCCAGGTTGAACAAACGCTCGTGAGAAAGCTAAATCAAACCCGCCTCCGTCAGCACGTCACCGTGCGCGCACGCACCGTCCATCCAGGTGGTCAGGACAAGCGGATCATTGACGTGCTTGAGCTTCGCGAGGGCCGCCTCACACCGGTCACGTGACTTTTTCAACCACGATCATGTGGCTTAAGCCAAACACCCGCGCCGGTGTGCGCTCCAGGCCCTGCCAGATGTCGCGCACCGCCCTGCCCGCCGCACCATAGCGCCGCACAAGGTTGTCAAAGCCCGCGTAAATCTGGGTCAGGTTCACCACCCGCGACGGTGTGCCGGCAAACAATCGGCGCAGTCCGGCCGCCGTGTATGCCCGCACATGAGGCGCAAGCCTGTTTCGCCAGCGATCCGGCAGCCAATTCACCAGCGGTTTGTTGCCAAATTGATACACGCCGTTGCGGTAGATTCCATGGGTCTCAAAGAAATACAGGCGATTTGGCACAAAAATTACCGCCCGCCCGCCCGGAGCCAGAATGCGCACAATCTCACCTGCAGTCAACCGATCATCCGCCACGTGCTCAAGCACTTCATTTGAAAACACCACGTCAAAGGCGCCATCGGCATAGGGCATCCGCTCACCCACGGCGTCAACGACGCCGGTGATGCCATTGGCGCGCGCGGACTGCAAACGCTCGAGCTCTACATCCAAGCCAAATACATGAGGCGTGTGGCGCAAAAACGCGGTTATATATGTGCCCAATCCGCATCCAAGGTCCAACACGCGCCTTCCGGCAAGCGGTGCGGCGCCAATTGTCATGGCCAGACGGCGTTCCTGGCCCGCCCGCCACACAAAACTTGGATTTCCCCGCGTGGCCTCGACTGGTTGTGGCGCGTCCGAGTTCATGACCGCCCTATGCACGCAACCATTTGGCCAACGCGCTCCGATCCACCAGCAGGCACCGATTGGCGTGCGCCAGCGTGATGGCATCCCGCGTGAACACACTGTTGGTCACCACCATCGCACCATCACAACCGTAGTGCCTGACGCCGGCCACGGCATCGCTGATGGCGCGCCGCGACACCGGGCTGGCATAGCGCTTGCATTGCACGGCAAACCGACGGCCACCCTTGCGCGCCACAATATCCACACCCAGATCACCGCTGTGGCCCACCCGATCCACGCTGTATCCTTGACGCGCCAATAATTCGGCCACGCAGAGCTCAAACTGAACCCCGCTCAGACCGTCTATTTGCGTCATTTTGAGCCGCTGCCCTGACAACCGCGGTCGCACGAATTGGCGCAGGGCCATGCCGGTTAATACGGCCACGACGGCAAAACCGCCCACCGCACCTGCGATTTGCGCGGTCTCACCCAGGGCATTCCACGCCTGCACCACCATCAGGCCCGCGCTCAACAGCGCGGCCGCCACCGCCGTCACCAGCACCAACGCCGAACCACGCGGCTGCTCGGATTCAAAACTCATCTTCGTCACGGTCGCCGATGTTACCCGCAAATCAATCGACATTCTCGCCGTTCTGGCGTTCCTTCCCGGATCACCAATTGCCGCCAACCCCCACGAGGCTTGAGCCCCGAGAGGGATTCGTCTGAACAGGGTATTTGTATAATCTCTCAAAAGTGAGTGCATTACAGTCCGCCGTCGATGAATTTCTCGCCGAAGTCAAGTCTCGCGACCATGCTTCGGTAAACACGTACCTTGCCTATAGGAGTGATCTAAACCAGATGGTCACCTATCTCCAGAGCGCGTCACCCGATGCCAGATCATGGGATGGGATAAATCGGAGCCACATGGACGGCTATATCACGCACTTGTATCAGGGCACCTATGGCGCGGCCACCGTGGTCCGAAAAATCGCCGCGGCCAAGGCCTTTTTCCGTGCAATCAGCGACCGCAGTGTGATCCCCGAGAATCCCCTGCGCAGGATGAAACTACCCAAGCTGGACAAGCACGCGCCCTTCACCTTGTCCGAGGCGGACGTGAACCGTCTGATCGCCGCCACCGGCACATCCAGCCTGCCCCGCGCCATGCGCGACCGCGCATTGCTGGCCGTGATCTATGGCACCGGTATGCGCGTCAGTGAATTGATTGCGCTTAAAGTGGGCGACGTTAACGTGGCCGACGGCTGGATAAACTGTGTCACGCGGCTGTCGCGCACCCGGCGCATCCCGCTCAACCGCGAGGCGGTGCAATTTGTTGGTGACTACATCACTAACGCCCGTCCCGCCTTTATTGGCATCGAGCCCACCGAAATTGTCTTTCTAAATCCATCCGGTGGCGGCCTCACCCGCCAGGCCGTCTGGATGCTAATAAGAAACTATGCGCGTGCCGCCGGTATCACCGGTTCCGTAACGCCTCACACGCTGCGCCACTCACGCGCCGCCCACATGCTGGACGCCGGCGAAGATGTGCGTCGGGTAAAAGAGTGGCTTGGTCACGCCAACCTTAGCACCACCCAGGCCTATGGTGCGCACGCTCAGCCCGCCAGCGCGCCAAACGGCGCCACGAACTTTCAGTTCCAAACCGATTAAACCACGCCTCTCACGACGCCAATTCGCACCGAAAACTCATGACTTTTCCGATCATTGTTGATGCCCACCTCGATCTCGCTTACAACGGTCTAAAATACCAGCGCAAATACCTTCACGGCACCGGGGTCATCCGTAATTTGGAGTTTGGCGGTTGGCAGGAGGCCGAGAACGGTCGGTGCACCGTTAGCTTTCCCGACATGATGCGCGGGCGGGTGGGTATCGGCTTTGGCACAATCTTCTGCGAACCCGCACGGTCTGATCTTGGCGCCAGCCGAGGCATGGCCTATAGCACGCCCAAAGAGGCCCACGCCCAGGGTCTGCGCCAATTGGACTGGTATCGGCACCTGGCGGATCATGAACCGCGGATTCGGCTGATCAGCAGTCGCAACGACCTGTATGATGTGCTTGGTGACTGGGGCTCAACACCCATGGGCCCAAACGCCGCCGGCACCCGTCAGTTGGACAGTGGCGCGCATGGTGACGAAGCGGCACACCGACATATCGGCCTGGTGCTGCTCATGGAAGGCGCCGATCCCATTCTTGAGCCCAAGGAGCTGGAATTCTGGGTCGAGCGCGGTGTGCGTATTGTCGGCCTGGCCTGGGGCCAAACCCGCTATTCGGGGGGCACCAATGCGCCCGGCGGGCTCACCGCCATCGGCTTCGAACTGCTGGAGCAAATGGCCCGTCTCGGTGTGGTGTTGGACGTCAGCCACATGGCCCATAAAGCGCTTATGCAGGCCCTGGATGTATTCCAAGGCGCGCATGTGATCGCCTCACACAGCAACCCGCATAAAATCACACCCACCGACCGGCACCTGCCCGATGAAGCCATTGATGCCATTGCCCATCGTGGCGGCGTCATGGGCGTGGTGCTATACAACCGATTTCTCAAGCATGACTGGGTCAAAGGCAGCAAAAAGACCGACGTCACCATGGATCACATCATTCGCTGCATAGATTACGTGTGTCAGCGCACCGGCTCTTCAAACCATGTGGGCATCGGCAGCGACTTTGACGGCGGTTTCGGGCTTGAGTCCATCCCAGCCGAGCTTGGCGGTTCGCGCGATTTATACAAGATCGGAATCAGCCTGCTCCAGCGCGGCTACTCGGCCGGCGACACGCAAAAAATCATGGGTGGAAATTGGCTCCGCGTGCTGCAGGCCGCCCTGTAGGAACGGTAAAACATCCCGACACCCTTGACAATTCTGATGCAATCCATATAATTCAGTCGGATAACTGACTGAGTATGGAACCGCGATCAAACACACGTGAAAAGCTTATTGATGCAGCGCGCCAATTGGTGCATCATCAAGGGCTGTATCGCACCTCCCTAAACGAGATCGCGCATGCCGCGGGTGTGCCGCTTGGCAATGTCTACTATCACTTCCGCACCAAGGAGAGCCTTGTGGCGGCGGTCATCGATGGTTATGCCCGGGACGTATGCAAAAACCTGTTGACATGGGAAATGGCCACGGAAAACCCAATTGCCCGTCTAAAACTTATGGTCAACAGCGCCAAGGACATGACCGAGGTATTTGCCCGCTACGGTTGCCCGCATGGCAGCCTGTGCAGCGAGCTGGATGGCGATGACACCGATGAACGGTTGGCAAAAGCCGCCACCAACTTGCTAAAGTTGCACGTCGATTGGGCGGCCGGTCAGTTTCAGTTGTTGGGTCACAGTGCACCTCAGGCGCAGGCTATGGACTTGGTCAGCGCGCTGCAAGGGGCGTATTTGTTGGCAAACACCTATCGATCCACCGACTTGCTAAAAGCACAGCTGGCCAGGTTGGAGAGGTGGGTGGATGACATGGCGGCACAACCGCCGACCGGCGCGAACCGAGCGCCTGCAGGCGTGCGTGCATAGACGCCAGACGTCATCGTTTATGAAGCAGTAATCAAGCAGTAATCAAGCAGTAAAAGGAAGAATCAAAAATGTCAAACGTAGTAACCGCAGTCAGTGATACCGTATTCGAAAAGGAAGTTGAGACCGGCAAGGGTCTCGTGCTGGTGGATTTTTGGGCCACGTGGTGCGGCCCGTGCCGCCAGGTGGCGCCCATCGTCGAGAAAATCGCCGAAGAGAACGCCGGCAAGATCAGCGTGCGTAAGCTGGACGTAGATGACAATCAGCACACCGCCCAAAAATATGGCGTGATGAGCATCCCCACCCTGATTCTGTTCAAGGATGGCCAGCCAGTCGAGCGTCTTGTGGGTTACATGCCCAAGGAACGGCTTATGCAGAAGATCAAGCCGCACATGGTCTGATCATCCTTGCCGAAGGGATGCCAGTCACATGAAGGCATCCCTTCGGCAAATCATGTCCAAGCTCGCAGCACAGGCAGGCAATCAACCGCACCAGCTACCCGCAGAGACTCATTACAGTCCGCGGATTAGGAGCGTCCTGCATCACTGTGACAACCTCGGCCCGATTGCGCGCGCGAACCTTGCCCAGGATATTGTGCACGTGTCGCTTTACCGTCCCGGGGGCAATGACCAAGGTTTGTGCAATACGGGCATTTGAATAACCGCTGCACAACATGGTCACAATTTCTCGTTCCCTCGGCGTCAGCCGTGCATCGCTCGTGGGCGACCCGGCAAATGAATTTGGCGCGCCAGCCGCGCCTTGAATTGCGAAATCGTAGGTCATTTTTTAGTCAAGCTCTGCGCACATAAGGCAAAGAATCTTTGGCTCGCTAATGCGCTCGTCCCCGCGCAGCGCCCGTCTGGCCGAATGCCACCGGTCCAGGGACTCATCGGCAGACGCATGCGGCTCAGCAAACGTCGGGGCGTGGGCTCGCGCTCGGTCCTGCAAACTCACCGTCGATCGAGCGCTTTCAAGATCGGCCCCATCGCCCGCCCATGCACGCGCCGTCAACAGTGCGAGTGACGGAGCCCCAAGCTCGACATATCCCGGGCTCACGGACAGCTGCAAACCGATCCGAGCGAGCGGGCCACGTCCCGTTTCATCCACGTCTCCATGCAACGCGGATCGCTGGAGACCAATGATCAGGGTTACCGCTGCCAACAGCCCCAAAATCGAGCTTGAGATGTTTGGAAGCGTGGCCACGGGTCGATATGGTCGCTTCATAATCGGTGCGTGATCCTGAAGCCGTCCGCCCGGCTGACCGAGCCACGTCACCTTTAACGGTGGATCGACGCCGGCCGCCTTGCGTTCAAACGCCTGCCTCACCTTGTTCTGCGCCTCGGCCAACCGAGATGCGCGCGCCCGACAGCCCATGCAGCGCGCCAGGTGCGCCACCATCAAACTTTGTTCGGATGGGCTGACCTCGTGCCCAAGGTAGGCCAGCATCAGGCCGTGCGCTTCCCTACAATCCACGCGATACCATCCCCTTTCCGGTTACGCCAAGTGGCAAGCCCATCGGCGCCCCTTCGTCCGCCGTTTCAGCACACTCCAACCTCAGCGTTTGCACGCCCGAATTAATTCTGCTCTTGACAGTGCCAAGCGGCACTTGTAAAACCTGGGCAATTTCGGCATAGGACAGGTCCCAGTAATAGCGCAGCACCATGACCGCGCGCAGCTTCGGGCTCAAGCGCGAGATGGATCGCCACACCAGCACCGCTTCATCGGTCTTTTCCTCCACCCGTGCCACAGGCTCAAAATGCAGCACCCGTGCGGCCATTTCCTCAAGCGAGCCCAGCCACATCTTGCGCTGGCGTTTAAACCCCACGCAGGCATTGATCGTCACACGATGCAGCCAGGTGGTAAATGCTCCCCGCGACGGATCATACGTGTGCAAGGACTTGTGCAGTTTGATAAATACTTCCTGCAAAATATCTTCGCTCTCTGGCGCGTCACCCAACATCAGATACGCGGTTTTAAACACCAAATTTTTGTACTGGTCAAAAATCACCCCAAAGGCGGCCTCATCACCCGCAATGGTGCGTTTGATCAGGCCATCCAGCTCCTTATCCAAGGCGAACCCCCGAGGTGACATCCATTCGGTTAATTCCAACCGAGCCCAAGGCTTGCATACAGTTCATCCTATTTAACTTTACGTGCGAAACTGGCATTTGGTTCAATTTCCGCTAAGATTGTGCCCATGACGCAAGAAATTCTTAAATCGATTGAATCAACCCGGGTCATCGCGATCATCCGACTGGCCCAATACGATCACGCGGTGGAGATCGTTCAGGCATTAGTCGCCGGAGGCGTCACCGCGATCGAATTCACGCTGACGGGTGCCGGTGCAAACGAAGCCATCACGCGCACCCGCCAGGCGCTGGGGTCCGCGGCACAAATTGGTGTGGGCACCGTGTTAAACAGCGGCGCGGCACACGCGGCAGTCGATGCCGGCGCACAGTTTGTGGTCACGCCGGTCTATTCGCGCGAAGTCATCAACGCGTGCCGTGCCGCGGGCGTGCCCATCATGTGTGGCGCGCAAACCGCCACCGAGGCCTACAACGCGCATCTTGATGGTGCGCAGATGGTCAAAATATTTCCGGCCCGCACCGGCGGCCCGGCGTATATCAAGGATATCCTCGCGCCCCTGCCCTTCCTGCGCCTTGTGCCAACAGGCGGCGTGAGCGCCGAAAACGCCCGCGCATTTATCGAGGCAGGCGCGGCCGCGGTTGGCATTGGTGGCAACCTGGTGTCGGCAGCCGACGTGGCTGGCGCAAATTGGGCGGCCATCACGGCCAAGGCGCGCGCCTGTGCGCAGGCAGTCGCGGTATAAGCAGTCAACGATTCACGCCAATCCCATGTTGAAATTCAAACGCCCCGACGGAAGCCAGCCGCTTACCGCCAACCAAACGACCGCTCCCGCGAAGCGCGACCCGGCACGAGATTTCTATGATTTTGACGGCCTGCTCACCCCGGCCGAGCGCGCCCTGCGGGACAGGGCCCGGCACTTTGCCGATACCGAAATCACACCCATCATCGCGGACTTCTGGGAACGCGACGAAACACCCATGCAGCTTCTGCCTAAACTGGCGGCGCTAAACGTTGCCGGCGGGTCGATCAAGGGGTATGGCTGCCCTGGATTGAGCGTGTTGGAAACCGGTCTGCTCTCAATGGAGCTCACCCGTGGGGACGGTTCCGTCAGCACGTTGTTTGGCGTGCACAGTGGTCTGGCCATGTATTCCATCGCATTTTGCGGCAGTGAAGAGCAAAAGCAGCTGTGGCTGCCACCCATGGCGCGGATGGAAAAGTTTGGTGCGTTTGCGCTCACCGAACCCTTCATCGGCAGCGATGCCTCGCACGTGCAAACCACCGCACGGCGCGACGGCGACTACTACGTGCTCAATGGCGCCAAACGCTGGATCGGCGGGGCCACGTTTGCCGATGTCGTGGTCGTTTGGGCCCAGGATGACCAAACCGGCCAGGTCAGTGGGTTTCTGGTTGAGAAGGGCACCCCCGGTTTCACCGCCACCAAAATCCAACACAAGCTGGCCCTGCGCGCGCTTCCCAATGCTGATGTCACCTTTACAAACTGCGCAGTACCAATGACCAACAAGCTGGTCAACGCCCGCAGCTTCCGTGACACGGCGCGGGTGCTCCAAGCCACCCGCGTGGGCGTTGCCTGGGGCGCGATTGGCCACGCCCAGGCCGCCTATGAATTTGCGCTCACCTATGCAAAACAGCGCCAGCAGTTTGGCCGGGTCATTGCCGGCTTCCAATTGATCCAGGAGAAACTTGCCTGGATGCTCGCCGAGCTCGAAACCATGAAACTGCTGACCTGGCGTCTCAGCATGCTGGCCGAGGCCGGCACGATGACGGAGGGCCAGGCCTCACTGGCCAAAATGAACAACGCCAGGAAAGCCCGCGGGGTGGTCGCGCTGGCCCGCGAAATCATGGGCGGCAACGGCATCCTGATCGACAACCATGTCGCCCGCCACTTTGCTGACATGGAGGCCGTTTACTCGTATGAGGGCACAAATGAAATAAACACCCTGGTCGTGGGTCGCGAGATCACGGGCACACAGGCGTTTGCCTAGCGCAGCCAGGTGCTTCATCCCAATGCTTCCGGCGATTGTGCGGCTTGCAGCAACTAATGCTCAGCCCGATCCCGTGCCAGAGCCTGGCACGTGTTGCCACAATTGATGCGCTTCTCTTGGGGACTAACCAGCGCCGGAAGCAGTTGGCATGGTCCTCTATGCTGGTAGCGTCAAATCAAACCGAACTGCTGCCAGCCGCAACCCGGCCGCGACGGTGATGCAGGCGAAGACGGGTGCCGCGCCTGGCAGAACCGCCTGCAGCAAAATAAACACCCACGCACCCGCAAACGCGCAGGTGGCATACAGTTGTCCCCGCTTAAAAATTCCCGGCACCTGAGCACAAATCACGTCGCGCAAGACACCTCCAAACGTGGCGGTGATCACGCCAAACAACGATGCCGGAAACAGCGGCAGACCCTGTTCCACCGCAATGGAAACGCCCGCCGCGCTAAACAGACCCAGACCAAGCGCATCGGTGATCAGCCACCACGTCCCTCCCAAGCCGGGCAACCTGCCGCGAAAGGCCACTTGCACAACCACCGTCAGCACAAACACCAGGAGCGGATAGCTGGGATGAGCCACCCAATAGAGCGGTCGGCGATCCAACAAGACATCCCGCAGGGTGCCCCCGCCAAACGCCGACAAAAACGCCGCAGTAAACGCGCCCACCAGATCCAAATTGTTACGCCGGGCTTCCACAATCCCGCCATATGCAAATGCAAGCGTCCCGAGTAATTCTATGATGTCCAGCAGCGATGTCATGGTGCGGCAGGATAGCGTACCTACCCTGCGACAAAATCAGTGTGCTGCCCAAAGTTGACCCACGAAGGAGCCTCAGGCTGCTCCGCTATGTCCATCCTCGGCACTGACGTAAGCCCATTCCGCGCGGCCAACGATCGTCTCGCTCGATGAGTGATTGTTGGACAAACTCGGCAAGCAACTGCACCCGCCGGATAAAACCAAGCCCCGTGACGCCATCGACCCCTTCACTGCAACCCGTCTTTGATCGCATCAACCAATAGATCGCCGCAGGCGAAATAGATGGCGCGGCACTGGCCGTGGCCCATCACGGTGTCCAAGTTTGCGAATGGGTTGGCGGCAACGCCGCGCCAAACCGCGCCGCCTGAGCAAACACGCTATGGCCGCTTGCCTCGCTCAGCAAGACATATGCGGCCATTGACCCGCACACTCCGGCCCGACTCAGCTGCCGCAATCGGGGGCTGCTGTTTACGTAGACCGTGCCGGTGGTTGAGCGATTGTCTTGTTTTTGATGCGAGCTACACCAAGCGCTGGAGTTGTCTCTTCTTATCAAACGATACGGGTTGAAGTCACTTGGATTTGGTCTGTCCTTCAATTGTTTTGTCGCCGAATGAACATCATTGTGATACCCGCAAAAACGCAAAGAGCGCCGAGAAGCGATATTACTACCGCAGACCAAAAGATACCTGCAAGCACCCATGTCCAGCTGCACCATGCAGCAATAGACCTGGGCAGCGATCCCTGTCCTGGTCCAATTGGACCGCAATTTGAGGATGCAATTATCACAAATCCAAAGACAACCGCCAATCCAAACGCAATACCAAAAGCTCCAAATTTCAACAAAGCACGTGGTCGAATTCCTCTGTTCGATTTCATCGGTTTCCTACGGATTGAAGGAATAGTTCACCGTGAATGATGAGCTACCCGACCGAAGATACTCGCGCGCCATCCGGCGGCTCGTCCTGTTCTCATTTTCCTGTTGGGTAAGTCGCGTTGCGCGAATTCACTGGCGTTGCCCATTCCCCTCGCGGATGGCAAACAAGGGAATCACGGACGCGCTTCCAGCGGCTTAGCCTTTCTCACGAAGAAGCTCAATCACCGTAAACAATTTCAAACATCATTTTGTCATCCCTAGTCCTCAAAAACTCAGTGGGGTCCCTAAATGCCGAATCAACATATGAGTCTTGAAGTTTCTTTGATGAAAAATCCACTGAATTTTCAAGCGAGGGCTGAATGCCATCTTCCAAAAGCCGAAATCCATCAATCCCTAGGATTCTCACACGTTGGTCAATACATGCACGCACCAACTGAAGGGCATCCACTTTGGAGAGAAGCTGAACGCCGTGACGATCAAGGAATCGTTCGGCGAATTGCTTCTTGATTCTGTTTGCAGGTGTTTTTCTATTTGGGTTCATATGGATTTACGATCGTGTTATCCGGTATCCATTTTGGATCGAAGCGATTACTTACCTGAATTACTTCATGAGTGATGTTGTCGACCACAACATAGGAACCATCTTGGTTGAAGTACGCTGTCGCCAGATTTCCATTCGACATGTTAACGGCTTCTCGTGCTGCATAAGCAGCATCGCGAGTTATCTGGATCAAATTTGCACTCCATCCTCGACCCGTCATCTGCTTAGCGATTTTGTCTGTGATGACTATCGCTTGTTGCACCTCATTCGTCGAGTCACTGTGCGCTGATTTTTACTCCGGCAGAATTTGTCGTGAGTGACGCGCTGCCCAAGTGGTCAGCGTGCAGGTAGGTCAGGGTCGCCGTAGCCGCGGTCCGCATCGCCACTACCGCCCCGCCAAACGCG
>JANXLU010000011.1 GCA_025354985.1 Chloroflexota bacterium
GATGAGGCCTTTTTGCAAGTGGTGGATGCCAATATCAAGCAGGCTACTCAGCAGGCGCAGGGCGCTGATTTGATCAAGGCGCTCGGCGGCGTGCGTGAGATCGCCATGCAGATTATGGCCCAGCGTCAGCCTCCCGAAATGCAAATCATAAACAGCCTGTTGCAAGTCAAGTATCCCGATGAAACACGGGCCATGCTGGAAGAGCTAAAGGAAATGACCGACGACCGCTTTCTCAAGGTAATGGGTCAAATGGCCGAGCAACTCGCTCAGCAGGATCGAACCGACCTGAGCGCCAAGCTGACTCAAATCATGATTCAGGCGCGCGAGATTCTGCCGAAATATACGCCCGAGCTGGAGGCTGCGCGTGTCAAGAAGCTGGAATCGCTGGAGGACGGAGTGGATGGGGCACCTGCCGGTTCCGGTGACGTTCCGGCGGCACCAGTCACCCCGGCGGCACCCGAGAAAAAGCGCTCGCGCTCGTCGGAAGGCATCTTGCTTGGCGGCGGCGCACCACCGGCGCCACCCGCCGGAAAGATTGAAATCGCCCGGCGCTAATTTGTCGTGACCGCGACGGCGCCACGCAACACCCGGCGGTGCGAATCGAGCCGCCGGGTGCCGTGCGATGTGTACGTTTAGGTATCCCCTAAACGCTGCGTGCCAGCCTTCTCGGCCTCGTGATCCAAATCGAGTGCGCGAAGTTTTGGGGCGAGAACGAAGGTGGCGGCCACCACAATCAGCGTGACAACGCCACCCCAAAATACGCTCGAAATGGTGCCAAGCAGGCGCGCCGCCACGCCACTTTCAAACGCGCCTATTTCGTTGCTCGCCCCGATGAAGATCCAGCTGACCGCGGCAATCCTGCCACGCATGCGTTCCGGAGACATGATTCGGGTGATGGCAAACCGCACCACCATGCTAATGCCATCGAGCAAGCCGCTTAGCGCCAGCGCCGCAAAGGAGATCCAAAAATTCGTTGATAGCGCGAACACAATCATGCTAATGCCAAAACCAAACACCGCCATAACCAAAATCCGACCGGCATTCCTCCGCGGTGTTATGCGCGTGCTGACGAGCATAACGCCGAGCGCACCCACGCTTGGCGCTGCGCGCAACAGTCCAAGACCTTGCGGCCCTACGTTCAAAATATCGGCGGCAAATACCGGTAGCATCGCCATCGCTCCGCCAAACAGCACCGCAAAGAGATCAAGTGCCATCGAGCCAAGCAGTACTTGACTCCGTAGAACAAAATGCACCCCGGCAGCAACGCTTTGGCGAATACTTTCACCCTCCGGTGGCACCGGTATTGGCTTGGGCGCGATAAGCGATATGCACGCGAAGGTAAGCACCATGAGTGCCGTCATTAGCCAATACGTGTTGGTCACCCCGATAAGCGCATAGGCAAACCCGCCCACCGCCGGTCCGGCAATGCTGGCAACCTGCCAGCTGCTGCTTGTCCAAGAGTTGGCATTGACCGCTACGCTCATGGGTGTAATTTGCGCGTCAAAGGCGCTCATTGCCGGGCGCTGAAAGCCGCTGGATATGCCCAGCACAAACGTGATGGCATAAATACCCACCAGCGTCACGGTAAGGTCTTTGCTCAATGACGCAATCGCGAGAAGGGCAAGCGCGACCACGCTAAAGGCGGTGGTGACCAAAATTACCTTGCGCCGATCCATCCGATCGGCATAGTAACCACCGATCAGCGCCAAACCCAGAGCGGGGATGGCCTCGGCCAGACCAAGCCATCCAAGCGCCAGTGCATCATGTGTAAGCTCATATATTTGGTAGCCGACAACAATGGCAAGCATGTTTCGCGCAAATCCGCTAAACAATTGTGAGCAAAGCATTGCCCGAAATTCCGGGAACCTGAGGGCGGCGAATTGATCATGTCTGGACGCGAATGTAGTTGTAGATTGCATTTGGGAAGTGCCTATTTTCCCATTGATCGGCCTCGGCCCATGCGCATGCACCTGCAAACGCTCCCTGATGCAGCGGTCAACCGTCGCTACCCAAAATTCGCCATGTCGTTAAGCGAATAAATATCGCGCGGCGGACTTGCTGCCTTTAGCGCCGACCGCGGATCCTTTAGCCCGTGTCCGGTCATTTGGAGCACCACTTGGTCCGTGTGGCGGATTGTGCCACTGTCAAGCGCATGCCGTAACCCCGTGAGTGCCGCCGCGCTGGATGGTTCAACAAAGACGCCCGTTGAACGCGCAAGCAGCGCCATGTCGGATAGCAGCTCATCGTCCTGCGCCTCAATAAATATGCCGCCACTTGAACGAACCGCCCGCAATGCCGCCACGGCATCTTCTGGGAAATCCACGCTTATCCCACTTGCAATGGTCGTGGACGCTGTGAGGATGGGTTTTTCATCACCACGCTTCCACGCGTCAAATAAAGAGGATGCCCGCGTCGCGGTAACGCCGATAAACCGTGGCACCTCTTCTATCCAACCAACGTGCTTAAGCTCTGCAAACCCTTTGTGCACGCCGCTGATGATGTTTCCATCCCCTACGGGCACAACCACGACGTCGGGTGCTCGAAAGACGCCGTCCTCGCCAAGCTGTTCGGCTATTTCGAATCCCGCCGTTTTTTTGCCCTCGCGTGTATACGGGTTTACGCCTGTCGTGCGGTTGTACCAGCCAAATTGTTCGGCGGCCTCCCGTGCCAAACGCACACAATCGGCGTAGGTGCCACGAACTCGGTATACGGTGGCGCCGTTAATAAGAATTTGTGCCAGCTTCCCCTCTGGTGTGTCCATGGGAACAAAGATCACCGCACGAATCGTCGTTCCCGCACAAAGTGTGGCGAGCGCGGCGGCGGCGTTACCTGTGCTCGCCACCACAATCGTACCAATCCCCAGTGCATTGGCTTGCGCAATCACCATGGCACTCGCGCGATCCTTAAAGCTGCTGCTTGGCAGCATGCTGTCCGCCTTTAGCCAGAGCGCACGCACATTGAAGCGTGTTTCCAAGTCGTACGCGCGATAAAGCGGGGACCAACCAACATCACCCAACGGCGTGTGCCGTGCGGAGCTCGGTGGACTGCACGGAAGGAATGGCCCATAGTGCCAGAGTGATCGATCTCGGCTTGAGGTCACCTCGATCGGTGAAATATCGCGGGAGATGCGATCGTAGTGATAACGTGCGTCGAGATTACCCCCGCAGTTTGGGCAGGTTGTGCACAATGCGGTTGGATTCACTGCAGATTCGCACGTAAGACACACAAATGAGCAAAGGTAGTTGGCGGCGCGTGGGTTGATACTAGAGGCCATTGTCAGGAATTTTACGTTTGGTCGATCATGAAAAGCAGCTCTATTATTGATACCGATATTCATCCCGTCGTGGATGCGCGACTCGTTGCGGAATACCTTCCGCAGCCCTGGCGGATGCGTTGGGAAAGCGGTAACGCAGGATCGAGTAGTCTGGGTTATTGGAATCCAAATGGAGTGCGTCGCTCGGATGCTGTCGCACCGGACGGCGTACCAATTGCGAGCGATCCATCCCACTTGTCAAAGCTCTTTTTTGACGTGGTGGGGTTGGAATATGGTGTGTTGCTGGCCGAGCCACACCAACCATTGCTTTCTCCTGAAATGGATTATGCGGCTGCGGTTGCCGGCGCGATCAATGATGTCATCATTCGCCATTGGCTGCCGGTTGATGCGCGTTTCAAGGCGGCAATTCTGGTATCCCCAGTTGATCCGTATTTGGCGGCAAAGGAAATCCGTCGGGTGGGTTCAAAACCTGGCGTCGTGCAAGTGTTGCTTCCAAGCGGCGCGCGCATTCCGTATGGTCAACGCTTCTATGATCCAATATATGAAGCGGCAAGCGAACTTGGTTTGCCTGTTTCGATTCATCCTGGGACGGAAGGGGCCGGTATAAGCGGTGCACCGACGAACGTAGGTTACCCGTCGAGCTATTTTGAATGGCACACGGGCTTGATCACGACCTATATTTCTCATCTTATTTCGCTGGTTACCGAGGGCACCTTTCAAAAGTTCCCATCACTAAAATTTGTGATGGTGGAGGGTGGTGTCAGTTGGCTTCCGCCGCTGTTGTGGAGATTTGACAAAAATTGGAAGGCGCTGCGCAGAACCACGCCCTGGCTGTCTCGTCCTCCGAGTGACATTGTGCGCGAGCACGTCCTGCTCACAACCCAGCCTATTGAAGAGCCCGCGAATGGCGAGGAGTTACAGCAAATGCTCAAGATGTTTGATGCCGAGCACATGCTAATGTTTAGCAGCGATTATCCTCACTGGGATGGCGATACGCCCAGCTTCGCCGGTCGCCATTTTCATGGTGCGCTCCATTCCCGGGTGATGAGCGAAACCGCCCGAGCGCTGTATCGTCTCGCATGATTATGGCACCCGTGTGTCCTGTCATGGAATTGCCGATTGGCGGTCGTGTCATTCGTGTGGTTGCCGGAAAGTCAATCGGATTGTTCAACGTTGGTGGAAGAATCGTTGCTATACAGAACATCTGCCCGCACGAATTGGCGCCAGTTTGTTTGGGCAAAGTCCAGGGAACGACAGCCCCAGGCGCGGTGGGGCAATGGACCTACCACCGGGACGGAGAGTTTCTAATTTGCCCGTGGCATGGATGGGAGTTTGATTTGTTAACTGGGGACTGTCTGACGGATGCCCGTAAGCTAAAACACTTTGAAACAACGGTCATGGATGGATGGGTTCATGTGCTGATGTGATGCTCCCGCCACGCTGTATCATCGCCCCAATATGAGGTCGCAACCCGAACCCTATATCGTTGTAACCGGAGCAAATGGCAACATTGGCAAACACGTTGTCAATCACATCCGCTCAAAGGGTGCGCGTGTGCTTGCCGTGGATCGCACCATAGAACGACCCGTTCGTGACCAGTCACGCAATATAAACGTCGAAGATTTGGGCCAGGTATTTGACGTGTTGCATGGTGCGGATGCAGTCATTCATTTGGCGGCCATCCCACATCAGCGGTTGGTATCGGCGGCAACCATTGTGCAGACCAATGTGATGAGCACGTGGAACGTGTTGGAGGCCGCGCATAAGCTGGGCACGGCGCGCGTAGTGATCGCGTCCAGCATCCAGGCCATAAGCACTGCGACACCGCGAACGCGCCAGTTCTACAAATACTTGCCAATTGATGAGGACTTGCCGCTGGATGCACAGGATGAATATAGCCTGAGCAAAGTGCTTGGCGAAAATATGGCCGACATGTTTGCGCGCCACTACAACATGTCGGTGGTTAGCCTGCGGTTTCCGTGGGTCGCGTCACCGGAATTGCTGGCCACAGGCCCGCGAAAAGGGGATACGGCCGACCAGATTAGTGATGTCTGCTACCTGACACTTGCCGATACGTCCGAGCTCTGCTGGCTCGCAGCCACCGTGCCACTGGAAAAAGGAACGCATTGGCCACTGTTTGCGGCTGCTGCGGATACCTATATCGATACGCCAACGCTCGATTTCGTTCGCCGCCGTTTTCCGGATGCCGAGCTACGTGGAGACCTCAGTGGTTTCACCTCACTTGTGTCCTCGGATCGCGCGGAAAAAGTCCTCGGGTTCCGCGCCCGTGACGGATTTCGCGCGACAGCTCGCTGAGCCTGCGGTGCTTGGAATTACCTGGAGTGCGGGACCAAAGTTTAGTGACCCTTTACCAGGCTGCCTTCGGCTCCGCACAGGCAGCCTGGTCGCTCCAGTCGAATAGTTATCGAGGTTTCCCCGGGATTATTCGATCGTTATATACGCGTACGCTGGCCGCGCCAGCTATTGGCAGTGGAGCGCGCGACCCGGACCGAATCACTCGCCCCGTATTGTCCAAAAGATCAAGGTTATAGAAGTCAAGCGCGTAGGCTGCTGGACCGCCATGGTAATCACCATTCCTTTTATTGCGTTCGAAAAGAATCTGAGGATTGTTGCCTGCTATTTCACCAATAGAGAACGTTGGGAAATCACGCGGTTTGGTTCTCGGCATTGCAAATAGTATCGATGCTCCGGCTGCGCCACCCATCAAGAGTGCCATGGATGCTATCCAGATATACGACAGATATTCGCGCCTAGTTACTGATATCACGACAAACTTGTTGTCGCTCAAATCGGATTCACCACAAGTACTATTTCCGCAAATTTTATAGTTTCTTCATCATGGAGGCCTACATTAGAATTCTGACGTGGAAGGTTCTTCTGGCTATTTATTGGGCATCGACGGTGGGCAAACAAGTGTGCGCTGCGTCGTGGCAACTCTGGATGGCACGGTTATCGGCAAAGGCGTGGCCGAAGGTCTTACACATCTGGCGGCAGTGGGCAGCGAAGAGCGATTTGTCAGAAATGTCAGCATGGCGGTGCGCAGAGCCTTTGTTGCTGCCGGATTTGCTGACATACAGCCTGTCGTCGCGGCTGGATTGGGGTTGACTGGCGTCAGCGCTGGAACCCCCGAAGCCGACATGGTACGACGGCTGATGAACCGCATAGTCCATGCCAATGACCTTATCATTGAGAATGATGCGCACACTGCTTTGCTAGGGGCATTTGCTGGCGCGCCGGGTGTCATCGCAATCAGCGGCACTGGCAGCATCGTCATGGGGTTGAACGACGCAGGTCAACGTGCGCGCGTTGGGGGGTGGGGCTGGTTGGTGGGTGATGAAGGCAGCGCCGTAGCAATCGGGCGAGCCGGTTTGCGCGCCGCACTCGCGGCCTGGGACCACAGCGGTCCACGTACGGCGCTCACTCCGCTTTTGCTGGCACATTTTTCAATAACGGACTTTGCGGATGTCAAGCGCCTGGTTCACTCAACGGAGTTTGGGTCCGCGGGCTTTGCCGCCCTGGCAGCGAGTGCGAGCGCAGCAAGTAAGCAAAACGACATGATCGCCCAAAGAATCATCCGCGAGGAAGCGATCGCACTTGCCGCCAACGTTGTAGCGGTTGCGCGACGGCTGAATCTCATCCCGGCCCAAACACTGATATCGGTGCTCGGAGGCGCCTTTGAAAACGTGTTTAACCTGCGCGAGGAGTTCATACACGCACTTGCAATACTCGCGCCAGACGCGCGGGTGGTCGCGGCCGAAGGCACCGCCTTGGATGGTTCGCTGCAAATGGCGAAGCAACTTGCAGAGGCCGCACAATCATGATGAAGTTGGATCTAATGCAGGCAGTTTTGTCTGAGAAGACGGCTGCCGGTGAAGTGCCATTTGTCAATCGCGTTCTAGACAACTGGGCGCATGAACCTGGCGGTGCGACGTTTGTTCGCGCCAGCGCGAACTTTGTTTTTTCATTCAAAGATGCCGGGCGCACGCGATTTCTCCGTTTGACGAACGCCAACCAGCGCACTCTGGATCAGATTTTGGCGGAGGTGACGTACGTGAAATTCCTGCATTCCCGGGGACTGCACGTCGCACGCATCATATCGACAATCCGCGGCGAAGACTTGGTTACACTTAATGCGCCCTACGGCGATTTTTACGTCGTGGCCTTCGAAGGCCTGCGGGGCGGGCACCTTGGGGACTCTGTCCCAAACCCAGTGCAGTTTGCACGCTGGGGCGCCGCGCTCGGCGCACTTCACAATGCGGCGTCCACCTGTGAGACGCAGGCCCCGTTGGTTCGGCCCACTTGGTCCCAGATCCTGGGTGAGATAGATGCCCAACTGCCTGCGTCTGAGGGTGCCGCGCGGACTGAGTGTCAGCGCCTGGCGGCTGACATGGCGAACTGGACGTCAAGTCGGGACAATTTCGGGTTGATCCACGGCGATTTTGAGCTTGACAACCTCTTATGGTCAGACAAGCGACCCGGCATGATTGATTTTGATGACTGCATGATGCATTGGTTCTCGGCCGATATCGCGTTTTCAATCGGGCGCTGGCTCATACAAGAGCGGGGAGGGTTTGACACAACGGACGATGCTGCTATTGCATTTTTGACCGGTTACCGGACCCAGCGCGCCATTGAACCGGAGGATTTAGCGTGTATCCCGGTTCATTTGCGATTTCACAACCTTATGAAGTTTGCGCGTTTGCTTACCGCGGTGACACCACCGGGCTCGACGGGTGAATTCGCATGGATGCCGGCTTTGCGCGAAAAGCTTGTCGTGGCGATGCAAGCCTGTTGCCAGAATTTTGCTTGATCAAGATGTATCTGGCCACTGGGACAAATTGATGAGTGCAAATTGAAAATACGCATTAAAATCATTTGATGGCTTCCAACCTAAACATAGGCGATACATTGATTGATGTCCAGGATCTGAAGACTCACTTCTATACCGATGATGGCGTGATCAAAGCGGTGGACGGGGTAAGCTTTAGCGTAAAGCGCGGTGAGTGTCTGGGGATTGTTGGTGAAAGTGGCTGTGGCAAGAGCGTGACATCGCTCAGCATCATGCGACTGGTGGCGCCCCCGGGGAAAGTTGCGGGTGGGCGGATAACCTTTGACGGCAAAAACTTGCTTGAACTTCCCGAGAATGACATGACCAAGATTCGCGGAAACCGAATCAGCATGATTTTTCAGCAGCCAACCACCTGCTTGAATCCAGTGTTCAAGATTGGCGACCAGATTTCCGAAGTACTAAACATCCACCAAAGTCTTGGCAGGGAAGCCGGATCAAAGCGCGCGATTGAGCTGTTGCGCATGGTTGGAATCGCGGAGCCACAAAAACGGGCGCAATCCTATCCGCACGAAATTTCCGGCGGGCAGGCGCAGCGTGTGATGATTGCCATGGCACTGGCATGCGCACCCGAGCTGTTGATTGCCGATGAGCCAACCACCGCCCTGGACGTGACGATTCAGGCCCAGATACTTGACTTGATGCGCGGATTGCGCGACAAAACTGGCACCGCGATCATTTTTATCACTCACGATTTGGGTGTGGTGGCCGAAATGTGCGAGCGCGTGATTGTCATGTATGCCGGCCAGGTAGTGGAAGCAGCCGATGTGCGCACCTTGTTTGCAAAACCGTTGCACCCGTATACCAAGGGGCTGATCGGCTCAACGCCGGTGTTGGGTCAGATACGAGAGCGGCTTGCCGTCATTCCCGGCACGGTACCCGCACCTCAAAATTGGCCGCCCGGATGTCGATTTGAACCACGTTGCGAGATTTGTGAAGGTAAGGCGCGCGAACGTTGCCAAAATGACATGCCGCCCTTGCGCGAGGTTGAACCGGGTCATTGGGTTCGCACCTGGCTGTACGAATAATCTGAAGCAAACGGACCCGGGCTTTTGTTCCGGTGTAAAAAAGAAGACAACGCTCAATCAAAAATGGATTCAAACACAAACGGAAAATCACCAATCGCGCTCGATGGCACTACGGCCGAGGACCTTCTCCGTGTTGAGAATGTAAAGAAGTATTACCCAATACGCGGTGGTCTGCTCCAAACGGTCAAGGCGCAGGTCAAGGCGGTTGATGACGTTTCGTTTACGGTGAAACGTGGTGAAACGCTGGGCCTGGTAGGTGAATCTGGCTGCGGGAAAACAACAATTGGCCGCACTATTTTGCGGCTAATACCGGCAACCAGCGGCAAGGCGCTGTTTGAGGGACAGAATATCTTTGACAAGAACGCGGCTGAGATGAAGGCGCTCCGCAAAGATATGCAGATAATTTTCCAGGATCCATACAGCTCGCTGGACCCTCGCATGCCAATTGGCGAGAGCGTCGGTGAAGGGCTGTTGGTTCATGGCATGCGCGACGGCAGGAAGCGTAACGCCATGGTCATCGATATGCTTCGCCGCGTCGGCCTCGAGGAATATCATGCCCGTCGCTATCCACATGAGTTTTCCGGTGGTCAGCGCCAGCGTATCGGCATCGCCCGGGCACTCGCGCTAAACCCCAAGTTCATCGTGTGCGACGAGCCGGTGAGCGCGCTTGACGTATCGATCCAAAGCCAGGTACTGAACTTGCTCAAAGACTTGCAGAAGGAGTTTGGGCTCACGTATCTGTTTATTGCGCACAACCTTAGCGTTGTGGAGCACATTAGCGACCGCGTGGGCGTTATGTATCTTGGCAAGTTGGTGGAGCTGACGACGCGTGATATGGTGTTTGCCGATCCGCTACACCCGTATACAAAGGCGCTTCTGTCGGCGATCCCCATTCCGGACCCCACGGTAAGACGCGAGCGCATGATCCTCGAAGGTGATGTACCCAGCCCGGTGAATCCGCCCAAAGGGTGCAGGTTTCACACCCGCTGCCCATTTGCAATTGACAAATGCCGCGAAATCGAGCCGGTGTTTAAGGAATTGAAGCCCAACCACTTCGTCGCGTGCCATGTGGCAGACGACGAGATCAACCGCAACAAATAAGCGCAGCGGGCGCTGCTGCTTACCTCAACCATCCGGCGGCATCCCGCGCAAAATACGTGATGATCATGTCTGCGCCTGCGCGCCGGATTGACGTTAGTGTTTCGAGCACAACTTTTTGTTCGTCAAGCCAGCCGTTTCGTGATGCTGCCTTGATCATGCTGTACTCACCGCTGACCTGATATGCCGCAAGCGGCAAACGCATCGCCGCTCGAATGCGCTGGATCACGTCTAGGTTGGTAACCGCCGGCTTGATGATGAGGACATCGGCACCCTCGCTTTCATCGTGCGCCGCTTCTTGCATGGCCTCGCGCACGTTCCCAATCTCCATTTGATATTGGGAACGGTCGCCAAATTTTGGCGCTCCCTCGGCGGCATCTCGGAATGGACCGTATAGTGCGCTTGCGAATTTGGCCGCATAGCTCATAATTGCGGTGTGACCAAACCCTTCTGAGTCAAGTGCCGCCCTGATTGCACCGACCATGCCATCCATCATGCCGCTTGGGGCAATAAAATCTGCCCCCGCACGTGCATGAACCACGCTTGCCTTTCCAAGTTGTTCCAGGGTCGCGTCGTTCAACACATATCCGAGCGGCAATCCAGGGTCATAGCTTGTTGCGCCTTCCGTGTTAACGATTCCACAATGACCGTGACTTGTGTATTCGCAAAAACACATATCACTAATGACAATCATAGCCGGAACCGCTCGTTTGACGGCGCCAATCGCCTGCGGAATAATGCCATTTGGATCAAGGTTTTCCGAACCCAGGTCGTCCTTGACATCAGGTACGCCAAACAATAGTACCGCTGATACGCCCACGGCTTGCAATGCCTGCACTTCGGCCACCAGTTCGTCCACCGACAGCTGTGTTTGACCTGGCATGGACGAGATTGGCTTGCGAATTCGGACGCCATGTCGCACAAATAGCGGGGCGATCAGCTGTTGCGGTCTGAGAAAAGTCTCCTGAACCAAACCGCGCACTGCTGCTGTTTGACGCAGCCGCCGAGGTCTGGCTTGTGGAAAGCTCGCAAGTGGATTCATAATACCTCTATCAACGCGGTGATCATGCTCGTTTCCGAAGGTTCGGCCGCAATTGCGGCAACGGTGAGACCAAATGAAGCAGCAACGGCGGCCGTTGCCGGGCCGATGCAGATGATTTTTGTGTGGTTCACGCGCTGGCGCGTCTCGGCTGACAAGCGCGACACAAAATGTTCGACCGTGCTTCCGCTGGTAAACGTGATGGCATCCACGGCATTTGAAGCTAATAGCGCTGGCAGATCAATCGAACCTTTGGGCGCAGCGTGAGTCTGATAGGCGACTGCGCGATCTACGCGGGCGCCGGCCGCAGTTAATGCTAATTCCAGGTCCGGCTTGGCGACGTCTGAGTTTAGGAT
Source organism: Chloroflexota bacterium (assembly GCA_025354985.1). Classification (GTDB taxonomy): domain Bacteria; phylum Chloroflexota; class Anaerolineae; order J036; family Brachytrichaceae; genus AQU-03. The sequence goes on from JANXLU010000011.1 coordinate 11,663, forward strand.
CAAAACCCGTGCGGATTCCAGAGTCCCCATCTTCGCCAACAGGTGCCCTGGTGTTGGCCGGTCGGCGACGATCCGCGGTGCGCTCCCCAATTCTGCCGCACATGCCTCGGCCGTGGCTGCGCCAATCGCGGCAATATTCACCTCTGGAAAGGTGCATTTGAAATCGGCGCGCCATTGGGCAGCCACGTCTACAGACGTCACGCTTGTAATAATCAGCCAGTCATATTTGTTCAAACACAGTGCCTCCAGGCACGCGTTCAGCCGGTCGGCGTCTTCTGCCGGTGAATAGGCGATCATCGGATAGAGGATTGGCTCGGCGCCCAGTTGCCTCAGTCTGTTGGCAAACTGGTTGGCATGCACAGCGGCCCTGGTGACCAGCACCCGTTTGCCCGCAAGAGGCTGGCCGTGCACCGTGTCGTAGCTGCTCCGGGTCAAACTCGCCAGGATTGCGGTTGCGCCCAAACGTCGTAGGCTATCTGCCAGGGTGCGTGCGAGGATCTCCGGGTCGCTGGTGCTTCCCGTAAGTGAGCCGTGAACAATGTTCGTACCATCGAGCGTGCTCAGCATTCCAAACAGCGTTACGTCCCGGTCAACCACTTTGGCAAAGGCGGCCATGGGCGCCTGACAGCCGCCGTCCAGCGCGTGCAAAAAGCCACGTTCTGCTCGTACAGCTATCTCGGTGGCCGGATCATTAATAGCCGCAACGTAGCGGTTAAGTTCGTGATCGTTGATCCTGATTTCGATGGCGAGCGCGCCCTGCGCGGCGGCCGGCAACATCACTGAAGTTGACACGGGCGCGGCGATGAGCTTCTCACCTGAGTCAAGACTGAGCGTGATTGATTGATCATCTTCCGCCCCGGACATCAGACTTAGCCGCTGGAGGCCCGCAGTTGCCAGCAAAAGCGCGTCCACGTCGCCGTGCACTAGTTTGGCCAGGCGACTATCCACATTTCCCCGAATGTCAACTATCTGCACATCAGCCCGCATAGATCGGACTTGCGCAGCGCGCCGCAGGCTGCCGGTTCCAACTCGTGAGCCGGTTGGTAGCGCAGCCAACAGCGGCGGAATGTGATTGAGAGCAGCGGTCACGTCGCCGGACTGGTGTTGCTTGTGCAGCTCGTCGCGTACCACAATGACGTCTCTGACATCACCGCGTCGCAAATAAGCCGCCAATCTCAGACCGTCCGGGGTATCCGATGGCAGGTCCTTTGCACTGTGCACCGCAAGGTCAATTTCACCTCGAAGAAGAGCGATTTCGAGTTCCTTTACAAATACTCCCTTGTCACCGATTTTGGAAAGCGCCACGTCCACTCGGCGGTCGCCAAGTGTGGAAATAACCTTAATGTGAATCCGCAGACCAGGATGAGCCACCTGCAATGCGGTGGCAACAAGCTCGGATTGGGCGCGTGCAAGTTTGCTGCCGCGCGTCCCAAGAATGAGTTCTTCCAATCAGACTGTTGTCAGTTCATCCAGAAACCGGATCGAGGCTTCAATCCCTTTTTCAAAACACGCGATCGCAAAATGCTCATTCGGCGCGTGCAAGTTGTCCGTTGGCAGGCCAAAACCAAGCAAAATGACCGGTTTCTCGAGTACATCTTGAAAGTCATTCACGACCGGAATGCTTCCGCCTTCAAGGATATACAAGGGCTCGGAGCCATAGGTTTTGGCTGCCGCCCGCGCTGCGGCCCGGAACTGCGGCGCTTTGCGATCGATCAGGGCGGCTCGGGCGCCACCATGATACGGCGAAATACTAAGCTCACAATTGGCCGGCATCAGTGTCTTCATGTGTGCAACAACGAGGTCATAAATCTTTCGTGGGTCCATGTAGGGCACCAACCGGCACGTGATCTTTGCGTGGGCCTCCGCCGGTAACACGGTCTTGGCACCAACACCCGTATAGCCACCCCACATGCCGTTAATTTCAAAGGTTGGTCGCGCACCTAGCCGCTCTGCCACGGTAAAACCCGGCTCACCCGTCACGCCTGGTGCCCCGGTTTGGCTCATCATCGTAGTCTCATTGATCGGCACGCGCGAAAGCGCCATGCGTTCGTCCAATTCAAGAATGCGCACATCGTCATAGAAATGCGGGATTGTGATGACGCCTCGGTCATTCTTCATTTCTGCTAGAAGCCGTGCCAGAACCATGATTGGATTGGCTATATTGCCGCCAAAAATTCCGCTGTGAAGGTCCTGTGCGGCGGTTCTTATGGTCAGTTCAAGACCCATCAAGCCACGGAGCCCGTATTCAATGCTCGGTGTGTGCATGTCCAATAGCGCCCCGTCGGAGATTATCACAACATCGCATGCCAGTAATTCGCGGTGCGACTGAATAAGCCCGGGCAGGTTTGGACCACCGATCTCTTCTTCACCCTCAATAATGAACTTTACCGAACAGGGCAGGCTGCCAGTCGCCGCCAGCGTGCTCTCACATGCCTTTATGTGCGCAAAATGTTGGCCCTTGTTGTCACATGTGCCGCGACCATAAAGGTCGCCGCCAACAACTGTCGGTGTGAAGGGCGGGGTCCGCCACAGTTCAAATGGCTCCGCAGGTTGCACGTCATAGTGCCCGTAAATCAGCACGGTCGGCTTGTTTTTATCCGGATGAAGCCACTCGGCATATACGACCGGATGACCGGCTGTTTCAATAACCTGCGCTTTAAAACCAATTCGTCCTAGGTCCTTCTCGAGCCACCGCGCCGCGGCAGCCACGTCCTGTTTATGATCCGGCTGTGTGCTCACGCTCGGGATGGCGCACAGATCAATCAATTGCTCGAGATAAGTGGATTTATGTGCGGTGGCATAGGCGAGGGATTCTGTGACCATACCTTCTATTATCCAGCCACCCGCTTACTGCATAATCGTCCATAATATTGTCCTGAACTCCAATGAAGTCCAAAATACTTTTGAACCTTGTTGTTCGAATCGCGAAGGTCCTCGTACCCCTGATCCTGGCGATTGCCGCGGTGGTGGCTGGTTTTGGAGTCTATTCCGTGCGTCACGCCATGCCCCAAACTACGGCAGATGTGCACTTGCCGAGTCTGGTTGGTCGCGTGGAGGTGATCCGTGATAGGTTTGGCGTTCCGCATATTTATGCCGATACACCGGAAGATCTGTTTCGCGCCCAGGGATTCGTGCATGCTCAGGATCGATTCTTTCAAATGGAGTTTTGGAGGCGGATCGGCCAGGGGCGCCTTAGCGAGCTCCTTGGTAAAAGTACGCTTGGCCAGGATCGGTTTATTAGAACGGTGGGTTGGAATCGATCCGCCGCACGCGACGCAGCGACACTGACCCCGGAGGCGCGCGGAGTGTTGGACGCATACGCGGACGGGCTGAACCAATACGTCCAGCCCCGGTCAGGCGACCCATCCAGCCTGGCCTTGGAGTTTCGAATATTGCGGTTGATCAACACGTTGCCAACAATTGAGCCGTGGCAACCCGTACATTCGCTGGGGTGGGCCAAGGTGATGGCGTGGGAATTGCGTGGAGATGCCTTTGATGACGAGCTTGATCGGCTCGCTATCTTTGAGAGAGGTGGTCAGCCATTGTTGGATGCGCTTCGACCGGCGTATCCGCAGGATATGCCAGTGATCGTGCCGTCTACAGTCGCTGCCGCGAACCCGTCGAATGGTCAATTGGACGCTCACGCGCCCGTCGATTCCCGGGCGCTGGCAGAATTGCGGGATGACGTGGCGGCGCTTGATGCTTTGATCGGGCATGTGGCCGGGCATGCGATTGGCAGTAACAACTGGGTTGTTGCGGGCTCGCAAACATCGACTGGTAAACCACTCCTGGCCAACGACCCGCATCTGAGTATTCAAATGCCTTCCATTGCTACTAAATCGGTCTCCATTGTCGTGTCGTCAGTGCCAGCTGCCCGTATGATTTGGTTGGCGCGAGCTTCGCCGGGGTGCCGGGCGTGGTAATTGGCCACAATGTGCGCGCATCGCTTGGGGAGTAACGAATCTTGGGCCGGACGTGCAAGACTTGTTTATAGAAAAGCCTAACCCCGCGAATGCCGACGAATTTGAGTTTATGGGTGCGTTTGAACCCGCCCAAATTGTCGAAGAAACGATCAAAGTCGCGGGTGGAGAATCCGTTAGCCTGCGGGTAAAAATTACACGGCACGGTCCCATTCTGAATGAGGCGAGTTCCGACCTAAAGACCCGACCACCGATGGCGTTACGCTGGACGGCACTCGATAAGATGAACTTGCTTGACAGTGTTTTGGGCGTTGATCGCGCCCAGAACTTTGATCAGTTTCGTGCAGCACTTCGCATGTGGGATGCTCCTTCACAAAACTTTGTTTTTGCCGATGTGGATGGCAATATTGGCTATCAAGCACCCGGGCGGATTCCAATTCGCAAAAAGTGCAACGGGGATATGCCGGTTCCGGGCTGGACCGGTGAGTATGAATGGACCGGTATGATTCTATTTGAAGAATTGCCAACCCTATTTAACCCGCCTCAGGGCTTCGTTGCGACGGCCAATAATGCGGTGGTGGATTCCGGCTACAAGTACTTCATCAGCAATGATTGGGACTATGGCTATCGTGCCCGAAGAATCACCGAGCTCATAAAATCTCGGGATAAGGTAAGCGCCGACGATATCGCCAATATTCAGGATGACCCGCGCAGCGGTTTGGCGGACGACATAATGCCGGCGGTGGTGACGACCTTGGGCGAGCTGCCTGGAGCGGATGCCACCACGACAAGGGCTTGGGAGTATTTACGAAAGTGGGATCACAACGATTGGCGTGACAGCGCTGGCGCGATCATTTTTGAAGTATTTTGGAACAAACTCGCTCACGCGGTATTTGACGATGAATTGGGTGAAGCGCTGGTCACGCGTGGCGTGATCGATATGGGTTCGGCGAGCAAGATGGCGTTGCGTACGGTGGTGCGTGACCCAACCGCCCGCTGGTGGGACGATAGTACAACCCCGGACATGCGCGAACAACGCGCTCAAATCATGCGTAGGGCGTTTGATGCCACGATTGCACAATTAAGTACGACATTGGGTCCTGATCCCGCACGCTGGAAGTGGGGCACGTTGCGCACGGCTACGTTTAAGAATCAAACGTTGGGACAAAGTGGATTCGCCCCAATCGAAAAAATATTCAACCGCGGCCCGTTCGCAGTCGATGGCGCCTCCGGTGATGTCAACGCCAACAGCTCCGGAGAAAGCCTGTCTGTTACAAGCGTCCCAAGTATGCGGATGATCGCAGACGTGTCAGACTTGTCTCGTTCACGCTTTATCCACACTACCGTGCAGAGCGGACATCCGTTTGCTTCCCATTATGATGACTTCATCAATGCTTGGCAAAGCACGCAGTACTATCCGCTATCTTGGACGCGGTCTGATGTAAATGCAATGGCGGTAGATACCCTGGTGCTGTCACCATAGGTGCATGGGAGCGTAATTCGCGGGTTATGCTGGCTAGACCGTGCCGCCCAGGTTCCACGGTTGAAATTCATCCTCACCTACGCCCAACTCTTCGCTCTTGCTGGCCTTGCCGCTCGCGACGGCAATAATCAAGTCCAAGGTCTGCGCGGCAATGGCGTCTATTGAAACGCCTTCAAGGACGGCGCCGCAGTTCACATCCATGTCCTCGACCATGCGGTTGTATGTTGTGCTATTTGTCGCGAGTTTTACACAGGGCGTTGGCTTAAACCCAAATACGCTGCCGCGACCGGTTGTAAACGCCAGCATGTTGCAGCCACTCGCTACCTGACCTGTAGCCCCGACCGGGTCATAGCCCGGGCCATCCATAAAGATTAATCCGCGTTTGGTCAACGGCTCGGCATATCCGATGACATCTATGAGCGGCGTGCTTCCGCCCTTGGCCACTGCGCCCAGGCTCTTTTCAAAGATCGTTGTCAGCCCGCCGATCTTGTTTCCGTGGCTCGGATTGTTGTCAATTTCAACGTTCATGCGTGCGGTATACGCCTCCCACCAGCGTATGAGTGCCACGAGCTTTTGGCCAACGTCCGGGCTGGCGGCCCGACGGGTCAAAAGATGCTCGGCGCCATATATCTCCGGAGTCTCGGTTAAAACCACCGTTCCGCCGTTCCTAACAATCTCGTCGCTCACTCGGCCCAATACTGGATTCGCCGTAATGCCACTCCAGCCGTCGCTGCCACCGCACTGCAGGGCAAGCGAAAGTTCACTGATGGGCTGGGCCGTCCGAACGCTGGCATTTGCAATTGGCAGCAGCTCGTTAATGGCCCGAACACCGGCATCAATCGTCTTACGAATGCCACCCATATCCTGAACCGTCATGCGGGGTGGGCGCGCGCCATATTGCTCCAGTTGGTAGTTGTCAACCAGCTCCTCAATGTTGTTGGTCTCGCACCCCAAACCGACCACGATGTATCCGACAATATTCGCGTGGTTCGCCATACCGGCCAATGCGCGCTGCAGCAAGGTGTAGTTTTCGCCACCGGTGCGCATGGCGCATCCCCAACCATGTGTCAAGGGAATAACGCCGTCGACATTTGGAAATGCGGCCAGTTGTTCGGGTCCAAAATGATGGGCAATGGCCTTGCTGGTGTGCGCGGAACAGTTCACCGTGGAAAGTACGGCCAGGTAGTTTCTAGTCCCGACTTTGCCGGACGGCCTCTTGTATCCCATAAAGGTGCGGCGCTGGGATTCGGCAACCATGTCGACCGGTGTCACGTCGACGCCAAAGTCATACATACGCTCAAAATCATGCACCTTCAAATTGTGGCTGTGCACATGGTCACCCGCCGCTATATCGGCCGTGGCAAAACCAATAATCTGCCCGTAGCGCCGTAGCGGTGCCTGCTCAGGAATGGCTCGTATAGAAAATTTGTGCCCGGTTGGAATCAGCCTGCCGATGGTTACCCGACTCATATCCGCCAGTTCCACAACGGTGCCCATCTGCAAATTGGTGCGCGCGACCGCAACATCATCCAGGGGATTTAGTAACAGCGCAACATCCGTGAGCGTGACTACACCTGCTGGCGCCAGGTCGACAAAGTTAAGCGTACCAAGTGTCATGATTGTGTTGTTGGCGACGAATCGTCCATCGCCACGATGCAGTCGATTTCGATGGGCGTGTTGCGCAAATTGCTTTGCACGGTGGTTCGTGCCGGTCGGGGCTCTGGAAAATACTGCTTGTAAATTTCGTTCATCGCGGCAAAGTCATTGTTGTCACGTAGGAATACATTTACCTTGATCGCATTCGCCAGGGTTGCCCCGGCTGCCTCGGCAATTAGTCTGGCATTGGTAAATACGCGGTGTGCCAGCATTGCAAAATCACCCTCGACCAGTTGGCCGGTTACGGGATCAACCGGAACCTGACCACTAATCCATAACTGCCGACCGCTGGTGATGATCGCCTGAGAATATGGATTGCCCGGCTTCGCAGCCTTGTCTGTTGAAAATGATTCACGCATGATCATATTTTAGGTGCCGCCTGGTGATTTATGGAATGGTGTTTGGAAGTTCGGGTCGCGCCCCCACTGCAAGGCGAATGGAATTGACGGGACTCGAAACGGAGGTGCGATATCCCAGCGCCGGAACTTGCAGGAGAACTGGTGACACGCCATACACGGCGAAATTGGCGGTTCCGCTGGCATCGGTTGCAGCGCTGTCAATCAGTGCCCCGCTGACCGGGTCGATTACGTGAACCACCATACCGTCAATCGCTTCACCCGCGTCCAGGATGCCATTCGCATTGACATCAACAAACATCACCACGGAAATCAGCGTCGTTGAAACTGGAGAACTAGTGGCCGTTGGCACACTAAATCCGGCGCTGCGCACACCAAGCGGCAAGAACGGAAGGTTTCGGTTTAGCGCAAATGGAGGCGGTGCGGCCTGGGTGGGTTGCTCTGCAGGCACAAGGGTGGTTGGCTTTGGCGTGACAACCGGTGTGAGCTTGGCTACCACTGTTGGCGTTTCGGTGCGGGTCCCGCCGATTGGTGGCACCGTGGCGGACCCCTGAAGTCCACCTATGCACCGCAGCGAATATGTCCGCTCGCTGGCAATGTTTGCCGGCGAAGGTTGCACATCGCCTATTAATAAATAGGCAAAGCCCTCTCGCGTGCTAGTCCAAGTGAACCGGCTGGCTGTATTGCCCTTGTTGGTCTCTTCAACGGATATGTCGTCGTTTCCTCCGATACCCTTGCGATCCGAATCGTAAACGATCAGGTTTGTATCGGTTCCCGGGCTCAGATCAAACGTTTCACACGTATAGGTTTCGCCGGCGTTTACCTTAAGCCTGTAATAGTCATTATCGACGTCCGTAAGCGCCTGCGGTGCGAATGGCATAAAGTTAAGCTTGGCGTAGTCTGTGCCGATCTTGATATCCGTGGCCGTATCAAAGCTCCCATTTGGTTCAAACAAGTCCGGTTTTCCGGGGATGGGTGTGCGCGTGGCGTCCGGCAACCGCGTGGCCGTGGGCGTTTGCAGCGACACTTCCTCAACAACTATCGAATATGTTTGTCCGGATTGGGGCGGAGCCGGATCCTTGCTCCAAACCTTAATCCAATATCTGGCATCAGTCGAAGTCCGGAATGTCACCCGTGATGCGCGGTTGCCATCCTCATAATTGTCATTGGAACCGATAAAGGTCGGGCCGTTTGCGGCGGATTTTGGCGGCGGATCACCATACGCAAATACCTCTGTGTCCATGCTTCCAATAACTGCTGTAGTGATTTGATAACGCGAACCACCTTTGCCATAAAAGTAAAACCAGTCAATATCGCCGCCAGCTTGAGTGCCGGCAATATGGAAGTTCAGCCCGGAAAGCAATTTTCCCACTGTGAGCACGCTTCGTTGTGGCGATTGAGCCAAAACCTGTTCCGGGGTGTCATTTGGTTCAGCTCCGTCCGGAGCGACACCGGATTGCGATAGCGCCTGATTTGAACCGATCCAGGTGGCCGCGAGGGCGGCAATTATGAAGGCCTTCCACGCGCCCCGCATATTCATTTCAAGGATTGTAGCTTCGTGTCATCAGCACGCTAAAAGCCCTGCCTGTGATAACATTGATCAACGACTTAGCGTGGTCCGAGAGCATGGCAATCGTACAAGCCCCAATCCCAATTTACGAAGACGAGCGCAATACTGTAACTGCGCAGGATGCACAACTTGACATCACCTTTGACCAGTTAAAAAAACTGGTAAGCCCAAGGGCGCTCACTGGTGAAACCATGTTGTTAAACATGGGCCCGCAACACCCAAGCACGCACGGTGTATTGCGGTTGCTTCTTGAGCTTGACGGAGAAACGGTAATCAACTGTGTGCCGGATATCGGTTATCTGCACACGGGAATCGAAAAGACTGCCGAAGGCAAGCCATATATGAAGAGCATTCCGCTGACGGATCGCACTGATTATCTGGCCCCGATGAGCAACAACCTGGCCTATTGCGGTGCGGTTGAGAAGCTGGTTGGTGTGGACGTTCCCATTCGTGCGCAATATCTGCGCGTGATCCTTGCCGAGCTCACCAGGATGAACAGTCACCTGGTATGGCTCGGGACGCACGCGCTGGACATAGGTGCAATGAGCGTATTTCTGTATTGCATGCGCGAGCGCGAAATGATTCTCGATGTATACGAGAACGTAAGCGGCGCGCGGATGATGAGCAGCTACTTTCGCATCGGTGGACTTTGGCGCGATGTGCCTTCGAGTTTTGAACCCCAGGTGCGCAAAATCCTGGAAGTATTCCCAAAGCGGGTACTGGAATACGAAAAGTTGCTCAAGGAAAATCCGATTTGGCGCGAACGCACGGTCGGGATTGGAAAAATTGATGCGGTTAGGGCGCTTGAATTTGGCATGACGGGTCCCAGTTTGCGTGGAAGTGGCGTGAATTATGATGTGCGCAAGGCAGCTCCTTATAGCAGTTACGATCACTTTAATTTTGAAGTGCCACTCGGAACAAACGGGGACGTTTATGACCGATATCGCTGCAGATTGGATGAATTTCCACAGAGCTTAAAAATTATTGAACAGGCCTTGAACAAGCTGCCTGCGGGGCCGGTGATAACCGATGACCGGAAAATTGCACCTCCACCCAAGCACGAAATTGCGACGTCGATGGAGAGTCTGATCCATCATTTCAAGCTGTGGACGGAGGGCTTTCGGACGCCGGAAGGCGAAGTATATTTTGCCGTTGAGAGTGGCAAGGGCGAATATGGCGTGTTTTTGAGTTCAAATGGCACGCCAACGCCGCGCCGAGTGCACTTTCGAACGCCAAGTTTTAGCAACCTGCAGGCCCTGGCCTATATGAGCAAGGGTTGCATGCTGGCGGATCTTGTCGCAATCATCGGCTCAATAGATATTGTGTTGGGTGATGTTGATCGATAGGATCCACACCATGAATTTTCCACCTGATGTTTGCATAACATGCTAAAAGAAAAACGTGCCGCTGAAGTTGCGGCTATCTTGTCCAAATATCCGCACGAGCGCGTGCGTAGCGCCGTCATGCCGCTCCTGTATCTTGCACAGGAGGAGTATGGCTTTTGCACTCCGGACTCCATGCGTGAGATCGCGCAGATCTGTTCAATCGACCCTACCGAGGTTCAGAGTGTGGCTGGTTTTTACACGATGTATTTTGAGAAGCCCGTGGGACGGCACGTGGTCGAAATTTGCGATGACCTGCCCTGTGTGCTCAGGGGCGCGGACAAATTGGTTGACTACGCAGAAACCAAGCTTGGTATTCGCGCTGGTGAAACAACTTCAGACGGTGCAATCACGCTCAAGGTGGCCATGTGCCTGGCGGCATGTGACCGCGCACCAATGTGCCAGGTTGACCTCAAATATCACTACGATTTGACCCGGGAAAAGTTCGACGACATGGTACAGGAGCTGCGCAAGTGACCAATCATATTTTGCTGCGGGATTTGGATATCCCGGACATTAAGAATCTCGCGGTCTATAGCGATCATGAAGGCTATGCCGCTTGGAAAAAAGCCGTGACCACCATGAAGGGTGAAGAAGTCATCGGCGTGGTAAAGGATAGCGGATTGCGCGGCCGTGGTGGTGCGGGCTTTCCAGCCGGTCTAAAGTGGAGCTTTATCCCCAAGGATATTTTTCCGAAGTACGTGACTGTCAACTGTGATGAGTCCGAACCCGGCACGTTCAAGGACCATCAGTTGATTCGCGAGAATCCGCATCAAGTGATCGAGGGAACGGCCTTATGCGCCTTTGCGATTGGCAGCAAGGTCGCATATATTTACTGCCGCGGTGAGTTTAAGGAGCCCGTCGTTCAGCTTCAAAAAGCTATAGATGATGCCTATGCGGCCGGGCTTTTGGGCAAAAATCTGTTTGGCACGAACTACAGCCTTGACATTTATGTTCACCTGGGTGCTGGGGCCTATATCTGCGGTGAAGAAAGCGCGTTGCTGGAGTCACTCGAAGGAAAAATTGGTCAGCCCAGGCTAAAGCCTCCATTCCCGGCCGTCGTAGGTCTGTATGGCAAGCCTACGGTCATCAATAATGTCGAAACTCTGGCCAATGTTCCGGGCATTGTGCTAAATGGTGCCGCTTGGTATCGCCAAAATGGGACCGAGAAGAGCCCAGGGACGAAAATTTTCAGCGTGTGTGGTCATGTAAAGAATGCGGCTAACTACGAGCTGCCGCTCGGCAAATTTTCAATACAAGACCTGCTGGACATGGCCGGCGGATCGATGAGCGGATTACCGATCAAGGCCGTGCTGCCCGCCGGAAGCAGCAGCCCCATTATTCCCGCTGCAAACTTTGGCGCAAAGTTGGACTATGAATCGATGGCCGCTATCGGATCTGTTCTGGGATCGTGCTCGTGGATATTCATGGATGAGAGTGTGGATATGGTTTGGGCGGCGCGCAAGATGATCCGCTTCTTCAAGCATGAAAGCTGTGGAAAATGCACGCCGTGCCGTGAAGGTACCCATTGGGCGCTTAGCGTCTACGACAAGCTTCTGAGCGGTTCAGGTACGATTGAGGACGTCAAGACAATCGAAACGGTCAACAAGTCAATTACTGGAAAGTGCTTTTGCCCGTTGGGAGAGTTTGCAACCAGCAGTATGACGTTCACGCTCAAACATTTTCGCAAGGACTACGACGACTTTATCAGCATGAAGAAAGGCGGTCGTGCGGACTGGATGCGCGAGCTGCAACGCGATCATCACATCCACGAGATGCACAGCGGTGCGATTCCGGTGCACGGTATCCCAGTTCATCATTGAAACAAAATGGCTGATCTTGTTAATCTAACGATTGATGGCGTTGCGGTTGCCGTACCAAAGGGTACATTGATCGTTGATGCCGCAAAGAAGCTCGAGAATAACATTCCGGTTTTTTGCTACCATCCAAAACTAAAGCCGGTTGGAATGTGTCGGATGTGCCTTGTGGAAATTGGCACTCCAAAGGTCGATCCCGCCACCAAACAGGTGATTAAGGATGACAAGGGCAATGTTGTAATTGCGTGGCAGCCAAAACTAAACACGGCATGCACCAACCCGGTTAGTGAAGGGATGGCGGTGCGCACGGCAACGCCGGTTGTAGATGGCGCGCGCAGCGACGTGTTGGAATTTTTGTTGACCAGTCATCCGCTGGATTGCCCGGTGTGTGACAAGGGCGGCGAGTGTCCGCTGCAAAACTTGACGCTTGAGCATGGGCCCGGTATTAGTCATTTTGATTATGAATCCAAGCAGCACAATGCCAAACATGTTCCACTTGGCGACCTGATATTTTTGGATCGCGAACGATGTATTCAGTGTTCTCGCTGCATTCGGTTTCAGGATGACATTGCGGACGATCACGTGTTGCAGTTTCACGACCGAGGTCGACACATGGAAATCGTAACCATGAGCGAGCCTGGGTTTGACAGCTACTTCAGCGGCAACACCACGGATATTTGCCCGGTGGGAGCGCTTACGACCGCTGACTTTCGATTCAAGGCCCGGCCATGGGAGCTTGACCACACGCCAAGCCTATGTACACATTGCGCCGTTGGTTGCAATCTCTCACTAAACACCCGCTTGGAAACCAGAACAGGTGGTCATGAGATCAAGCGCATCATGCCGCGCCAGAACGAACAGGTTAATGAAATCTGGACCTGCGACAAGGGTCGCTTTGTTCACGAGTTTACCTCCGCCCGGGAACGATTAACCAAGCCTTTGGTTCGCAAGAATGGCGCACTTGTCGAGACTGGTTGGGATGAGGCACTCGCGCTGATTGCAGACAAATTGCAGGGCGCTGGCAGCAGTGTGGCCGGCGTGGTCGGAGATCGCGTTCCAAATGAGGACGCCTACCTGTTTGGCAAGCTGTTTCGCGAAGTGTTGCATGCCAACAATGGACGTCATCCGGTGCAGTTGGGCATGAGCCCGTCATTGCCTATGCACTATGCCGATGTTGCCCGAGCCCACGGTCTTGGCGTAAACGCCGATTTTAAACAGCTGGGTAAGGGCGACACAATTCTCATTGTGAATGGTGATGTTGAGGAGCAGGCCCCTGTTTGGTTTCTGCGTCTCCGTCAGGCTGTCGTCGATCGGGGTGCAAAGCTCATCATCGCTCATCACCGCAGCACAAAAATGCACCGGTACGCCTCCCGGATTATTACCTATGCCCCCGGGAATGCTGCGCAGTGGCTGGCATCGCCCGATGGCGCGCTTGACGAACTAAAGGAAGCGCGAAATCTTGTGGTTGTTTTTGGTGATGAGAAATGTGACCCTGTCAACGCCCGTGGTCTGGCGCTTGGATTGGCCGGTTTGATCACGGCCGCCGGTCACGCTGGCAAGCAGAATAGCGGGTTGTTGCCACTTTACCCGCATGCAAATACTCAGGGCGTCTATGACATGCTCGGTCTTGAAACTCCGGGGGAAGACCTGCAGCCACCTGCGGCCGTTTCGTGGACTATTGGCGTTGGTGAACCCAACGATGTGCCACCGTCGCGCGCAAGCGGAGCCAAACCTTTTGCGATTGTCCAAGAGTTGTTTTTGACCGAAATTGCACAGCAAGCCGACGTGGTTTTGCCTGTGCTCAGTTTTGCCGAGCGGGACGGGTCATTTACCAGTGGCGACAGACGTGTGCAGCGGTTTTACGCCGGGTTGCCTGTCGCACATGGATCACAGGCAAAATCGGACTGGTGGATATTCCAAGAAATTGCCCGCAGGTTGGGCGTGTCGTGGTCCTTTGGCACCGCTGCCGCAATTTTTGGAGAGATGGCCGGTCAGGTTGGTTATTACGTCGGCCTAAACTATGATGGCTTGGGCGCAAGTGAAACCCAATGGCCACCCATGGGTCGCGAAGATTTGTATTATGGCGGCACGGTTTATGACAACGAAGGCGGCATAGGCGTACGCTATCCGACGGCGGTCGAAAGTGGTCGCGCAGTGTCCTTTAAGCCGGTGCAGCTTGTCACGCCATCCATGGGTGCGCTTAGTCGGCCGGCGCGAAGGCTTTATCAAAACGGCGAGCTCATTGGGCGAAGCAACGTCATAGGCGCACATATCGAGGTGACACAATGAGTCTCTTGCTTGACGTTGTCCTGAAAGTTGTCGTGGTCCTATTTGCAGTGCTTACGGGTTTTGCATATCTGACGCTCCTTGAGCGCAAGTTCATCAGCCGGTTGCAGGCGCGTATTGGCCCGAACCGCGCCGGTCCAGCCGGGTTGCTGCAGCCTCTTGCCGAAGCCCTTAAGCTGATTTTGAAGGAAAGCTTTGTGCCGTCCAGAGCGGACAAGTTTATGTTCTTTCTGGCGCCGATTTTGTCGGTAATCCCTGCGCTTATGTTGTTCGCGGTTATTCCTTTTGGAAACAATGATGTGCTGCAATTGGCTTCGCATGTTCCTGTCGGCGTGCTACTTGTGGCGTCAATTATTGGTACCGCGGTATACGGAATCGCAATTGCCGGGTGGTCCAGTAACAACAAGTACGCCTCTCTGGGTGGGTTGCGCGCTGCCGCCCAAGTGATTAGTTATGAGTTGGCGTTTGGCCTTGCCATGATCGCGGTGGTGCTCATGAGCAGCTCTGCCAGCCTCGCGGATATTGTTACCGCACAGTTTGGCGGTGGTATTTTGGGATGGTTCATTTTTCGCCAGCCTCTGGCCGCCAGTATTTTTGCTATAACGGCCATGGCCGAGCTCGCGCGTGCACCGTTTGATCTGGTTGAGGCGGAGCAGGAGTTGACCGCTGGCTATATGACTGAGTATGGTGGCATGAAGTTTGCGCTGTTTTACATGAGCGAATATATCAAGATGATCGCATTGAGCGGGTTGTTCGTCACGTTTTTTCTCGGTGGTTGGAACGGTCCGTTTGCCCAAGAATTTTGGCCATTGTCGCTTCTCTACTTCTTTATCAAGGTTCTGGCTTGCTTGTTGGTCATGGTTTGGGTGCGGGCAACGCTGCCTAGACTGCGGTATGACAAGCTGATGGCTTTTGGTTGGAAGGGACTGTTGCCGCTGGCACTGGCAAACGTTGTTGTGACGGCCGCGCTCATTGTGTCGGGTTTACCAGGATACAAATAGTATGGGTCTAAAAAACTTCTTTGAACAAGCTTCAAAACTACCGGTAGGGTTCGCCACCGTGTTGCGCGAGCTGGGCAAAAAGCCCGTTACCGTGCAATATCCCGAGGAAACGCGACCGATGAGTGCACGGTTTCGCGGGAGGCATGAACTAAAGCGCTATGAGAACGGTCTGGAGAAATGCATTGGATGTGCGCTTTGCGCAGCCGCCTGTCCCGCGGATGCGATATATGTGGAGGCGGCCGAGAATACCAACGAAGTGCGCTATTCACCGGGCGAGCGTTATAGCAAGACATACGAGATAAACATGATGCGCTGCATCTTTTGTGGATATTGCGAGGATGCCTGCCCAACCAACGCAATCGTGCTTGAAGCGCGTGAGTTTCCATCGGGATATACCCGCGAAGGGATGATTTACACCAAGGAAATGCTCATTGAATCACCGCCAATTAACATCGCCGCTACGCCCCAAAGAACCGAGCCGGGCGCCTATGACCGCCCGATTCTGCCGTTCCCACCCATCGACACAAGCAAATGAGCGCTGAATTTCTCGTATTCCTGGTTGTCGCCCTAATTTCTGTGGCTTCCGCACTGGGGCTTTTGCTTAGTAAGAACGCGATCTACGCCGCCATGTTTTTGATTTTGAATATGGTTTCACTCGCGGTGATTTACCTGCTGTTGAACGCTCCCTTTATTGCGGCGGTGCAAGTGGCCGTTTATGCCGGTGCCATTATGGTTTTGTTTGTGTTCGTTATCATGTTGCTCGGTGCGGAAAAACTAAATGCACCCGAGACCCGCCCGGGTCTTAAGTGGCAACAACCATTGGCCCTTGCACTGGGTGTGGCGCTGGCGTTTCAGGCCCTGTATGTGGTCTTTGCACGGGGAATTACGGCACCGGCAAATGTAATTGAGGCAGGTCCGCTTGCAATTGGTCGCTTGCTTTTTACCACCTACCTATTTCCGTTTGAGGTTGCGTCGATCTTGCTGCTGGCCGCAATGGTGGGCGCCGTGGTGTTGACAAAGAAGGACAATTAAGATGACGGATATTCAACCGGTAATTCTGTTGAGTGCGTTGCTGTTTACGATCGGTGTCGTCGGCGTTATTAGCCGCCGAAATGCGCTCATCATTTTTATGTGCGTGGAGCTGATGCTAAATAGTTCAAATTTGGCATTGGTGGCGTTTGCACGACAGTGGGGCAACTTGGACGGGCAACTTTTTGTATTCTTTGTCATGGCAGTGGCGGCGGCGGAGGTTGCCGTCGGGCTGGCGCTGATGGTTGCCATCTTCCGAACCAAACACAGCACAAACGTCGATGAACTTTCGCAGTTAAAGGGCTGACGCGCAGGCTTGATTGCGCGACCAAAAAGACATCATGGCTATTCTTTTGCTTCCAATTCTCATCCCTTTGATTGCCGCGGCCATCAATGCGGTGTTTGGTCCCAAGCTGGGTGAACGAACGTCCGGCTGGCTGGCAACGCTGGCCTGCATGGCGTCGTTTGCCTGCAGCGTCGTGTTGTTCGCGCAGGTTGCCGGCCAGTCTGAAGGTGGTATGAACACCAACTTGTTCCCTTGGGTTTGGGTTGAAAACCTGCACGTTTCTTTCGGCCTGCTCGTTGATCGTCTCTCTGCGGCATTAATGCTGATCATCACCGGAGTGGGTGCGCTTATCCATCTTTATTCGATCGGATACATGCATGGCGATTCGCGATTCTCGCGCTATTTCGTCTATCTCAACCTATTTGTGGCCTTCATGTTGGTATTGGTCATGGGCAACAACTACCTCATGATGTTCGTTGGCTGGGAGGGTGTCGGCCTCTGCAGTTACTTGCTGATTGGCTTCTGGTACGAAAAAGCAAAGAACACCGATGCCGCACGCAAAGCATTTGTCCTCAATCGTATAGGCGATGTTGGGTTTATTGTCGGCCTATTGCTGATGTTCTCTGTGTTCCAGTCGCTAAATTTCTCGGATGTGCTGGGCGTGGGTGAAACCGGTTTCAAAATTGGCGCTGCTCAGTTGCCGTTTGTCGGCTTGATTACGCTGCTCTTGCTGGTTGGCGCCACTGGTAAAAGCGCCCAAATCCCCTTGCTTGTATGGTTGCCGGATGCCATGTCCGGCCCCACTCCGGCATCCGCTTTGATCCATGCGGCCACGATGGTTACGGCCGGAATCTACATGATCGTTCGCTCGCATGTGCTGTTTGACGCGGCGCCCTCCAGCGCAAATGTGGTCGCCCTGGTGGGTGCATGCACAGCTCTGCTGGCAGGTTCCATTGCGCTGCGGCAATATGACATAAAGAAAGTGCTGGCCTATTCCACGGTCAGCCAGTTGGGTTTCATGGTCGCCGCGGCCGGGTTGGGAGCGTATACAGCCAGCATATTCCACTTGATGACGCACGCGTTTTTCAAGGCACTGTTGTTTTTGGCCGCGGGTAGTGTGATCCACGGCATGGAGCATTATGCGCACAACATGGCTGCCAGCCATGATGAAAAGCATATTGACCCGCAGGACATGCGCAACATGGGTGGATTGGCGCGCAAAATGCCGTTGACAGCCTTGACGTTTCTTGCGGGAGCGCTATCGCTGGCGGGCCTGCCCCCATTCAGCGGTTTTTGGTCAAAGGACGAAATAATCCTGGCCGCGCTTGAGCGCAATCCGGTCGTGTTCGCCTTGCTTGCGGTGACAGCGGTTATTACTGCGTTCTATACAGGGCGCCAGCTTATGCTGGTATTTTGGGGAACCGCACGGACGCGCGATGCGCGCAACGCGCAGGAGAGCGGACCATTGATGACGCTACCTTTGCTCTTGCTCGCCATTTTGGCGCTGTTTGGCGGGCTTCTGAATTTTCCGGGTGGTCTATGGCTGGAACATTGGCTGGAACCTGTTCTGGGCGCAGAACCTGCGGCCGGTTTTAATGTTGCAATTGCGATTTTGTTTTCCACATTGACAATTGTGGCTCTATTGGTCGCATTTGGTCTATATCGTTACGGGGGCCGCGAGACCCAGGTTAAGGCGCAGACGGGTCTAAAAGGTGCCCTAAACCGTGGATGGTATCTCGATGACATTTATCGCGCGATCTTCGTCATACCGTTTTACGCACTCGCAAGCTTTTTGGCTCGTGTGTTTGACTTGGGCGGCATTGACGGTGTGGTAAATGGCATTGGCAGGCTAGTCAACACGGTTGCGCTCGGCGCGCGACGCTATCAGTCCGGTTTTGTGCGTATGTACGGATTGGTGATGTTGTTTGGCGTGGTTGCCATGTTGACGTGGTTCATGCTTAGCGCACGATAGTTGCAGCCGTCCGCACAGCCGATTGACTACGGTCACGACATGACTGCTCAGGACGGCGGTGAGCTGACACGGGTAACCCGTTTGGTTCAGCCGGTATTTCCGGGCAGCCGTGCTGTTGAGGTTAGCGAGCTTGCTGGTGGCATGTCGGCTGCCAGCCATATCGTCACTCTTATAGACGAACGCGGGACACGACAGCAGGTTGTCATACGTATTCCGAGAACCACGCAGAACAATTCACATACTGCTCAAGCTGAGTTCGATATCCTGCGTCTGATTCAATCTCTGGGTCTTCCCGTGCCTGCGCCACAATTATTGGATGGGTCGTGCAGAATCATTCCCAATCCGTGTATCGTGATGGAGTTTATAAGCGGCACGCATGATTTCGCGCCTGTATTGCCCGAGGTGTATGCCGTCAAATATGCCAACATGCTCTGGCGCATCCACGCAGCCGAGCTCGACACTGACAAGATTGCGCTCTTACGCGGTCAGCCGCCAAAGCCTGATTGGCTGATAGGTCCAGCGCCATTGCAAACTGAAAACTACATGCAGGAAGGCCGGCTTCGTGATCTGTTGGCCCACAACTGGCCTGCGCGCGGGTTTAACCCACCTAGATTGGTGCATGGCGACTATTGGCCGGGCAACGTGCTGTGGCGGGATCGCGAAATTGTGGCGGTTCTCGACTGGGAGGACGCACGATTTGCGGACCCGTTGATGGATCTTGCCATTGCCCGCCTCGATCTTGCACTAATCTTTGGTGCGCACGTGGCCGCCGCATTTGCAAAGGCTTATCGCGATCAGGCTCGGGGCATTAGCTTTGATCATCAAGCGCTGTGGGATTTGTGCGCAGCAATTCGATTCGTGCGACTATCACGCCTAAACCTTGCCAGTTGGGCGGCCGGTTACCAGCACTACGGTCGGTTTGACATCACCGAGAGCTTGCTCCGTGATCGGTATACGGTATTTGTTACGAACGCGTTAGAAGAGCCTCCGTTTGGGTAATACCTGGTAGCAGGCACCTGACTGAATCGTGCGGTGTCGCAGGTTTTGACGTTTTAACCTCCGAATGATTGGGGTCACACGCTTCTGTGATTGAAGCTAGTATTGCTACGCTGCGCGGATCGCTATGCTTGTCGCAACGTTATTGCGACTAATAGATTCAACAAAAATATGGATGAGCTAACAACTCTTGTGATTGAAAGGGCGATTGTTACGCGAGAACAGGCGCAAAACGCCATCCTGGTTGTTGTTGGGTATCTAAAGGGTAGGTTGCCTTCGCCCATTGCGGGGCAAATCGATATTCTCGTTTCAGAAGGCGGCTTTTACGATGGGACCAGTACCATTGGCACCAGCCGTGGCGGCCTCAAAGGAGATTGAAAATGGCAGAACTTGGTGGACCGGAAATACTTGTGATTTTGGTTCTAATTGTGCTCCTTTTTGGGGTGGGGCGTCTTGGAAAAATAGGTGGCGAAGTTGGCAAGTCAATTCGAGAATTTCGCCTTGGTCTTCGAGGGGATGAGCCCGCTCGTCCAAACGCTAGCACCGACATAAAGCCCGATTCTGAAAAATAGGAAAACCTTACAATACCGCTTCCATGCGGAAACCCTCTTCAGGTTGGCTCCAGAACCTTGACCCAAAGCGCAGTCTTGCCGTGCGACTCGCTTTGGTAGTTGGTGCCTCAAGTCTTTTTTTGTCGCTTGTCGCTGGGACGCTGGTTGGCGTGATTCAGCGTGCCGAGGTTACGCGCCAAATCGGAACGTTGCACCAGCAACTGGCTGAACAATTGGGTGAAGCGCTTGACAGCGACATAGCATCGCGGATTCAAGACATCCGTGTTTTGGCTGTGTTGCTTTCTTCATATGTCGACGCCGATTCATCTGATGTGCAGCAGGCGATTTTGCAAGGTGTTTATGGCGAATACACCGGTTATTCGTGGTTGGCTCTGGCGGATCCCGGTGGAACCGTAACGCTTGCCACGGGTGACATTCTTGCAGCATCCCTGGCTTCCAAATCGCAGTTGTTTCAGGCCGGGTCTAGGACACCTTACGTCGGTTTATCACAATGTCCACCGGTGGACACCCGCATAGAAACCGGTAACAACCAAAAGGCCATGTGTGGACTGATTGATTTTTCATCTGCGCTAACCAAAAAAGATACACGGCTCAGTGCAACATTGGGTGCTCGCCTGGGTATAAGCTGGGCGGAATCGATTGAACGCCAAATTTTGTCTCCGTTAAGGGAAACGCGAACGGTGGAGGCGTTCGTTGTAGATTCGGAAGGTGCCGTATTGGTAAGCGATTCCGATGCCATTTCTGGAAGGTTGCAACTTAATCACATTACCGATTCGTCAAACGCGCTCGGATATGAGGTCGTTCGCTGGCCGGATGGACGTGACTATCTTACGGGCTTTTCAGTGAGTGATGGATTCGGCACCTACAAGGGCCTGGGCTGGCGGGTCATTGTTCGAGAGCTTGCCGCGGATGCTCTGGCCCCTGCAACTGTTTTGGCTCAGCGGACCGCGGCCATTACAGTTGGGGTCGGCTTGCTTACAGCCTTTTTGTGTGCGGCCCTGATCAACCGATTTGTGCGGCCGTTGACTGCGATTGCTGCAGCAGCCGATCGTATTCGTGTTTCACACGATTCGACCATTCCCGTGGTCGCGGGCGAGGATGAAATTGCACGCGTGTCCAATTCGCTTAACAGCCTCGTGGGCGCCCTGGATGATCGCAACCGCGCTTTGCTACTAGCCAATAATTCACTTGAAGCCCGCGTGCGCGACCGTACTGTTGAAATTGAGCGACTTAGCGACGAGAACCAGCAGGTCGCCGTGTCTCGGGAGCGACTACGCATGGCTCGCGACCTTCACGACACGCTCGCCCATACCCTTGCCGCGGTTCTCACCCAGGTCCGCTTGATGCATAAACTGGCTACTAAGCAAAACGTCACCCAATTGGCAGACGAACTGCAACGAGCGGAAGAGGCGACCCGACTAGGCTTGCAGGAAGCCCGCGCCGCAATCACGCAGTTGCGGAGCAATCCTGTACGAGAGTTTGGGCTGGAAAGTGCGCTGCGACAGCTGGCGAAGAATTTTGGCAATCGAACCGGCATTCGCATGGTCCTTGAATCAAGGGGAACGTTGCCCGATCTCCAAAACGCGCGTGCCGAAACAATGTTTAGAATCGCCGAGGAAGTATTCCATAATATTGACCGACATGCTCATGCAAAGTCCGTTTTGATTGAGCTAAGTGAGACCTCGAACGCGGCACTCAAGCATGTTTCAATGCACATCGTTGATGATGGCGTCGGCTTTGATCCAATCCACGTGCAGGATGCAGGCGCACATCATTTTGGAATGCGGGGCATGATCGAGCAGGCCGCACTCATTGATATGGCGTTTCAACTGACGAGCGCGCCAGGTCGGGGAACCGAGGTTACGCTGAGTGGGTACTGGTAACCTTAATTACTGATGGCCGATCAAATAATTAAGATGATCATTGCTGATGATCAGGAGTTAATCAGGCGTGGTCTGTCAATGATGCTCTCGCTGGAACCTGATATCGCTGTGCTTGGACAGGCGGTTAATGGCGAAGAGGCGTTGGAATTGGCACGTCGCCATCACCCTGATATCGCGCTGATGGATTTGAAGATGCCCGGGATTGGTGGCGTCCAGGCGATACGTGCCATACGTGCCGAATGCACTGGTACCCAGGTCGTCGTGCTGACGACCTATGATACTGATGACATGGTTTTTGATGCCATCAGGGCCGGTGCGCATGGGTATCTATTGAAGGATGCGTCTGAATTGGAAGTCCTTGACGTTGTGCGTGCGGTTCATCGGGGAGAGTCGGTTATGGATACGACGATTGCCCGCAAAGTTATGAATGAGTTTAAGCGGGCAACTGATGTGGGAGGCCGGAGCTCGGATGGTGGCGCAATTGGATTCCCAGCCGAAACTCTTACCGATCGCGAAACCGAAACGTTACAACTCCTGGCCGTCGGGCATACTAATTCTGAGATTGCTGGAAAGTTGTTCCTGTCAGAAGGCACGGTTCGGAATTATGTAAGCAAAATTATGGCCAAGCTGCACACCAATGATCGAACGCAGCTGGCGATAAAGGCGTTGCGCACTGGCATTGCGCGATTGTGACTCTAATCATTACCTCTAGTGCGACCAATCACTAGCAAAGCTTGAACTGGCGCACTAAGCTATCAGTATCGTCGCGCCTTCAGATCGCTGCGGCCCACGCGTGTGGACCTTAGGACTATAGCAGTCGGGGCGCGCGCGCATAGAAATTAGAGAAAGGAACATTATGGCAGATAGCTTACCAGTCGTCCCAGCAACGCATCCTCCGACGCCGGCCGATGCGTCAACCCCTGACCACGTGCAACATTCGGATACGATGCACAGCCACAAGCAGGCTGCGCACCCGGCAGCTGCGGGTGACCATCAACACACCCACGCGCATGATGTGGGCGATGTGGCTCATACCCACAGCAGCGCCGATCAGGTGCACCCCGATCATCCGGATCATGCCGCCACGCATCACGACGCCCACGACGCCAGTGCACCAGGCCCGGCAACAACATTGCCGCAAGGCGCGGGTTCTAGCGTGAGCGCGAATGCGCCCGTGTTGCCCGCATCTACGGCGCCGGTCGCCGCAGACGAGGCCGACCCGGTCTATGTACACAATGGGGACGGCCACCACACCCATAAGCATGTGCACGGCACACGCCATCATCATAGGCATCATCATCACCATGCCGCAGGTGATCAGCCACATACGCATGATGCTTCAAACCAACTGCATGGTGATAATCCACAGCACGAAGCGACACATCATCGACCCCATCCAACCGCATCGGGCAACAACTAGGGTCGGCGAACGAACAACAGTGTTAAGCGCCAATTCCAGATATGGAATTGGCGCTTTCATGTTTGGTTTATGCGAAGAGGGCGCCTATCTGTGCGGACACGGACGGGTCAAGGCGCAATGCCAATGCCCGTGCACCCGGTATCAAATGCTCGGGTTTGCGGGGTCCAACGATTGGCGCGGTAACAAAATCCTGCGCTAAGAGCCAGGCAAGCGCAAGCGTTGCCATGTCGACATTATGCGTTTTGGCGATTTCAGCCAAGCTCGAAAGCCCGCGATACGTAGCTGCAGTTGTGAGCCGCTCGTACGGTTCCGGTCGAAGCGTCATGCGTGACCCTGGTGGAAATGGCTGATCCGCAGAATACTTGCCGGTGAGCCATCCTCCGGCCAATGGGCTAAAGGGGGTGTAGCCAAGATTCTGATCACGAATTAAGGGGAGCAATTCTCGCTCGTCACTGCGTTCAAGCAGGCTGTAGCTGTTTTGAATCCATTCAAATCTGGGCCAGCCATATTTATCGCTAATCCAGAGCGATTTGGCCGTCAGCCACGCCGGCATATTGCTTGCGCCGATATAGCGAATCTTTCCAATATGGACCAAATCATTTAGCGTGCCGAGGGTTTCTTCAAGTGGTGTTGATTGGTCCGGTTCATGGATCAAATACAAGTCCAGCTCCTCAACACCCAACCGGGTGAGACTAGCATCCACTTGGCTCATGATGTGTGCCCGGGACAGACCCCTGTCATTTGGTCCCGGGCCAACCGGATTGAAGACTTTGCTGCTAATGAGTAACTGACTCCGCACCCGCGGGCCCTTGGTGCGGAGCCAATTGCCGATAAAAGTTTCGCTTGCCCCGCCACCATAGGCATTTGCGGTGTCGAAGACGGTGATACCCATATCCAATGCCGCATCCATCAGCGCGTGTGCCTGCGGCTCGGTTTCACCCGCACCGAAAAACGCGGGTGCGCTTCCAATCCCGCCGAAGTTGCCGCATCCGAGAAATAGTGCGCTCACGGACAGCCCACTGGAACCGAGTCTTACATAGCGCATCCCCGCAATTATGCGTTGCCTTTCTTTGTCGGATCGCCCTTCTTCGCGTTAAGCATTACGGCTTGGGCCACATAGTCCTGGATTGCGCTTTCATTGATGTCGGCCATCTGTCGGATTTTTAGGACGTTGCTCGGGCGACACCTTGCCTGCAACGTATTCATCAACACCCGAACCGCGCAATGGGCTTACATTTGGGACACGAGGTGATCGCGCTGCTACACCACTAGTTTTTCTGGAACCGCCGGACTTGGTGCTCGAATCAAATTTGCTGCCCGTTGCTTTCATGATTAACCCGCCTGTTAACAAATTGGACTACCATAAATGTAGTTTAGCGGTGCGACCATATTTTCGCATGCTGAAAATCGCTCACCTCGTCGCCAATTTCTTGTAACTGTCTGCTTCCGCCAGCAATTGCTCAGCGCTTTGCTCACCAGCGGTTCCGGCCGTTCCCAACATGAGCGCAAGTTCTTGAACACGCTGAGGTCTGACCGCCAGACCCGATGTATGCGTGCGCGTGCGGACGCCAGAGTCACCCTCGTCAACAAGCTGTTTCTCAACTTTGAAATGCGCGTCTGCGTAGCTGGCGAGTTGGGGTAGATGGGTAATGCACAGTACCTGATGTGCGTGAGTCAAGTTCCAGAGTTTTTGACCAACGATTGTGCCCACTCGCCCGCCAATCCCCTGATCGACCTCGTCAAAAATGAGCGTCGGCACGCGGTTGGCGGGACGCTGTGCTAGAACGGCCTTTAGCGCCAGCATTAGTCTGGCGGTTTCGCCACCCGAAGCAACCTTGACTAGCGGCTTAAGCCCTTCACCAACGTTTGGAGCGATCAAAAACTCAACGGCATCCGCACCGGTTGAATCCACTGGTTGCTGGTGGAGATCGACCTCGAATTTGGCGCCGGACATTTTTAGCTCATCCAATTGGCGTTCTATCTGCGAGCAAAGTGACTGTGTCGCTCCGCGACGGTTTTGGCTCAGGGTCTTTGCAAGTGCATCCACTTCATTCTGAAGGGCCGCAACCTTGTCCTTTAGATCCGCCAATCGTTCGTCCGCGCCTTCGATTTGATCCAGCTCTCGTTGTGCTTGCTCACCAAAAGCGATCATAGCTTCCACACTTTCGCCATATTTGCGCTTAAGTTTCTTGAGCGCCTCCAGCCGGTGCTCTACTTGTTGCAAACGCTTTGGATTGAATTCCAGCCCGTCTCGATAATCCGCAATTGACCGGGCAATGTCGTTCAACAGTGATGTTGCCTCATCCAGGGTGTCGTGCAACGTCCCGAAACTCTTATCGTAACGCGTTAGTTGCTGCAGTGCCTTGCCAACCCGTGCCAGGTTGTCCAGCGCAGCTGGCGCATCCCTTAGGCCACTTTCATAAAGCGCAGCATAGCTTTCCGATGTCAACTCTGCGATGGTTTCAGCGTTTGCAAGACGGGTGTGTTCGTCGGTCAACACGGCTTCCTCACCCGGCTTTAGGCGCGCTGCACTTATTTCTTCAACCTGAAATTTGAGCATGTCCAACCGGCGCACTTGCTCCCGCTGGTTGCGTTCGGTATCAGCCAGTGCCTGCTGCACGGTCCTCAATGCCGCTACGCGGGCGCTTAGGTGGCGTCGCGCATCCCAGGTATTCGCGAAATCATCAAGCAGGTTAAGATGCTCTTTTACACGCAGCAGGCTGAGATGCTCGCTTTGCCCATGCACATCAACCAATCGTTCGCCGATCTCACGCAGCGCGGCTTGATTGATGGCACTGCCATTGATCCGACAGACCGAGCGACCGTTTGACCGTACCTCGCGCGCAAGCGTCAGCTCGTCCGCATCCAGGTCGAGCGCGTGGGCCGAGAGTGCCCCGCGAATCGGTTCGACCAGTTCAGAGTCAAGTTTGAATAGACCCTCAATCAATGCCCGGTCACAGCCATTGCGCACCATTCCGGGTTCGGCCCTGTCACCGAGTAGCAACGCAATTGAATCGATCAGAATGCTTTTGCCGGCGCCGGTCTCGCCGGTGATGACGTTTAAGCCGGCGGAAAACGAAAGATCCAACGTGTCAATGATCACAAAGTCGCGCACGCGCAGTTCGCTTAACATGATGATTGGTCAGGCATTTAAAATGCAATAGCACAAATGTTCTTAAATTCTACCCGGAAATTGACCACCTCTTGACCGGTCGACGTTTTTATCGTACGCTAATGTCAGCATCCTCGTCAAGGTTGTCGTGAGCGATGTCAGTCTCCATGCAGAACATAACAATTAGGCAGGTCGCCGATCGAGCAAAGGTTTCAATCAAAACCCTTTCTCGCGTCGTAAACAACGAAGACGAGATTGCTGAAGATACACCTCAGCGGGTATTGGCGACAATTGGGGAACTTGGGTACACGTCAAAAATGTTGGCACGCAGTCCTGCAACCCAACGCTCGCACATGATCGGTCTGGTTGTCCCGGACATATGCAACCCGTTTTTTGCCGTGGTTGCCCGCGGAGTGAAAAAGATTGCCCGCATTCATTCCTATTGGGTTGTTATCGCAAACACGGACATGAACGTGGAGTTTGTAGCGCTCGAATTGCTGGTCTCGCACGGTGTGGATGGCATCGTCAGCTGGTTGCAAGAGGACACCAATTCATCGGGATGATAATCGGCGGCTCAGGCAATCCAAAGCTGGCTCAACGGGTTCGTGCCCATCAGGACGTGATGTTGGAACATGGTCTTGGATTCGAGACTCTTAAGGTGGAGTCCGGCATCGCCACGCCACATGGAATGTCGCACCACGGCGATCGAGCCAATGGTGCGGCAACCCAAAATTTCAGCGCTCTTTTATTACAACGATCAGCTGGCACCGGGCACTATCCGGGCCGGTATGAATTGGGCAGAAAAGTTCCTGCCGATTTTGCGATTGCGGGCTTCGGCGACATTGCATATGCGGCGTTGGCGACCCCGGCGCTGACCACGGTCAGGCTTGACAAACGTGAAATTGGTCGCGCCTCAACGCGATTGTTGATTGACAAGATCAATAATCCATCCAGGGATTTCCCGGTTACTGAAAGTTTTCCCGAGCTAATCGTCCGCGAATCGACATAGAATACTCAAATGACCAAGACGAGCACAGCGCTGACATCCTTTGACACAAAAACGTGGTTCAAGCTTTGGAGCAGAGGTGAAACGTACCTGGCCTTATTGTTTATTCTGCCGAGTTTGTTGGGCTTCATAATATTCTTTGGCGTTCCCGCAGTTCGCGGACTATTTATCAGCCTCACCGACTGGAACTTGCTTCAGCCAGCCAGCTGGAAGGGTTTTGAAAACTACGTCACCCTTTTTAATGATGAGGACTTTTGGCTGGCAATGAAGGCCACGGCATATTATGTAATATTGAACATCCCACTTCAAACGGCTGTCGCGGTTCTCATGGCCGTGCTGATGGATCGTTTGAGCCGGTCGCTGTTTGTGCGCGGGGTGCTTGTGCTTCCATGGCTGATTCCAAATGTTGTCGTTGGACTGCTATGGCTGTGGATGCTTGATCCACAATTGGGATTGGTCAATCAGGCGATTCAGGCGCTTGGATTCGAACGCTTGGGTTTTCTAGGCTCCCCGGAGCTCGCCATGCCGTCCATTGCCGCGATAAATATTTGGCGACACGCGGGATACACCGCTCTTTTGATATTTTCCGGTTTGCAAACCATTCCCAAAGAGTTGTATGAGGCCAGTTCAATTGACGGTGCTGATGAGCGCACCGCTTTTTTTAGGATAACTATTCCGCTGCTTCGCCCTGTGCTTGTTTTTGTGTTGGTTACAACCGTCATTGGCTCGTTTCAAATATTCGACACGATTGCCATCACCACAAAGGGTGGTCCAATTGGAGTCACCCGCGTGCTCTTTTGGTACATTTACGAGTTTGCATTTGCACGATTCAAAATGGGTTTTGCGATGTCCGCAGCCGTTGTTCTGTTTGCGATATTGATGGTCATAACATTGATTCAAATGAGATTCTTGCGGGCCAACGAGTCCGACCTTGGTTCATAGGACCATTCCAATCATGACAAATACCCTTCCTCGAACCTCGCCATTCACAAAGTTTTTTAGCGGGCGAACCCTGGCCTGGCTGGTTCTCTCGCTCTTGATTTTTGTGACACTTCTGCCATTTTGGTGGATGATCCGGACTGCCCTTTCTTCCAACCGTGAACTGTTTGCAAATGCCACGTCGCTGTTGCCGGTTGGTTTGACTACCGGCAATTTTTGGCGCGTTCTTGGCTTTTTAACAATTGACGAATCACAGGCACTCGGCGGATCGGGTCAAAAGTTGAACTTTTTTCTATATTTGCGAAACTCGATAATTGTGACATGCTCCGTGGTATTCGGCCAGTTAACGTTCTCCGCACTTGGAGCATATGCATTTGCCCGGTTGAAGTTTCCATTTAGAGAAAAAATATTTGGCCTCTATTTGACGGCATTAATCATTCCCGGGATCGTGCTGTTGATCCCAAATTATGTCCTCATGCGCGAACTGGACTGGATCAAGACCTTTCAGGGGATCATTGCACCCACGTTCTTGTTTTCACCATTTGCCGTGTTCTTTCTCAGGCAATATTTCCTGGGTATCAATCGGGAATTGGAAGAGGCGGGTCGGTTGGATGGCGCATCCCTGTTCGGCGTATTCTGGCGGATTATTTTGCCGATAAGCATGCCGCCTATCACTACACTGGCGATTCTTACCTTTATCGGCACTTGGAATGACTATTTGTGGCCGCTGTTGATCGGTGGCTCGGAAGAGGCGACCCGCGTCCTCACAGTTGCGCTCGGTATTTTTCGATCACAGACACCGCAAGGTACCCCGGATTGGACGGGACTGATGGCGGGCGCGCTTGTAAGCGCCGGGCCCAGCATCCTGGTGTTTCTACTACTTGGACGACGAGTAATTAACTCAATTCAGTTTACGGGCTATCGATGAGCCCATTTGTTTCGGTACCCCACGGCACGCCAAGCGGCGTGACGGTTTAAGTACAAATAGTTGGACAAATCAAAAGGAGAATGAAATGAACGCGATTCGCAAACAACACGTGTTTGCCGCAGCCGTCACCACACTGATGGTGGCAGCCTGCGCCGCACCCACCGCCGCACCTGCGCCCACCAGCGCACCGGCGGCGGCAGCACCCACGAAGGCGCCCGCGCCGGCCGCCGCTGCACCCGTTACCATCAAGTATGTGATGTGGGACAGCAACCAGCAGCCGGCCTACGAGGCATGCGCCGCCGAGTTCACCAAGAAGAACCCGAACATTACCGTGAAGATTGAACAGCTCGGCTGGGATGACTACTGGAACGGATTGAACACCGGCTTCGCCAGCGGTACGGCCCCGGATGTATTCACCAACCACTTGGCCAAGTATCCAGAATATGCGCTCAAGAAGGTGATCTATGACATAGAGCCATTCGTCAAGCGCGACAATGTGGACACCAAGCAGTATCTTGGTGAATTGGCCAACCTATGGTCACGAAATGGTCAGCGTTTCGGTCTGCCCAAGGACTGGGACACCATTTCCGTGGTGTATAACGCCGACCTGCTCAAAAAGGCGGGCGTTGATCCTGCATCGGTTAAGAACCTTGACTGGAATCCGGCCGATGGCGGCAGCTTCGGCAAGCTGATCACCCAGCTAACCATTGACAAGAATGGCAAGAACGGCGCTGATGCCGCGTTCGACAAAAAGAACGTTGCTCAGTTCGGATTCACTCCTCCCGGATCCGGTGGTTTCGCCGGTCAAACAGAGTGGAGCCACTTTGCAGCCAGCAACGGCTTCTCATTGGTTGATGGCGTCTGGGGCACCAAGTATCACTATGATGATCCCAAGCTCGCCGAGAGCATTCAATGGCTTGCGGACCTAAACCTGGTCAAGGGCATTACGCCACCATTGGCCGATATCAAAAGCCTTGGCAACACCACGCTGTTCAAGAACGGCAAAGTTGTGGCCACGACCGTTGGTTCATGGCAGATTGGCGATGTGACCAAAGACGTCAAGTTCCCGGTCATTTTCGGTTTGTTGCCAAAGGGACCCGTGGGTCGCAAAAGCATGTTTAACGGATTGGCGGATTCGATCTGGATCGGAACCAAGAATCCCGAGCAGTCTTGGGCGTGGGTGAAGTATGCTGCGTCAAATGAGTGCGAGAAGATCGTTGGCACCAAGGGTGTTGTGTTCCCCGCGACTCCCGACGGCGTTGCCGAGGCGCTCAAGGTTTACACCGGTCGTGGTCTGGACGTGACCGCTTTCACCGATTTGGCCACTGACCCGAAGGCCACCTTCTTGTTCCCAATTACCGACAACGGTGCGGAAGTTCAGAAGATCATGGACCCGGTCATGGACAGCATTTTCTTGGGAAAGGAAAAGGCGGCAGTTGCATTGACCGCTGCAAATACCAAGGTCAACGCGCTATTCAAATAACCCGGGTGGATTGAATTCCATCGGGATTTGGTGAGCTTAGCACATGGCGGGAGCCGCAATTCTCCCGCCATGTCTGTGTACCATGTCTACGACGATTGCACATGCCTCTTGAAATTCAATAATTATGAGGTGCCTGAATATGTTGCTAAATTCGTTTGTGTTCGACCGAAATCGCCTGATGGGTCTGTTGACTATGTGCGGCGTGCTCACAGTGTCGTGCACCGGGTCTGTGGCGCCACAAAAAAACGAACCCGTGGCAACCGGCGTTGCAGTCCATGTTCGGCAAGTGGCTCAAACAGTGCCGTCCGCTTGTGCGGGTTTGTTTATCGAGCATCCACTCGACTTTATGACGTCGACGGCAAGTGGCACGGTAAAAAATTTCGAGAGTAATGGCTCGGGTGTTGCCGCAGGTGACCTGAATGGCGATGGGTTGATTGATCTTGTCTTTGCCAATCTTGGGCAACCTGCCGTTATATTTTGGAACGACGGTCACCTCAACTTTCGAAAGCAGGCGCTGGATGTGATGGATGTGCGTGCTCCCGCCATTGTGGACGTGGATGGTGATGGGCAACCTGACATTGTTTTTACCCAGCGTTTTGGTCCACCGTTCTGGATGCGAAACCGTGGCGGAGAATTTGAACGTGTGAATTTGGGCAATGTGTTTGAGCCGGCATATTCTATGGCCTGGGCTGACCTCAATGGCGATGGCAGGTTGGATTTGGTTACCGCGTCATACAACGCGGAACTGGCTAAAGAGCAGGCAAACAACTTCCTGTTTAACCGAATTGGCGGCGTCATGGTCTACACAAATCTTGGTGACGCACAATTTTCAGCGACAAAAATAAGCCCCGAAGCTCAAGGTCTTGCACTGTTGGTCACTGACCTAAATCACGATGGCCGACCCGATATTTGGGTGGGTAACGATTTCGATGTTATGGACGAAATTTGGTTAAACACAACTGCCGGATGGGTAAAGAGCACCATGCAACCTGCAACTTCCCACAGTACCATGAGCTTAAGCGTTGCCGATATTGACAATAGTGGCATGCCAGCCGTATTTGAAAGCGACATGAAGCCGTATGATGTAGGCGTCCACACCATGGTTGAATGGCTGCCATTAATGCAAACCATGCGCAAGAGCCAACCGAAGGATGATCCACAGGTGCAGGAGAATGTCTTGATGCAACAGCGTGGCAACGGCACTTGGCAGAACCGTGCGCCGGACATGGGCGTTGATGCGACCGGTTGGACTTGGTCGGCACAATTTGGTGATTTGGATCAGGATGGATTTGTAGATCTGTATACGGTAAACGGAATGATTGACCGCGATTTTTTTCGTCATCTGCCAAACACTGAATTAGTGGAACAAAATAGGGCATTCCGCAACCTGGGTGGGTCCGGGTTTGCATTGGCTGATGATTGGGGCCTAGCATCAACCTCCAGTGGTCGGGGCATGATCATGGTTGACCTTGACAACGACGGAGATTTGGACATTGTAATCAATAACTTGCTCGCCCCGGCACAAGTTTTTGAGAATCGACTATGCTCCGGTTCTTCGCTTGAAGTACAGCTACAACAGCCCGGAAGCAACCACTTTGGTGTAGGCGCAAGGCTTGAGTTGCAAACGTCCATGGGAACTATGACGCGTGATGTCCACGTAGGCAGCGGTCATATATCGGCTGATGCACCGCGTGTGCATTTTGGATTGCCAAAGGATGCGACCATAAACAAATTAGTAGTAACGTGGCCTGATGGAATAGCAAGTTCTGTGCCGAGCCCTGCACCCAATCAGATTATTGAGGTGACCCGATGAACGTGACATTGCAGAAAACCGTGCCGGTTGCTGGAAGCCCGGTTCTTGTCCTGTTGAACCCGCGCCAATTTGCAGGCCCAATGTTGTGGGCGCTTGCACTTGGAGGCGTCGTGGCGTCGCTTGGAGCATGGCGGTTTGATTTGCCAAAATGGGCCATGACCGCCATCGTCATCGGATTTTGGCTGCCGGTAATGGCTGCAAAATGGAAGGCGGAATTACCTAAACTAGGCCTTGTTCTCACACTTGTGAGCGTTCTGCTAACAACACAAAGCCTGCATACGCTGGAACACGTCGCGCAATGGGTTCAGTACCATCTATTTTTTTGGACGTTGCGCGAGTCTAACGGGTTTCTTTCTCCGCTAAATGCAGAGTGGGTGCATTTTGTTTGGAACGTGTATGTACTTGCGGCGGTTTTTGCCCTCGTGATTGGTGGAATGCGAAATCCATTTGCCTGGCTGTTATTGGGCGTGGCGTTCTTTCATACGATTGAGCATACGTATATGTTTGTCCGCTACCAAATGGTGCTTTTGGAACTCCAGCAGCTTGGTGTGGGCACGGGCGTCACCGCCCAGGGTCTCCCTGGAATTTTGGGGCGCGATGGCTGGCTTGCGCGCAGTACTTTTACTCAAGGCACCTTTCTATGTTCGCTGCCCGGCCTGACTACGGCAACGCGCCTTGACGTTCACTTTTGGTGGAACGTCCTGGAAATGGTGACGCTTGCCGCCGCCGCTCACGTTCATTTGCAACGCTCATCCATCAAGGTTCATGATTCATTTCAACCCAACGACCAAAACCTTCAATCTGCTCCTAAGCACTAGTGTTTACGCTTTCCAAATAGACCACGGTGATCGCGTGATTCACCTTGGTTGGTTTGCCAATCCGACAGATTTTGCCTAGGGTTTGATCGAGGGCCTGACAGACATTTCAGATTCCAACGGTCCGGCGTCCTTTGAATGGAACACCCGCCGTGATGAACTTGTCAGTTTTGGTGATGTTACGTATCACGAGAACGCGCTTAAGATCAGTTTTGAAAACCCAGGCAATTTTGTGTCCTTGGAGGAAGCACCCGACAAATTGATTCGTGATGTTCGCCCCAGATACGTTGGTCACGAGGTGATCCTGTCGGGTGAGCCCGGTCTTGCACCGGCCCATGGTCAGGATCCCGCGAACGTATCCCAACGAGAAACGCTGCGCGTTACGCTTGTTGACGCGAACCAAAAATTCCAGATTGTTCTGTGCTAATGAATCACGACCGAATGTGATGGTATTGAACGCTGGTGTGAACTCGCCAATTTTGGAGATTCAATTGTTCGGGTTGAAGCCTGTGCATTCGCATCTATGCATGTTCCAAATAGCGCCTCAGAGCTGACCACGGTGGCGGGTGCATGGGCGCGCGAATTTTCGCAGCAGCGCGAGCATCATTAATGTTGATGACGTTGAGGAATTCCGTGCAACCGGCTGTCAGTTAATGACCCTGGGTATTCCCGGCCATGCCAATAAGTCCGCAGGATTTAGCACCACACTGTTTCTAAATCAGGTGCAAGCAGATGGTCAGCCTGGCTGACCAGGCAGGTTGTGAAAGTTTTCACAATCTCGCGTACAATTAAAAAACATGATCAAAAAACCGGTTGTGGCTGTCATTGGGGCGGGGTTTGGCGGATTGGCCGTGGCACGCGCACTAAAGGGAGCCGACGTGGAGGTGCATCTCATTGATTCGCGCAATCACCATATTTTCCAGCCACTCCTGTATCAAGTTGCTACAGCGGGTCTCGAACCCGAAGAAATTGCTCATGCTATCCGGGGTGAAGTAAGGCGTCAAGCCAATGTGCGGTTTCGCATGGCGCGCGTTGTAAGCGGCGATCTACTTGCCAAATTACTTGTCACCTCGACTGGAGAATCGATTGCGTTCGATTACCTTGTGCTGGCCGCTGGGGCTGTCACCAGTGACTTCGGAATTTCAGGCGTAGCCGAACATGCATTTGGCCTGAAAAGTTTGGAAGATGCCATTGCTTTGCGCAGCCACATCGTGAAAAAGTTTGAGGAAGCAGATGCGCTTGAGCGGAAGGTTCCCGATGGCATGTTAACCTTTGTTGTCGCTGGCGGGGGACCGACCGGAGTCGAGATGGCCGGAGCACTTACGGAACTGTTTGACAAGGTCCTTCGCAAAGACTTTCCGAATCTCGATTTTGGCGCAGTGCGCGTGGTGTTGCTCGAAGCCCTTGACAGGTTGCTGCCGCCGTTTGATGTTCGACTGCAACAATACACACTGGCGACACTAAAAAAATTTGGCGTCGACGTGCGATTTGGCGCCCAAGTAATCTCAGTTACCACGGAAGGTGTTACGCTCAAAGACGGTTCGGCAATTCCGGCGAAAACCGTGGTTTGGGGAGCCGGGATCACAGGCAATCCACTTGCCTCACACCTTGCATTGCCGATGGTACGGGGTGGTCGCGTTGCTGTAAATGATGATTTGACAGTTCCAGGTATACCCGGTGTATTTGTAATTGGCGATCTTGCTGCCGGCAAGGATGTTCATGGCAATGTGTATCCGCAGCTGGCCCAAGCGGCAATCCAGGGTGGAAAGCATGTGGCGTTTCAAATAGTCCGGCAAATCAACAATTTGCAGACGCAACCGTTTGCATACAAGGACCCGGGATTTATGGCAACCATTGGCCGCCAGGAAGCAGTAGCGCAATTTCCATCCGGACTTAAGGTCAGGGGAGCAATCGCCTGGATTATGTGGTTGTTTCTGCACTTGTTATATTTGGTCGGTTTTAGAAATCGCACACAAGTACTCATAAATTGGATATGGAGCTACTTCTCTTATGAACGCGGCGCGAGGTTGATAATGTGGCAATAATCATGACAAGAAAAATCGTAATCGCGGGTGGCAGCGGATTTATAGGTCGCGGGCTTGAGGCGCATTTCTCATCCAAGGGGGATAACGTCACGGTCCTGACAAGGACCCCATCCAAACCAAACCATGTTGGCTGGGACGGCAAAACGCAGGGTGCGTGGGTTGAATCACTTGAGGGGGCAACCGCCCTGATAAATCTGACCGGGAAAAACATTAACTGCCGATGGAACGATGAGAACAGGCGCGAAATAATTGCATCGCGGACCGAGGCCATCGCAGTTTTGGGCTCGGCACTTCGAACCCTGCAGAAAGCACCCAAAGTTTGGATTCAAAGTGCGGGTATTGATTTTGTTGGTGATGGCCCGGTTGGCCGGGATGAGTCCGCACCCCGAGCGCCCAGTGGATTTCTAACCGAGATTTGCGCTTTGTGGGAGCAAGCCTTCGCGGCTCAATCCGACGTGCCCATCAGACGCACTTTGTTTCGCATTGGGCCGGTCTTGGGGCAGGGCGGCGGCCCATTGGTGCCGCTGGCCACGCTTGCAAAGCTCTTTCTGGGCGGGTCAGTCGGCGCCGGCACACAGCATTTCAGTTGGATACATTTGGGCGATTTGGCCGGAATTTTTGACTGGGCCATTGACAATCAAAACGCATCGGGAACCTATCACGCTGTTGCGCAAAATCCGTCAACAAATGCGCAATTTATGTTTGCATTGCGCAAGGCCTACGGCCGGCCCTGGTCTCCGCCCGTTCCATCTTTTGCGGCCCGCATTGGGGCGGAGGTGATTGGCTCGCCCGCAGATATCGTGTTGGGTGGGTCTTATGGCGTGCCCGCACGATTGCTGGCAGAGGGCTATAAATTTAGGTTTCCGACCGCGGACTCGGCGCTTGCGGATCTCATTCCGAAGCGCTGAGTTTCAGTCCGTATTTCAGGCCCAAGCCTCGGATTTCCCACTTCGTAGCACACGTTCGATCACATTCATGTTCGCGACGGCGTCCTCAAGCGGGGTCGGGACTGGCGTGTCATTCAGCACCGACAACGCAAAAGCGTCACCCTGTGCCGAGTATTGATCGGTGGTAGGAAACGCGATCTCCTGAATGTCGCCACCGCGCTGCAGCCAAATGCGGCAGGGCTTGTCTGGTGGCGCATTAAACGGAATTTCAATTTCGATACGGCCCGTGATGCCATAAATATTCACGCGCTGGTAGTTTGTAAGTTGGGTGCTGCATGTGAAGGTTGCGGTAGACCCACTTCCAAAATCGAGGATGCCGCTGGCCAGCCGATCCGTATGAAATGTTGGATCGTAATCGACGATGCCCATGACTCTTGTTGGCTCTCGGCCAAAGATCAGGCGTGATACAGATATGTTGTAGCAGCCAATATCCATGAGACCGCCGCCGCCGATTTCCGCAATATTGCGAACGTTGGCAGGGTCATTGTTAAAGTAGCTAAAGAACGAATGGATGGTCCGTAAATCGCCAATTGCGCCTTCTGATACCAACGCTTTGGCTTTGATCCATTGGGGATGGAAACGATACATGAACGCCTCCATCACTTTTATGTGCGGATGTTGCCTGGATATAGCCAGCAACTCATTGGCTTCAGCTACAGATAAAGCGATTGGCTTCTCGCAGAGCACATGTTTGCCAGCCTGGATTGCTTTGATTGTCCACGGTACGTGCCCGTGGTTGGGCAGCGGGTTATATATGGCATCCACCTCCGTGTCCGCCAATAACGCTTCATAGGATCCGTGTGCTCGGGTTATCCCAAGTTTCCGTGCGGCAGTTTCAGCCGCCTCTTGAGTACGTGACGCAATCGCCACGACCTCTGTAAATTGCCCACCCTGCATGGCCGGCGTCACCTTGGCCATCCCGATGTTTGCGGTCGAAATAATACCGATGCGAAGTTTTTTCATGGATGCACTATAAACGCCCCGAACGCCATCTATTTACTTGGTCCAACTTTGAGTTCTTTTAAGCGCTTTATTGAATCATTCAGACCACCTGGCCGGTTTCTGGCCAGCCAGATTTTTCGGTAGCGCTTTAGTAAGTCAGCTTGCTTTTTTACAAACATAGCACTGTTGACTTTGTGACCAAGCGCATGCAAGGTGTAGTCCCCACCAAGTTTCAACCAATCTGCTGCCATTTGAAGTTCATCGACAATCAAATCGGCGTCTGGGCGCGTCATTTTGTGCTTATGTAGTGGTTTGATACTTTGATCTATCGACTTGCTGTGTTGACCAATCTGTTCACGCGTTATCGCCATTTTTTGTGCTACCTCGGCAGGCGTTGATCTTAGTACAACAGGAGCATTCATAACAAACACGACCGGGTTTCCGTTGTGGGCGCGCTTAAAGGATTGGTATACGTTTCCAATATCGAATGCCACTGCGCCCACGGTTCCGGATACGTCATCAAACAGATGCCGGCTGATTGCATCTGCAATCTGGATCGATTTGTTTGCGTCACAGGTCCAGCTCACCGCCGCTCCAAATCCATAACCCAGCATGCTGGCCACC
This sequence comes from Chloroflexota bacterium, assembly GCA_025354985.1. GTDB lineage: Bacteria > Chloroflexota > Anaerolineae > J036 > Brachytrichaceae > AQU-03. The sequence continues at coordinate 49,946 of JANXLU010000011.1, forward strand.
TGTGGCTGCCAATGACCGAAGTCCCCCCAATCGGTGATCAGATAGCCTACTGCGCCATGCTTCAAGCCACTCTCCGCTGCGTTTAGCAAGTTGCCAAGAGCGTTCTGGGTGCGTCCGGCAAAGCTGTTCCAGCTGGCCGTCCCGGGGCATACATAGAATGGAATACCCGACGCGGCAAAAAGGGCGCTGTTCTTGTCAAACGGGTGGTCAAATTCATAGCCCCATTCAAGTGCGATCGCGTCTTTTGGTAGCTCCGCAACCAACTCGGGGTAATTGATGATGATGTCGCCCCAGAACATCATGGTGCGCTGGCGTTTGGTGCACTCCAAATAGATTTTCTGTACAAAGTCCAAATACACGCGTCCCCTGCCTTTTTGGAGAACTTCGTCGGCGCTCGCGCCAAATCCAAGATCGATGGTTTCGTCGCAGCCCACGTTAAACAGGCCGGACGAGAAATTCGGCAACAACTCATCGTACAGCGAGCGGAGCAGGGCAATGCTTTCTGGGTGAAGCGGATTTAATCCGAATGGTCCCTGGCGCTGACGACCCCATGCGGTGTATGGCCCATGGGTTTCGGCAAGATGTGAATAGGCTTCCTTTTTTAGCCATCGGTGAAAATGACCAAAGGAATTCGTGCACGGTACAAGTTCAACGTGGCGGGCACGGCAAAAAAAATCAACTTGCTGAATCTCGGCCGCGGTAAACGGAGAGGCATCCTGCCAAACGTCCCGGTGAGCACGATACGCAAAGGTGTGTTCCGCATACAAATGCAGTTGATTGATCTTGAGCGACGCCAGGCGGTCGATCAAATCGAGCAACGTACTCAGTTTGGGCACCTTGTCCCGCGAAATGTCGAGCATGAGCCCTCGCACCGGAAAATCCGGATGATCAGCGATATGCAAACACGGAAGTACTAACCGTCCAATGAGCCAATGAATGGAAATTAGCTGCAGCAGTGTGCAGACGCCATAGAACACACCTTGGGTGCTGCCACCTGTAACTGTGATCGATTCGGCGTGAATCTCAAGTGCATAGCCCTGCACATGGTGAACTTTGTCCGAATCTATATTCAACGTTATTCCGCGCGCAGGTTGAGTGAGGACGGAATTCGAGCCAATGGTGCAACCAAAGCCATGTGACTGCAACGATAGTGCCAATCGGTTCGCACTAAACCAGAGATTGTTGGTGTGCGATCCAATCAACATGATTTCAACGTCATGGGAGTCATCAAGGGCAAAAACGCCGTCGCTTGTCTGCAGTTTGCGTGGGTGCGGAAGCAGATTCATGCCTAAATATTACCTGTGTTTTGAAATGGATATTCCTTCAATGGCAAACCCCGCGTGGGGCAAAACTGCGGTAATCTACCAATATGCCAACTCTATTGCGCAACCGAGTGCTCATGGCCCTTTCACTCAGTCATTTCACGTGTGACCTCTACTCGGGTTCCATACCGATGCTGCTGTTATTTGCATCGCGATCACTTGGTTTTGGCTTGACAGAGGCAGGCTTGGTTGGCACGGTCTATGGAATTTTTTCATCACTTACCCAACCGTTGTTTGGATATTTGGGAGATCTAAAGGGCGGTCGTTGGTTCGTGGTTGGCGGGGTGGCTGTCATGACCGTCTTTCAAATGCTCATGGGCCTGGCGCCAAGTTATTGGCTGCTGATTCTGTGTGCAGCATTTGCGGGGATGGGTAGTGCTGCATTTCACCCCCAGGGTGCGAGCGGTGCCAGTCGTTCCGGGGGAGACAAGAAAACCTCAGCCATGTCGATTTTTATGTTTGGCGGTAACTTTGGGTATGGGACCGGTCCGGCTTTGGCTGGTGTAATCGGTGATGTGCTCGGCCGGGCTGCACTGCCGATCATGTCACTTGTCGGCTTAATACTTGTTCCTGTGTTATTCAAGTTGACAGGCGGATCCGGCTCGCCAAGCCGAATTGTTCCGGGCAAAACCCTGTTGAAAGTCAATCCGGCGTTTACCAAGCTCGGCGTGGCCGCACTCTTGATAACCATGATGGCACGTGCCTGGCTGCAAGCAGCTGCCACGTTTTTCACACCGGTATTTTTTACGACCTTGCGCGGATTTACCGCGGCACAGGCTGGAACGCTTAGTACGATAAATCTGTGGTCGCTCGCGCTTGGAACTCTGGTAGGCGGGCTGTTGGCCGACCGCATCGGTCCGCGTCGGGTGATGCTGTTTTCGTTCTTATGCAGTGCCCCACTCATGTTTTTGTATTGGAACGTTGTGGGCGTACCGTTGTATCTTGTCGCTGTCACGATGGGATTTTTGGTGGGGTGGGCCTGGCCTCCACTAATCGTGCTTTCCCAAGAGCTGTTTCCCAAGAGCGCAGGGTTGGCCAGTGGAATCGCGCTTGGATTTGCATTTGCCATGGGTTATGTTGGCCAGGGCATCAATAGTTTCCTTGCCGCACCAGAACGGCTTGGGCTTATTGGTAGCATGATGATTGTTCCGGTTTTGGGCCTAGTTGGTGCATTGGCCATGCAGGCCCTGCCAAAGCGCGAAGCAATTGCCGCGAGCGCTGCGGCGCGCCTGACCCTGGCTCAATAACTCGGGCTCGGTTGTGCTGCACGATCGGTTAAAATTGTTGGGGATGATTTTTTGTTCGCGTCGAAGCAGTCCGCCCCCAAGGTTCAGTCTGGAGCCCGGATCGAAAATTCGGCGCTATCCAGAGGTGCTTTTGCAGGGCGTTCATCAATTTGAATGCCCTCTTTTTTTGTCATGAATCAACCAGTTGCGCTTTTGGCGCTTGCAGATGGGACGCTTTGGCCGGGAATTGCGCTTGGAAAGCCGGGTGAGACAAGTGGTGAGATCGTCTTTAACACCAGCATGACTGGCTACCAGGAGATCTTGACCGACCCCAGTTATTATGGTCAGGTCGTCACCATGAGCCAGCCACATATTGGCAACTACGGCACAAACTACGCTGACGACGAGAGCAATCGCGCATTCGTAGCCGGTTTGATCGTCCGGTCGGCAAGTCCCACGACCAGCAATTATCGATCCGAAAAGTCCATGCAGGACTATATGGCTGATCGCGCCATTGTAGGCATTGCCGACGTCGACACGCGCGCGTTGGTTCGGCACATCCGAACTTATGGTGCGCAAAATTGCGCCATCAGTACCGGCAACCTTGATCCAGAAAGGCTGATTGCACTGGCGCGCCAAGCTCCGGATATGAACGGCTTGGACCTCGTTCGCCACGTCACGTGCAACGCGCCCTATACGTGGAATGAACCTTCAAACTCTGCTTGGTTAATGGATGAACAGATAATACAGGCGGATCACGCAGCTAGTTTTCACGTCGTGGCTTATGACTATGGGATCAAGCGCAATATTTTGCGTCTACTGACCTCATATGGGTGTCGGGTGACAGTTGTGCCTGCAAGCTATCCGGCTCAGGACGTGTTTTCCTTAAACCCGGATGGCGTTTTTCTGTCGAATGGTCCGGGAGACCCTGCAGCAACAACGTATGCCATCGAAAATGTGCGTGCCCTGCTCGGCAAAATTCCAATCTTTGGCATATGCCTGGGCAACCAGATTCTCGGTTTGGCATTGGGCGGCGACACCTACAAAATGAAGTTTGGTCACCGGGGTGGCAATCAACCCGTGCAGTTTTTAGATACAAAAAATGTCGAAATTAGCGCACACAATCACGGATTTGCCGTGCGCCCGGATTCATTGCCTGCGGGCGTTGAAGTCACACATGTGAACCTAAATGATGGGTGTGTTGAGGGGTTGCGCGCTCGGGATTTGCGAGCCTTTGCTGTTCAATATCATCCCGAAAGTAGCCCGGGACCGCACGATTCACACTATTTGTTTGCCGAGTTCATCAGGTTGATGAAAAATAAATGAAACGCACCGATATACATTCCATCCTAATCATCGGCGCCGGGCCGATCGTTATCGGCCAGGCCTGTGAGTTCGACTATTCTGGGGTGCAAGCATGCAAGGCGCTGCGCAAGGAGGGTTACCGCGTCATCCTCGTCAATAGCAACCCCGCGACGATCATGACTGATCCGGAGTTTGCTGATGCGACGTATATTGAGCCATTGACCGTTGAGATAGTCGAGAAAATCATTGCGGTGGAAAGGCCGGATGCCGTACTTCCGACTGTTGGCGGACAGACGGCGCTAAATCTGGCCATGGATTTGCATCGGCTGGGGATTCTCGAGAAGTATGGTGTGCAGCTTATCGGCGCAAAACCTGAAACTATCGATGTTGCTGAAGATCGTCTCAAATTTAAGGTCGCCATGGAGGCCGTTGGATTGAAGTGCGCCCGGAGCGGCATTGCCCACACGGTGGCTGAGGCTGAGGTCATTGCCCGGGAGGTCGGGTTGCCCACCTTGATCCGGCCTAGTTTTACCCTTGGCGGCAGCGGCGGCGGCATCGTATTTACATGGGACGAGTTTCGGGCCAAAGTCGAACATGGACTGCGCGAGAGCCCGGTGCACGAAGTGTTGATCGAGCAAAGCGTATTGGGATGGAAGGAATTTGAGCTCGAAGTAATGCGTGATAAGAATGACAACTTCGTGGTCGTGTGCAGCATTGAAAATATTGATCCCATGGGCGTGCATACGGGCGACAGCATAACCGTCGCCCCGACACAAACGCTGACCGACAAGGAGTACCAGCGGCTTAGGAACCAGGCCAAGTTGGTCATGACGACCGTTGGTGTTGAAACCGGTGGTAGCAATGTGCAGTTTGCGGTAAATCCAGCAAATGGCGATGTTTTGGTTATTGAGATGAACCCGCGCGTCAGCCGGAGCAGTGCGCTGGCTAGCAAGGCCACGGGATTTCCAATCGCCAAGATCGCGGCATTGCTCGCAGTTGGTTACACGCTGGATGAAATCAAAAATGACATCACCAAGGTCACTCCCGCAAGCTTTGAGCCCAGCATAGACTATTGCATAGTAAAGATGCCGCGATGGGCTTTTGAAAAGTTCCCTGGTGCAGACGCTGTTCTGGGGCCCCAAATGAAAAGCGTTGGCGAGGTGATGGCCATTGGTCGCACGTTTGCCGAGGCGCTAAACAAGGCCTGTCGTGGTTTGGAAATTGGTGCAGACGGTTTTGGCGGGCCAATTAAGCAAAAGCCCGAGCCAATGAACATCCCAACCGCATATCGCTTGTTTGCAGTTAGCGATGGCCTAAGGGCGGGAATGACGGTTGAACAGGTCTGCACGCAAACGGCGTTTGATCCGTGGTTTGTCGAGCACATGTCACTGATGCTGGATGCCGAACACGGGCTTGAAACGAGCACGGTTGGCTCCCGAATTGATGGCGCGCCGGAGGGCCAAAAGTTGGTTCTGGACGTGCTCGGTACCGCGGCCATACGTTCCGCAAAAAGGCTCGGGATCAGCGACAGTATGATTTCCCGGGCATTAAACAAGTCTGCTCTGTACCGGCCCGGTGACATGCTATCGGCCCGGGATGTGCGAATGGCGCGTCTGGCTGCTGGGATTAAGGCCAGGTTTCACCGTGTAGACACGTGCGCAGGCGAGTTTGAGGCCCACACGCCCTACTTATATTCCCATTACGAGTCGTTGGATGAGGCCGAGCCGACGAACCGGCGCAAAGTCATCATACTGGGTGGCGGTCCCAACCGTATTGGACAGGGAATTGAGTTTGACTATTGCTGCGTGCATGCCTGTCAAAGCCTCAAAGAACTGGGTTTTGAAACCATCATGGTGAACTGTAACCCGGAAACGGTGAGCACTGACTACGATACGGCGGATCGCCTCTATTTTGAGCCGCTCACCGTTGAAGATGTACTAAACGTCATTGACACCGAGAAGCCTGAAGGCGTAATTGTTCAGTTTGGCGGGCAAACACCGCTAAACCTTACCAAGGGTTTGGTTGCCGGTGGTGCACCGATTTGGGGCACATCGCCTGATTCGATAGACATTGCCGAGGATCGCATTCGATTTGGTGAATTGCTTCGCGAACTTGAAATACCTGGCCCCCCTTGGGGTAGCGCCAGCTCGCTTGATGAGGCACTGGTCGTGGCGCATTCAATTGGCTATCCGGTGTTGGTTCGACCAAGCTACGTTATTGGCGGTCGGGCGATGGAGATTGCCCATAACGATGAGCAGTTGGAACGTTTCCTGGCCGCGGCAACACTGGTGAGTGACGGGGCGCCGGTTTTAGTTGACAAATATCTTGAAGATTCGTTTGAAGTTGATGTTGACGCACTGTGTGATGGCGAGACCTGCGTCGTCGCCGGCGTTATGGAGCATATTGAGGAAGCCGGGGTTCACAGCGGAGATAGCGCCTGTGTCATGCCTCCTTACAAAATTACCCTATATCACCACAATCAGCTTGAGGACTACACGATTCGTTTGGCAGAGCGACTAAAGGTTAAGGGCCTGGTAAACGTTCAATATGCCATTAAAGACGAGGTTGTATATGTGTTGGAGGTGAACCCGCGAGCCAGCCGCACGGTGCCCTATGTTAGCAAGGCCACGGGCGTTCCATTGGCGAAATATGCCGCATGGATACAAGCTGGCAAGACACTGGCCGAAATTGGCTTTACTGAGACCCCCGCTCTAAAGGGCTTTCATGTCAAGGAAGTGGTACTCCCGTTCAAAAAATTCCCTGGCGCCGACTACCGTCTTGGTCCGGAAATGAAAAGCACCGGTGAGGTCATGAGCAGTGCTTCCACGTTTGGAATGGCTTTTGCCAAGGCGCAAGCGGCGGCCGGTAGCCCGCTGCCGACCGCAGGTGCGGTTTTGATCACAGTGAACGATAACGACAAGGCCGCTGCAATGAAAATTGGCAAGGATTTTCACCGGTTGGGGTTCAAAATTTTTGCCACGCAAGGCACTGCGCACGCGTTGCGGAGTGTCAACGTGGACTGCGAAATGGTTGGCAAATTTGCAGATGGGTCACACTTGATAGAAGATTTGATCAAGTCAAAGACGGTGCAAATCGTGATAAACACCCCGTTGGGAGCGGGCGCCAGAGATGACAGTCGCATCATGCGCACGCTCAGCGTGCTGTATGGCATTCCGCTGTTGACAACCTTGAGCGCCGCTCAAGCCGCCGTCTTGGCGATTCAAGCTCTGGCAAAGGGCGGGATGCAAGTCCAAAGTCTTCAGGATCGCATGAAGGGTTAGGTTTACCGCCCAAATTCCAATCGTTCAATCAGCTTGGCAGGAAGACCGGCCTTGCGCATTCGTTGCTGGGTCTGCTTGACATCATATTCGCAGCGATAGTTGGTCCAAACGCGTTCAGACGTGTCGAGGAGGGCGTAGCTGGCGCGCGCGTCACCGTCGCGCGGTTGACCAAGACCACCCGGGTTGAGAATGTAGCGACAATTTTTTCGCAACATAAACGGGACCCCTGGCTCTGGAAAGTTTACGCGCACGGTTTTGCTGCCAGAGTCTTCCACAAAAATAAGGGGGACGTGCGTGTGTCCAAGCAAGCAGATCGATGACTTGAACAATGGGAAATTATCTTCAGCGGTTGCCACATCGAGCATGTATTCCCAAATCGGTTCACGCGGGCTCCCGTGGACAAGCGTAAAGTCCCCCCGCGACAGGGTTTCCGGTCGTTGGTCAAGGTAGCTCAGGTTATATGGATGCAGCGTGGCACGAGTCCACCGTGCTGCATCGGCGGCGCTGTCATGGAATGTGTTCAGGTCCAGCTTGCCCAACACTGCGTAATCATGGTTGCCCGTTAGACAATCGTGGGCCAGAGTGCGTAACAGCTCGACACATTCATTTGGGTCGGGACCATACCCCACTACGTCGCCCAAGCACCAAACAATATCATGCCCAAGGTTTCGAGACTTTGCATCTGCCAGCACGGCCTCAAATGCCGCAAGATTTGAATGAATATCGGAAATGATTAAACAGCGCATCAGGTTGCCAATGGCGAAGTTACAAGTTGATTTCCAGGGTGGGCTGTGCGCACGAAAGGGCGCGCTTCAAGGTCTCCAGGCATAACAAGGCGCACTTCACCCGCGCCACGCTCAATGGCACGCCAATCATTTCCAGGACGAAAGTGCCGGGTAACGCACATAGCTCGTCTGCGTCGCGCCAAGCCACGGCTTCACATAACATGCTGGCCGCAGCCTGGCTCACAACACAACCTTTGCCATCAAATGCGATTGATGATATTGCGTTTGTTGAATCCACGGTAAGGGCAATATGTACTTGGTCGCCGCATATGGGGTTTCGCAACTCGTGTTCATGAGTAGGATGATCCAATCGCCCCTTGTGTCTGGGGTTTTCAAAGTGGTCCAGGAGATTCTCGCGAGGATCCATGAACGATTCCCTAGGATTCCACCTGCAGCTCAACCGTTGTGGTGCCGGCTGATCCGCAATCAATGTGCACACGCAGCGCCCCAATAGGCGTCGCCTGATCGACAACCCATATCCAGGCCGCACCGCCATCAGCTGTGACAGACTGTGGTACCACGCGTGCGGGTGTCACAAGTGCGCCACCATTGGCGTCAATTGTAGCCAATGTGCAGGTGGCGCCAGGTTTTGCTTGAATCGTAACCGTGGCAGGTCCTTTTCTTAACACCTGCGCAGATGCAGACACCACGCGCACACCGGTGCTTGATATTACCTTCGGAGCTTGCGTCGCCAGTCCATCTCCCGGACCCGCACCGCGCACTTGTCGATTGGGCACGGGTGTTTGAGTCGCCACTTTGGTTGGGGGCGCGGCCAGCGCCGTTACGGTTGCCGCGGTTGCCGTGTTAGTTGCAGCAATGTTAGCAGTGGCGGCAGGACCTACCGTGGGGCTGGTCGCTCGGGTTGCGGTTCCGGCAGGGGTGACCGTGGGCAGGTTTGTGACGCCGGGCGTCAGCAGAGAAGACTGAAGCGGCGATAGCGGCACGCGACCGGCGCAGGCGCCGAGCGCAACGACTGCGGCGGCGGCAAACTGCAGCGAGACGATTTTTCGCAATGACACGCTACTAGAAAAGAAAAACCGGGCAACAAAGTCACGCATCTCCATACCAGTATAGACGCATGACCATTGTGCCCGGGGTTTTGCATTATTCCGCCAAACAGGGGACCAGCACGTTCGGCGATCGGGAAGTTATTTCTTCTTGGCGGCTGGCGCAGCGGCTGCAGGCTTGGCTCCAGCAGCTGGCTTGGCGCCCGCTGGCGGTTTTGCACCCGCAGCTGGCTTCGCACCAGGCGCAGCCTTGGCTCCCGCCGCTGGCTTGGCTCCGGGCGCGGCCGGGTCTTCCTTCTTGCCCTTCTCAATGACCTCGACCTCCGCGGCGCCGGCGGCCTCATCCGCCTTGGATTCAACAAAGCGGCTGATTCTTGCAACTTCAGCTGTGGGCTCTTCCAAAACATCGATCGAAGCGGGGATTGCCAAATCGCTGACGTGCAGGGCCTGATCGATGGCCAGCTTACTTACATCAATCTTGATTTCCTCGATTAGGTCCTGGGGTAGGCACCGAATACGCAGTTCGTTAATTTCGCGAATTAGGACGCCTACGCCACTCTTGACATCGGCACTTTCGCCAATGAAGTGAATAACGATCTTGGCGGCTAGCTTTTCGGTCATGCTCACTTCCAAAAAGTCAATATGTTCAAGCGTTTTCTTGATGGGATCACGTTGGATTTCGCGCGTCAACACCATTTTTGGCCCGGCGTTGGCCACGTTCAATGTGATCAGGCTGTTGCGACCGGCCTTGCGCAACACGTTGGTCGCATCGCGCAGGTCCAATTGCAAGCTGACCGGCGTGACGTGTGATCCATACACAATCGCAGGCACTTTGCCGCTGCGGCGCAGCGCGCCTATTCCCTTGCCGATGGCGGTGCGCACTTCGGCGTTCATTTCAATTTTTTCTGCCATATTGATTTCTCCTGTTCAACCGCCCATCGGGGCAGTTCCCAGCGTGACCGAAGATCAGGTTGAATTTGGCTTGCGCCTCCTGGTAATGATCATGTGGGTTCATTTGTGACCTGTACTGGTCACCCCCTACTCACGATTGGTGCTGCTTTGATGCTATGGTGTGCGGACTAAGCTGAACCTAACCATTATACTGTGGTGTTTAGGCCGCAACCGCACCTGATATCACCCAAATAAAGCATGCGTGAGAAGTTCTTTTCGAAATCCCTTACTCCGAATCAGCCATTGCCGGGTTCGATTGAATTTTCTGCCAGCATTCAGATAAGCGAGGCTGACTTTGGTGTTGCCGAAGGCCCTTCACCATTTGCAGTTTCGGTGACTTCAGATGGCGTGGATGCCGGCCGAATCGTTGGGTTTGAAGGAGTCGGGCATAAGATCATAGGTATGCACGGTCTGAAGCCTGACCCGGACGCCCAGCGTGGATTTGAAATTACGGTTTATCGCATGAGTGCACTGCTAATTGGCCACAAACTCGATGCGGCGGTCTTTGCAAGTCTGGAGCGCTGGCTGCTAAAGCGCGGCTGGCGTGGCAATATCGTCAAACGCTTGAAATATAATGATGCCGCAAACGTGCTGCCCGTCAGAACATTTTGGCTAAGCCAGGGATTTGAGCTGTTGACGTGGACAAATGAGTGGGATGAGCACGTCGTAAAGCGCTGGCGCTAGGCAAATCAGTGCAATAAAATCATGGCAATGAAGTTTCCAACATTGGCTATCGGCACTGCGGGTGGCATTCTAAATATATTGCGAGAGATTGATGTTCGTCCCATTAGGGTGGCGGCAGATACGCCGTTTTCCTTGGTTCTGACGAGCCGCGACATGCCAATGGCCGATCATTTGGTTGACATTTTGTACCGTGGGCTGTGCGACGAGGTGCTTCCACCGCGGCGTACGTGCGCGGCGCTTAAATTGGATCAAGTTCTTTCGATTGCCAAGGGGCTTGACGTCGTTGTTATTGTGACCCGTGAGGATTATGACAACGCGGCGGAAATCCGCTTGTTACGGCTACTGGAGCAGCAAAAAATCCCGGTTATTGTGGCGTTTGTGCGTGGTGATTCAACTATGACCAACCAACCGCCGCTACGGCATCAATGGTTGCCTGCGCACATCGTCGAGATTGATGAACCAATTGCGGATGCCGCCGCAAAGAGGCATTTGGTCAGGGCCATCCGGGGACTTAAATCAGTAGATGATCTTGCGCTTGCCCGTCATTTGCCAGCTTTTCGTGAGTCGGTTGCACGCGGATTGGTGGACGATTGCGCGGTTGCAAACGCCGCATACAGCTTTGGAACCGGTCTTGCCGAGCTTGTTCCGGGTGTCAACATCGCGTTGACGGCCGCCGATATGTTTGTGCTGACCAAGAATCAATTGGTTATGGCTTATAAGATTGCTCTGGCTATGGGGATCACCGGCGACATTCGCGAGTTGGCCCCAAAACTTGCTGCGGTTTTGGGCGCCGGGTTTCTTTTCCGCCAGGCTGCGCGCAGCCTGATCGGCCTGGTACCCGGGCTGGGCATTGTTCCAAAGGTGGCTGTGGCATATGCTGGCACGCAGGCCGCTGGTGAAGCTGTTTTACGATGGTGTGCCACGGGCGAACGATTGAGCAACGACTCGTTGCGGGCCTATTTTGATGCGGCAATACAGCGCGGGCGGATCATCGCCGATAATTTTCTCGCCAAGCGCAAAGTGGCAGGCGTGAAATCAAAACGGCCAACACCAATTGCGCCAATTGATCGGCCATGACCGGGTCACATGGTGAGAATCTTCTTCCAGTCAAGTTGTTGGGCATACGCACGCCCCATCCGTTCAAGTTCGCCGATCGACTTGACATCATCCATTTCAATCGGATAGTCCAGCTTTGGATTAATGCGCACCGTGGCGGATGTTTTGAAGTGGCGTTCGGTGATTTGAGTTTGTTGCTGAGAGGGTGCATCCAACAGCTCGCCGACAATCCAGCGCACCCAATCGATCAAGTTGCCCGGTGCGGACGATCCGCCATCCACAAAACCCGTGCCCAGCGAAATAACGGTTGTGGTAGCCGGATCATAATGCGTGTCAGAATAATAGAAGGCTTCGACGCAGCTTTGATACAGCGGGTTTCCGGCCACACCAACGCCTCCATCAACACAAACACCGATCGTCGGAACATAAAATGGTTCAAAAAATGTTGGCGCGGCGGCTGATGCCGTTACCACGTCAGCAAGTTTCAAGTGGCCGGTTGACTGTCCATTTGCATTGTTATCGCGCACAAAGAACCACGGATGTCCATCGGACACGCGGGTGGCCGTGATCATGACCTCAATCGGGAGTTCGTTAAGCGTGACTTCACCGGTGTAGCTCGCAATGAATTTACGCAGGGGTTCCACGGCATACTTATAAGAACCAATGGAGCGGACGAACAGCAACCAGTCCGTCACGAAGACTTTTGGCCCCAAGTTTCTATATACTTCCAGAAGTTGTTCCGCCTTAATCCCAAGCGCAAGTCCAGCGGTGATGATCGCTCCAGTGCTGGTGCCGCCAATGAACGAGAAAATTTGGCGGGCTTGCAAGCTCGTTTGTCGCTCGAGCTCGACTAGCGCACATAGGGGAATAATGCCGCGGATGCCACCGCCGTCGATTGAAAGAAGTGCTTTCTTGGTCGCCATGTATTAGTTAGATTTCAATTAGATTATAGCATCAAATTGAAATCTAACTAATAATCTCGCTTGTTCGAATTCTGCTGACCCCACCACCGCCTTCAATGCTTCGACCTCCGCCAAACGAACGAAAATATGGCTCACCTATGATCTCTGATCTGTGGGCGGCAAACAGCATTCCTGGAATTGCTGAGAGAAACGGAGAAATCCATTCATGTGGCGTCGGGTTGTTCCGGTCAAATACTCTGGCAAAATCAAACCGGATGACCTTGCGCCCAATTGTGTTCATTGCCGTGATCACCTCGGCGGCGCGCGAAGCATCCGCGCCATTTGGCCAGGTGATGACAATGGTTGGTGTCGTTGTGGTTTTGGCGAAATACTGCAGGTGTGCCCATTCTTCAATATCCTGAGCACTGGCGGAATCGCCCGACGCTTCAATGATTTTTGCGGCGCAGAATTGCGCCACACTAAAACTGGGTCCACTGCCACATGTTAGAAATTCGCCCGCACTTTGTGTTTCCAACGCAGCGGCTCTCGCCCACGTATCCGCGTGCTCAATAACACGCGAAATTTGCTCGGGTAGCGCACGGATTGCTGCTTGTGTTTGCGTGGCAAGTTGGCTGCGCACTTGTTCCCCTGCGCCAATGGCTCGGGCGATGAGCACAAGCATTAGCATCGAGGCATAAAAAGATCTCGCACCCGGAACCACCACGCCCTGGGCGTTTGGGATATCGGGTACGCTGGTTGCGGCAACGCGCCCGGCAATTTTTCCTAAAGGAGTGACGGCACTACTGGTAATGGCAAGTGTGGGGATTTGCCGCCTATTGGCACGCAGAATCGCCTCCACCGTTCGTGACACGCCGCCGCTGACTGAAATGCCAATAACCAATGTGCGACTCTTGTCCGCTAAGTTGCGAATGGCATAGCGAGAAAACTGCATGGCTGTTTGCGGCTCGCTGGGAATGCCCGTAATAGATTCAAATGCGAACCGAACCGCGCCTGCAGCAAAATATGAGTCACCGCACCCGGTCAGGTAGATCTGGTTGGGAATTGCACCGGCGTCTCCCAGGCCGAGGCCATCAACCTCCTGTTCAAATTTCGGTGTGAGGGTCTCAATAAGATTTGGAAGCGAAAGGACGTGCTCGCGAAACAGATTCATGAATCGCCGACATAGTCCTTCAACCGGCGCGAATGAACGGGATGACGAAGTTTTCTAAGCGCCTTTGCCTCGATTTGGCGTACGCGTTCGCGTGTTATTTTGAAGAGATCGCCCACTTCCTCAAGCGTGCGGGCACGGCCGTCACGAAACCCAAAGCGCAATTCCAAAACATCGCGCTCGCGCTCATTGAGGCTGGCCAGGGCATCCCGCACCTGATCCTTGAGCATCTCGAGTTGTGCGCTGTCTGATGGAGACATCTCACTCTGATCCTCTATGAACTCGCCGAAATTGCTGTTTTGTTCGCTGCCTACCGGTGCATCCAGGCTTACCGGCTCGGAGCTAACGCGCATGATGCTCTGAATTCTTTTTATCGCCGCATCTAATTTGCGTGCAAGCGCGGGATCAAGTTCGTTGCCCTTGGTCGTGGATTCCAATATTTCTGCGGTTTCGGGAGCGCTAAAAAGTTCAAGTTCCATCGCCAGATCCTGGGTGGTCGGTTCCTGCCCCATTGTCTGAGTTAGTTCGCGATGCTTGCGGCTAAGCTTGTTGATCGTTTCGATCAAATGCACTGGTATTCGAATAGTGCGGGCACCATCGGCGATTGCCCGAGTCACCGCCTGTTTGATCCACCACGTGGCGTAAGTGCTGAATTTGAACCCGCGCCAGGCACTAAATTTCTCGGCTGCGCGGAGCAGACCCATGTTGCCTTCCTGTATCAGGTCCAGAAATGCAATGCCGCGACCGATATATCGTTTTGCAATGCTCACCACCAGTCGCAGGTTTGCGTTGGTAAGAGCCTGGCGCGCTTCGCCCGCCATTTGTATGAGCACCTGTCGGCGCAGCGCGGCGTCAAGATCGTCCGGAGGAAGCCAACTCCGTGCTTCATCCCATTCGGGCAACGCAACGTTGTCACCAGATCCTGCAAATTCGATTAAGCTATCAACAAATTTTGGCGGCAACGTGATTACACTTACAACGACTTGGTACATTGGCTCGCTAAGCGTTTCAATATCCGGGTTGCTCCCCAACCCAAGTGGGCGCAGGAACTGCAAGTAATAGCCCGGTTGCGCATCGAAGTAGGTAAACGGAATTACGCGGGCCTGGCTCACCAGCGACTCCAGTGAGGGAGGTTCCGATCCCAACATACGCGCACTATCCAGCGCTTTTTTCCAGTTCGAGGTCAAAGTGTCGTAAACAACCGACCAGATTATGGCGCCGGATTCAGTCGCGGCCAGCGTGGCCTTCTTGAATGCAGGCAGAGACCCAAACGTCGCGCACATGGCCAGTTCCTGATCGGCCATGAGCAGCGCGCTTTTACTAATCTCCCGGAGGTACATCCGAACCGGGTCACTGCCTTCTCCAACAGGATCGAGTGCCTCGAGTTTTCGCTCACTTAGGTCACTCAGGTCGTCGCTTGAGGCGTCATCATCGTCGTCTGCAAGCGCATAAGCGGCGTCAACACCATCATCCAGGTCGGCAAGGTGTTGTGTTGGTTCAAGCGATTCGTCGAGGTCTTCATCTTGATGCGAGGCCAAATCTTCACCCGTATCGAGTTGGGTTTCATCGTTGCCGTTATTACGCGCGAGGCGCGCAGACTTTCGCCTGCCGTTTGTCGCGGACAGATGGTTAAGAGGTTCGGGTCGTTTCTTCAGTGCCATCCAGTTTAAGTGCTCGCGGTGGGCGACGGGGTCGCAGTTAATCAATCACTAGCGCGCTGCGCAGCCGCAATGCCTTTTGCACACGATGACGATTCACCGCCGTATCTTGTGCAAGACGATTATATCGTGCGAGGGCTGCAATGTCTGCATCATCCTTGGCGCGTTGTATCTGCCAGGACAGGCCTTCTTGGATGCGCGAAAGATTTTCTTCTCTGATGCGCAGACCAGTTCGAACCACCTCCTCTCGCAGTTGCGATGGATCGTCGCTGTTTTGGATTGTTACATCGGCAATCAGGGACAACCAGTCGTCATCCGCGATATCGGGATCGTATTTGCCACCCATGGCAACCCGGCTTAGTTGCATGAAGGCATCCTGCATGGCCGGATTGTTGAAATCGTCCCGTCCCAACACGGTTAATCTGGCCCGGGTTAGCGAGACGTTTGCATCCATCAGGAGATTCGGATTTCTCGCCAGAAGCGCGACCAAGTGCAACTCGAGATTCGTCTGTGAGTTTTTTCCTGCGCCAAGAGTGGCGGTTTCGGGGCGCAAGAAGCCTGGTTCTTCGGCCGGGCTACGGTGCTCAACGCGGCGGCCAGCCGATTCCGCCAAACCCAAGGTCTGAGCAATCGCCCTGGGGTTCAGCTGCAATCGGCGCCCAAGCGTTTGCACATAACTGTCCCTTTGAATGGGATCACTCAAATCCCTCAAAATGGGCGCAATCGCCTGCACCGCCTGGCTTTTTCCACGCGGGTCGGAAATATCGTGCTCGGCCAACAGCGCGTCAATGACATGCGCAACAACCGGTCGTGCCTCCGCGATCAGACTGCGGTATCGCTCGGGCTCATCAAGCACCAATTCATCCGGATCCTTGCCATCCGGCATAACGGCCACCCGGATATCCGCATTTAATTTGGTTTCACTCCGAATTGTGCCGCGTGGGTCAAAAGTGACCGTGGCGTCACGGTCAAGCGTATCGCGGGCGACGTTAAGACCTCGCATGATGGCGCGCTGACCGGCGGCATCCGGATCAAGCGCAAGCACAATCCGCGGATGCAGCCTCTTGAGTATTTTGAACTGCTCCTCGGTGAGCGCTGTACCCATCGCGCTCACGACGTTGGTAAACCCGGCTTGTGCGACGCCGATGACATCCATGTAGCCCTCGACAATCACCGACCCGGTCAATCCTTGAATTCCGTTTCGGATCGATGCCCGTGCGCTATCCAATCCAAATAGCGTGTGGCTTTTGTCAAAAACAGCCGTCTGCGGCGAATTCATATACTTGGGCTCCGATCCATCAAGAGATCTGGAACCAAATCCAATTACCCGCGCTTTCTCGTCGCGAATAGGGATCATGAGTCGACCGCGAAAGCGATCATAGCGCCGCCCTTCGTCGTTCTCGATCATCAAGCCGGACGCAATTAGAGTGGCTGCTTCAAATCCCTTTGTTTGCAAATAGTTGCCAAGGGCTTGGAAATCGTTCAAACTGTATCCGATTTGCCAGGTGGCGATGGTTGCTTCGGAGAGACGCCTTTTGGTGCGCACATATTCCCGGCACAACGCTGCGTGCGGAGCCGTTTGAAAAAGTTTGTGAAAATAGTCGGCTGCCTCGGTTAGAGCTCTGCGCAGCTGCGTCTCGTGGTCCTCATCACGACGCTGGTCCTCGGTTCTTTCTTCAAGCAGTACTCCGGCACGATTTGCCAGCTCACGGAGCGCGTCTTTGAAACTCAGACCATCCCGAAACATCAACCACTTAAAAGCATCGCCCTTCTCGCCGCTTGAAAAATCGACGTAGTTGCCAGACTCCGGGTAGACGTGGAAGGATGGCGTGCGTTCGGGTTTGAACGGGGACAAACCCTTGAAGGTCTTGCCTGATTTCGTCAGTTTTACCGTGGAGCCGATCAGCTCGACAATATCAATGCGGCGCTTTATTTCATCTATGACAGACATATGGGTCGGACGTTGGTATGCATTTGCCCATTCGAACAGTGGAACTTAATTGGCTTCCCTTAGAATAGCCAAAACATTCTATATGGCTAACTTTAAACTCATCAAGGATTTAATCCAACCCGCAAAAACAAAAATCGTCCTTCTTGTAATGGATGGTGTTGGCGGGTTGCCGCGTGCCTCCGATGACAAGACGGAACTTGAAGCGGCCCACACTCCAAACCTTGATCAGATGGCACGCGAAGGATGCCTAGGGCAACATTATCCAGTCGCAATGGGTATTACAAGTGGCAGCGGTCCCGGCCATCTGGGTTTGTTTGGTTATGATCCTGTTTACTACGAGATCGGTCGCGGTGTGTTGGAAGCGGTCGGGATTGGCATGCCGATGCGACCGACCGACGTTTTTGCACGCGGCAACTTTTGTACGCTCGATGCGGAGGGTTTGATCTCGGATCGCCGGGCCGGTCGGATTCCAACTGAGGAATGCATCAAACGGGTAAACAAAATCAAATCTGCAAATATCCGTGTGGCGGACGACATTGAAATCCTTCTCGAACCAGTTCAGGATTATCGGTTCGTGGTCGGTCTTCGCGGCTCTGGCCTGAATGCGGCATTGCGAGAAACAGATCCACAGCGCACCGGCGTGCGGCCACTGTCGGTGGTTGCGGAGTTGCCTGCCGCCGATCGCTCCGCCGAGCTTTTCAACACCTGGATTGCCAAAGCAACCGAGGTGATCACGGATGACGCGCCGGCAAATGGGCTGACCCTGCGCGGGTTTGCGAGCGACCCGGCCCTGCCAAAATACGAGGATGTGTATGGTCTTAAGGCCGGAGCGATCGCCATTTATCCCATGTATCGCGGTGTCGCAAATCTGGTTGGAATGGAGGTCGTGGAGCATCACGCATATACGGTAGCGGAGGAATTTGACGCTGCAGCGGTGGTTTGGAAGGATTATGACTTTCTGTTTATTCACGTGAAATATACCGATTCACGCGGTGAAGATGGTAATTTTGAAGCTAAGAAGGCTGTAATTGAGGAGGTGGATGCGGCCCTCCCGCGCTTGTTGGCGCTAAAACCAGACGTTATTGTGGTTACGGGTGACCACAGTACTCCAAGTCAGCTAAAGGCGCACAGTTGGCATCCCGTACCACTGTTGATGTGGGCTCCAGGTATGGTTCGGCCTGACCGGAGCATAGAGTTTGGTGAGCGCTCCTGTGCACGGGGCGGGCTCGGCACTTTTCAAGCGGCGGATATCATGCCCCTTGCGCTGGCCCATGCCGGACGACTCGCGAAATATGGCGCTTAATTGGGGCGTCGTGTTTTAGGTTATTGCTTGCGACCCACGGCCGCACCCAATCCGCGCATGCGCGGATTGGTGCGCAGCATTCTCATCATTTTCTGAGCATCCCGAAACTGTTTGACCAGTTGGTTAAGCTCTTCCACCGAGGTGCCGCTCCCTTTTGCAATTCTGCGCTTGCGATTGGCATTTAAGATATCGGGTGCCCGTCGTTCTTCCCTCGTCATTGAGGAGATGATTGCCTCGGTGCGCTTGAGCTGTTTTTCGGTCATCTCCGGTGTCAGTTCCTTGCTGACCTTGTTGAATCCGGGGATCATTGCCAACAAATCACCCAACGGCCCCATTTTTTTGATCTGCTTGATTTGCCCCAAAAAATCTTCAAAGTCAAACTTGCCGCCCATCATTTTTTCCGCGGCTTTTTGCGACTCGACTTCGTCCATTTGGGATTGGGCTTTTTCGATGAGACTCATGACGTCGCCCATGCCCAGAATTCGGCTTACCAGACGATCAGGATGGAAGACTTCCAGTGCGTCTGGTTTTTCACCTTGACCAAGAAACTTAATCGGTACATTGGTCACTGCACGCATGCTGATGGCAGCCCCACCGCGCGCATCTCCGTCGACCTTGGTCAGGATTAGCCCGGTAATTTTGACGCGTTTGTTAAACGCATCTGCAATATTGACGGCTTCCTGACCGGTCATGGCGTCGGCGACCAGGAGCACTTCTTGAGGGTGCAGCTCGCGCTTTATCTCCTCAATTTCGGTCATCATGGCGTCGTCAATCTGCAACCGACCGGCTGTATCGAGAATGACGACATCAAACGCTCCCTGAGCCGCCTTGGATATGGCATTGCGACAGATACCTAATGGCTTCGCGCTTGCCGGTTCACTATGCACCGCGATTTGCAGTTGCTTGCCCAACTGCTCCAACTGTGTAATGGCCGCGGGTCGATAAGTATCGGCAGCAACCATCAGCGGCTTTTGCCGGTTGTTTCGCAGATACAGCGCCAGTTTGGCCGCCATGCTGGTCTTACCTGTTCCCTGCAAACCCACGAGCATGATGACATGCGGAGCGGGCCCGCCCAAGTCTAGTTTTCCGCCCTCGCCCAAGGTCGCTAACAGTTCTTCGTGGACAATTTTTACAACCGCCTGACCAGGTGTCAGGCTCTTGTGCACCTCGGCGCCAATTGCGCGGGCGCGCACGCGCGCAAGAAACTCTTTGACGATTTTGAAATTGACATCTGCTTCCAGCAGTGCGACTCGAACCTCTCGCAATGCCATGTCAACGTCCTGCTCGTTCAGGACACCGCGCTTGTTTAATTTGTCAAATATTGACTGCAACCGATCACTAAGAGCTTCAAACATGGGCTGCAATTCTAATTTGAGCGAATTGGAATCGTATGTATATAGCGCGTACATTGTCCAAGCTAAACTTGGAGGGCTTGAAATTACGATCACCGCTTGCCGTCATATTCATCACAGTATTCATCAACATGCTTGGATACGGCATGATCACAGTCTTAATCCCCTTGTTAATCAATGAACAAGGGGGTAGCGGTGCAATAGCCGGGGTCTTAAATTCCCTGTATGCATTTATGCAACTACTGTCAGGGCCGGTTATTGGTGCACTGTCAGACCGCTATGGTCGCAAGCCAGTCCTCCTCGTCTGTCTGTCGGGCACCGCGGTCGCGTTCTTGTTGCTGGGTGTTTCGAATTCGACTATTTGGATCATTGCAGCGGTTGCATTGGACGGCATCACGGGAGGCAATATGACCGTGGCCTACGCATATATTGCGGATGTCACGTCACCTGACACGCGAGCGCGTGGCATGGGAATGATGGGTGCGGCATTTGGTCTGGGAATGATGATCGGCCCGGCAATTGGCGGACTGCTGAGCGTATACAGCCTGCATTTGCCGGCGTTTATCGCTTGCTTCGTGGCGTTGGCCGCGGTTGGCTACGGCGTGCTCGCACTGCCCGAATCGCTGCCGGTAAATCTGAGATCCATGCAAATCGATGCGCGGTCACTCAATCCAATCGCGCAATTAGTTGGCTTGTCTAAACTGGGCACCATTAATCGACTGCTGGCAGCTATGTTTCTGTTGAACCTGGCATTTTCGGGTCTACAAACCAATTTTCCGCTCTTTGCACTGGCCAGGTTTGGTTGGGACGCCCAGCGGATCGGACTGTTCTTTGCATTTATTGGCGTCTGCGCGGTTACCGTGCAGGGGGGCCTTTTTAATCTCGTCCAGCCTCGTATTGGCGAACCCAGGCTCGTGCTAATTGGTCTGTTTTTGATGTCAGTTGGATTGCTCTTAATTGCGGCAACGCCGGTCGCACTGTATCTCTATCCAATCGTTGCACTAGCAACCCTTGGCATCGGACTGGCGATACCTTCACTGAGCAGCCTCGTGTCCACACGTGTATCTGCAGGTCAGCAGGGGCGCCTGATGGGTGGTGTCCAGGCAATGCTAAGCCTGGCTTTGATTGGTGGGCCGTCTCTGGCCGGTTTAACCTTTGATTTATTCGGTCCTGGTGCACCATACGCAATTGGATCGGCACTGGCGTTCGTGGCGTTCGCGGTTGCATGGACTGATTTGCGTGTTCCCACGACCAGCGTCAAGGTAGTGTAAGCCTTGTGCTTACGGCTCTAATGCAGTTTCTTATGCTCTCGGGGCCAGTTCTTTTAGCATCTGGCCGACAATGCCGAGCTCATCTGCGCTGAAAAAGTGTGCCGTGCCTGCATAAACTATCGCGGTGGTGTTCGCGCCTATGTCACGCAGCCGTTGTTCGGATTGGAGAAAGCGATTTTACGAAATATGGGCCCCTGTGTTGCGGCACCGTAGAAATAACAGCTTTGAGCCTCTTGCATTAGTGGGTTGGGTCACATGGGACATCATATGGATTTAACTTGTATCAAACATATTCCTAAATAGTCCATCAAATAATCGTATAAAGCGGCTCGTAGCCACTTCTTTGAAGTCATATGGATATTAATCAGGTCACGGTCATTATCCCCACTCGAAACGAGCGCGTCAACATCGGTCGCTTCCTAAGGTCACTGCCGTCATCGGTGCGTTTGATCGTTGTAGACGCAAGTAGCGATGACACCACGGCGATTGTCCAAACAATACGGCCAGAAAATACAAAAGTCATCCCGCACCCTGGTCGCGTTACCATTGCGCGACAGATTGGTGCAGAATATGCGCGAACGCGGTGGTTACTTTTTGCAGATGCGGACGTGGTCTTCGACAAAGAATACTTTTTGCGGCTTGAAGCGCTTTCCATAGACGAAGTGACAACTGGTGCGGTTTTTGGAACCAAAGGATCTCAACTGGAATTTGCCGGCTACCACCGATGGTTTGCCATCTCTCAGCACTTGTTCTCCAAAGTTGGAATTCCCGCGGCGACGGGCTCGAACGTGATTGTGAGTCGCAAGGCTTTTCACATCGTTGGGGGTTTTGACCTGGGACTTCCCTGCAACGAAGATTCCGAGTTGATTTGGCGTGTACGCCGAGCTGGATATGACGTTGCCTTTGATCCAACTTTGAACGTAACGGCGTTCGACCACCGCCGACTGAGGCGCGGCGTTTCGGCGAAAGTGTTGCATTCATCAGCCCGGTGCTTTTTGCTTTACTTCAACCTTCTGCCCGCGGCCTGGCGTCAACGGGATTGGGGATATTGGGCATCGCCCAATCAGGATTCTCAGCGCATATGAGTCACACTTTTCCCGGATTTGGTCGCCATGACCAAGGCGCTTAGTGCGAAGAATAGTGCCGACATGATATATAAGGCGATATACCCGTTGCTTTTCGTGCCGGATTCCAGGTTGACGAGTGTTATCAGCTGACCTCCTAACAGTCGCGCAATCGCACTGCCCAGAGCTGTGGCAATGTTGGCAATACCGAGATATTGTGCGGATCGGTCTGATGGAACAATATCCGCAAGAAGTGCCAGGCTTCCACTGAGATATAAACCCACACCCAAACCAATCAGCACACCAAATACAACGATTACATTTAGATCCCGCGTATTTGCCAGTCCAAAGGTGCCAAGCGCGGCCAGCACGCCGCCCGCAATAATCACGGGCTTGCGCCCGAGTCGATCCGCTAGTGACCCAGCCGGCAATATGATCAGCAGCAGGGCGCCACCTATCAATCCGGTTAACTGCCCATTGGTTGCTTGTGCATCGGCTTCGGACAAGCCCAATACGTCGATCGTTGCAAACAATAGAAACGTCGTGCAGGCTATAAATGCGCACCAAAATAGGAAACGGTTGACGAACCAACGCCCAAACCCTGGCGGAAAGGTTCGTGTAGTCGGTTGCGCCTGGAATTCGGTTATCGAGACCAGGCTGGAATAGTCAGACTCGGGACTTGGCGCGCCACGGGCGTTGTTTCGCATTCCGTTTGCGCTGACGAGAGTCACTAACAGCATTCCCGTCAATCCGATGGCTGGAACCAGGATCGTCAGGAGGACTGCGTTTTGGCCTATCGTTGGCACTTGCGACATTATTGCTCCGGCCACTACCCGGCCAATTATCGCTCCGAGCAAGTCATAAAGCGCCTTTATGCCCGAAGCCAACCCTCGCTGTGGCCCTGGGATGTGCAGTGGAATAATGCTTTGCCAAACCGGTTGGGCGGTGTTCAGTCCAATTTGTAGCAGAATCAGGCCGGCAAATGCAGTGTACAGTGCCTCCGCCGTTGCAATACCTACAAGACCCAATAATATGACAAGGGTGCCGACAAATAAAAACGGTGTCCGCAATTTCAGCCGGTCCGATAACCTGCCCGCCAGCGGCTGGATCAGAGCTGCAACCAGCAGCCCTCCAAAGGTCAGCAGCCCGTAAGTGCCGGCAGAATTTGCAGGGTCAAGGCGCAAAACTTTGTGTCCCAGCAGTGCGGGATCAACCGTGCTCGTTACGAGTGTGAAACCAAAACTAAGGGTTACCAGCCCAAGTAGCCTTGGGAGTGCCACGCGTGGAAGCGCCGACGTCATTTGTGCGGTATATGAGTTCATGTTCGACGGGGTTATGGTTGCGTCGCACGATCACATCGGCGTAGTCATTAAATAGTTTGTCCAATATATCCGGCCACGTTCGGCCAAGCATTCTGGCCCGACCAGCCTTACCGAATTGATGTGCAAGCGTCTGATCGGTGACGAGCGACCAGGTTGCCGCAACGAGACCCGGGCGAATCCGGGTCAAACAGCAGCGCGGTTTCACCGTCGGTCACGTGATCGAGCAGACCTCCTGACCTGGGCGCTACGACTGGCAATCCTGAAGCCATGGCTTCGAGGATGACATTGCCAAGCGTTTCATTAGCGCCTGCAAAAACAAAAACGTCGGCAGAGGCATATGCCGCTGCCAGATCCTCTCCGGTCAGGCTGCCAATAAAGCTTGTTGGCGTGCCTGCAAACATGCGTTCCAAACTGGAGCGGGCCGGGCCGTCGCCTACAATGGCCAAACGTGCACCGGGTAGTGCTTCCAGTGCCGGCTTGATCCAATCAATTCGTTTTTCATGACCAAGCCGACCAACATACAGCAGGAGCGGGGATTCCGAATGGCCGATCGTGAGCCGGTTGCGCCAGGCAGACGAGCGTTTCTCTGGATTGAAACGGACTGTGTCGACGCCCCGGCTCCACATTTGGAGCCGTTGATATCCCTCTTTTTTCAGTGCCTCAATTGTAATTGTTGAAGGACACAAATTCAGATCGGCCAAATTATGGATGGTTTTTAGATACCAACTAAGGATGGCATTGAAGGCTCCCAAATTCCAGCGTTTGGCAAAGCCCGGCAGGTCGGTGTGATAGGACGCCACGACGGGCATGCCCATGTTTCGTGCACGAACGATTGCACCCGCTCCCAACATGACCGGGTTTAACACGTGCACCAAGTCAGGTGCAAACGCCCGTAACCGCGGGCCAATGTTTGTGAAGGGTGAAATGAGTTTGAAGTCCGGATAGGGCGGAAATGGAATGCCGGTTACCGGGATCACTTTGAACCCACTGTATTCCGGCGGGGCGCCTTTGGGTGCAAAAACAATGGCTTCATCCCCGCGCGCCGCCGCATGCCGAAGGACATGGCACAACGTCTGGGTGACCCCATCTATCCGTGGAAGAAAAGTCTCGGTAACAAACCCAATCTTCATGATTCACGTGGTGAAAAGACTGACCCGCGGGGCAATCATCAGCGCGGAATCGTTTTTAATGTCCCCCTATTTGGTTAAGCGCAGGTTTAGTTTATGCCACGTACGGTTTAAGACCGCCCGCGCCGTCTAAAATACGCCGTCACTATTCGTCCGGCAACATGCGCCAATTTCAACAAATACAATCATGACAAAACCGACTCGGGAACAACTATCGCGCGAATCCGATGAAATGAAGCCTGTTCTTGTCGAACGTCGCCGCGATTTTCACATGCATCCGGAACTTGCCTTTAACGAGGTTCGAACTGCCGGAATAGTCGCCGCCCGCCTTGGTGAACTTGGCTATGAGGTGACGTCCGGTGTGGGCAAGACCGGGGTCGTGGCCGTTATGGAGGGCAGCGGAGGCACGGGCGAGACACTGTTGTTGCGCTTCGATATGGACGCCCTGCCAATACGTGAGCAAGTGGACGTGCCGTTCAAAAGCAGAACCGATGGCATCATGCATGCCTGCGGGCATGATGCCCACACAGCAATTGGTCTTGGTGTCGCCGAGATAATGGCTCGTCACAAAACAAGCTGGCATGGCGTGGCAAAGTTTGTGTTTCAGCCCGCGGAAGAAATCATTGCCGGAGCGGCAGCGATGATAAAGGATGGCGTGCTGGAAAATCCCAAACCGACTCGAACACTGAGCATGCACGTCAACAGCATTGAGCCCGTCGGACAGATACAAATGGCGGATGGACCCAGCATGGCCGGGGGCGATCCGCTTGAGATTGTGGTTCAGGGACGAGGCACTCATGGCGCCTCCCCGCATTTGGGGGTGGACCCCATCGTTACGGCGGCTCATATCCTGGTTGCCCTTCAAACAATCGTGTCGCGCAATATCGACCCACTAAAGAGCGCTGTGATCACCGTTGGGAGTATTCATGGCGGAAGTGCGGGAAATATTGTCCCTGATACCGTGCACCTTACGGGCACGCTGCGTACTTTTGACGCTGATGTGAGAAAGATGGCCATGCGACGCATTGCGGAAATTACGGAGGGCACGGCCATCAGCCTTGGTTGTTCGGCCACGGTCACGTGGGGCGCGAATCGGGTGCCAGCCACGGTCAGCCACCCCAAGTTTGCCGAGGTGGTTCGCTTGCAAGCAAGTGGGTTGCAAGGGATAACCGAAATTGATAGCACCAAGCGTACCATGGGCAGCGAGGATTGTTCCTGGTTTTTGGAAGCTGCTCCGGGTGCATATGTTCACATTGGTGCGGCGATGCGTGCGCCGGGCGCCAATGAACCACACCACAGTCCGCGGTTCGAGATCAATGAGGACAGTATGCCCTTGGCTGTTGCACTTTTGAGCGCAAGCGCCATGGAACTGCTGGGTGGCTCATGATCATTGATGGCGCTGCGGTTGGCGAGCAAATCCGAACTGAGGTAAAGACTGGCGTGTCAACCTTTGTTGCCAGATATGGTTTTGCGCCAGGATTGGCCACCGTATTGATTGGTGACGACCCGGCGTCACACACATATGTGCGCGCAAAATTGAAGGCGTGCGCCGAGGTCGGCATCGCCTCGATCCACACCGAACTGCCTGCACGCACGACTCAGGACGAGGTTGTCGCCATCGTGCGCACGTTGGCAAAACGCACGGATGTCCATGGGATTTTGGTGCAGGTACCTTTGCCCGACCACATGCGCGAAGAGGAAGTATTAAATGAAGTTCCGCTTGGCAAGGATGTGGATGGGTTCTCGGCGAGCGTGCTTGGACGCCTCGGAGTAAAGGGAAAGAAGGTCGTTTGTGCACCTTGCACGCCGCAAGGCTGTATTGAGTTGCTTGAACGCAATCAAGTGCAGATTGCCGGTGCGCACGCCGTGGTACTGGGACGAAGCACAATTGTCGGATTGCCGGTAGCCATGATGTTGCTGGCCCGGGATGCCACGGTGACAATTTGCCACAGCAAGACGCAGGAATTGGCGAATCATGTGCGCCGCGCAGATATTGTGATCGCTGCGATCGGTCGACCGAAGTTTGTGACCGCCGACATGATCAAACCCGGTGCGGTTGTAATCGATGTGGGTGTCAATCGCGTGCCGGATGCCAGCCGCAAATCAGGTTTTCGTCTGGTGGGTGATGTTGACTTCGATGCGGTCAAAAGTATTGCAGGAGCTATCACACCGGTGCCTGGCGGCGTTGGGCCGCTGACTATTGCAATGTTAATGAAAAATACGCTTTGGGCTGCCCAGGCGTTATGCTTGGTGTCATGATCATGCCCAAGCAACCCACCATTCATTTACTGTCAAATCCACAATCGTTGGCTCAGGCAGCGGCAGATATGGTGGTCGAGTTCTCCAGGCTTTCAGCCGCGCACAAAGATGATTTTCATCTGGTGTTGTCCGGTGGCAGCACACCAATTGCGTTGTTCACGTTGTTGGCGGAACCTGAGATGCGACAGCGCGTGCCCTGGTCACGTGTGCACGTGTGGTGGGCTGACGAGCGTTGCGTGCCCGCGACAGACCCTGAAAGCAATTATGGTCAGACCTATGCACATCTCCTGAGCATAGCTCCGATTCCACCTGAAAACGTTCACCGCGCAAAAGGCGAACTGGCGCCCGAAGTCGCTGCGCGTGATTACGAATCTCAGATTGCGGAGGCCGGAAACCCATACTTTGACCTGATCTTGTTGGGCTTGGGCAATGACGGTCATACGGCATCACTTTTTCCCGGGCAGGTGAACGAGGGAGAAACGACCCGGCGGGTCATCGCCGTTACCGCTGACTATGCTGGTCGACCGGCAAATCGCGTCACGCTTACGCCAATGGCGATAAATGGGTCGAAGCACGTAGTATTTCTTGTGGCAGGGGCGGGAAAATCTCAAGCTGTGTTTGACAGCTTGCGTGGCGTGCACAATCCGCTTGCTCATCCCGCCCAGCGGATTGTGCCTATCTACGGATCTGTAACGTGGTTGTTGGACGACGCCGCAGGCATGATGCTGCGCGTGTGAATTACAAAGTGATACAGCGTATAATTTAGCAACAATTTAATAAAACCATGGGGAGTCTGCGGAAGCGGGCTGAGAGGGTGACAAACATTCCGTCACCGACCCAAGAACCTGATCTGGGTAATGCCAGCGGAGGGAGAGAAAGTTTGGTGAATTCATCACAGGCCACTCGCCCACCGCGTCTGGCTCGTTTAATTTTTCGCCATGAAATCAACAAACTCACTGTCAACATTTGTGATCCTCGGTGCCGTTTTGACCGCGTGCGCCGCGCCCGCGCCGGATATCAAGACGGCGGTCCCGGGTCCTTCGGCCACAAATATCCCGCCTATATTGGTGGCTACTGCAACGCTCGTGCCGCCTCAAGTGACTGCAACGAATCGCCCGCCAACCGCGGTCCCATCACCGCTGCCGACCGCTATTGTTATCAGCGCGGTCAATTCACCGATTGCTACGCCAACGGCGCCACCACCAACACCAATTCCCTATAGCGCCGGAGTCTTGTATATCGTCAGCCATGACAGCTATGCGATTGGCAATGACCTCATCAAAGCCTTTGAAGTGCAAACCGGTTCCAAGGTGCAAATACTCAAGGTGGGTGACGCAGGCGCGGCACTAAACAAGAGTTTGTTGTCGCGTGGCAATCCGCTGGGCGACGTCTTCTTTGGGGTGGACAATACTTTTCTGAGCCGCGCTTTGGACGCTGATCTGTTTGAATCCTATGCGCCTGTTGGATTGTCCGCCGTCCCTGCTGAACTGAAATTGGACAAGACCAACAGACTGATTCCCATTGATGTTGGCTATGTCACAATCAATTACGACATAAAGCTGAAGAACCCTCCCTCAAAATTGGAGGAACTCGCCAAGCCCGCCTATAAAGGCATGCTCGCAGTTGAGAACCCGGCAACCAGCTCGCCCGGCCTGGCCTTTCTCTTGACCACGATCGCCTATTTTGGTGAGACTGGTGCCTACACGTGGAAGGACTATTGGAAGGATCTGCGTGCGAACGATGTTTTGATTACCGCAGGTTGGTCGGAAGCTTATTATGACAATTTCACTGCTGCGGGCGGCGCGGGAACGGGCAAATATCCATTTGTCGTTAGTTATGCATCAAGTCCCGCCGCGGAAGTTTTTTACAGTGAGGGCGCCCTACTTACGCCTCCATCAGCAAATTTGTTGCCGCCAAAGGGAGCGTTTAAGCAGGTGGAGTTTGCGGGCATTCTAAAAGGAGCCAAGAACCCGGAGCTTGCCCGCAAGTGGCTGGATTTCATGTTGACGGCGAAATATCAACAAGACGTGTATGCGAGCATGGCGGTGTATCCGGTGGTGCCAAACATTGAAGCCCCGCCCGCGTTCGCAAAATTTGCCCCGATTCCATCCGTACCTGCCAACATCACACCAGAGCAGATTGCAGCCAATCGAGACAAGTGGATCAAGGAGTGGACCACGATTGTGCTTCGCTGACATACAAGATGGAGTCACGGACTTATGGCGACCGCAGTTCGGTACATTTTGCTTGGAAACAACCAGATGGGCGGTGGATTCGCGCATCGTTTTTGACCGAATGGGTTGCGTACGATTCGATTAGGGATCGTTGGCTGGGCATTTTGCGGGAACTGGTGAGTCCTCTGGATGATATTCCGATGCCAATCGCAAACCCAATTCGCGCGCTCACTCACTCATGGGTGTATGTTCCAGCGGAGGGACGCAACGGCATGACATTGCCTCTAAAGCTTGACACATTGCATGGGAAGCCGCGGTTCTTCC
Source organism: Chloroflexota bacterium (assembly GCA_025354985.1). GTDB lineage: Bacteria > Chloroflexota > Anaerolineae > J036 > Brachytrichaceae > AQU-03. Next base: position 79,438 of record JANXLU010000011.1, read on the forward strand.
ATAAGGACGATCCGCGCCTAAAATTAGCCGTGCCATGACAGCATCCCCCACAGAATTCAAAGCCCTGGTTATTACTGAATCCACTGACAAGCTGACGTATAGCCGGGAGATTACCCGACGCGAGCTGGATTCACTTCCCGAGCACGACACACTAGTCCGCGTATCGCATTCATCGCTTAACTACAAGGACGCGCTTAGCGCCACGGGCAACAAAGGCGTGACCCGCAAGTTTCCTCATACGCCTGGCATCGATGCCGTGGGGACTATCGAAGAGTGCGCCGGCGGAGGCTTTGCTTTGGGAGACAGCGTCATCGTAACCAGCTACGATTTGGGAATGAACACCAGTGGCGGATTGGCCGAATACATTCGAGTCCCCCATGAATGGGTGGTTCACAAACCACATATGCTTACGCCGCTGGAGTCCATGGCCCTCGGGACGGCTGGGTTTACAGCCGGATTATGCCTGCAGAAGCTTATTCATAACGGTGTGCTGGCCGACTCGGGTGAGGTGTTGGTTACGGGTGCAACGGGCGGGGTGGGGTGCTTGGCTGTTGCATTGCTTGCCCATTTGGGATTCACTGTGGTGGCGGCTACTGGGAAGCTCGAACATGCAGATTGGCTCAAGCAGATTGGCGCCGCCACAGTTGTTCAAAGGGATACGCTTAGCGACAACTCCAAGCCGATGTATCCGGCTCGTTGGGCTGGTGTCATCGACAGCGTTGGTGGCACATTGCTGTCGCATGCGATTAAGAGCACCCGACCGGGAGGCTGTGTTGCGGCCTGCGGCCTCGTCCAGGGCAGCGAACTGAACACAACCGTGTTTCCGTTTATTCTGCGCGGTGTGTCGTTGTGCGGTGTTGATTCAAGCAGCACGAACATGCCGGCACGCCGGGCTCTGTGGGAAATGTTGGCCGCATCATGGAAGCCCGCTTGCCTGGCCGACGTAACCAAGGTGATTAAACTTGAGCAGGTTAGTGCTCAGTTGGATCACTTTCTTAACGGTTCGGTCCGAGGCCGAATCGTCGTAGACCTGACGTGATGTGAGATTTTCCGGCGCTTAGGCACCAACGGCTGAATAGCGCCGCACCCCGGCGCGCCACATCCACGTGAAAAGCGCAAAGAAGACGCCACACCAGACGACCTGTTGAAGTAGTCCCTGACCGATTTCTGCCGGAGAAAGCTTACCGAGAACAACTTCGATCGGAAAGTAAAAAGACAGTTGGAAGGGCAGTTTAAGCGCCATCCACCGCATTCCGGCCGGTAATAGACTCAAAGGCACAAACGCGCCGGACAACAGCGCATCAATGGCGTAATACACATTATTCAAAGCCTGAACCCGGGTAGTCCAGAAGGCGACAAACGTAATCGCTGAACCTATGAAAAATCGCAGCGCGAATCCCAGAACGATGATTGGGACCGCATACAGAATGTTTTGAACTGACGGCGTGATGGTGGGCTCAAACAACCAAATTAGAACCACCATGACGGGTATCATCGCGACAAGTTGTAGTGCCTTGAATGCCAGGTTGTTCATCAAGGTATTGGTCAACACTGGGTGCACCGGTTGAATCAGCCAACCACTAAGTGAGCCATCTTCAATTTTGTTTGCGAGCAGGTGAATGGTAATTTCACTGACAAGGACACTGACTAAGAGAGACGTCAGGTAGTAGGTCACAAAATCGGCGGCCATCATGCCGCCAACCCCGCCATTTGCGCGCGCAATGCTGGTCCAAACGCTCATATATATGACGGGTGACACCAGCCAATACAACAGATACATCAGCGTGTTTGCGCGATATTGGAGCTGTTCCGCCCAACTAACCTGCCAAAAGCGAGACATTATCTTTAACATGCGTGCATTTATTATCGTGACTGATTACCGTAGCTGTAACGCGCCCGTAAGTTCGCGTGCGCCCGTGTTCTGAAACCCCAGGCGCATGGCCAGTCTTTGCGACGCGACGTTCTCTTCTCCAGCAAGGAGTATCGGTGTTCTACCCATCTCAAAGAGCTGTGCGCAAACCGCACTAAGGACCGATTTACCAAGACCTCGCCGACGCGCTCCTTCCGCCACCTGCACAAAAACTTCGGCAAAACGCGCGCCCTGCCAGTTTGTGCCGGCCTCCGCAGCGGGCGAGCCGTCGCGGGTACGAATCGTGGCGCGCAGCTTCGCATCAGGCGTCATGCTTCCCTGCACAAGAATGTTCACAACTGGTTGAAACGATTCGCGCGACAGAACGTAACTCAAGTTCGATTGTTCACCATGTAGACTGCAACTGCGTTCGAGTTTGGATTTAAGATCGGGGTGTACTGAGAAAAGGTATTGCCGACCCGGAATAAGCGCCACCTTTAGAACGGACGCGAGTTCTGTATCGCTGCTACCTCGTGCGATTAGTAGCGGACGAAACAAGTCCATACCGGTTTGACATACGGCTGCCCAGGTTAATTGCCCATCGGAGGGACCAAGGTGTGGTCTTTCCGGCATTACAAAGAGCTTCGTGCGGCGGGCGTCATATTCGACCGCATAGTGGTGCGCCAGGGCGTCTTGCGCGGCGATGGGCTGGTGCAAGCTGTTTGCAATTCGGGCACGATCATCCACGCTTGCGATTGACCTTGAGATTTCATTTGTCATCGGACTATTTCCGGCACCGCTTATACCCCACCTGAACTTGATCCAAAATATCCGGGTCCTTCTTGCTAATAGTCACGGCCGTGTCCCATGCGGTTATGGCGGCGGAGCACTGGTTGGTTTGCTCATTCGCGAATCCCAGGTAAATATAGTCCAAAGGTGAAATAGTTTTGCCAACCTGTGCGCTAACAGATATTGCCGTTGTAAAGTCGACGATGCTCCCTTCATAGTCCTTGCGCAAAAAATTTGACCGCGCCCGCCCGGTATAGAGCGTGTATCGCTTTGGATCTAACGCGATACCCTTTTTGAACCAAACGATGGCATCAGCGGGCTGTGGCTCGCGCAACGTGTTGTATGCGGTGCCCAACCGTTCATACACCTCAACATAGGCCGGGTCTTTTTCGAGCGCCTTTTGATAATAGAGAATCGCCTTGTCCAACAATCCCTGAGCGTAGTAGCTGCGTCCAATAGCCAGGTAGACATGTGGGAGCCCTCCCACCGCATCAATTGCCTCGCCATAATAGGATATGGCCTCGGGATATCGCCCTTGAAGCTCATACGTGTAACCCATATTTCGCAGTGCGTCGGGGTCTCGCGGAGCCAAGTCCAGGGCGCGCTGGGCGGCCGCCCGAGCCGGGCGAAATTCTCCGTTGTCGGCAAGCGCCTCGGCTAGGTATGCACTTGCGCTTGCGTTGTTTTTATCCAACTCAAGCGCGGTGTTGCATTCTTTAATGGCGTCCGCCACGCGGGATTGCCAGTCAAGACTCATGCACAGTCCGGCGCGCAGGAGGGCAATGTTTGTGTTTACCGTTTCCAGTTGCAATGCGCGCAGCAATCGTTGTTCGGCCTTGTCCGGTTGCCCGACAAAGGTTTGCAGGCGCGCAATTTTGAATATCAACGGAGCGTCGTTTGGTTTTCGCCGCAGGGCCTGTTCATATACCGCGATCGCTTTGCGAAAATCACCCGTCCTATATACGGTGTCACCTTCGTCAACCACCGTCTGCGGATCACGGGTCGCCGTCGCGCTTGCGACGGGTGTGCGCGTTGGACCGCCAAGCAGGCTGGCAACATTGATGTTGCCCAAACGCCATTGCACCAGCGAATAACCGCTGATCAAAAGTGCCCCCAAAACAAACATGAGCAGCCAAAGGACGGTCAGTCCAGTTCCGGCTGTGCGCTTCCGTCGTTGCACCCTGTGATTTTAGGTTGCTTGCCAGCACGTCGTACTATTTTCCAGTACCAGACGCCCCCTGCCTGGAATGTGCGTGACCACAAGGGTGGCGTTGTCAGCAAATATGCGTTTGACGATGGCGGCCCGGCTTGCAGTGATTTGTTCTGGCGCCTTCCACTTTGCGAATACGTGAGGGTGTTCGAATTCAAATTCGAAGTGATACAGGTCACCCAAACAAAACAGTGTCTCCCCGCCACTGGTGATGCTGACTACTTGATGTCCGGGCGTCTCACCTGGTGCGGCCAAAATTGAGACTCCCGCACCCAAGTCAAGATCACCCGCAACTAGGGTGAGTTTTCCTGCTTTTGCCACGGTGCCCAGAGTGCGCGAGATTAAGTGAGTCGGGTCAGAAAGGACTTCCTGAAACCGTGGAGAGTTCCATTCAGCTTCGCCAAAATAGTGGCGCGCATTTGGAAACTGGGGCACGCACCGACCACCTTGGTCGATAGTTAATCCGCTAACGTGGTCGCCGTGGCCGTGGGTGATGACGACATGTGTAACACCCTCAGGCATGATTGCGTGTTCGCGAAGCCTGCTTATCAAGCCTGGCGGCTGGCTCACGCCGGGCGGGGCGTCATGCGCGCCGGGGCTGATGACGTCCGCGCTCGCATCAATCAGCAGTGACATTCCAGGTAATGAAACATGCACGCAGTAAATGGGACATACCCGGGCGCGCTTCACCTCGTTCATAAGCGCAGGATCCGTTTCGGTGGGCGACAGGTCAATAAATTCTGCTGGCGTGAACAACCCAAATGTTGAACTGACAACCAGCGCCCGTGCGGTGCCCGTCATGCCTATAGGGAACGTAAATGAATCGTCCATTATCAGCTTGGCTTGGCCCCGGCAGCGATGGGTGAAACATACGTCCGCGACCCTTTTGCCGCCACAAACTCCGCCTTAGCCCGGGCAAGCTGCTCTGGCTGGTCGATCAGATCAAGAGCCGTCGTAGCGAGCGATTGTGCCGCGAACATCATTCCCTTCGTTCCAATGCTTGAACCCACGGCGGCCGTCAACTGCCAGCTGTGCCCGGGCGTGCCATGGGGGAAGCAGGCCGTAACCATATTTCCCGTGGGCACAATGTGGCTCACGTCACCCACTTCCGTCGAACCCGGCATGACCACGTCTTTGTCAGAAGGGTCAATAACGGCATGGCAAAGCACGTCCCCAAGATCGGCCAAGGTTACATGTGCGGCGGCCGATTCAAGCGTCATTTTGTCGCTCGTTGCCACCATTTCTGCAGACACAGTAGCGCGCAGTTGGCGACCAAATTCATAGTCCTGCGGGTCAAACGCTATCCCACCAATCGCTTTCATATTTTCTTGTAACAGTTCGCCCAGGGTTCGATTGGTCAAGACGTCGTAACAACCCGTAACAAACTCTATATCGTGCGTGGTGCCGCTCATCAGCGCCGCCCCGTGCGCAATGTCCAGCACCCGTTTGTAGATGTCCTCCACCTGATGTCGTTTAGGCGCACGAACAAAATACCAAATTTGGGCATAGGCCGGCACGATATTTGGCGCCTGTCCACCGCTTGTAATGACACTGTGAATGCGTGCTTCGGGAATGATGTGCTCGCGCAGATAATTTACGCCCACATCCATGAGCATGCACCCGTCGAGCGCGCTGCGCCCAAGATGTGGCACCGCGCCTGCGTGCGCGGCAATGCCGTGAAAATTGACCTTGAACGAGTTCATCGCCAGACTCGAACCGGTGATTGCCGCCGTGTTGACGTTGCTGGGATGCCAGGCGAGGGCAGCATCAAGATCGTCAAATGCACGGTCGCGGGCCATAAAAGTCTTGCCGACGAGCGTCTCCTCGGCCGGGCAGCCGTAAAACCGAACAGTGCCGGGCGAGGATGTCACTTGTAACGCGGACTTTACGGCCATTGCGGCGCCCATGCTGGCGGTTCCAAACAAATTGTGTCCGCATCCATGCCCGGCCCCGCCGGTCTGAATCGGCGACCGGGTGGCCGTGACGTTTTGTGACAGCCCTGGCAGCGCGTCATACTCGCCCAAAATTCCTATTGTTGGTCCGCCAGCGCCCCACGTGGCAATGAAGGCGGTTGGCATTCCACCGATGCCCCACTCAATACGAAATCCGTCTTCTTCCAATATCTCCGCGAGTTTGGTCGAGGCATATTTTTCGGTTAAAGCAATCTCCGGATGACGCCAAATATCCAGCGCCGTTTCATCCAAAAGCGGGCGCGCTTGCTCCAAGTGCTTGAGCGCGAGTTGTTTGTGATCCATGGCTGCATATTATGCGCTCAGGTATTTTGGCGCGCAGGTATGATTCGCATTCATGTTGCCTGATTACCGCGTGCGTCAACGAGATTATTTGCTCGAGGTCATGCGCGCAATTAGTTCGCGTTTGGAACTCAGCGAGGTGCTTAAGCTGATCCTGCAGTATGCGGTGGAGCTTTTGCAAGGACGAGCGGGAATCGTCGCCCTTGTAGAGCCAGGTGACTCATATCAAATTCGGGCAACGTTTGGGGTCGCCCGCAGCCTCCCCGAGAACCTGCAGCCCATGTTGGCCAACGCGGGCTCGGTGCGCGAGGCCGCTTCACTTCTGGAGCGGAATCTTGTCCACCTGGTGCAACAGGCTGGGATGGGCCAGCTGGAGGTTGTCTGGCTGCCGCTAAATGTTGGCGCCGAGGTGTTGGGCAACTTGTATATTCTTCGCGTGCGAGGTGGCGAGTTTACAAGTGATGCGCGGATGGTGTTGCAAAGCTTCGCGAACCAGGCTGCGATTGCGGTTCACAATGCCCAGCTATATACGCAGCTTGAACACGAGAAGCGCCGATTGAATCAGGCTGACGAAATGAAATCGACCTTTATTTCGGCGGTTTCACACGAACTTAAAACACCGGTCGCGATTATCAAGGGGTACGCCGCTACACTCAATAACTCGGCAGGCAACTGGAACGCGGATACCTTACGCGAAGGTCTTGAAATTATCGAGGATGAAGCGGATCGGTTGACCGAGCTGATCGACAACATGCTCGATGCCTCACGCGCGCAAGGTGGCGGCTTTAAGCTTTCGCCGGTAGAGTTGGATATCGATGAGCTCGTCATCAAGACTGTGCGCAAGTTTCAATCTCAAACCACGCAACATACTCTGATTGCCGATGTGCGCTCGGACATGCCCCTCGTATACGCGGACGAAGCGCGCATTACACAGGTTCTCAATAATTTGATCAGCAACGCAATCAAGTATTCACCGCTTGGCGGTGAGATTCGCGTTCATGGCGAATCAACCGATACCGAAGTCATCATCACCGTCATTGACCATGGTCCCGGCATTCAGCCGCAAGACCAGCCGCATGTATTCGAACGTTTTTTTCGTTCTAGGAATGCCATCAGTAGCGGCATTTCCGGCACAGGTCTTGGGCTGTATCTCACCAAGGTTTTTGTTGAGAGTCATAAGGGACGGATATGGCTGGAAAGCGATGGCAAGACGGGCACCACGTTTGGTTTCAGCCTTCCAAGGGCGTGATACTCCTGTCCGGGGAACGCGAAGATGCCGAACCTATGACCGGCTGAAGAGCGGTATTTGATTGAATGCCTTCGCAGCTAACGGTAACATGGTGCACCATGGATTACGAACAAGAAGTGGCGTTGTGGCGAACGAAGGCGGAGGCAAACCTGCGCGCTGAAAATGGTTGGTTGGCAGTTTCCGGTTTGTATTGGTTGCATGAAGGATCCAACACGTTCGGAACCGACGATTCCAATGATGCGATTTTGCCACCAGGATCAGCGGCGCCGTTTGCGGGGGAAATTTTGTTGCAGGGTGAAATTGCGCGGGTAAGACTGGGCCCCGACACGGCCGGCGTAATAAATGGAACTACACCGGTGGGCGCCACGCCTGTGCTGCTTGCCACGGATGAAACCCATAATCCAGACCGCCTGACTATGGCAGCCCTTTCCATGTCGATCATAAAACGCGGTGCGCGCTTTGGGATTCGATTGTGGGATAACAATAGCGAAGCACGGCGCAGCTTTACCGGGCGCAAGTGGTTTCCGGTGAATCCCGCCTACTGCGTCAAGGCCCGTTTCAACCCATATGAGGCCCCCAAAACACTCACAATCATCACCATGATTGGCGATTTGGAGCCCGCTGATAGCCCAGGAACAGTTACCTTTGTACTTGAAGGCAAAACGTTTACATTAGAGGCGGAAAGCGCCGATGCCTCAAAAGGACTGTTCTTCAATTTTAAGGATGCGACTAATGGTCATGAAACGTATGGCAGCGGTCGCTTTCTGACCACGTCCGGAGTAGTGGACGGAGGGGTAACCATCGACTTTAACAAGGCGGTTAGTCCGCCGTGTGACTTCACCCCGTTCGCCACTTGCCCATTGCCCCGTATGGAAAATGTGCTGGCCGTCCGCCTTCCGGTTGGTGAGCTTGTAAGCCATCATTGATCCCACATGCAGCACTTACTTTCATTTCGTGAGCGTGATCAGGCACTCGAAAAGATGGCCGGTGATGGTATCGATGTGCTCGTCGTTGGAGGGGGCGTTACCGGCAGCGGCGTGGCTCTCGAAGCAGCCTCACGTGGATATTCTGTGGGCCTCATTGACAAGAATGACTTTGCAAGTGGCACAAGCAGCAAAAGTACCAAGCTTGTGCATGGCGGAATCAGATATCTGCCACAATTCGACTTTGCATTGGTGCACGAGGGCTTGGTTGAGCGTGGATTACTTGCCCGGAATGCGCCACATTTGGTAAAGCCGCTTGGCTTTGTCCTGCCACTCTACAAGGAGAACAAGCGTCCCATGGGCACCCCAATTGTGCCGCCATTTGGCATCGGGATGAGTCTCCTAATGGAGGCGGGGTTGCTGCTTTACGACACAATGGCTGGAAAGCTCGGGATTGGTCGCCACAAGCGCATCAGCCGAGATCGTATTAGGGAACTGGCGCCGTCACTAAAACAGGACGGGCTCACCGCCGCATTCATTTATTACGATGGTCAGACGGATGACACCCTGCTAACGCTTTCAATTTTGCGCACCGCCGCCGAGCGCGGGGCTGCGTTGGCAAACTATGTGGAGCTACAGGGATTTGAACTACAGGGTGGTCTGATCGTCGCGGCGCGCGTGCGTGACACAGTTAGTGGCACTACGCGGTTGATACGGTGCAAGACGGTGATCAATGCGGGTGGGGCATTTGCGGGTCGCATTGAGGAAATGGCCGGAAAAAGCACGATTGTGATCAGACCGGCCAAGGGCGTTCACATAACGGTAAGCCGGGATGCGCTGCCCATTTCGGATCACGCGGTCGTGCTGCCGGAAACACCGGACGGTCGTCTTCTTTTCCTTGTACCATGGAACACACGGGTAACGATCGGCACCACTGATACGAAGGGCGGTGATGTTGACAATCCACGAGCCGATGCGCTTGATATTCAATATTTATTGGAAACGACCAATCACTACCTCGATAAAAAGTTATCGCACGCCGATATCATTTCAGCGTGGGCGGGCTATCGGCCTTTGATCAGCGCGTCCGGAGCCGTCGGTGAGACGAAGAGCCTTAGCCGCACCCATATTGTTCACGATGGCCCTGGAGGAATGGTAACGATTACCGGTGGCAAGCTGACATCGTATCGACGCATGGCCCAGGATACGCTGGATCATATTCAGCGGCAGCGCGGGCAGCAGGTGACCCATTTCACCGAGCATTTGGCTTTGGACGGGGCGGATGACCATGTCGCGTGCTCGGCTGATATTACTGCTGCTGCGCACGGGTTTGGCTGGAATGACGATGTTGTGCGCAGGCTTGCCCAATATGGCTCCGAATCGCGCAAGTTACTGCAATGGTGTCTGCAGGATGCCTCACTGGCAAGGCAACTGGCTTCAGACTTGCCCTATACTTTTGTCGAGGTTCGTTATGCGTGCCGCCATGAGATGGTGGTTCACCTCGAAGATGTCATGATCCGCCGACTTCACGTAAATTTTGAGGATCGCTCGCGTGGGCTCGGGTCTATGCAAAAAGTAGCCGAGCTCATGGCTGCCGAGCTTGGATGGTCACCTGCTGAAACGCAAATGCAAATCGACCGTTATCGCCGGCTGGTGGAAGCGGATGCAAAACCGCTTCCACCAGGATAATGTCATTCGAAGCGTCAGCGCAGCATGGGTTTGCGCGGTCAGAGTTCGCTACTTTGTTTCCCAAATCGGATCTGGTGTGATGTGTGCCTCGCATTTGCCACCGGGGTCAGGCAGCCCGCTGCTGGCCAGTCGATTGATGACCGTTACGTGCATGTCTTCCAGGCACAGCACCTGACAGCTAAGTCGCACGTCGGTTAGTCCCTTTTCAGCCAACTTGGCTTTTTCAGCCGCAGTCATCCGATCTGGCTCGCCCGCATTGAAAGCCACCCTGCAGGTGGTGCATCTGGCATTTCCACCGCAACGGTGGAGTATGTCAATACCATGTGCTTCAATCGCATTTACAAGCCGCATGCCGATTGCAGCGCTAAATTCTTCGTGGCCCTCCACCTTGATTTTTACCATGGGCAATACTGTAACCGATTTTTGATGCGAGTCGATCTACAATCTGCCCCATGGCAACAAGAACCGCAACACACACCATCGGAATTGATTTGGGAGGCACCAAGATCCTGACGGGCATCGTCAATGCTCGAAATGAGATGGTCGCGACGGTAAAAACGCCTACCAACGCCCAGGAAGGAGCCCAGGGGGTGTTGGACCGCATCATCGTGTCCCTTGATCAAGCATTGGTCCAATCCAATTTGTCCAAGTCGGACATTCGTGGTGTCGGAATCGGGGTTCCGGGCGTTTTTGATGCGGCATCTGGCGTGATCATTCGGATTACCAACATCGATGGCATGGAGAACGTAAACATGGCCCAGCTTCTAAGTACATGGCATGGGGGCAAGATAAAAACTGTGCTTTCAAATGATGTCCGCGTAGCAACGTGGGGAGAATATCAGCTTGGAGCTGGAAAGGGCCACAAGAACATGGTTGCGATCTGGGTTGGCACGGGAATTGGCGGCGGGATTATTCTCAATGGCAAGGTGCTCGAAGGTTCGCGCGGTAGCGCGGGCGAAGTAGGCCATGTGGTGACTTTGGCCGACGGTCCGTTTGCTGCAGGTGCGGGTGTTCGAGGTGGCATTGAAGCGTTGGCCAGCCGGACCGCAATTGAACGTGATCTGCGTCGCGCCATAGCCGACGGCACGGCGACGATTCTGCCGCAGATTCTCGCAAAAAATGAAAACCAGCTCAAGAGTGGCGTGTTACGGAAGGCCGTCCGCAAAGGGGACGCGCTTACGATAAGCGTGTTGGAGCGTGCCGCCTACTACCTTGGTCTGCATTGTGCCAGCGTTGTGAACATGCTAGATCCGGAAATTGTTGTATACGGTGGCGGATTAATGGAAAATCTTGGCGACTGGATGATAGAGCGGATTGCACCCGTGGCGCGGCGCAATTTCATCAACAAGTCAAACTTGGACAAAATATCGCTCGTGGCAACCAGCCTTGGCGAGCCTGCCGGCGCGCTTGGCGCGGCCTTGCTTGCGCGCGGGTAGCCTCGGGCGCCGCCCACATCAGCTCACCTAGGCGGCGATAATTCCGACTATTAGGAGTGCGGCGCGTATCTGCGACGCATCCGCGAATCGGAATGCAAGTGCGTTGCCGGCAAGGCGCTCAATCGTAAATGTCTGGAGACCGGCCTCCTTGATCAATGTATCCAGTGTCGCAGAATCCTTCATGCGCACGATTACCGTCTGCTCCACCTTGGCTTCCACACCGTGTGTTCCCCATCTTTCAAGCGCTTTCCGCAAGAATACAGGCAACGGACCGGCCGCAGTTTTCTCTAAAAATTCGATGATCCGCGGTACTCCAATTCCAAAGCCCTTGGCGGTCGTCAACGACTCGTTGCTGAACTGAAATCCATAGCCAACGTTTGGCTCAAAGCTCACGGCGTCGGCCACCCTTGCCAGCTGAAATCGTTCAAATCGCGACCACGGTTGAATCATAAAAACGGCGCTTTCGCCAAAGTTCAGTACCGCCTGATCTGGCGGTGATTCATATATAGCCGTGGCGCTTAGCCAGGCAACAGGTCCCTGAAGAATGGTTCTAATGAGTGCGCCTTCAATGCGATCCCAGTGTTCAAATCCGCCTAGAAATTTGCCGGTTAGCGTATCTCTTATTTGCCAGGTATCGTATCGGCCACTTGGCCGCAAAAAGTCGGGGCAGTGCTCTTTCGCAAATGTCGCGACAGCGTCTCCAACTGCCACACCCGGTCTATTTGAGGCTCCAAGGGTTGACTGCCATTGCTCCCACACCTTGATGACGGCGGCCCGGTCCTCAACCGGGTGGTTTCGCCAAGTATGGCGCATTTCCAGAGTTATCCCGTCAACGTACTCCAGTTCGTTCCAGCTCGAGCTGGCCAGCCAGGTCTTCCACAGGCTGTTCAGCTGCGACCGGGCCGAACCGTTAAGCCAGGACATCACTTCGCGCGCGTTTAATCGCAAAATGCCCCGTTGGGAAAGCCGCAGCCAGCCTTGTTGCCGTATCAGGTGAGCAGCAAATTGTGCCTGATCACGAGTGCCTTGCAACAGCACTTCCACATTATTTAGAACATGGCTGGGCCAATCAGATGCTGTGAGATTCGGGTTGGCCTGAACATGGGAAAGTATGGTCACGCAATCGTCCAACAACCAGGAGGAAACGCGATCGTGCCTGGACCCGGACTCCTTGGCCGAGAATACATCGTGTGTGGGCGCTCGTTCTGACGACGTGTTCACCAGATCCGAAGCAAGGCCCAGTCGCGCATCCGTCGCAAGCGCCACCAACAGCTCGGGCGGAATAAAGGCACTTTCGATCGGGGTGCTGCTGCGATCAAATGCTCTAAAGATCAATCCGCGGTACCACAGCGTTTCCGTGGTGTTAGCGGGCTGCAACCACGGCCGCTCACGCTCCAGCTTGGCCGGACCCATTGGACGTAGCACGCCAAACTTTCGTTCGAATGCCGCGAAAGGCATGCGACCATCACCCTTCGCCAGCGTGGCCCACGCCCGTTGTGAGTCCGACGGCAGCTGTTGCCAAACTTCCGCCATAATCACTGGATCTACCAGTTGCGCCAGGATGGCCTGCACCAGATCCTGTGAGGTCGCGTGATCCAGGCTGACCTCCCAAGCCTCCGCTATTGCGACAAGCCTGGGCAGTGCCTCATCCAACAGGGCTGAGCGCATGGATCTCATCATGCCCTTTCGATCTTCCGACCGCCCTGACTCGTGTAGGAGCGAGGGTGGTTTAGCGTTGCTGCCTACTTCAAAACGGACATTGTTCCGCGCACTAGTTCCGCGCTCTTGTTCATCATTGAGCGTTCTGCGTCGTTCAGCTCCACTTCAATTATCTTCTCTACACCAGCACCACCCAGCACCACGGGGACACCAAAAAACATGTCCTTAAGACCATATTCACCGTCTAGATACGTAGCCACCGGACGAATTAACTTGCGGTCTTTGATGATTGCTTCAACCATTTCCGCTACACTCGCCCCGGGGGCGAAGTAAGCGCTCCCAGTCTTTAGTAGGTTGACAATTTCAGCTCCGCCCCCACGTGTCCGTTGCACAATGGCGTCCACGCGTTCCTGCGTCGTCATGCCCATTTTTACCAGATCTGGAATCGGAATTCCGGCCACGGTGCTGTAGCGGACCAGCGGCACCATTTCGTCGCCGTGGCCACCAAGCACGAACGCATGCGTGTTTTCAACAGAGCACTTGAACTCCATCGCCATGAACGTGCGCATCCGCGCGCTGTCAAGCACGCCGGCTTGGCCCATCACGCGATTCTTGTCAAACCCGTGCTCATGCAGCACCTTGTAGGCAACATAAGCCATCGTGTCCAATGGATTGGTCACCACAATAACGATTGCATCCGGAGATGTCGCGGCAATATTGGATGCAACATCAGTCACAATTTTCTGATTTGTGCTGACCAAGTCCTCGCGCGTCATCCCGGGCTTTCGCGCAAGACCAGCGGTGACAACGAAAATGGAACTACCCTTTGTATCGGCATAGTCATTTGTTCCGGTTATATGAGTGTCATATCCTAGAACAGGCCCGGCCTGCATCAGATCCAATGCTTTGCCCTTTGGCATGGATTCGGTCATTGGAACATCCAGCAATACGATGTCTCCCAACTCCCGCTCAGCCAACCAATGTGCCGTTGTTGCACCCACAAAGCCGGCGCCTACTACAGTGATCTTGTTACGCATATCTAAGATTGCTCCTTGTTTGTATAGACAGTTTGAGATTATAAGGTGCGGCGGCAAAACTTGGCAAGGTAAGAGACACCCGTGGTTCAATTCTGGTATGAGTTTAGACATTCGCCCTTATGCTGCGCCAGAAGGAGCGCCTGCCATGAATCAGACCTGGCATGAATTGCTCTTTATGCATTGGCGCATACCGATTTCAGTGCTGCGACCTTTGATTCCCTCCCGCCTTGAAATTGATGAATTTGACGGGAGTGCATGGATCGGCGTCGTTCCGTTTCGTATGAGCGGCGTCCGGCCGCACGGTCTGCCGGGCATGCCTTGGCTCAGCGCATTTCCAGAGCTGAATGTACGCACCTATGTAACCGCGCATGATCGGCCCGGGGTTTGGTTCTTCTCGCTGGATGCGGGTAATTCACTCGCAGTGCAAATCGCCCGCAGCTGGTTTTCTTTGCCATACTTCCACTCACATATGGCACTAACACATCAACCTGGCGATTCTCCGGATCGGACAAAAATACGCTATAGCGCGACGCGCACGCATGCCGGCGCATCCTCGGCACAATTCACTGCAACATACTTTCCTACGGGCATTGTCAGCGCAGCTACGCACGCCTCCTTGGAGTGGTTTTTGACCGCACGCTATTGTTTGTATACGGTGCGCGGCGCCAAATTGGTCCGCGGGGAAATCGACCACGCGCCATGGCCGTTGCAGCCTGCTTCTTGCACGGTGGATGTAAATACCATGTGCGACGGACTTGATCTGCCTCTGATTGGAGATCCGCATTTGTTGTATTCGCATCGGTTGGATGTCACGGTCTGGCCACTGACAAATGTGTGACATCAATCATGGATTAGGGTCGCAATAAATTCGAAAATCGAGTTAAACTTCCCACTGGATTCATTCAAATCCACACAAACAGAGTCGGAGGAAATAATTATGGCAATTTTGGGTTCATTGGTAAGTTTGGCGGCACTCGTTCCATTCATCATGGTTCTGATTAAGTTGTTCCAGGAAAAGGGCGCCGGTCACGGCATTCTCGGATTGATTTGCGCGCTCTATACGTTCATTTGGGGATGGCAGAACTCCAGCCGCCTGAATATTCGCAACTTGATGATGATCTGGACGGGCTTGATCGTCGTTGGGGTGGTGCTAAATTTGATCGGCGGCGGGCTAAACGCCACACAGTTGCCGTCCAACTAATCGTTGCGGGGCGCACTCATCGTGCGCACGCGACACAGAAGGACCAGGAGCACTATCCGCCAGGTGCTCCTGGTCTTTTTTTCGCCAAACTGCGATTACCCGCACGTTAGGCATCCAACTATGGAATTCGCGATTGCATTTCAAGGTAACAAGGCACCTGACGAGTACGTGGCGCTTGCCCGTCTCGTTAACAATTATGCATTTGATGTCGTAAGCGTATACAACGATTTGCTCTTTCAGCCGGCATTGGGCCCTCTGCTGTGGATGGCACCCCATCTGGATCGGTCCAAGCGAATTGGCTTCGCCGCGCTAAATCCGTATACCGTTCATCCGATTGAAATCGCGGGTCAGGCGGCCTTGCTGGACTTGGCCACCAATGGTCGGGCGTACCTTGGGTTGGCGCGGGGCGCGTGGTTGAATCAAATCGGTGTCGTTCAAGATCACCCGCTCGAATGGCTTACAGAAACCGTGCTTGCGGTAAAACACTTGTTGCGAACAGATCCGAATGAATTTGCGGGATCTCGAATCCATTTGCCGGCCGGCATGGGTTTGAATTATTCAGTTGTGCGCAGCCAGATTCCAATCATGATCGGCACTTGGGGTCGGCGGACCGCAATGATGGCCGGTTGCCTTGCCGATGAAGTAAAGATTGGAGGATCCTCCAACCCCGAAATGGTCGGCGTAATTGGGCCTGCCATTCGTGCCGGTGAAAAACAAGCCGCGCGCCCGATTGGGTCAGTTGGTCTTTGTTTCGGTGCGGTAACCGTCGTTGATAGCGATCGCTCGGCGGCTCGCGCGCGCGTGCGACGCGAAGCTGCACTCTATTTGCCCGTAACTGCGGCGCTGGATCCCACGTTGAAGGATGAGGAATGGCTGACGCGCTTGAAAACGGCAGCTAATCTTAAAGACTATGACGCTGTATCCGGGCTGATTTCAGATGACATTTTGGAAAAGTTTGCGTTTTCAGGTAACCCACGCGATATCATCCGCCAGACCCAATCGCTAGTTGAGGCGGGTGCAACCCGTGTCGAATTTGGAACGCCCCACGGATTGACCATTTCAGCGAATGGCATAAAACTTCTGGGAGAGCAGGTGCTGCCATACTTCAGGGAGAGGGATTAGGATGCCATGTCGCCGAGGATAATAAATGAAAACGAGTATCAGCGCATGCCCTGGCGCAACGGTCTGGGTTTCACGTCACTGATTGCAATGCATCCGCCTGAGTCTTCCTTGGCTACCGCATCGTTCGATTGGCGGCTGGAGCTTTCCGACATAGAGAGGAATGTTGAGTTTTCCTCTTTTCCGGAACACGAACGCACGTTCACGGTCGCTCATGGTGACGGCGCCTTCCTCACCATTGATGGTGCTGCACCAACCACTTTGACTCGCAGCTCTAATCCTTTTTGGTTCGACGGTAAAAGCCGCACACACTGCGCGCTGACGGATGGAAAGGTCACCGCGTTTAACGTAATCGTCCGACGCGGTGCCTATTCCGCAATTGTGCAGCGGTTGACGTCAAATTCAGAGGTCGTGGCTAGTCGAAGTTCCGTCATTATGCTGGCCTATTGCGCGGCGGGTTCAGGCCAAATTAGCCACGACCGGACTGGTATTTCCTTGACGATTGGTCAGTCAATTCTGTTCGATCCCCCGGCCTTGGGTTCTAACTACGAGTTCACCTCGGTTCCAAATCTCAGCTCCGAATATGTGGTGCTTGTTACGCAGATAATACAATCTGATCCGCAAGGTTCGTATGGTTTATTAGGGTAAATATTGAAGGACGAATTCAGCCTCTTTGACTTGAAGGTTTCCGTTGAGCAGATAAACGGCACCTGCACGTGCAATCACAAGATAGGTGACTATTTCGAGTTGCATGGTGGCAAGCTACACGTTCCGGCTGACCAAACCTTTTGCGTATTCGCGTTGCAAAGCTGCCTTCCGTTGCTTCCTGCAAAGCAACGCATAACTCATCCTAACGATTGGATGAGCACCGATTCGCGCATCTGCTGCCCGGATCCGGCATGTGGGTTGATCATGCTCATTGAGCGTATTAAGCTGCGCACGTTGCGCCACAGTGAAACCAGCGCATCCAAGTTGACGTAGGAAGATGTGGCGGCACGCGCACACAGGCTGTGTCCGGCCATGGACCTGCAATAATGCGGACATGTCATCAAGCCCACGGTTCAAAGATAAAGTTGCTATTGTTACCGGTGCCGCAAATGGTATTGGACGATCCATTGCCATGCGTTTCGCCCGGGAGGGTGCCCATGTGATTGTGGCCGACGTAAATGGCGCGGGCGCCGATTCGGTCGCCGGTGCAATAACCGCAGAAAGTGGTTCCGCCCGTGTTTGTAAAACCGATGTTGCAGTGGAACAGCAGGTCCAGGAAATGGTGGCGTTCACCATGGCCGAATTTGGTCGTTTGGACATACTTGTAAATAATGCCGGAATAACCAACGCCTATCAGCCGCTCAAGGTCGAGCGTCACATTCTGGATGGCGATCTAAACTGGTGGAACACCGTGATTGGCATAAACCTCACTGGTTCGTTTCTCTGCAGTTTGCACGCCTGCCGCGTCATGGTACATCAACGCAGCGGTGCCATTATCAATCTGTCATCGGGTGGGGCATCCAAGGCACACCGCGGAATGGTGGCTTATGATGCTGCAAAGGGCGGTATCGAGGCCATGACACGGGCATTTGCACTTGACCTTGCGCCATACGGCGTGCGCGTCAACACCCTGGTGCCGGGCTCGATCGATACAAGTGGATTGGATCTTGCCCAACGCATGCTGCGTGGGCAGAACATCCCACTTGGTCGCGTTGGTGAATCGGATGACTTGGCCGGTCCGGCCATGTTCCTGGCATCCGAGGATGCCCGCTATGTTACGGGTCACTGCCTATTTGTTGATGGCGGCATGCTAATCCAGCAACGATCAGCCACCGTGGATATTTTCCCGTTAAGCTCATTCCCAATGATCGAGACCCAACAATGAGCGAACCAAGCTTTCAAGTTGGGATCGACATCGGTGGCACATTCACCGACCTGATTCTGGTCAATGTTGCAACCGGTGAATTCACAGTTGGCAAAATATTGACGAGCACGGGCGATCCATCCGAAGCGGTCGAAGAGGTGCTGCGGGATGCGGTGAGCCGAGCGGACGTTTCGCCTTCTGAAATATCAACGATCGTGCACGGCACCACCCTGGTGACCAATGCGGTTATTGAACGAAAGGGTGCCCGAACTGCGCTTTTGACCACGCAAGGGTTCCGGGATTCAATTGAAATTGGCCGCGAGAATCGTTACGAGCTATACGACTTGATGCTGGACCAGCCTCGCCCCTTGGTACCGAGGCATTTGCGATTTGACGTGCCCCAGCGCACACTGGCGGATGGAAGCACGCTGCAGGAAGTGGACAAGGAATATGTGGCGCGCCTTGCCCGCGAATTTGTGGATGCCGGTATATCAGCAGTTGCGATTTGCTTTTTGCACAGTTTTACGAACCCGGACGCCGAACGCGCCACACGTCGGATCATTCACGATTTTGCGCCAACAGTTCGGGTTTCCATTTCTTCCGATGTCGTCGCCGAGCTTCGCGAATTTGAGCGCGCAAGTACGACCGTCGTAAATGTCTACGTGCAGGCGCGCGTTGAAGCCTACGTTCGCGAGCTCCAGACAAGACTGGCGCGTGTCGGTTTTGCCGGTCATTTTTTTATGATGTTGTCAAGCGGCGGAATCGCCACGCCGGATACGGCGGTGCGTTTCCCTGTGCGCCTGCTTGAAAGCGGCCCGGCCGCCGGAGCTCTGGCCGCCGCGGCGTATGGGCGCGCCGTGGGCATGACCAGCCTGCTCTCCTTTGACATGGGGGGTACTACCGCCAAGCTGTGCGTAATTGACGACGGTCGCCCGCTGATTGCTCATGACTTTGAGGTCGATCGAATATATCGCTTCAAGAAAGGTAGTGGGTTGCCCGTAAAAGTCCCGGTCATTGAGATGATCGAAATAGGAACCGGTGGCGGATCAATTGCACGCGTGGATGCGATGGGTTTGCTAAAAGTCGGTCCTGAATCATCCGGATCGCTGCCTGGCCCCGTTTGTTATAAGCGTGGTGGCACGCAGCCTACGGTTACGGATGCTGATCTGGTGCTTGGTTATCTGGCCCCGGGTTACTTCCTGGGCGGCCGTATGTCGTTGGATTTGGACGCCGCCCGCGAGGCAATTCAGTCGCATATAGCGGACAAGATGCGCGTCTCAGTCATCCAAGCCGCATGGGGTATCCACCAAATTGCGAACGAGAATATGGCAAACGCAGCCCGTGTGCATGCCCTTGAGCGCGGCAAAGACCCATCGCGCCTACCGCTGTTTGCATTCGGCGGCGCCGGTCCGGTCCATGCATTTCGAATTGCAAAGGCACTGGGTTCGCCTCGAATGCTGGCGCCTTATGGGGCAGGAGTGATGAGCACGGTGGGCTTCCTTTCTGCACCTATTGCTTTTGACTTCGTAAGGTCTTGGCGCGCGCAGCTACAGTCGATGGATTGGCATCACGTAAATTCGTTACTTGGACAGCTTGAGTCGGAAGGGATGGCGGTCCTTGTGCAGTCCGGCGTCGACTCTGCCGCTATTGTTCATGACCGGCAGGCGGATATGCGATTTGTCGGTCAAGGCCACGAAATCCGAGTGCCCCTGCCTTCGGGGTCGCTATCTGCCGAAACCCGCACAGTAATGGAAGCGGAGTTTCAGCGCGTGTACCGTCAGCTATATGAGCGCCCTGGACCGCCGGTTGCCATTGAGGTTATTAATTGGCGGGTGACGTCTCGGGGGCCGGATCCAATCCTAAGCCTACAAATGCCGGCCATGACGGGCACCAATGACGGCTCGGCGCTCTCGGCGTTAAAAGGTACTCGCGCGGCATATTTTCCAGAGACCGGCGACTACGGAATTACGGCGGTGTATGACAGGTATTTGTTATTCCCGGGCGCAACCTTTATCGGCCCGGCAATCGTCGAAGAGCGCGAATCAACCGTAATAGTTGGTCCCGGCGCAACGTGCACAATTGATGGCCGTCACAATTTGATCGTTCAAATTCATTGACATGAACAGCAACTTGGATTTGGTCGCGATAGAAGTTCTGTGGAATCGGCTGCTCTCGGTGGCCAATGAGCAACAGGTCGCGCTTATGCGGACGGCATTCAGCACAATTGTGCGTGAATCCCAAGATCTGGCTTGTGCGGTATTTGATACACGCGGCAATATGATTGCCCAGTCCCTGACAGGTACGCCCGGACATATAAACCCGATGGCCACGGGTGTGCGGCACTTTCTTGTGGCATATCCTCCGGAGACATTGCTCCCGGGTGATGTGCTCATCACAAACGATCCGTGGCTCACAGCGGGGCAAATGAATGACTTCACCGTGTTGTCTCCGGTCTTTCGGGATGGCACCATCGTGGGGTATTTTGCCAACTGCTGCCATGCCGCTGACGTCGGTGGGCGCATCCTGTCGGCCGAGGCGCGCGAGGTATTTGAGGAGGGTCTGCGTATACCTTTAACTAAACTTTTTGAAGCCGGCGAGCCAAATCGCGAGCTGTTCAAGATCATTCGGGCAAACGTACGCACGCCTGACGAGACCATCGGTGATCTATATGCACAAACATCTTGCAATGCGGTGGGCGCGCGCAGCCTGCTCCAAATGATGGCGGAGTTCAACCTGACCACGATCGACCCGCTTGCAGACGAGATTCTGGCGCGATCAGAGCGTGCGATGCGCGAGGCTATTCGCGCGCTGCCTAATGGTCACTACCATCACGAGGTGTGGAGCGATGGTTTTGAGGAGCCCCTTAAACTTTGTGTCGCCGTCACCATCGCTGATGAGGACCTATACATCGATTTTGCGGGCTCCTCTCCCCAGAGCCAGCGTGGCATTAACGTGGTGATGAACTACACGCACGGCTATGCATCATTTGCGATCAAGGCCGCCATCACACCCGAGGTGCCCCATAATGAGGGTTCCTTTCGCCCGGTGCATGTGTCAGCGCCAAAAGGCTGCATTCTCAACTGTATTGAACCGGCGGCCGTAGGGTCTCGGCACCTGGTTGGGCACTTTCTCCCTGGCCTTATCTTTGCTGCGTTGGCACCCGCGATGCCCGGAAGATTGATCGCAGGTGGCGCCGACCCGATTTGGATGAGCATTTTTCGCGGCATGTGGAAACAGCCCGCCCAGCCGTTCATGTTGACCGTGTTTCAGGTCGGTGGCACCGGTGCCCGCGCTACCAAGGATGGCTTGAACACAACTGGTTTCCCGAGCGGGGTTGCTGGAATCCCGGCCGAAGTAATTGAGACACTTTCACCAATGGTGCAACACAAGCGCGCATTGCGGCCAGATTCGGGCGGCCCGGGTATGTTTCGAGGCGGGCTTGGGCAGACTACGGAGTTAAGCTACCCAACTGGCGCCTTTAGCGTTTCTGGAATGCTTGATCGAACGCTATTTGCAGCCCAAGGATTGGAGGGAGGCAAGCCCGGTGCGCTGGCCGGTTACAGCGCATTGGGCAAATCCTTGCGCCCAAAAATGGTGCTGCAGTTCAACCCGCAGGAACGAATAACATTTTCTCCGCCTGGTGGCGGGGGCTATGGTGACCCATTCACACGCGATCCCGCGCATGTTTTCGATGACGTGGTGAACGGATATGTCAGTCTTGATGCGGCCAGGATGGAATATGGTGTTGTCATCCGTTATTTAGGTGTTTCCGGGCAGTTAATCAGATTGCCGGTTCACTACCAGCTTGATAGTGCCCAAACAGTTGCCTTGAGAGCGCTTTCCAGAGAGGCCGTCAGCCATGGAAGGCCTACAATCCAACTATGATCATCACGCCGGAACAATACGCCTCTCTCGAAAAACGAATCATCGCCGCTGTGGATGCCAGCGCGCAAGAGTTGATTGCAATCAGCCGTGAGATTCATGCTCATCCCGAACTGATGTGGAAGGAGCATTACGCTGTCAAGGTCCTGACACAAAAACTCATGACCGAAGGGTTCGAGGTGGAACATCAGCCGGGTGGGCTCGATACGGCATTTGTGGCTCGTACGCATGGCATGAATGTAGACGGCCCCACGATTGGGATCATCGCAGAATACGATGCGCTACCGGAAATTGGCCATGCCTGTGGACACAATTTGATTGCCACCAGCGCGCTTGGGGCGGGATTGGCACTGCACCGCGTAATGGCTGAGTTGCCGGGTACGGTTGCGGTATTTGGCACACCGGCCGAGGAGGGTGGAGGCGGCAAAATGGTCATGCGCGACGCTGGCGTTTTCGCCGGTGTTGATGCCGTTATGATGACTCACATGGCGATGGAAACCGTTACCAAGCCAATATTCCTGGCGGTAGGTGGCGTTGAGATTGTGATGCATGGAAAAGCCAGCCACGCGGCGGCTGCACCTGAAGCTGGGATCAATGCCCTTGATGCGATCATTCAAACCTTTAACGGAATCAATGCGTTACGTCAGCATATCCGCAGCGATGCACGGATTCACGGCATCATTACCAATGGCGGCGCAGCCGCAAATATCGTTCCAGAACTGGCGGTCGCTTCATTTGCCTGTCGCGCTTTGGATGCCGCGTATGCGCGCGTCCTGGTTCAAAAACTGCGTGCAGTAGCCGAGGGTGCTGCGCTGGCCACCGGGGCGACCCTGGAGTTTAAGCATCGCGGCGTGATAGAACACGTGCAAAGTAACGATGTCATGGCCAGGCTATATGGCGAACGGATGAAGCAATTCGGCATCGAGCCGGCCATCCACCAAAAAGACGGCCCTGCAAGCACCGATATGGGGCCCTTGAGCCACAACCTGCCAGCGATCCATCCGTTGGTTCAAATCGCGGACCTGCCTACCGCATGGCACACGCCCGCCTTTCGCGATGCCGCATTTAGTGATCGCGGGCAGCGCGGCATGCTGGTGGCGGCCAAGGCGATGGCGCTGACAACCCTTGACCTATTGGTTAAACCCGGGTTGCTCGATTCGGTTAAGGCCGAGTTTGCGGAATACATTGGAAAGTAGCATTACTTGACCAGTTCGGCACACAGTTCAATTTGGCCGGTGTGAAATGCCTCATGGCGCATGAAAAATAGAAACCACTCGTCAACGCTCAACGTGAGCTCACCGGTCGCCACGGGATAAGTACGCGGTGCCGAGGACTGTTCCGTTGTCAAACCCGATAGTCCGGTAACGAGCAATGGCTGTGAAGCAAGTAAAGCCGACCGCAGCACATCAAACGGTGTCAGACCGGGTTCATCGCCGTGCACGGGCGCCGAGTCGCGTACATAGCGCTTGACTGCTTCGTCCGGGATGGTCTGCGGTTGTCCCAAAAGACGCAACAGGCGATTGCGATACACGCACAAGTGCCCCACCAGCCAATGGGCGCAGTTTGCCTTCGGGTGCGGCGCAAGCAGGCTCTGCGCATGTGACATGTGCACGGTGGATTCCGAGATCATTGCGATGTTACGTGCAAACATGCTGGAGAGAAATGCGTTGGTAATCATGATTTGGTTGAAAGGTGAAGCTTATTGTAGAGCGCGATTTGCCGATCGCTAGCCTTGCGATAAGCTTCTGATCGCGTTGCGTCCGGCGAAAATATCCGACCCAATGGTGCTTTGTCGACTGCCCCTGCGGCTCCCAAATGTTCAAGGGCGTGGATGGCCGCACCCCGCGCCGTAGCCTCCGGCTCTTCGCAAACGTGCAACTGACGATTACAGGCATCCGCGATCATTTGGCACCACGCTGGTGAGCCATATAGGGCGCCGCCGCTGGCTATCAATTGTGCGCCGGGCGCCGCCAAATGTTTAAGCGATTCTGAAACCAGTGCCAACCGCAGAGCCACCGCCTCCATCCAGGCTTGTTGCATCTGTAACGCGGTTGTTCCGATCCCGATCCCGTGAACCGTGGCGCCTGGCGTGTCGCTATACCCCGGACTGCGCTCTCCGGCAATCAAGGGCAGAATAGTGAGCCCATGCGAATCCGGTTCCGCGGCCTGCAGCGCCGCTTCCGCTGTTTGTAGATCGGGCAGGTGCATGGTGTCGCGCAGCCAGGCCACGACATTGCCGCCTTCACTAAGTGCGCCACCCGTAAGGCTGCGGGTTGTGCCCAACTGATACTGCCACAGCGCATTTGGGAGGAAATCTGGTACGGCTTTGGTCATGATCCTCATCGCTGCGGTTGTGCCAATCGTCACCGCTATATTGGACGCGTCTACACAGCCACTGCCCAGGTTGGCGGCCGCGCCGTCGCCAATCGCCGGTATCAGCTGGGCGCCTTCAAGCGCCGCCAAATCGTCGCTCAAACCCGATAAGGTGATCAGTGCCTCGCTTATGACCGGCATTTGCGCGGACGTAATGGATAGACGATCAAGCCAGGTCGCATCCCATGACCGCGATTGCCGATCAATCAGACCATTCCAGGATGCCAGGGACAGGCTGGTGGATATGCTGCCAAACAGTTTTAACCGCACAAGGTCTGGCAGGCTCACGAAGGTTGCCGCTTGATCGAACAAGTGTGGTTGGATTTCCCGCCACCATGCAAGGCGTGCAGGCGCATAATTGGCGCGCGTGCGTGCGCCGGTACGCTGCAAGTCTGCAAGCTCGTCCCATTGCTCACGCAACCTCATTGCGATGGTCGATGCACGCGTGTCAGCATAGGTTAAAACCGGAGTGATTGGGTTGCAAGTTTGGTCCAGTGCGATCAGACTTCCGGCATACGCGTCGATCGCGACGGCATCGACGTGGGTGATCCCACGCGTCGCACACTGTGCCAATGCAGTTACCAGTACGCTGCGCGCGCGATGAACCGCAAGACTTGCATCGTCCTCGCTTTGTCCGGGTTGACCCGACGAAAACCCAACTGGTTCGCGCGCGTATATGTCTGGCACGGGTCGCGCATGCTCGTCAAATGCGATGGCGCGTGTACTGCTGCTTCCCAGATCCAAAACCAGGATGATGGTCATTGTGCCTGCCTTAAACCGATTCCAAGTGTATGTATGTTCGGCCTGTTTCACCAATGATAACGGTCGTGAACTATGCAATACGCATGACTATGTTTGCAGTCATCCAGGGAACCGTGATCGCGGCGATAATCGGCTTATTCTGCAAACCCAATGAACAGCACTTTCGCGCACGCGCCGGAGACCCGTAAGACGGCATGGGTGCTTTATATGGCGGGCATAGCGATTTACAGCGTGATGTATATCCCGCAGCCATTTTTGCCGGCAATCGCGTCCGAGTTCGGCATATCTCCCGTGATTGCCGCATTAAGTATCTCGGTCGGCGTGGCTGCAATCGCGCTTGCATCCAGTTTGTATGGACCCTTGGCTGAAACGCGCGGCGTTAAGCGCGTTATGGTCACATCATGCTTCATGCTCGCAATTCCTACACTGCTGTGCGCGATTGCGCCAACGTTTCCAATATTTCTATCGTTGCGCGCGATGCAGGGTTTCCTGCTACCCGGAGTTGCCAGCGTCGCTATTGCGTACATTGGAACGCGATACCCCGCTGAGCGGGTCGGGCGGGTGGTTGGAAACTATATTGGCGCCACGGTTGTAGGTGGCATGAGTGGCAGAGTCATCAGCGGGTTTATCGCTTCACTTATCGGTTGGCGCGCCTCGTTTGGGTTCTTTGCCGTCACCACCTTGCTGACCGCGATCATAATGGCCCGGTCCCTTCCAACTGAGGCACAACAATTGTCGGCGTCAGGCGGGCTTCGGAGTGCATTCGCCGGAATGTGGCAGCATCTTGGCAATCGCGCACTTTTTGGCGGCTTTGCAATTGGCGCATGCACATTCTTTGCATTTATTGCCGTATTTACATACTTGCCCTTTGTACTAGTTGGCCCGCCGTATGAATTGCCTCAAAGTGTCATTTCCAGCGCATATGTCGTTTATGCAGCGGGCGTCCTTGCCTCACCGATCGCTGGGCGGCTTGCAACCCGTTTCACGCGTCGAAGTATCATGGCTTCAGGAATGATCATTGCAGCAGCTGGCTGCGTGATTACTCTTTTGCCGTCGCTGGCAGCGATGATGATTGGTCTGTTGCTGCTGTGCGTTGGTATGTTCACCACCGTATCTTCGGCGCCGTCCTATGTAAACTTGACCGCCACCACAGCCAAGAGCGGTGCCGGCGCGCTATACCTCGCGTTTTACTATGTGGGTGCCACGCTCGGTTCGTTCTTGCCTGGTTTGGCCTGGCAAGCCCGTGGCTGGCCGGGCGTTGTCGTGTGCGCGTTCTTGGCGCTGGCATTTGGTCTCCTTTCAGATTGGAGATTCTGTCAGGACGCTTACTCTGTTGTGTAATACTCAAATGGGTCCGGTTTTCCGAGCTTGCGCCACTGAAAATCATATGAATCGACACATTTGCAAAGCAACATCCAAATCCAAAGTTATTTCGGTGCTGTTGGCCGGGTTGCTGATTGGGTGCCTGCCAGAGCAAACCGCGCCGACGGCATCCGGACGGATGGGCTCAATTGTCGTTCGCTATGCCTACGTTACTCAGAATATAGGCAGCGACACGAGTGCCGCATATATGCAGATCGAAAACGCGGGCGATGTGGCTGATCGGCTGCTCTCTCTATCCAGCCCGGTCGCCGGATCAATCACGCTTCACGACACAATAAACAATGGCGGTCTCATGTCAATGCTGCCATTGCCCGATGGCATACCGTTACCTCCCAACTCGACTATTGAATTAAAAACGGCCGGACTGCATGCCATGCTGGAGCAGGTTAAGGGGCCCCTGAAACCAGGCGAAACGGTTCCAATCGCTTTGAGGTTTTCTGCGGGCAAGGTCTTGGAGCTTGCCGTTCCGGTTCGGGCACCAACTTCTGAGTCTGTCCATTCTCACTGAATCGGCATTAACTACCAGTCCTGTACCAGCCTGTGCAAATGCGCGCAACTTTACCTGTCAACGTCGCGTTTAGATCTGGTGAAATCGCCACCTCAAGGGCGCCACCGGGCATATGAACGGTAACGGTGTCGTCGCATAAATTGCGCTCCCGGCAGGCTGCGACCACCGCGCAACTGCTGCTGCCACTACTAAGCGTGTAGCCCGCGCCCCGTTCCCAAATTTCGATTGCGACGTTATTACGATCCATTACCCGCACAAATTGCACATTTGTGCGCAATGGAAACCGTTGATGCATCTCCACCAGAGGGCCAAGCGTCAGCGCAGTTGTTTTGTCGACCGTTTGCGAGAACACCACGCAGTGTGGATTGCCTACGTTAGCCACCGTGCAGTCAAGTGTTTGATCCTGAACTGATACAGCCTCAAATACCGCGACAATATGAACCGGCCCCATCTGAACCCGTACAAGCTGGTTTTGCGCAAGCACCTGGCATTGCACTGGGCCGCCCGCAGTTCCAACTCCGAACGGCAAATCGGTCACGCGTCCCGTGTCCCACAGCCACCTGGCAAAAATGCGCAATCCGTTCCCGCTTTTCTCCGCCTCTGAACCGTCGGGGTTAAAAATGCGAACGGCAAAGCCATCCACGCTGCAGTCCACTAGTAGGCCGTCACTTCCAATGCCATACCCAGTGTGGCAAATTTGACGTGCAAACGCCTCCCACGTGAGGTGTGCCGCCACTTGTCGCCCGTCAACCACTATATAGCTGTTGCCGAGTCCGTGATATTTGCTGAATTTCACGTCACGTGCGCAGAATTGGTCGTGTGAGACACGTCGCACCACCCTCGGCCTTTAGCGAGATTTCATCGCCTTTATAGGTGCGAACACGGCAGCCTGCAGCTTTGAGTGCGGCCTCGGTCACCGGGTTGCCGCGCAACATAATGACGTCTCGCGGTTCGACGGCAAGGACGTTGGTGGCCATCGTTGCATATTCCCGGGCGCCAACCTCGACCAGTGAAATACCACGCGACTGCAACAACTGATAAAAGGCCACACCCATTGGCGGCAGATACGCGACCGCCAGATCGCGATCAAGCAATGAGATGTAACTCATCAGATGCAGACAGGCCTCCGGACCAGTGTCATAAGGCAGATCCACTGTCAGAACGTCAACTGCGGGTAGTGCCTCGCGCAACTGCAGAACCGCTTCGATATTTGTTCGAAAGCCAAGCCCGACCATCAACGTGCGCTCGTCCAACCACAACATGTCGCCCGCCTCTCCGCGTGCACTGCCATACAGGCGAAAGTGAATCGGTATGCCCAATCGCTCGTATATGGCCTTTTGGGCATCTTCCTCGCCGCGGCGGAGCTCCTTGCCCATGCTCAAGAGAATGGCGCCTTGATCACACACCAAGGACGGGTCGTGGACAAATATGGCATCGGCATGGTCCGGCAAGAGCACATCGTGATATATCACTTCCGAGCCACTTTCGTGCAAAAGCTTCACAAAGTCGTCATGCTCCTGCAGCGCACTATTGAGGTTGATCCTGGAGGCGTAATGCCACTTTGTGGGATCGGCGCTGCCAAAGACGTGATCCGGACGTCTCACCAATACCTGTTGCAGACCGCCGATCATGGATGGCGAGCCAAATGATTTTGTCATGTCACATTCCTTTTATTAATCCGCCGGGCTGACAGGCCCTGCAAAAGTTGGTAATTCGTTGATTGGCCCCAATCAGTGAGATCGTTGTGCCACACCTGGGGCAGGGTTGGCCCGTTTTCATATGCACGTTCATAAAATTTCGTGGCTTGAGGTGGATATTTTCTCCCATCTCCACCCGCACCTTGGTTGTTGCCTCGGTCAAGGTGGATACGATTGCCGCATATAGGCGGTCGAGCTCCGCGGCATCCAGTGACGTGCGTTTGCGATATGGGTGCAGTTTGGCCGTCCATAATATTTCGTCGGCATACGCGTTGCCTATACCGGCAAGAAATTCACTCCGCGTCAATATCCCCTTGATTTCACCGCGAAATGGCTTTATCCGCAGCAAAAAATCCGCACGTGTCACCGCCAGCGGTTCTGGGCCCATGGTTGAATAGTCTGGAATCTGGAGGTGCTCCGGTGCTACATCGCCAAGATAGACTTGGCCCATCGTCTTTTGGTCAATGTAACGCAGCTCCCTCCCGTCCGACAGGCTCAACCAAATGTGACAGTTCAGACCGTGTCGCTCAGTCGGCAGGCACAATTGCAACCTGCCGGTTAACTTGGGGTTGATTACAACAAACATCGTCGCACACGGTTCGCCATTTGCCGAGTCGCCGGGATTTTGTACCACACGGGTAAGCGTAAAAACCAGAAACTTACCCCGACGAAAAACGCCGTCAAACGTCGATTCACGTAGGCCCGATAATCCGCGCTGGGTAAAGTCACGCACGATAATCGACGCGCCTTTTGGTGCACTTCCCGTGTCGACGATGCGTTTGCCAATGACGCGCCGGTGAATCACCTCACAAACCACGTCCAGCTCTGGTTGTTCCGGCATTAGAGCAATTTAAAGTAGAAGGCGGTTTCGTGCAATGTACCGTCGGCGCTTCGGGCATACTTTGGGATTTCGCCGGATTTTAGCCACCCGAGCCGGGCATAGACCACCTCTGACGGGTCACCCGCGCGGGTATCCAGCACCAATGTTGTGCGGCCGTTTGACCGCGCATGTGATTCCAGCGTTTGCATTAGCAAGCTTGCCAATCCTTGGCGGCGCGCATCGGAGCGTACCAACAATTTGCAAACTTCCGCACGATGCAATGCATTTGCCCGTGTTGCGAGATCAAGCTGTACTGCGCCAATGATGCCCCGGTCATCCATCGCAAGCCAAAGCCAGCGAGACCCGTGTCCAATGGCTTCCGCTACCGAGTCCCAGTAAGCCGCCGCGTCCTGCGTTGATAGAGGTGGCAGAAAACCAACGGAGGCGCCGCCATGCACGGAGTCCTGTAAAAGCGTAATCAATTCCGCCTTATGTTTAGCCACATCATGTTCGGTGGCCAACCGAATGGAAGGATTTGCCGAATGCTTAAAGTTCGAATTCATTTTTTTCTGAAGTGGTTGGAGCTGACAGCTCAGTTTAAGGCGGCAATCAATCGCTCAATTCCGGCACGCAGCTCGGGTTCGCGCGTAAGACACGAAATCATAATCCGTGCGCCGTCACCTGTGTAATTGTAGAAATGACCAGGATGAACAAACACGCCGTGTTCCAGGAGAAACAGAACCAATGACTCGTCGTCATACCAGTTTTTCAGTTTCGGGAATAGATAGTATCCGCCTGCCGGCAACCTGACGTCGATATGGTTGCAACCTCGCAATAGCTCGTAGGCCAAATGCACCCTTGCCCGTACGCTATCGCACATGCTCCGCATAAATTCACCACCCGCGCGAAACAGGTCGGGCAGCATGCGTTGCGTGAGTGAGTTGGCGCCAAGATAGGTGTCATTGATAAATTCAAACGGTTCGCCAAAGCGTTCATACGCCGAAGTGTTCATGGCGACCCAACCAAGTTTTAGATCGGGTAGCGCAAACATTTTTGAAATGCCGTTTAGTGTAAAGACGGGATTATTAACAAGGCCACCCAGCTGCTGTATGGTCGTCTCGGAGTCAACGAACTCGCAGAAGACCTCGTCAACGATGATTGGCATTTCCATTGTTATCACCTGGCCGCTTGGCATGCCGTGTTCGACCGCACCAGTAGGATTGTGCGGGCTGACAATCAAAATTATCCGGGTTCGATCATCAATTTGCGCGCTGATATCATGCCAATCAATCGACCAATCAGTGTCTTCATTTAGGTGATATGGTCGTAATTCAATATGATGAAGATCGGCGAGTGTTTCAAACAATGGATAAGTGATACTGGCGGCCAACACGTTATCGCCGGGTTTGGTCAAGAGCGAGAATAATAAACTGTAAGCCTCACTCGTGCTTGAGGTTACAAATATCCCGTCGCGATCTGTGCATATTCTGCTTTGCTTGGATCGCAATCCGCGTTCCACGTAGTAATCAAAAATGGCTTCTCGCGCCGGTACATATCCTTTTGGGTCTGGAGTGTATGTGCGATCCTCCCAATATGGCGCACTCGCCGCCCGGAGAATTTCGGGCGGAAACAAAATGCCGTGAGTAGTCGGGTTGCTGCTCGTTAGGTCAATGTAGCTGCCGGATGCCTTTTTCCGACGTGCAACTTCAATAGGGTTTGGATTAAAGTCAAGCGCCACTGGTTGCTTCATGTATTGATATTATCTGCATGGTCTGCAAGCGGATTCCTGGAATGTTAAGTTCGCTATAATCCTATTGCAATAACAGCCTCCAAACACAAAGCGCCATGCCTGCACACATTAAGTCTTATGTCTGGGAATTCGACCGAGCCGCTGAATTTATTTGATTACGAAACGCTTGCTCAAACGCGTTTATCACGCAGGGCCTGGAACTATATTTCCGACGGCGCTGCTGATGAGATCACGCTACGGGCCAACCGCCAGGCATTTGACGCCTTACGACTGCGGCCCCATATGCTCCGCGATGTAAGTGTGATTGATACAACAACGTCGTTTCTTGGTGCAAGCCTGGCGCAGCCCGTGATGGTTGCGCCAATGGCGTATCAGCGATTAGCGTGCGAGGAGGGCGAAGTAGCCGTTGCCGTTGCTGCTGCAGCAACCCAAACCGCGCTGTGCCTGAGCACTCTCTCCACACGGGAAATTGGTGAAGTCGCTGCGCCTCACGGGAGCCTTCCACGTTTTTTCCAGTTGTATATGCTGAAGGATCGCGGCATCACGCGTGAGCTGGTGTCTCGTGCTTGCGCGTCAGGTTTTGGTGCAATTGTCCTGACGGTAGATGCACCGTATCCTGGCCGACGCGAGCGTGGCAGCGCTGATCGCATGGTTTTGCCGTCCGGCTTGCATCTGGCAAATTTGGACGGATTGGGTGGTCGTGAATCATGGTCAATTGCTAACTTTGCCAGCGAGTTGGACGCCAGCCTGTCCTGGCGTGATTTGGACTGGCTGTCCTCGTTAAGTCCGCTGCCGGTCATCGTTAAAGGGATCTTGCGCGCAGATGACGCATCAATGGCCATCGACCATGGCGCCGGAGCCATTTGCGTCAGCAATCACGGCGGACGCCAACTGGATACTGCGATCGCCAGCATAACTGCCCTTCCCGAAATTGTGCAGGCTGTGCATTCACGCTGTGATGTCATCCTTGACGGCGGAATTCGCCGGGGCACGGATGTTCTCAAGGCCCTCGCTCTGGGTGCGCGCGCGGTACTGGTTGGTCGCCCAGTGATATGGGGGCTAGCCCATTCTGGCGCCGCTGGTGCTCAGCGCGTACTCGAATTATTGCGCGACGAGTTCCGCCTGGCCATGGCGCTCGCCGGTTGCGCTCGCATCAGCGATATTGACCAGTCCTTGGTTGTCTAACGTATGCAGTTACTTTAATCCCAGCGTTCGCATTTCATTGTCCAATGTTTCGCGAAGCCCGGACTCAAGACACCGTGGATGAAAGTTTAGGTCGCGTGTTGCGAGGTCGTGCTTGCCAATATAGGTCACTCCCGCGCTTACGCGCAGATTGTCACTGCTATAGTCTTCAGGCACCGTCACGACTTTTTCGACAACGCCCATTACCAAGCTCATGGCCTTTAGAATGCCACGATGCGCCGTCAACCTTGGCATCGGCACACCAGTGATTGCAGACGAAATTTTGATCGCTTCTTGCAGCGTATGTGACGGCCCGCACACGAAGTAATTCTAGCCGGCCCGTCCTCTTTCCATGGCCGCGATGTGGCCTCTGGCAATATCCTCAATATGCCCCCAGGAATATGCCGTTTGGAGCGGTATCAATGCTAGCTTGCGGGTCAGGAATTGAACAAAAGCCCGTCTGGCGGCGCTTGTATCACCAATTCCATATATTGGCCCGGGTTGCACAATTACCAACGGCAGGCCAGTATTTATGAAGTTCTGTGCAACGTGATGTGCATCCGCCTTCGTCTGATCATAAATTGAAAGGTGCTTTCCGTTAAACCCATATTGTTCGTCAATCTACACGTCGTAGGTATCGCTGTTGACCGCGAGAGTGCTCGTGTAGACACCCTTGGTGATTTTGAGTTCGCGCATTAATTCGAGTACGTTTCGCGTTCCATTGACATTTATGGCTGCTGCCTCGGACGCATCACTGTTGCCATTTTGTACCACCCTGCAACGTGAAACACGCCATCGACTCCTGTCATGGGTGCGCGCATGCTCTCATTGTCCGTCATGTCACCCGGTTCCAGGCGTACGCCAAGCTGTTTCAGCGACTCCGCCCTGGATGGCGTACGCACGCAGGCGGTGACCTCGCGTCCTGTTTCCCGCAAATAGCGCGCAATATGGCTGCCGACAAATCCTGTGGCACCCGTTAAAAAGTATTTCATGGTTTCGTTCTCAAGCGATATTATCGCAACAATGGATAATTCCCCACTATGATAGATTCTCGCGAAATTGCCCGAAACAACCTCTCCTCCGCCGGCTATCAGATGATGATTGGCGGTGCTTGGACCAACAGCAGCAAAACATTTGCCGTTAACAACCCGGCAACCGGTCAGCACTTGACCGATGTTCCAGACGCATCTGCCCAGGATGTGCGTGCTGCCATTGACAGCGCGTCCAAGGCATTGCCATCTTGGTCGACCATGCCGGCTCCATCCCGTGGTGCGATCCTGCGCAAGATCGCGGCGCTGCTCATGGAACGTCAGGAACGCCTGGCGACCGTCATGACCCTTGAACAAGGAAAGCCACTGGCCGAGGCCCGCGGTGAAATTGCCTTTACAGCCAGTTTCTTCGCATGGTACGCCGGCGAGGCCGAGCGCATTTACGGGCAATCCATACCGGCGTCCGTTCCAAATAAGCGCCTGATGGTGATTTTGCAACCAGTGGGCGTGTGCGCCATGATCACGCCCTGGAACTTCCCAGCGGCCATGCTGGCTCGGAAATTGGCGCCAGCCCTGGCCGCGGGCTGCACGGTCGTTGCCAAACCCGCCGAACAAACTCCTCTGAGCGCGATGGAAATCGCCGCGGTTTGCGCGGATGCTGGTCTGCCGTCAGGTGTGTTCAACCTCATCACCACAAACGACCCGGGCATGTTTTCCGATCAAATATACGCTGACACGCGTGTTCGCAAGGTGTCATTTACCGGCAGCACCGAGGTTGGGAAAATGCTGCTCCGTCGCAGCGCGGATCATGTCAAACGCGTATCGCTGGAGCTAGGTGGCAACGCGCCGTTTATTGTGTTTGATGATGCAAGTCTTGACGCCGCCCTGGCTGGGGCCATCGCGTCCAAATACCGCAACAACGGTCAGACCTGCGTGTGCGCCAATCGTATTTTTGTTCAGCGTGGCATTTACGAGAAATTTGCCGATGCGTTTACCGCGAAGGTGAAGGATTTGCATGTTGGAAACGGTTTGGATGCTGCAACAATTATTGGGCCGTTGATCAACGCCGAGGCGTTTGATAAGGTGCAGCGTCACGTCGCCGACGCAACAAAAAATGGAGCTAGAGTCCTGACGGGTGGGGCGGCCTTCGAACAAGCCGGTCTCAAGGGTGCGTTTTGGACGCCCACCGTATTGGCCAACGCCCGGGCGGATATGATGGTGGCCCGGGAAGAAACCTTTGGGCCTGTCGCGCCGCTAATTCCGTTCGAATCCGAGGAAGAAGTAATTCGGCTGGCAAACGACACGCAGTATGGTCTCGCCGCCTATTTCTATACCCGCGATTACGCGCGCGTGATTCGCGTGTCCGAAGCGCTCGAATATGGCATCATTGGCGCGAACGACGCGCTTCCTGCGGTGGCCCAGGCTCCATTCGGCGGCTATAAGGAAAGCGGTCTTGGTCGCGAAAGCGGTTCAGTTGGCATGGATGCATACCTCGAAGTGAAATATATTTCCATCGGTCTATAAAACGGACGTGCTATAATCCGAGGTTCCACATGCTCAATTGCCGGTGATGCCATCGGTATATTTGCGCGTTGACGCAAACATGGGCACATTCTTGAGGACGGTTAATAAATGGCGATTCGCAACGTTCCGGTTAAAGCATACAACAGAAACCCCGAAATTCAGCTGCTTCCACGTCTTATTGAAGTTCAGCTTGAATCCTTCAAACTATTCCAGAACGAACTGCTGCGCGAGCTCTTTGAGGAAATTTCCCCAATCGAGAGCTTCAACAGCGAAATGGCGCTCTATTTCCCAGGTAACTACAAACAGGCGCGGGAATATGGGTTGACCTATTGGTTTGAGGATCCAAAAGTCAGCATCGAGCAATGTGTCGAGCGCGACCTAACCTACGGCGCTCCGTTGTATGCCAAGGTGGCGTTGCACAACCGCAAAACCGACGAACATAAGGTCGACACGATTTATTTTGGTGAGTTTCCGGTTATGACCGAAAACGGCACGTTCATTATTAACGGCACCGAACGCGTGGTCGTGAGCCAGTTGATCCGCTCACCGGGCGTTTACTTTAGCACCGAGGAAGAAGCGACCACCGGTCGCAAACTCGGTCAGGCCAAGCTAATTCCGGATCGCGGTGCCTGGATGGAGTTTGAAACACGCAAGAGTGACTATATTGTGCTCAAGTTCAACCGCAAGCGCACAATCCCGGTCACCATCCTACTGCGCGCGCTTGCAGCAGTAGATGACGGCGTAACCAAGGATTTGCTTTTGAAGGGCACAGATGATGAAATCCGCGCGCTGTTTGCCGACGTGGACAACAACCCCGAGCATAACTATATTGAAGCGACCCTGCGCCAGGAGCCGGAATGGAGCCACCGCCCAAGCCGAACCATTGGCCAGGAAGCCTTGATTGAGTTCTTTAAGCGCGTCCGCCCTGGCGACCCGCCCACCTTGGACAATGCCAAGGAATTCATGCAGCAGCAGATGTTTGATCAGCGCCGCTATGACCTCGAGCGGGTGGGGCGGTACAAGCTTAATCAGCGTCTCGACCTGGACAGCATCATCCCTCGCACGAACCGCACAATCAGCAAGCTCGATATTGTGCGTCTGATTCGTCATTTGATTCAACTAAACAACGGCGTGGTCGGCCCGGACGACATCGATCACCTTGGCAATCGCCGTGTAAAAACCAACGGCGAGCTGATTCAGAACAAGCTGCGGATTGGGCTCCGTCGTATGGAGCGCATGGTCAAAGAGCGCATGTCAATGCCCGACAATGATTCGCCGTCACCGGTTAACTTGATTAATATTCGCCCGGTCGTGGCCGCCATTCGCGAATTCTTCGGATCGTCCCAGCTTTCGCAGTTCATGGATCAAACCAATCCTCTGGCCGAGCTGACCAGTAAGCGAACGCTGTCTGCCCTTGGCCCTGGCGGTCTACGCCGCGAGCGCGCCGGCTTCGATGTGCGTGACGTTCATCACAGCCACTATGGGCGAATTTGCCCAATTGAGACCCCGGAGGGTCCAAACATCGGTTTGATTGGTCGTCTTGCCACGTATGCGCGTGTCAATAGCTACGGCTTTTTGGAAACTCCGTATCGCAAAATCGTCAAGGATGTGCCTAACCATCCGGACCAAACGGTCGGGCACAAGCTTCGTGAAGATGTTGCAGATAGCAAGGGTGATGTCTTGGCTGAAGCCGGTGTTCGTATCGACAAGGATCTTGCGGCTAAGCTTGCACGATTCAAATCAATGGAGACCATTCCAGTGACGCCGTATGTGGGTGACGAAACCACCTACATGTCCGCGGATACCGAGGACAAATTCATTGTCGCCCAGGCCAGCACCAAACTTAACGAACACGCTGAATTGCTTGATCCACGGGTGTCAGTGCGTCGCAAGCAAAAATTTGAGTTCGCTTCGCCCGAGCAATGCGACTATATCGACATTGCCCCGCGTCAGGTTGTGGGTATATCCGCCGCGCTGATCCCATTTGTTGAGCACGACGAGGCTTCTCGTGCACTCATGGGTTCAAACATGCAGCGCCAGGCCGTCCCGTTGCTCCAGCCGCACATTCCGGCGGTGGGCACTGGGGTTGAATATCAGGCGGCTAGCGACTCCGGTCAGGTTGTCATGGCCCAGGAAGAGGGTGAGGTTATTTCGGTCACCGGCAAGGTGATTGTGCTGCAGGGGGCAAAAGGTAAGCGCACCTATACGCTTCGCAAATATCACCGCTCCAATCAGAGCACATGCATCGACCAGCGTCCGATCGTTGAAAAGGGTCAAAAAATCAAGAAGGGTGACGTCATCGCCGACAGCAGCAGCACCAACAACGGCGCACTTGCGCTCGGTCAGAACGTGCTCGTCGCCTTCATGAGCTGGGAAGGTGGCAACTACGAAGATGCCATTCTCGTAAACCAGAAGTTGGTGCAGGAAGACATTTTCACCAGCGTGCACATCGAAAAACATGAGCTTGAAGCCCGCGAAGGCAAGCTTGGCCCCGAAGAAATAACCCGCGATATTCCAAACGTCGGTGAAGAGACGCTCAAGGATCTGGACGAAAACGGGATCATTCGCATCGGCGCCGAAGTCAGCCAGAATGACATCCTGGTGGGAAAGATTACGCCAAAGGGTGAGAAGGAACTGAGCCCTGAGGAAAAACTCCTGCGTGCAATCTTCGGCGAGAAGAGCCGCGAAGTAAAGGACACCTCGTTGCGCCTGCCAAATGGTGAGCACGGCAAGGTTGTTGAGGTAAAGGTGTTTGACCGTGATGAACACCGTGATTTGCCGGCGGGCGTCAACCGACAGGTGCGCGTGGCCATTGCACAGCGCCGCAAGCTGACCGAGGGTGACAAGATGGCCGGTCGCCATGGCAACAAGGGTGTGGTTAGCAAGGTGGTTCGTGCCGAGGATATGCCTTTCCTTGAGGACGGCACGCCAGTCGACATCATTCTGAACCCGTTGGGTGTTCCGGGACGCATGAACATCGGGCAGATTCTTGAGACACATCTTGGTTGGGCTGCAACTCGTCTCGGTTTCCGCGCGGTCACGCCAGTGTTTGACGGTGCGACCGAGAGCGAGATTGAGGCTGAACTGTGCCGCGCCTGGATGATCGACCGGGCCTATCAAGAGGTCACCCGGCGTGCATGGGCTGCGCTCGCCGAGAACAAAATCGATACGGGCGGCATGAAGGATGATCATGATGCGCGCATGGCATATCTGTCCGAATGGTTGGACGGCAAAGGACATGATCTCAACCGGGCCTATATCGACGAAGCGTATGCCCGTCGCATTACCCTGATCGAATGGCTAAAGGAAAAGGGATACTCGCCTGAAGAAATCCTGGTATTCGAGGATGACAAACGGATGTATACCGACAAAGAGCTCGCGGATCCCAAGGCCGTTGATGCTTGCTTGCGTCTGTGGATTGATAAGCATGGTCGCACGGTTGGTTCCAAAGTGATGGGCCAGGATCTGCGCGATCTCGCCGCAAAGATCAGTATCGAGGTGAATGATCCACTCCCAATCCTGGGTAAGATGAAGTTGTTTGACGGCAAGACGGGCGAGCCATTTGACCGACCAGTGACCGTTGGCTATTTGCATATGCTGAAGCTGGCCCACTTGGTCGAGGACAAGGCGCACGCCCGAAGCACAGGCCCATACAGCCTCGTAACTCAACAACCATTGGGTGGCAAGGCCCAGTTCGGTGGACAGCGTTTTGGTGAAATGGAAGTGTGGGCGCTTGAAGCGTATGGCGCCGCACACATGCTACAGGAAATCCTGACTGTGAAGTCTGACGATACCCAGGGTCGTGTGAAAATGTATGAGGCCATCGTAAAAGGCGAGCCCCTTGAAGAGCCGGGAATCCCCGCATCCTTCAAAGTGCTTGTCAAAGAACTCCAGTCTCTGGCGTTGTCCGTGGAAGCCATCAACGAAGCCGGGGAGGTCACACACTTCGGCAAGGAAGATGACCGCCGTGCACCTCCACGCATTGGTTTGGGTCTGCGCGGTCTTGACGAGCCCGACAATTAATCCGTCCTAAAGCTCAACATAACGTGATCGGGGTCACAGTCAAACATGACTGTGACCCCGATCACTTTTTCACCTTAAAATTTTTGTGATCGCAAAAACATCCACATTTCTAAT
This sequence comes from Chloroflexota bacterium, assembly GCA_025354985.1. Taxonomy (GTDB): domain Bacteria; phylum Chloroflexota; class Anaerolineae; order J036; family Brachytrichaceae; genus AQU-03. The sequence goes on from JANXLU010000011.1 coordinate 118,710, forward strand.
AAAGAAATCCGTATAATTCGAACGCCACGTTGACAGGTCACTATACTCACTGTGCGCGGGCAAGGAGAAACAGTCTTCAAATAGATGGATGAAATGATTTCACAAAGTTTGTCTCGCGAGGTTGACGGAACTGATATTGCCGTTCACAAGAACCTCAGTGGAATCGGAAAAAGTGTTCAAACGCCGACGGCGCCGCGATCGCTAACCTTCCCAGCTACCCCGCCCAGTCACCCGATTTGGCAGGTACCCACACCCTCACTTATTCTTTCACCGCGCAAGGCCGCCCAAAATTTCAAGGCCATCCAGCGCGCGTTTCCCTACGCAAGTGTCGGATATGCAATGAAGAGCAATCCGCACCCGTCATTATTGGCTGCGCTTGCAGATATTAAGGGGAGCATGTTTGAAGTAGCTTCGAAGGCTGAAATCGAGGCACTGGTTCGGCTGGGGATCTCCGGCACCCGGATATTCTTTAGCAACCCTATCAAGCAACAAGCTCATATTCAATATGCCATTAACCACGGCATAAACTTGTTCGTCTACGACAGCGAGGCTGAAGTGGACAAAATGGCCCAGGCGGCTCAAGGACAACAGCTTGAGGTGTATGTTCGTATGACCGTGCCACACGTGGGCGCGCTTTGGCCGCTCACCCACAAGTTTGGCGTAGAGCCGCGCCGCGCGGTGGAATTGATGCGCTACGCTCGTCAACGTGGTCTAAAGCCTGTTGGCCTGGCTTTTCACGTAGGCAGCCAATGCACACGCCCCGACACGTGGGCGGATGCACTCGAGGCAGTTGCTCTTGCCTGGAAACTTGCCCGCGAGGAAGGCTTTGACCTTGACTTCATTGACATGGGCGGTGGATTCCCGGCCCGTTATACCGGCCCGATTCCCGGGCCTGCCGAGGTAGCGTCCGTGGTCAAGCCCATGCTGGACAAATGCCTCCCGGGTTACCGTCGGGTGTTTTTGGAACCCGGTCGCGGCGTGTGCGGTGATGCCGGCGACATGGTGCTCGAGGTTACCGGTATTGCTGACCGACCCGATGGCCAAAAATGGTTGTATCTAAATGGAGGCTTTTTCAGCGGGTTGTATGAAATACCTGATGGTATCCGCCCCGCAGTTATGCCCATTCTAAAGACCGCGCGCCCAATCAATATGACCACATATCGGCTCGCCGGGCCGACCTGCGACAGCCTCGATACTTTGTTTGAAATGCGTGCTCCCGTCGAGATTCGAATGGGTGATCGTCTGGTTCTTAAGAGTGCGGGTGCGTATGTTTATAACGTCAGCTCGCCTTTCAATGGATTTGATGTCCCGGTAGTCCTCAACGAGGATGAATGGTTGATGAAGATCGACCAGTTTAAGGGTGTTTGCTAACGCAAACTAACAGTGGCGGGCATGCCGGATTGATTATTGGTGTGCCCGCCGCACCATAAATGAACTGCTCACATACATGAAAAGCGACTTTGCCATTGAGCTGGTTGACGTTGTAAAGCGTTTCGGCACCGTGGCCGCCGTTGATCACGTGAGCATGCAAATTCGACCGCGCGAATTTTTTGCATTGTTGGGCCCAAGTGGCTGCGGCAAGACAACTTGCCTTCGGATGATTGCGGGCTTTGAGCAGCCGTCCAGCGGCCAATTGCTCCTCCAGGGAAAGCCACTGGGAGATATTCCAGCGTTTAAGCGCAATGTGAATACCGTATTCCAAAGTTACGCGTTATTCCCGCACATGACGGTGGCCCAAAACGTGGCGTTTGGGCTTGAGATGAAGGGTGTTGGGCGTGATGAAATCCGCAGACGCGTGGCTGATGCGCTGGATCTGGTGCGCCTTCCGCAAATGGCTGATCGATATCCAAAGCAGATGAGCGGCGGACAACAACAACGTGTTGCCCTTGCACGCGCGCTCGTAAATAAGCCCGAAGTGCTCCTTCTGGACGAGCCGCTGGGCGCCCTGGATTACAAGCTGCGCAAGGAGATGCAGATTGAGCTGAAGCAGATGCAGCAGCAACTGGGTATCACTTTTATTTTCGTCACTCATGATCAAGAGGAAGCCCTGACCATGAGCGACCGAATCTGCGTGATGAGCACCGGGCACGCGCTTCAAGTGGGTACACCGCTGGAAATTTATGAGCGTCCCAACTGCAAGTTCGTAGCAGACTTTATCGGCGAAACCAACTTTTTGCCCGGTGTTGTAACCGAAATCTCGGGCGAGTATGCCACGGTCAACGTTGCTGACATGTCGCTGGTGGGTAGGTTGGGCGAAGGTGTAACGTTGGGTGCTTCGGCCTGGTTGTCTGTCCGCCCGGAGAAAATGCAGCTGGTTGACGAGGCACGCGCAAATCCATCCGCCCTTAATACAAATAGTGTGACCATAGATTCAGTGGCATATGTCGGTAGCGACACCCGCGTGGTAGTCCACCTTGGTGGGCAACGTTTAGATGTGTGGGATGAGAACAATATCAGCACCCTCGATCCCAATTTTTACTTTCGTGCTGGCGAACGTGCCAGTTTGAGCTTCCCGGCCGACAATGCGCTTGTGCTCGTCAAGTAGCTGCAATGGCGACACTTCTCCGCAAAAGCCGGGCGCTCCAACTTCTAGGACTGATGTTCCCGGGTGGTTTTTGGATGGTGGTGTTTTTCTTGCTGCCACTTCTTTTCATAGTTGTCCTGAGCTTTTTGGACAACGAGCGACTCTTTACGTTGGAAGGCTATCAGCGTGTCTTTGATCCGCTATACATCGGAATTTTTCTCCAATCCATTTGGATATCTCTGCTCACCACAATAATATCGTTGCTCATTAGTTTCCCGGTGGCCCTGTTTATGGCACGCTTGCCAAAGGGCTGGCGTGATATCGCGCTATTCGCGGTGATGATCCCATTCTGGACGAACTTTTTGGTGCGAACATATGCGCTTCAGTTTCTTATGCGCAATCAGGGTCCGATCAATTTGTTGCTCCAATGGATTGGACTTATCGACGAGCCTTTATCAATGCTCAACACGCCAGCGGCGGTCATGGTTGGGTTGATCTACGGCAATCTTCCCTTTATGATCCTGCCGGTGTATACGTCTCTGGAAAAGTTTGACTGGACTCTGCTTGAGGCAGCCCAGGACTTGGGCGCAAGTGCTTGGCCGGCATTTTTTAGGGTCATGCTGCCATTGACCGCACCAGGTTTGCTAAGTGGTTCGATCTTGACGTTTGTCCCCGCCATCGGTTCCTATGTGACTGCCGAGCTTATGGGGGGCGGCAAGGCGACAATGATTGGACGTGTGATCGCCGGTCAATTTGAACAGGCTCAAAACTGGACCTTTGGCTCTGCCATGTCGCTCATTCTTATGGTTATCGTCACTATCTTCGCCCTCATCTACTTCAGGCTGGGTCGTGGTGAGCGCGTCGCGCTTTAATCGTCCATGGCCCAACTTGTGTCAGCATCTTCCAGTGCACCCGCCAATGTGGCCGGCGAGTCTCGCGCTCGTGTCTCGGCGGGCCGACTTGTATTGACCACGATTACAGCCGCCACCTTTGCATTTCTTTATGTTCCGATTTTTGTTCTGATCATCTTTTCCTTCAATCAGGCCAAGTCAGGCGCAACCTGGACCGGATTTACCACCGAGTGGTATGCAAAGATGTTCGCCAATGAGGACTTGATTGAGGCAGCTCTGAACAGTCTGCTGGTGGGTACCATCAGCACTTTGGTTGCCGTAGTTCTTGGTACGTTGTTGGCATTGGCCATGGAACGATATTCATTCAAGGGCAAGGCGTTTTGGGATGGCTTGCTATATATGCCGGTGATCATCCCTGAAATCGTTGCAGGCGTTTCATTGCTGCTTTTTTTTGCGTTCATAGGGCTGGAGCGCGGTTTCCCAACCTTGCTCGCAGCCCACGTCGCCTTTACAACTCCATTTGTTTACCTTACCGTGCGCGCCAGGTTGGCCGATTTTGATCGATCGGTCGAGGAGGCCGCCATGGACCTGGGCGCTGATGAGTGGCACACATTCTGGCGAATTACGCTGCCATTATTGATGCCTGGCGTTGTAAGTGGCGCGCTCCTGGCGTTTACGCTGAGCATGGATGATTTCATCATCAGCAACTTTGTAAAAGGCGTGGGATGGAATACATTGCCTGTTTACGTCTGGCCACAACTTAAGCGTGCCGTGTCGCCGGAAATAAACGCGGCATCAACCATGCTGTTGTTGTTTTCAATATTTATAGTCGTGTTATCACTAGTCCTTCAGCGTCGCCAATCGCGAATTTAGCGTGCCAGGATGCGCTGCCAAATACACGAAAAGCAAATTTTATACAGACCAAAATCAGGAGAAATCAATGAAAACCAACGTTAAGCTAAATTTGCTTGCATCGTCCCTGGCGGCAATGTTGGCTGCTTGCGCACCTGCAGCAGCTCCAACTGCTATACCGCCAACGGTTGTTGCCGCGACCGCGGCACCCGCACCGACTGCGGTGCCGCCCACGCCGGTGCCCAAGCCAACGGACGTGCCAAAGCCGACTGAGACGCCCAAACCAACCGATGTCCCCAAGCCGACCGAAACACCGAAGCCAACCGAGGTTCCCAAGCCGAAGGAACTGGTTGTTGACAAAACCAAGCTTGCGAAACAGATCGTTGTTTATACTTGGGATGGCTATTTCGACGAGGGCACACTCACCGACTTTCAAAAGGAATATGGCACGAAGGTCAAACTTGAGACATTTGATACCAATGAAGCGCTCTACGACAAATTCAAGGCCGGTGGCAACCCCGGTTACGACATTATCGTACCCAGCGACTACATGGTTGAAAAGTTGATCAAAGAGGGCTTCGCAGTAAAAATCGACTTTAACAATGTGCCAAACGGCGTGTTGGTTGATCCAAACCATCGCAACCTGTATTTCGATCCAACCAGCGAGTATTCTGTATCACACAACTGGGGAACTACGGGAATCGCCTATGATTCTGCCAAGGTCAAAAATCCACCCACGACGTGGAAACAGGTATTCGAACTGGCACCCGAGCTAAAGGGCAAGATTGGAATGCTTGACGACGCACGCGAGCCTCTTGCCGCGGCACTGAGGTATCAGGGGTTTAGCGGCAGCACCCAAAAATTGGATGAGCTTGAAAAGGCCAAACAGGTATTGTTGAAGCAGAAGGCCCTTGTGGCGAGTTACAAGGCCAGCAGCGATTTCAAGAAGGACCTGGTGGCCGGCGATGTTTTGGTGGCGATGATGTATTCAAATGATGCAATTGCGGCATCTGCTGACAAGCCAAGTATTAAGTACATCATTCCCGACGGCACCACGACAATTTGGCAGGATAACCTTGTGTTGCCTAAGGGTGGCAAAAACAAATATACGGCTGAGGTTTTTATGAATTATCTACTTCGCCCCGAGGTTGCAGCAAAAAACGCAAATGCACTTGGTCTATCAGTGTCAAATATCGAAGTGATGAAACAAGGTCTGATCGACAAGGCGTTGCTTGAAAACAAGGCGCTCTATCCAGACAATATTGTTGACAAGGTTTCCAAGCACCAGCTGGAATGGATTTTGCACTTTCCAGACGAGAAAGTCAACGCGGCATATGACCGCGCGTACAACGAGGTCCTGGCCAAATAGCGGTCTCGTTGGTGCGATTAAATGGAAGTAGCCCGCGTCGCGGGCCACTTCCATTTATTGTCGTGTGGTTTGTCGTCTGGACAGCGAAACGATTGCGAGCCCCATGATTACTGCAATGCCCCCCAGGATTTGTTGCAGCGAAGGATTGATGCCAAAGATCAGAAGTGACCACAGTGCCGCCATGATCGGGCTCATCGTCAGTACAAGTGTGTGCATCGAAATGGTAAGTCGTCTCAGCGCCAAGTAATAGAGCGCCCGACTTATAACGACGTCCGCAGTTGCCGCCACAAATAGCCATAGCCAAACAATGCCACTTGGTATTTGCCATTGACCAGTCACGGTTACCGCGACAATCGTCATGAATGTAGTACTGGCTACCCTCCAGACGAAGAATTCGATAAATTCTATTCCGCCTCCAAATTTCTTAACCAACGCCGCGTGCAGCGCGTATAAGAAGGTTCCGCCGATGACCATGAACGATCCAACGCGTAACAAGTCACCAGGTTGAAAAGAAATAATCACCACCCCAAAAATGCACAAGACCGCTCCAATAACCTGTGCCCGGGTCAACCGGTCCTTGAGCCACACGACGCCCAGAAAGAGGTTGTAAACAACGATAATTTGAGCCAGCAAAGTGCCAACGCCTGGATCTATGAAGCCAATGGCGTAATAGTTGATCGTGCTCGCTGTTGCAACCAGTGCTCCAATAAGCAGAAAAAACCACCAATGCGCGACAAATGTTGACCACCGCAATTTCCGCTTCCAGGCGGCATAGGCGGAAATTTGCACGGTTGCAATCATGAAATACCAGACAAGGGAAGCCATTGCCGGCAAATACTGATGCAGGATTCTCGCCCAGACAAAATACAGCCCGTCCAGGGCGATCAATCCGGCTACCAACAAGGTTGTTGATGGTTCGCGAGAGGTTATCGGAATCTGCAGCGACGATTCCATTAAATAAAGACCGGGATGGCGCCCTTGTTCTGCCAGGTTCCGCCCTTGAGTCCTGGACGATCAAGGCGAAAGCGTTGAATCGGATAACGAGTGGCACCATTTGTCACGAGCTCGGCAAGAATTGCGCCAATCACAACTCCAAACTTGAATCCGTGGCTGGAACACGGCGACGCGACAACCACATTGCCATTTTCACCGGCCGCATCTATGATGAAGTCCTCATCAGGCGTCATCGCATAGCGACATGACACACTCTCAATGATTCGCCCCGTCAATCCCGGAAGCAATTTGGCTGCGTAGTTGCGAAGTTGGTCAACACGTGCTTGATCAATTGTTCGATCTTCGTTGTTTGGGTCAACTCCAGGCGTAACGCGATCCAGCATGAGCTTTACGCCCGTGTGATTATGTATTGGAAAAACGGAACCAACTGATGTTGTGCCTGGAAAGTGATGAATCACCAGGGGCAATGTGACTGGCTGGAATTGGGCTGGATCGCGCGCTTCAAAAAATGACACCTGTTCCTTAAGTACCGTAAGGGGTAGCTCAATCCCAATCTGTGCCAGGATACCCGCGCTCCATGAGCCGGCGGCCATGACAACTTTTTTGGCCGAATACTTGTTACTGCGTGTAATGACTTCAACACCAGTCGATGAAGTGTGTAGTTTGACAACTGGCTCGTTCTCTATAATTTTTGCGCCATGCACAACCGCCTGTGACGCAAGCGTTGCAACACATTGGTCGGCGGACAACATGCTCCAGTCGGCTTGATATATGCCAACAACGTCTTCTGGCAATCGAAACTGGGGATATCGATGGGCAATTTCCGATTGATTTAGTATTTCGTAAGGGACATGTGCGGCGTCGAATGTGCGCAAGATGCCATCCATATACATTGCCTCACGCGATCCGAGGTCTAGCCCGCCAGTTTTCAGTATGAGCTGTGTGCCACTTTCCAGTTGCAGGTCGGACCATTGGTGAAACGATTCTCGCGCCAGGTGAACATAGTCCAAGCCATCGTACGCTAGCCGAATAATCCGTGTTGGGCCATGCGAACTGCCCATGGTGTGGCCGATCCGAAACTGTTCAATTAGGGTGACGGCGGTGCCCAACTTGGCCAGGTGGTACGCGGCTGCACACCCCATGACGCCTCCTCCCACGACTAGCACCTCAGCTGTGTTATTCATGTGTTCAAGATACCCGTATTCTCACACAAGGGATAATCTTGACGATATGAGTACCGACTTGTCGAATCATCCCGACTATATTACATTGGACATTACCGATTTGACGCCCAGCGGTGATGCAATTGGTCGCCATGACGGAATAGTCGTGTTTGTGCCGTTGGTCCTTCCGGGCGAGCGGGTTGAGGTGGAAATTATCCATCGCCGAAAATCATTTTGGCGCGGTCGCGCAATTCGTTGGCTGAGTAGACGCGAGGACCGGGCGGAGCCACCATGCGCCTATTTTGGCAGCTGCGGCGGCTGCCAGCTTCAACACCTGAAGTACGAAACCCAGCTGCACATGAAAACTCGATTTGTGCGGGAGCAGCTCGTGCACATTGGCAAGTTTGCCGATCCGGTAGTCCTTGATTGCGTTCCCGCCCCTGCGACGCTGGGTTATCGCAACCGGGTGCAGTTTTCAATTGGCAAAGATGGCAAACCCGGCTATCATCCGCCGCGCCAGCATGGTGTGATGGAGATTGACAAATGTGCAATCGCGGAGCCATTTATTAACGAGCAACTTACGCTGTTGCGAAGCGGGCGGATTTCATACACGGGACAACAGGTTGATGTAAGGGTGCCCATGAATCCTGTAACGGTGGGCGGCTATCAGTATTACGTTTCTCCAGAGTCATTCTTCCAGGTGAACACGGAACAGGCGGCAAATATGGTACGGCACACCTTGCAACAGCTTGAACTCAAACAAACTGATCATGCCCTTGATCTTTATTGCGGAGTCGGTCTGTTTACGCTTCCAATGGCTGATCAGGCCGAATATGTTGTGGGAATTGAATTTGGCGAAAGTAGTACTTCTGATGCGCGTCGGAATTTGAAGACACATATTGAGGACGAACGCGCCCGGATCATAACGGCGGATGTTGGTAAGGCTTTGGCCAGGAGCGATATAGCTTCGCAAAGCTGGCAGGCTGTTCTGTTGGATCCACCAAGAGCTGGTGTGAATCACGAAACACTCAGGCAACTGATTGCCTTGCGGGCGGCACGGTTGGTATACGTGAGCTGCGATCCCGCGACACTGGCCCGGGATGCCAAAGTGCTGTGCGATGCAGGCTACAAAATGATCCAAATTCAACCGTTCGACATGTTTGCTCAAACCAACCACGTTGAAAGTGTCGTTACGTTCCACCTGAATTAGTCATCTCCGACATAGTGTACGAGCAGCGCTGCTGTGGGCTACAGCGACGCAGGGTGGCTAATCGACTTTACGTTGGTGTGCCCGTCATTGCAATTTTTTGATCCGAGTTTCCCGGACCATGTTCGTTGGTGCTTGCACCTTGACGCGGATACATGCGTGGTCAGCTGATCAAGGATTATTTTCCTGTCATCTTGCCAGACGGCCTCGGTCGACCGGCAAGACCTGGTAAGTTCCTTGCCGTCCACTCGCTTTTGCAAGCTGAATTGCAACGACCATCTGGCCAGGTGTTTTCCCATCGGTTGGTGGGCGTGACATGCGCAGATTTGCCGTACAACCAATTTCAATGGAAAGCACACGCCAAATCACAACCATTGAAGGCAACGAGGCTGCGGCGTACGTCGCCTATAAAACGAGTGAAGTTATCGCGATTTATCCAATCACACCATCGTCCCCGATGAGCGAGCTCGCCGATCAGTGGAGCGCGAGTGGTGGGACAAACCTCTGGGGCGGGGTGCCGCTTGTGCAGGAAATGCAGGCCGAAGGTGGTGCCGCAGGCGCCATACATGGCGCTCTGCAGGCGGGTGCTCTTGCCACCACGTTTACCTCCAGCCAGGGCTTGCTGCTAATGATCCCCAATATGTACAAGATTGCGGGCGAATTGACCAGCACGGTATTTCACATTGCAGCGCGTTCGATCGCAACGCAAGGGCTTTCGATCTTTGGCGATCACAGCGACGTAATGGCAACACGCTCCACCGGCTGGGCGATGCTGTTCGCCAACTCTGTTCAAGAGGTGATGGACTTCGCGCTCATCACCCAGGCCAGTACGTTAAAGTCGCGCGTTCCGTTTCTCCACATTTTCGATGGTTTTCGCACCAGTCATGAGATTAGCAAGATTGAGAAGCTGGCCGATGACGACATCCGGGACCTGATCGATGACGATCTTGTGCGCCAACATCGCGCCCGCGCACTTTCGCCCGATCATCCATTTATCCGTGGCACTGCTCAAAACCCCGACACGTTCTTTCAGGCCCGCGAAGCATCGAATTCGTACTACTTGGCCGTTCCACAGATTGTTCAGAACGCCATGGATAAATTTGGGGCCAGAGTTGGCCGGGCCTATCATCTGTTTGACTATGCCGGTGCGCCGGATGCCGAACGCGTAATTGTGGCCATGGCGTCTGGTTGCGAGACGGTTGAGGAAACCGTGAACCATTTGAATGCCCTGGGCGAGCGGGTGGGGCTGGTTAAGGTGCGCCTTTATCGTCCATTCTCAGTCAGCCATTTCATGGCGGCGTTGCCGGCCACCGTGAAAGCCATTGCCGTGCTGGACAGGACAAAGGAGCCTGGCGCAATTGGAGAACCGCTGTATCAGGACGTGGTGACGGCGATTGCCGAAGCCATGGCAGTGGGAGATGAAACGACAACGCGTCTGGTTAAACTGCCCAGAATCGTCGGCGGTCGTTATGGTCTGTCTTCGAAAGAGTTTACGCCGGCGATGGCGAAGGCCGTGTTTGATCAGTTGACGCGCCTGCAACCGCGCAACCATTTCACCGTAGGCATTGAAGATGACGTGACGCACACAAGCCTTGACTACGACGCGGACTTTACACTTGAACCAGCTGACACCGTGCGTGCCATGTTTTGGGGGTTGGGAAGCGACGGTACAGTAGGCGCAAATAAAAACTCGATCAAGATTATTGGTGAGGAGACGGAAAACTATGCGCAGGGTTATTTTGTATATGACTCGAAGAAGGCGGGCGCGCGCACGATCTCACACTTGCGCTTCGGACCGCGCCCGATTCGGAGTCCATATTTGATCCAAGGCGCTACGTTTATCGCAGTGCATCAGGCCAGTTTTCTGGAACGCTACGACACATTGGAACATGCTTCTTCGGGCGCCATAGTATTACTGAATATCCCCAATGAAGTGAAGGCAGTCTGGTCATGCCTGCCGCGCCTCTTTCAGGAGAAATTACTCGCGAAGAAGTTGAAGCTATTCGTGATCGATGCTGACAAAGTTGCGCGTGAAAACGGAATGGGAAGCCGGATCAATACCGTCATGCAAGTGTGTTTCTTTGCGTTGAGCGGGGTATTACCGCGCGATGAAGCGATCGCCAAAATCAAGGATGCCATCCGAAAAACCTACGGCAAGCGCGGCGAGACTGTGATTCGCCAGAACTTTGCGGCAGTGGACGCCTCGCTAGCCAATCTCGTGGAGGTTCCCCTGCCCACCAGAGAAAGTGCAACGCTAAACTCAAATGAGGCGATGCTCGTCGTACCCATGGCAGCGCCCAACTTTGTGCAGCAGGTAACAGCAAGGATGATTGCGGGCAAGGGTGACTTCATCCCCGTCAGCGCCTTGCCGGTTGACGGAACTTACCCTACCGCAACGGCGCAGTGGGAGCGTCGCAACCTCGCTGACGAAGTCCCTGTGTGGGACCCGGATATCTGCATCCAGTGCGGCAAATGTGTGCTGGTCTGTCCGCATGCGGTCATTCGCGGCAAAGTGTTTGATCCGGCCGAATTGGTGGAGGCGCCCGAAACGTTTAAAAGCGCCGACGCGCGGTGGAAGGAATTGCCCGACAAAAAATACGCACTGCAAGTGAGCGTTGAGGATTGTACGGGTTGCACCTTGTGCGTAGAGGTGTGTCCTGTAAAGGACAAGCGGAATACGAGTCGCAAAGCCATCAACATGCAACCGCAGTTACCGCTGCGCGAAGCAGAGAAAAGGAATTGGGATTTCTTTTTGAAGCTACCAGATGACCCGACGTCGAGTCAGGGCAGGGAACCGTTACACTTCACAGGCGTCAAAAACGTGCAATTGTTGCGCCCCTTGTTTGAATTTAGCGGCGCGTGTTCCGGATGCGGCGAGACGCCCTATCTGAAACTTCTCAGCCAATTGTATGGCGACCACGCCATTATCGCCAACGCGACCGGATGCTCCAGTATTTACGGGGGAAATCTGCCAACCACCCCTTGGGCCAAAAACGCCCAGGGTCGCGGTCCTGCGTGGAGCAATTCACTATTTGAAGACAATGCGGAGTTTGGTTTGGGAATGCGACTCGCGTTGGACACACAAGTGACCCATTCGCGCAGCCTTGTGCATCAGATGCGCGACGATTTGGGTGGCGGCTTGGCCGATGCATTGTTGACAGCAGACCAAGGGACTGATTCCGGAATCGCCGCGCAACGTGAGCGCGTGGCACAACTGAGGCAGAAACTTCTACTAATGAACACAACTGCGGTCGTCGCTGACTTGCTCGGCCTGGCCGATGCGCTGGTGAAAAAGTCCGTTTGGATCGTCGGTGGAGATGGCTGGGCATATGACATCGGTTACGGTGGCTTGGATCATGTGCTGGCGAGCGGTCGCAAAGTGAACGTACTGGTGCTGGACACCGAGGTGTATTCCAACACCGGCGGTCAATCTTCCAAGGCAACACCACTGGGTGCCGTGGCAAAGTTTGCAGCCGGCGGAAAAACCACACCCAAGAAGGACCTTGGCAGATTGGCAATGAGCTATGGCAGCGTTTATGTGGCCCAAGTGGCGATGGGCGCAAACGACGCTCAGACCGTGCGAGCGTTTATTGAAGCTGAGGCGTTCCCGGGGCCTTCGCTCATCATTGCATATAGTCATTGCATCGCGCATGGCATTGATATGACGAAGGGCATGCATCAGCAAAAACTGGCTACTGATAGTGGCTACTGGCCGTTGTACCGCTTTAACCCGGCTCTAAAGGCTGAGGGCAAGAATCCGCTGCAACTGGACTCGGGTGCTCCCAAGATACAGTTCAAGGATTATGCGTTGAATGAAACTCGCTATCGGGTGTTGGGCCAACTTGATGCCAAAGCTGCAGAAGATTTGATGCAGCAAGCACAACAACGCGTGACCGAGCATTGGAAGGCATATGAAGCCATGGCGAAAGGTTAGGTGAGCCATGTGGTTCAACAATATTCTGTCAACCCTCTTAAAGTCGCCCTTGAGAGGCCTGGCACAGGTCGCGCAATTCAAGACGCCGCGCAGGTTGTTCAATACATCCGGCGCTATCTGGCGGAAGGCCGGCGTGTGCGGGCCGGTTTTGCGTCTCCCGCGACGCGAACGGAAGTCTGAATGCTGTAGCGTTGATGCGTGAGGCACGGGAACGCGTAGCTATAGAAGTAAAACTTGCAAGAAAAGCCTAGGAGTAATATGGATTTAACGACCACCTACATGGGGCTGAAGCTGAAGAACCCTATCGTACCATCGTCATCACCACTGTCGCACAGCGTGGACAGTATCAAACGGCTTGAGGACGCGGGAGCATCAGCCGTGGTGATGTATTCGCTCTTTGAAGAGCAAATCGAACAGGACGCGCAGTTGCTCGAACACTACTTTCGGATCGGCGCAGACAGCCATGCCGAGGCACTGAGCTATTTCCCCAACATGCATGCTTACAACGTGGAACCGGATGCGTATGTTGAGTTGATCCGTAGGGCCAAGGAAAGCGTGGGCATTCCAGTTATCGGCAGTTTGAATGGAGCATCGACAGGCGGCTGGGTGCAATATGCGCGAAGCATTGAGCAAGCTGGTGCCGATGCGCTGGAGATTAATGTGTATTACGTGCCGACCGATCATGACATGTGCGGTGACGAGGTGGAGAAACGCTACGTGGACGTTTTATGCGATGTTAAGCGCGCAGTCCGCATACCGGTGGCGATGAAGCTCAGCCCATTCTTCAGCGCGACCGCAAATATGGCCAAACGCTTGATGCTTGGCGGTGCGAGCGCGTTGGTCCTGTTCAATCGGTTTTATCAACCCGACCTTGACCTCGAAACACTAAGCGTGATACCACGGTTGAAGCTAAGCGACTCGGATGAGTTGCGTTTGCCGTTGCGCTGGGTCGCGATTCTATATGGGCGCTTCGCGGTCGATTTTGCCATTAGCACAGGTGTGCATACTTGCGAAGACGCGCTGAAGGGGCTGATGGCCGGTGCAAAAGTGACCATGATGGCATCCGAATTACTGCAGAACGGCGTGGATCGGATCGGACAGGTTTTGCGAGGTATGCAAGATTGGATGGAAGCGCACGAGTATGAATCCGTCCAGCAAATGCAAGGGAGTATGAGTCAGATGCATGTATCCCAGCCGGATGCCTTTGAACGTGCCAACTACATGAAGGTACTGGATTCATGGCGCGCGCCGCTGATGCGGAAACCTGACACTGCCAACCCATTTTGAACTGCGCCTAGCTCATCGTGAAAAGTCCGCATGGACCGCGTGTCCTGGCCTGTAATGGATCACCCTTAATTTGCCCAAGCCGATGCGCCCAATACGGCGCTGACATAAGTGATCCTTAACTACGACTGGCTACTCGCCAACGCAAACCCTAACTGCTAATATTGGTATGAGAACTGGTTCGGTTCGCGGCTAACTAAGAAGATAGTTGAGCACGTCCTCGGCTGAATAGCCTGTTTTCGCGGGAGTAAGATAGTGGCCTACGGTGGCAAGATCATCGCCTGATGTGATCAGCGGTGACTCGATATAGCCATCCCGGCGATGTTGCGGGAAGCCGGCAGTGGCGACCAGGCAGTTGCACAGGCAGGCTCGGTTGAACGTGTCTTCAATATGGCCGCCTTTCTGGACGTAATCGTCAACGGGTTCAGCTGCACATCGATACCCAAGCGTGCCATCCTCCTTCTTAAAGAGAATGCGAAGGAATCCAAGATCACAGATCCGGTTGCGCGCTTCGTAGAGCGCAAGTTCGGAAAGTGTTCCTTCCAGATTGACAACCTTGAACGGAAACCCGGTCGCTGAAGCCTGTAGGCTGGTAAAGACATCCACCTTGGCATCCATAACCGTCTTCAGAACGCGTTTCTTTAGCTCTGGGTCCATGCCAGATTCGTTGCATAGTGCAAAAGCCGTACCGACCTGCACACCAGTCGCGCCTGCAGCAAGCGCTCTCTGCACCTGCACTGGATGAGCAAAGCCACCAGCCAGCCAAAAGGGAAGTCCAGTCTGTTTTATCTTGTCCAAATCCACGAGATCTCTTTCGCCGTAGATCGGTTCGCCTCTTGCATTTAGCCGAACAGCACCACGTGGAGGGGCATTGTGCCCACCCGCTGTCGGCCCCTCGATGATGAAGCCATCAACGCTGCCTTCACTACGTTTGAGCAAAGCCTGCGCCAGCACAACAGACGAAATGATGGGGAGAAATTTAGGCCGCTTGAGCGCGCCGACGAGATTGGCGATGCCAGGGAAAACCTCTTCAGGTGAAAAGGACATCTGAAAGTCATCGTCCGGCGCCGCGCCGTGAACATCGAGCCGATAAAGGACGCGTTCATGACGGGCAAGCTTGTCAAGCACCCCGGCAATCTGCGTGGGAATACCCGCCCCCATCAGCACAAAATCCACTCCAGCAAGAAGTGCGCCATACAGCGCGGCCAAGTTGGACATCTGGATTTTTTCGAGTAGGTTGATGCCGACCAATCCGCTATGCCCTTCCCTGGCTAAAAATACCTCGACGAAATTTGCAACGACGGTAAGTTGATCCAAAAATTTGGGCGGGTGAATCGAGTAGGCTGGCGGTGATTTGTAGGGTGTTCCATCGTTTTTACCACCGGGTACGTAATATCGATCAAGCATCAATTGAACAGGTTCGGCCATCGGGAATCTGCTCAATGCCCGGCGGATGTCCCCTGTTATGTCACCCTGCGCAAGCCGACTTGTAAATATACGGTTTATGCCGGTGCCAGAAACCACACCCAACTGGCCCAACTGTGAAACAGCCCTGGCTAATCGCCAATCTGAGATGGCTACACCCATGCCACCCTGAATAATAGTGGGAAGGTTCATTGAGATTTGTGGCGACAGTCCAACCATGTCTTCGGATGGTAGAACAGTTCATTTCATCGCGCAATGGTCACATGACCAGTACGGGCAGCCCAACGGCAATCGCCGCAAGAATCCAAAGTCATCTGGGTGCGGAAATCATGGTGAGGACAACAATTGAATCGATTATTCCGTCGATACACGCCGTTTGATCATGCATTAGCTTGCCATGGGATTCTCCGAGTGCGCCCTGACATAAATCGTCGCGTAACCGCGAGCCTAGACCAAAGCTGTGACCAACCTCATCGCCGTCGTTGCGCCTGCAACGCATCACAGATTGTGAAAGGAACGTAAAGCAACATCATGAGTTCGTGCACACGCTTCGAAAACGCCATACACTGGTCGGCTAAGGCATGCGCAGCCACTATCCCCGCGCACTAGCCAGCTGACCATTCATCGCTTGTCCTGCTGCCGCTTTGCCAGATGCTGTTCTCGTCGTATGGTGATCATATTCCTAACGACGGGACACATGGCATGTTTAAGAAGATTCTCGTTCCGCTTGACCGTTCGCGAATGGCAGAGGCAGCGTTGCCGGTGGCGCGGGGTCTGGCACAAAGCTTTGGCGCCGAAACCCGTAAGCGCTATTCTGGAGTACGCCGATAAAAATGGCATTGATTCGATCACTATGTCCACCCATGGGCGAAGCGGCATCAGCCGGTGGCTGGTGGGCAGTGTGATTGACAAGGTGGTGCAAGGCGCCAAGGTGCCTGTATTGCTCGAGAGACCGGATGATTCCAAAACCTGACATTATGAATAACCAACAAATCAAACTATTACAGACCGCATTTGCGAGGGTAGAACCGGTGGCGCAAGAAGCCGGCGAGCTGTTTTATAACCGGCTGTTTCAAATAGACCCGTTGTTACGACCGTTGTTTACGGGTGACCTTCAGGTGCAAAGTCGCATGCTGATGACCGCAATTGGGCTGGTAGTGCAGGGGTTGGATCAACCCGAGCACGTGACGAAACAGATCAGGGTAATTGGACAGCGGCATGTGGCCTATGGTGCAATGCCTGCTGACTTCGAGAGTTTTGGGGCGGCATTGCAGTGGGCCCTTGAGCAGACTCTAGGAGATGACTTTAGCCCGCCGGTTCAAGAAGCCTGGGCCGAGGCATTCACTTTTATAGCGCAGGGAATGAAGGCCGCATCCAATGGTCATTTGGTGGCAAAACCTTGATGAGGTTCTCAATGTTTACGAAAATACTCGTCCCAATCGATGGCTCAACCTTTTCTGAAATGATTTTTCCATATGTTCGCGAGCTTGCGCTGAACTATGGCGCTGCGGTGCACCTGGTGCGTGTGCAGGGACAGTTTGGATATGAACCGCCCTTGGGAATGGTGTTAACTGCAATACCAGAGCCCATGCAGGTACGTCCGGCGGATCAGCTCGAGATTCTGGCAGAGCAGCTGAGGCTTGAGAATATCACGATTACGACCGAGGTCATCGAAGGCCATGTGGCTGAAGGCATTCTTGATTGTGCCAAGCGTCATGGTGCGGACATGATTGCAATGACAACGCATGGTCGCGGAGGGATAAACCGTTGGTTGCTGGGCAGTGTTGCGGACAAGATCGTGCACTCAGCACCGGTTCCAATCCTCTTGGTCCGGCCGGACAGATTAACGTGATCTCACGAGGACCATTCGGGGTCACGGCGGTTCGCACGACCCCTGGCTCTAATCAGCATTAAATTGGTTCGACGAATTGCTTGTCAATGAGGTGTGCGCACTCGGGTCCCCTGGTTGAATTCGGCAACCACCATGAGCGCCACGTTTTTCCTATGACGAGAAGAATGTCTGCAAGTGTTGTGGGTGATGATTTAAGCTGCACCGAGCTAGGGCGCTTGCAACAGGCGGTGGACCAGTGCCTTCATTTGATCATCCGTTAGACCCAAGGCTTTGAAATACCGGGCAACGCTACCGTGGTGGTTTCGAATAAACGCCAGTGTGCCCGTCACCATCTCTGGCTGTCCATATAGTCGCAAATCGATGTGGGCGCGCGTCTCTGGTGTTGCCCCCCACTTTAGCCGAATCTCCTCAAACATAGGTTCGAGATTCTTGTTACTCTCCATATAGTCCGCGACCAGATCAATGTCGCTAACGCCCATTGCGGCGAGCACAAGCAGGCCAATCAGCCCAGTGCGATCTTTGCCCGCATGGCAGTGGAACAGGACGGTACCTGGCGGCGCATCTGCAATAGTCGTCAGCACGCGAGCCACGTTTCCGGTCCAGCCCTCCAAAATTGCTATATTCCAGGCGCTCTCGCACGGACCGTTTTTCAAGACTTCATGCGAGGCGTTGTCCGAACTCTCTATCAAGGGGATGTGGTGATACGCTACGCCCTTCTCGTGCGCGAATGGATTTGGCGTGGCTTCAAGCTCAGTTGAGAATCTTAGATCAATGACCGTCGTTACGCCGTCTGCCTTAAGTGACCTGACACTTTCAGGTGTCAACCGGTGCAGATTGTCAGCCCGAAGCAATCGTTTCCACTGCGTTGGGCGGCCGTCCTTGGATTGATAACCACCCATATCCCTTACGTTATATGTCTTTGGAAGATCTCGTTTGCGATTTATTGGATTCATGTTTCGTGTAGCTACAGGAGGCTTAGCGCATCCCAAGCCTGGGCTAGATCGCTCTCCACGCGGCTATAGTCGGCTCCCAATTCCTTGGCCCGCTCGTAGTTAGAGCCGGCCAGTTCCATCTGCCAGCTTAACTCGCTTAGTTTACGTTCAAGATATGTAATTCTCTGTTCTGCCTCTTCCAACGCGCGTTGTTTCTTGATTTGCCCATTTTTAGAGGTTGCGTTTTGATCAACCGCCATAGAAATCGGCTTTGCGACTGCAGGTTTGGCGACGGGCGGAGTTACCCTCGCACTGTCCTTGCGTAATGCCTCATCCAGACTTTCCTTCCACGCGTCATAGGTTCCTTTGAATATGTTGAGTTGTGTTCGCCCGTCCGTCTCCCGCTCCAGCGACCAGACTTGAGTCGCCAGCGCAGCCACAAGATAGCGGTCATGGCTAACCAATAGCAGCGTGCCATCAAAGTGATCCAAGGCATCAGTCAATATCTCTTGAGACGGGATGTCCAGGTGATTTGTCGGTTCATCCAAGAGTAGGAAATTTGCCCCTTGCAAGGTCAGCTTGGCGAGTGCTACGCGGCCGCGTTCGCCACCGCTCAGCACGCCAAGCTTTTTGAACGCGTCGTCGCCGGCAAACAGGAATCTACCGAGGATGTTCCGAGCCATTGGTAGCGTAATAGTGCCATCGGCAGCCATGAGCTCTTCAAGGACAGTGTTGTCAAGATTTAACCCTTCATGCGCCTGTGCGAAGTAGCCGATGTTTACTGCCGCGCCCAAGCGGACGGTTCCGGCAAGCGGCGGAATGGTTGCAAGCACGGTCTTGAGAAACGATGTCTTGCCCGTGCCATTGGCACCGATCAACGCTGCGCGCTCGGTCCGCAACAATTGCAAGTCTGGACATGAAAAAAGTGTGCGACCATCGTCACGGTATCCAACTGTAAGATTTGTCGCTTCGAGCACAATATTGCCCGATCTTGTGGCGCTTCCAAGCCTGAGTGCCATGAGTTTGTTCTCAATTGGCTTCTCCAGACGCTCCATGCGATTGAGCCTGGTTCGTCTGCCTTTTGCCTGATTCGTGTTTTGACCGGCGATATTGCGGCGAATGAATTCCTGCTCTTTCTTGATGAACTCCTGTTGTGCCTCAAAAACTGTCAGCGCACGCTCCCGGCGCTCGGTGCGCTGCACCACATAGTCCGTGTAATTGCCATGATACTGTTCCATGCGCACGGTCCCGCCCATCGCATCGGTGAGAGACATTTCCCAAACGCGTTCGCATACTTCGTCCATGAAGTAGCGGTCATGGCTCACGCACACAAGGGTGCCCTCCCACTCCTGCAAATAGTGTTCAAGCCACTCAATTCCCTGGGCATCCAGGTGGTTCGTTGGTTCGTCGAGAAGCAAAATATCGGGATCAAGCAATAGTAGGCGCGCTAGTGCCACGCGCACGCGCTGACCACCGCTAAGGTGGCTGATTCGCTTCTGTTCGTCTTGCCGCGTAAAGCCCAGCCCGGTCAACACCCGCCTGATTCGGGCGTCCAAGTCATAGCCGCCCAGCAGTTCAAATTCGTGCTGAAGCGAACCATACTTCGCCAGCGTGACGGCATGGCTCCCGGGCGTCAGCAACTCCTCTTCCATCCGTTTCATGCGATCTTGAATCGCTATCAATTCGGGAAAAGAGGTCTGCATCGCATCCCATACCGTGGTTTCTGCGCCATCTTCTACGGTTTGAGCCAAGTATCCGAACGTGACGCCCCGTGCATAGTGCAGTTCGCCTTTGGAGGCATCGTCGAGTTTGCTTAGGATTCGGAGCAGGGTGGTCTTGCCACAACCGTTTGGTCCAATGAGCGCAATTTTGTCACCTTTGGCAACTGCAAAGTCCAGCCCAACGAACACGTCATATGCCCCATAACTCTTTGTCAGGGCGGTTGCAGTCAACAAACTCATGCGATGATCAATTGTACTGAATGACTGCGCATGATCGCGAATCCCCACCTCATACTGTCGGCGGCAGGATAAGGAACTCGATGCCAAGTAGCTCCCGTAAATACGCAAGCTCTTCGGCTCTGGTGGTTATCTGTCGGTCAATAAGCGCCGTGCGCAGCCGATTTAGAACCCGTGTGTAGGCTGGTCCCGGCTTTAGGCCCTGCGCCTTCAAATCATCACCAGTAACCGATGGTTTGATCCAGCGCCATGTGTCCCATTCGGTCTTACATGCGATGCGCTTGCTTGCATCACCGTCAAACAGCCATCCTATTCGCAATGCTAGCTCGCCGAACCCGCCGAGCAGTGCACTCTGTTCGCTGGCTTGTGTGCCGTGAAACAACGCACGGTTGATTGTTCCAAGCGCACCCAATGCCACAAGCCCGTCGCGCAATTCTGACTCTAATGGCAGCCAATTGATCCAGCGACTACCGGCGAGCTGTCCCTGGTTATATGTTATGGCTCCCCAACCTTCTACTGTTGAATCCGGTATTGCCTTATCCTGCAAGCCATGATTTTTCCAGGGCTGCAATAATCGGGTATTTTCTCCAATGTCCAGACGTTTGTGAATCGTTATTGCGTCCGGCATCGGTATTGACAAGCTTTTGAAAACACCCCAGCTGCCCAGAATGGCGAGGCAAGATACCCTAGATGACTCAAGAAATATGGACTCCATTTCGTACTTGATGCGTTCGCCACTTAAAGCTGCAAGAAATGGCAGACCATTCTGAATCCAATTGAGCGTGTGTGACTCCACCGAAAACCCAAGGCGCGCCGCATAGCGCGCCGCCCTGAAAATTCGCGTGGGATCATCAACAAAACTGCCCGGATGCAAGGCGCGTATGAGACGCTCTCTAAGATCGCTGATCCCGCCAAACTGGTCCAATAAAGCGCCATCTTCCAAGCGAACGGCCAAACAATTAATGGCAAAATCCCGCCTCCGCAAATCATCCAATAGCGTTGTTGGTTCCACGATCGGCAGAGCGGCTGGCGACAGGTATCTTTCAGATCGTGCGGTCGCGAAATCCACCGGCACTTCGTCAATTAGCCAAGTCGCAGTACGAAAGCGTGGATGCTGTACAACCGATCCACCATAACGCTCTTGCAGGGTGATGGCTAGCAGGGGCGCATGACCCTCGACCACAAAATCCAGGTCGCCAATATCCCGGTGCAGCAGTGCATCACGAATCGCGCCACCAACAACCGCGCACGGGAGTGATTGTTGGCGCGACACGGATTGCACGCGCTCGAATATGGTGCGCTGCACCGGTTTGAGAACTGTCTCCAGCGAAAGCATACATATGACGAGTCCTGCGGCAGTGATATTGGTAGCCGTGGTTTGAAGTCGCAGAACCGGTCAGCATGTCGAGTGTAACCGACCAAACTGTTAAAATTGATTGTTAATGCCCGACATGGCCGCAAGTGCCGCGCTCCTCAATCAACGCTACCGCCTGCTGGCCATTATCGCGGGTGGCGGCATGGCGACCGTTTACAAGGCGCAAGACACACAACTCAATCGTGTGGTTGCGATCAAGACCCTTCGCGATTCATTTGCCGGTGACCCAACATTTGTGCAGAAATTTCGCGAAGAAGCGCAGGCGGCGGCTGGATTGAACCACCCAAATATTGTCACAATATATGACGTTGGGCGGGATGTATTTAACGGAATGAATCGGCAATACATTGTCATGGAGTATGTGGCCGGTCAGGATCTCAAGCACGACATGCGGGATCGCCTTGCAACGGGCAGGCAGTTTTCAATCGATGAGGCGGTGGACATTGCCCGCCAGATTTGTGAAGGCGTTGGGGCCGCGCATAAACGCGGTGTCGCCCATTGTGATCTCAAGCCGCAGAATATCATAATTACACCGGAAGGCGCCGCCAAAGTGACAGACTTTGGTATTTCGCGGGCCTACACCAGTTTGGTTGGCGAAAAAGCTGAGACGGTGTGGGGCACACCACAATACTATGCGCCGGAGCAGGCCACGGGTAACCCTCCTAACGCCGCGAGCGACGTGTACTCGGTCGGGGTGATATTGTTTGAAATGCTTGCGGGCAGGTTGCCGTTTGAAAGCAACAATGGTCGTGAGCTCGCACAAATGCACCTGTCGGCCGAGCCGCCTGAGCTTCACCGCCTTAATCCAAACGTGAGCCTGCAGTTGGAAAGCATCGTTCGCCGTGCACTTGCCAAGGATCCCTCTAATCGATACCGTGATGCCGTGCAGTTTGCGCGAATTCTCGGCTCATATTTGGAGCAAGGTCGCGAACAAACGATTAGCACGGCATCCACTATTGCTTCCGCCGCCACTGATGGTTCAAAATCATCAAATATGGTTCCTGGAATGGGTGGTTCAACAATTCCGGCCGGAAACACCGCGCCCACGGCCCAACCAATAGGCAAGGCCGGTCGGAGCCAACCACAGCGCATCGTCGAACGGCAAGCGGTGCACGTTGGCCCCGCCGCAGCAATTTCGGGTGGCACAGCCGTTGACACGGGCGGCACTGCGTCGACAACGGGCGCAACAAATTCTCTTCCACGTGTGAGCACCGGTCGCGATTGGCTGTTGTGGGCATTGGCTGCGGTTGCGCTTGCATGCGTGCTTGGTCTTATTCCGCTGTATTTGACCGACGTGCGCGCCTATCTCGCCCCTCCAGGGCAGCTGGCCACCATTACACCACTGCCGGTCGCAACTGTGGCGTTGCCCATCGGATCTGTGGCCACGCCCTCAAAAAACGTCGCTATTGTCCCTGCACTCACGGGATTGACGCTTGAAGCAGCACAGCAACGGGTTGCCCTTTCGGGATTGCAACTCAATGTCATTACCGAAACGTTGGATGCGACCCTCACTCAGACGTTAATTGGTGATCAGTTGCCGTTCGCCAATAGTCAGGTTCCGCCAGGAAGTCTGATAAATGTAAGCCTTCGGCGAGCGCCGCCCAGCCAACAGGTTCCAGTTGAATTGGCCGGGCGATTGTTTGACGAGAGCATTTCACGAACACTTTCGGCCGTCGGCTGGACGCTTATCGTAAGCGATATATTCAGCCTGCTACCCGAAAAAACGATTTTGGTGTCTGACCCCCGGGGCGGTGCCATGTTGTCGGTAAGCGGCACGTTGACTATTGGCGTTTCAACCGGTGGTCGTGCGGATATCAGCGCCACATTTGCAGTGCCGATCCTGTTGGAAAGCGTCAAGCTGCGAAGTGAAAAATTTACGCCTGGTCAACCCATCGATTTTGACGTGACGTGGCGTGGCACTGGACGAGTTCCACGTGACTATAAGGTCTTTGTTCACCTGTTGGAAAACGATCAATATGTTCTTGTTGCACAGGATGCAGATCGTGAGCCGCGCAATTTTGGCTCCTCGTCACGAACATCCGGCTGGGTCGCGGGAACCGTGGTGACAGACAACTACACGCTTATCGTCCCAAGTAACCAGCGACCCGGAAGGTATCGCATCGCAATCGGTCTGTATCAAGATCAACAACCACGCGTGACCGTAACCAGTGGAGGCCGGGCATCCGAGGTCATTCGCGATAGTGTTGTAGTGAGAACAATTGAGGTCATTAGATGAATAATGTGTTGGCAAAGCTAGGACTGGAATCCGATAACCTCGGGGCATGTAGTGGTCCTGATCATTGGCTTAATGTGGGCGGTGAATGGATAACGAGTCTGAATCCGTTTGACGGCGAGCCAATCGCACGCGTGCAATGCACTAACAGCGGTTCATATGAATCAATCGTTGTGCAAGCCAGTGTTTCTTTTCGC
Organism: Chloroflexota bacterium; assembly: GCA_025354985.1. Lineage (GTDB taxonomy): Bacteria > Chloroflexota > Anaerolineae > J036 > Brachytrichaceae > AQU-03. The sequence continues at coordinate 142,820 of JANXLU010000011.1, forward strand.
CACTGGCGCACAATACCCGCCCCGAAACGCGGTGACCTCGTTCGCGACTTGGGTGAGTCACTGCGGCGATTGAAGGAACCGCTGGGCGAGTTGATAAGCCTTGAGACCGGCAAGATCAAAGCTGAGGGCGTGGGTGAAGTTCAGGAGATGATCGATATATGCGATTTTGCCGTTGGGTTAAGCCGCCAGCTATACGGACTTACGATTGCCAGCGAGCGGCCTGAACATCGCATGAGTGAAACCTGGCACCCATTGGGTCCCATTGGGATTGTCACTGCCTTTAACTTTCCGGCGGCCGTATGGAGTTGGAATGCCGCTCTTGCGGCCATGTGTGGAGACACCATGATTTGGAAGCCCAGCGAACTGGCGCCGCTGACTGCTGTTGCCATTCAACATCTGGCCAACCGTGTGATGGCGGACCATGGCGTTCAGGGCGTCTTTTGCCTCGCGGTTGGAAAAGGTGACATTGGTGCACTGCTGTGCGCTGATTCGAGGATCCCACTCGTTTCATTTACGGGTAGCGTGGCCACCGGCCGAACCGTTGCGCATGTTGTCGCCTCCCGTCTCGGACGAACGATATTGGAGCTGGGCGGGAACAATGCGATTATTGTGACGGAAAACGCGGATCTGGATCTGGCCGTGCGCGCCATTCTCTTTGGTGCGGTGGGAACTGCTGGGCAACGATGCACATCCACCCGGCGAATCATCGTTCACGAATCTGTTGGCGATGCACTAATAGCGCGCTTGGTGGCGGCATATAAGAGCATTGTGCTGGGCGATCCACTTCTGCCCGAAACCTTGGTCGGTCCATTGATTACCGCACAGGCGGTTGCAAAAATGGTGTCAGCGATTGAGCGGGCTGTAGCCTCCGGCGGAACGCTTTTGACCGGTGGCACGCTCAGACCCGATGTTGGCCCTCAATTTGTCGAGCCGGCCATCGTATCCGTTCCCTCACAGACCGAGGTGGTGCGGGAAGAAACTTTTGCGCCGATCCTGTATGTGATGCAGTATCAGACCATCGAACAAGCAATCGCCTTGCACAATGATGTGACGCAGGGATTGTCATCCGCTATTTTTACGGATAGCCTGCGTCAGGCCGAGCTCTTTCTAAGTGCCTCGGGTTCGGATTGTGGGATTGCAAATGTCAACATTGGAACAAGTGGCGCGGAAATTGGTGGTGCATTTGGCGGCGAGAAACAAACGGGTGGTGGACGCGAGAGCGGTAGCGACGCCTGGAAATCGTATATGCGTCGACAGACCAACACCGTAAATTGGGGCCGGTCGCTCCCGCTTGCGCAAGGCATAAAATTCGGATAAATGGCAAACTCGTTTGGGCACATCCTTAAAAGACTTCGTGAGCGCAAACACTTTACGCAGGCCGAGGTGATTGAGAAGAGTGGGTTGGATCGAAGCCCGAGCTATATAAGCAGTCTTGAGACCAACAAGACCAGCCCGACGGTTGATGAGTTGGAGGCGCTTGCTGTGCTTTACTCATCAACAGTGTTTGATATTTTGAGTGAGGTCAAAGGCGTGGGTGCCAAGTGGGACTTTACGCCGAATCCGGATATTCAAATGATGTTTAGCTTTTACGGGGCGCTAAACGTTGATCGCAAAAAAATTGCGCTGGAGTTCACTCAGTTTTTGGCTGAAAAACAGTTGATGGAAAAGCGCATGTCCGAAATTACAACGGAACGCGAGTCGATGCCGATTGCAGCTAGTCTGGCCGCTGATGTTTGGTCGCCAAAATGACAAGGTTGATCGCATTTGATTTCGGTCTGAGTCAAACAAAGGTTGCCATTCGGATGGATGGTTCGGAACAGCTGCACGTGACACCGTCGGGCGACGCTGTGGACGAAAATTTGGTTTCCGGACTGCTTAATTCGCTGGGCCACCAGGCGTCAGACTTTGACCGCATTGCCGTGACCGGCGGAAAGCATGCCAGGTTGCCCGATCATTTCAATCACACCCCATTACTCCACTTTAGCGAGTCCCAGTGCACTGGTTTTGGCGGGGCTGAACTTGCTCATGTAACCAGCGCGATGGTTGTCAGCGCAGGCACGGGAACGGCCTGCATATCGGTGCGGGATGGCGTTTGTAAACACACATTTGGCACTGCGGTCGGCGGCGGCACACTCCAGGGTCTTGGTCGCCTGCTGTTGGGGCAAGGTAATGCGGAGAGGATAGACGAATTGGCCCGGCTAGGTGTTGCAAGCGCATGTGACTTGACAATTGTCGATGCAATTGGTGGACAGCTGGACTATTTGCCCAGTGACATGACTGCCGTCAATTTTGGTCGTGTGGCAATTGGAGCCTCCCCAACACGGGCGGACCTGGCTGCTGGACTAACCAATATGGTGGCGCAAACCGTTAGCCTGATAGCCATTGGTGCGGCGCGTGGCGAAAATCAACAAAAGATCATATTTGTGGGTAGCTTGCTGCAGCTACCCCGGTTGCGCGCCTATTGTCATGACGTCGCGTCCATGTATGGTGTCACGTTTGATGTGCCCGGCAATGGTACGTTTGCGGGTGCGCTGGGTGCGCTTGAGCTCATAGCCTAAAATCTAACCGACATGAGCACCGGAAATCGCCCAATTGTCCTTGCCGGATTTATGGCGAGTGGAAAAAGCACCGTCGGACGGCTGTTGGCCAGGCGACTTGGGTTTGAATTTGTCGATCTGGATCGACTCATTGAGTCTGAAACTGGCGCCACAATCGCTCAGTTTTTTGCGGAACGTGGCGAGGCTGCATTTCGGGCGGTTGAGGCCGACCTGTTAAACCGTTTGCTTTCTTTCCCGGGCGTACTGGATTCCAACGCGACAGTCATTGCTGTTGGGGGAGGGGCGGTCATGAATCCGGTGACGCGGCGGGCGTTGCTTCGTCAGGCGCTGGTAATTAATCTTACTGCTTCGGTCGACGAAATTTTGAAACGTGCCGGTGATGTGCGTTCCCGACCGTTGCTAAACGTTGAGGATCCGCGTGCGCGAATCGAAACCCTGATGCGAGAACGTTCGCGCGTATATGCAGAATTGCATTACAGCTTTGACAGCACTGGCATGAAGGCGCCTGATGTAGCCGAGCAACTCTTTCAAGTGGTGCGCGCCGAACGTGCGCGATTCCAGCTTCAAGTGCCAATTTCGCCGGTTCATCCAAGCGCGACACACGACTATGACATTGCAGTAGGAGAATGTTTAATCGATCACCTGGGTCATGCGCTGGTGGCGCGCTCCTACGCTCAGCCGCTCGCGGTCGTCACCGACGCAACGGTGGGCGCAAACTACGCCGCGCAGGTTCAGCATGCACTCAATTCGGTTTCCATTGGGTCCTTCGTGGTCACCATGTGTCCCGGTGAATCGGCCAAAAATCTGGAGTCCGTTGATCGCATATACGCCTCGTTTGCCTCTAATGGATTGTCCCGGGATGGTGCGGTCATTGCGCTTGGCGGAGGGGTTGTCGGCGATACGGCTGGTTTTGCGGCGGCCACCTGGATGCGTGGCCTGGCGCTTATTCAAATTCCCACCAGCCTGCTCGCAATGGCTGATTCCTCGATTGGCGGCAAGGTTGGTGTCGATGCGCCCTTTGGTAAAAACTTGATCGGCGCATTTAAGCAGCCTGACCTGGTGGTGCTTGATCTTGCCACGCTGCGAACATTGCCCCAGGACGAGTTGTCGTGCGGTTGGGCGGAGATCATCAAGGCTGCGTTTATTTCCGGACGAATGTCATTTGAAGACCTGGAGCGGGATATTTTGGGATCTTGGATTTCACCACGCAAGGCTGCACCAGCGCTGATGGAAGCAATTCACCTTAAGAGAGCAATTGTGCAGGAAGATCCGTTCGAACACGGTAGGCGTGCCTGGCTAAACCTTGGACATACGTTTGGTCACGCGATTGAATGGTGGAGCGGATTCACCATCAAGCATGGCCAGGCGGTGGCGCTTGGCATGGTGTGCGCGTTTAATCTCGCCGTTGCGCTTGGCCTTAGCACCGACCAGTGGCTTGACAAGTTGTTCTCGTTACTTAAGGCAGCGCGGCTTCCACTGCGGTTGGCCGATCTTCCGGCAGCGGCAGGATTGGAGTTTGATAGTGCGAAAGTATGCGAAATAATGCAATCTGACAAGAAGAAAAAGGGCGGCAAGCTGCGCTTTGTTCTCCTACGCGCACCGGGCGACTTGGTGATTACGCCGGATGTCGACATTAGCCAAATTCGACATGCGCTCACAAGTATTTTGTAATGTGGCCATGCCGATGGCCTAGTTCGGCACGAGCGCCTGCCTCAGTAGCTCCACCCAGCTGTTTGTTCCACGGTTAAATGCGCCAAACCCGGATGCGTATTCCCAATAACTCCAGGCAAACCCGCGCCGCTCAGCTTCCCGGGCTACATAGGTGGTCCATCTTGCGCGCGCGCTTAGTTCGGCTTTATTGTAGGCGCCAAATTCCCCCATCCAAACGGCGCGATTATTTTCTATGCTCCATTGTTTGACGAGATCCAAGTCAAAGTCCACCGAATTTTTATCATGGGTGTTTCCTTCCCAGTCCGTGCCCAACCACTTGTCACTGCCAGGCATCCATTCTGCGCCCTGATGGGTAAAGTTCATTGGGGAATAATAGTGAAAGGTAGCTATGAGGTTTGGATCGGTGGGCAATTTCAGCATGGTTAGGGCATGGATGCTGTTGTATTCAACCCCTCCAATGACGATGTTACGCATCGGGTTTGTTGTTCTGACTACTGCAAGTGTTTCCGCAACCAGTGCGTTCCATACGCCGGCGCTGACGGAATCGTGCGGCTCGTTTAGTAGCTCAAAAACCAGGCCGGAAGGATAGTCCTTGAAGTAATCCGCAATTTGGCGCCACAGTTCGACAAAGCGCGCACGATGTGTTTGATAATCTGCAAACAACTCTTCGTAATGCTGCATGTTGACCACGACAACCAACCCATTGTCCAGCCCCGCCCGCGCTACGTGCCCGATACGTTGAAAAAAGGCCGGTTCAATCACATAGGGAGGTGCAACTGATGCGTGTGCCGACCACCTGACTGGCACACGTATGGTTGAAAATCCCGTTTTGGCGATATTCGATATATCCGTATCTTGAATGGTGATACCCCATTCACCCTCGCTTGGAGCTTCCAATGCATTCCCGAAGTTGATTCCGCGCCTCATGGTGCGCACTTGGTTGACCGGGTCAACCGGTATGAATTTGGAAACGGGTAGTGCGGTAGCAGTTGCGGTTGGTTGGGGTGTGATGGTTTGTCTTTGCGTTACCAGCGCCGCTGGAAGTGTAGGTTTGGTTGTGCCAACCGCGCAAGACATAAGCATGGCACATGCTGCGAGTATGGCTGGCGAATTATGTCCCATAGGAGGGCATTCTAAGACCAATATACTCGGAACCATGGGAAACGCGAAACCGATGCGGGTTGTGGTTGCAGGATGTGGAGGAATCAGTAACGTTTGGTTTAAGAGCATCAACTCACAACCTGAAATTGAGGTCGTGGGATTGGTCGACTTTATGGCTGCGGCCGCCGAGAAACAGCGCGACGTCTATGGTCTCGCTGGCGCGCATATATATGGCAGTTTGGACGCGGCATTGCGTGCCTGCGCTCCAGACATCGTTTTTGACCTTACCGTGCCTGATGCGCATGCCGATAACGTCATAATTGCGCTGGAACACGGCTGCCATGTGTTGACTGAGAAACCGATGGCCCACACGATGCCGGACGCAAGACGGGCGCTGGCGGCCGCGCGCTTGGCCGGGTTGCAATATGCAGTAATGCAGAATCGTCGGTATTCATCCGGTATTCGCCGTATGCGCGCCCTACTGAATTCCGGCGTGCTGGGAACCTTAACGACCGTGCATGTTGACTTTTTTATCGGAGCACACTTTGGCGGATTTCGCGATCATATGGTGCACGTTCTGCTGCTTGATATGGCCATTCATACATTTGACGCCATCCGATTTGTAAGTGGTGCCGATGCCACCGGTGTTTATTGCAAGGAATGGAATCCACAGGGCTCATGGTATGACCGGGACGCCTCTGCGGTTGCCATTTTTGAAATGACCCACGGCATAGTTTCCACGTATCGGGGCAGCTGGTCGAGCGAGGGCAAGAGCACGAGTTGGGAGAGCCAATGGCGTTTTATTGGGACTAACGGTAGCGCCGTCTGGGACGGCAACGACGTCATCGATGCGGAAACGATTCGACCCGATCCCGGCCCGGTATTCCGCCATGCGTATGATGTTGTGATCCCGTCGGCGCTTGCCGTGCTGCCGGCCGATCACGCACATGATAGTTGTATTCGTGACTTTATTGCCTGTGTTCAGCAGGGGCGTTGTCCATTGACCTCGGCGTCAGACAACATTAAGAGCCTGGCCATGGTGTTTGCAGCCATCGAAAGTGCTGACTCAGGTGGACATGTGACGTTGGTGGAATGACGCTATGCGGTCCGCAGCTCACGGGTGGCTCATGCTTGCCGATACAATTACCAGTCACACTTTTATTGAATCGTCGTCGGAGTATTTTGTTTTATGTCGTTGAATGCGTTTAAGCCAGCACCAATTTTTAAGTCCAACCACCTCTCAAGTTCTCAAATAGGGAAGTATTCCGAATTATCGGCCGATAGCTCTTGGTTGAACGACTGGCGTACCCGTTCACTGCAAACATTTGACCGGGTTGCCCCTCCTGTTCGTAACGACGAAATATGGAGGCGAGTGGATTTGAACCGTTTCAAACTGCAAGATTCGTTGCAGACCATTGAATGCAAATCTGCAGCCATTGATAAGAATGAATCTTGGTCTGTTCATGCAACTGCGGACAAGGCGCCCGGCTGGATGTTTCACAGCAATGGCACGTGCCTTGCCCAGCGTCTGAGCCCTGAATTGGTCTCAAAAGGTGTGATTTTTTCAAGCATTGAGAATGCATCGCGTGAACATTCCGGTCTTTTGGCACGCTACCTAATGACGCAATGTGTCAAGCCAACCGACACTTTTATGGCGGCGATGCACGCAACTTTAATAAAGGGCGGCGTAGTGCTGTATGTGCCGAAAGGCGTGCAGATTGAAGCGCCCTTGCGTGCGGCCACATGGCTGACAGCAGATCAACCTACTGCGTTTCACCATACGCTGGTGGTTCTTGAAGACGGTGCACGCGCTACCCTGATTGAAGAGTTTGCATCTCCAACCAATGATCAAAGTGGCGCGCAGGCGATGGTAAACAGTTCGGTCGAGCTTTTGGTTGGAAATGGCGCCCACCTTGATTATGTGAGCATCCAAGATTTTGGTCGACACACGTATAACTTCAGCACGGAACGCGCAAAAGTTGGATCAAAAAGCACGCTACATTGGGTTCTGGGGAGCGTGGGATCGCGGTTCACCAAGAGTGCTATCGAGGCCGACATGCTGGGTGAAGGAAGCACGGCACTGCTAAGCGGCGTCTACTTTGCAGATGCCAAACAGCAGATGCACTATGACACGCAGCAAAACCACATTGCAGGTGGTTGCAAGAGTGATTTACTTTACAAGGCGGCACTGCGTGATGATGCCAGGACCGTTTGGCGCGGAAACATACGCGTGTTCCCCGGCGCGCAAAAAACGGATAGCTATCAAGCAAACCGCAACCTGCAGCTCAGCGAACACAGCCGCGCCGATTCCATTCCAGGCCTTGAAATCGAAGCTGATGACGTGCGATGCACCCATGGCGCAACTGTTGGACAGATTGAGAAGGAACCCATGTTTTATCTGGAAAGCCGTGGCATAAATCCCATGGATGCTCGACGCTTGATCGTAGAGGGATTTTTTGCCCCGGTTATTGAGCGCATACCCTTGGATGAGACGCGCCAGCGCCTTATCGATGAAATTGGAAAGAAAATCGGCTAGCTCGTACGCGGATGCACGCGCATCCATCGAGATGCGGATGCAGGTGAAAAGTTATGACGTTGACTACAACCGACACGTCCATAACGCGGTTTACATCCGCTGGTTGGAAGACATGCGCACCGCACTGTTGGACAAATACTATCCGTTGGAGAAGTTTTTGGCGACCGGTTGCGGACCAGTCCTTGTAAGGACCCTTATTGAGTATCGGCGTGCGATACGGCTATTTGATCCGGTTACGGCCAGAATGTGGGTTACCGGGTCTTCACTCGTGCGGTTTGAACTGTGCGCAGTGTTTTACGTGGGCGAAGCATTGGCGTGCCAGGCGGAGCAAACAGGTGCCATCGTTGATGTGGCTACCGGGCGCGCCGTCCGCGCCCCGGTTGAATTTGTCGCCGCGTTTGGCGGAAGTTAAGCGGCCGCCGTACCGAGCTTTTCTCGCCAGGTCTCAGGTATCTGCACAGACTTATTGCTCGCGTAATCCAGGCAAACAAGCACGGCGCGGGCTTCCGCCATCAGTTGATTGTCACGCTCACGTGTGATGCGGTGGAACATGTCAAACGATCGATTGCGAAGCTCGCCCACCCGTGCAGTGACGGCCAGTGCGTCCCCATAAACCGCGGGAGACCTGAAATCAATTTCAGTGCGCGCCAAAATCCAGGCAATGCCGGGCTTTCCCGGGTCTCGAAATATTCCAAGTGAATTCATCAAGCCAATTCTGGCTTCCTCTAGAAACGTGTGATATATCGCATTGTTTACGTGCGCCAGGGCATCCATATCAGCGAATCGCACGAGCACTCGAATCGAATACATGTCAAATTGGTCGCCTCGCCCGCATGCCTTGCTGTGCGCGCGGGGCGACCCAGTTCTCGCCTGAGCTATTTATTTCTTAGTAACGCTGACGCTGACAATTTTGTCCGGCGTCGCCTTGCCATCATCTGGCGCAAGCGTCTTGGCAAGTTCCAGACCCTTTGTGACCTGGCCGATCACAGTAAAGGCGCCCGCGAGTTGCGGCGACTCTGCAAATGTAATCACGATTTGTGAGCCGGTTTGATCGGCGTCCTGGCCCGTGCTTTTGAACAAAGCCACAGTGCCGGGTGTCTTCCAGGCTGTTGCCGGTGTGGCACTCAATTCCGAATCACATTCGTATCCGCTGGTTCCCAACCCGCTGCCACTTGGATCACTAAACAACACTGCGTTAACTTGCACGTCATTTAGCTGGATCTTTGTATCGTTGTAGTAGCCTTTTTGGGCCAGAAACAGAAATGAATTTACATTCACAGGCGCAATTTTTGGGTCAAGCTCCAACACGACGTCACCCTTGCTTGTTTTTAGAGTAACTTCATATATGCTCTTGCCGTCACTTACGCTCTCGGGCTTGGCAAATCGAAGCGGTTTGGCGGCCAGGAATGTCGTGTATCCGGCACGCCGCTTAAGGTAGCTGGCAAGGTTTGGACCCAAGTTGGGATCGCTAAATGCCGTTGATGGAATAGGCTGGCCATCAAGAAAAAGAGACGGAGTGGCCTGAAGCTGCAAAACTGTGCCGCTCTTTATGTCGCGATCCACACGCGCCGCAATTTCTGGCGAGGCAAGTGATTTGTCGAATTTATCGACATCCATCTTCAGTTCTTTGGCAAAACCGTCCAACGTTTTGTTGAAATCAGTGATTGGAACAGAGCTCCACTCGGTCTGCCGGCTATATAGCAAATCCTGTAGTTCGGTAAACTTGCCCTGTTCATTGGCAGCCTCAAGCGCCCGGCTTGCGACCAGGGCCTTGTCATGGATACTTGTCAGCGGGTAATGCCTGGACACGATCTTTAGCGTATCTGAATATGAAGACAACAGGGTTTTTACCATCGGCTGAAAGGCCGCACATGCCGGACACTGCGGGTCTCCGTATTCGACCAGTGTGCTCGTCGCATCCGCCTTGCCAAACACATGATCATCCTTTAACAGTGTGAGGTTTGGGTCTTCGATGCCAAATGTATCCGTCACAATGCGACACTCGGCCGGTTTGGCGGGCGCGGCGGTAGGTACTGGCGCTGCAGGCGCCGCGGCCACCGCTTCGCCGGTGGATACGGCAATCTCCACGCTGTCGATTTTGTCACCGACCGCAATTTTTCGGACAATGTCAAGCCCGGATAGTGTTTTGCCGAACGCGGTGTAGGCCCCGTCTAGCGCAGTTTGAGCACCAATCGTGATATAAAACTGGCTGCCGCTGCTTTCTTGCTTTGGATTCACATTGTCTGGCAATCTGGCCATGGCAATAGCGCCATCAATGTGGGGTAGTTTGATCTCGGCCGGAACGGTGTATCCAGGACCACCGCTGCCATTGCCGGCGGGATCGCCACCTTGGATCACGAATCCGGGCTCGACGCGATGAAAGGTCAAGCCGTCGTAAAACCCATTTTGTGACAAATAGATAAAATTGTTTACAGTTAGAGGAGCGGCGCCCGGGTCCAATTCCACTTTGATGTCGCCCTTGCTGGTCTTAATGGTCGCGATGTATTTTTTGCTCACGTCAATAGATACAGGCGGTGGCGTCTTGCCAATATTTCCACGTTGCTGGGACGTAAGCTTGGCATACGGCCGATCACCGGCAGGGGCGGCTGGCGCACTGGCCTGCGTGGGTGCTTGTGGGGCGGATGTTGGTGCCGTCTGCACGGCCTGACCCGCTGGCGTCGGTGGGGTTATGCGTGCTGGTTGGGTAGGGCCAACGGCAGCTGTAGGCGGGCCATTGGGTGTGGGTGCGGCACATGCAGACAATAATATTGCTGCCGTGAGCGCACCGGCAGCGAATTTGTTATTCATTCAATTCTCCGGTATTTTGGTGGGTCTGGAATCAGGCGCGCGTTTCTGAGCGTCCAATTCGATGAAAAGTCGACAAAATTATAGTTGCTCGCAAATCTTTTGATTACGAAATGCTAACAATTTGTCGTGCGCAATTCCCAATTGCCGTGCATCTGCCAAATGCACGTTGCCTGGCGTTCATATAAACGCAACACCCACTGTGCCTTCATGGACACATCGATGCATAGTCGTGCCAACTCTTCAAGTCGCTGATGTTGCTCGGGTGGGAAGCCGTAGGCCAGACTCAGGTGCAGCCAGCCTTTCAATCGAATTGCGTCGCGACGCGATGTTGATGACGATGCTACCTGCAATCTGCGTGCAATAAGTTGAAGAAAAGGTGAGGAAATTTGCAGTCCGTGAAAGTCGGTCCGAATGATCAATTCTTGAATCAAAATGTCATTGGGCTTTGTCAGTGGTGCCGTTTTGCAAATTTGATCAAGATCCGAGATATAGGTTGGAATCGATGTTTCGCGGTCATGGAAGAAACCCGTGAGTGAAATGTGTGGCATGAAATCATGCGCAAGGTTCCGGCCGATTTCAGTCGACGAGCGTTCAAAGTAGACCGACAGTGCGCCTGCGAGCTCACCAAGCGGGCAGGCATACAAAATTAGCTCACACAGCGCACTCATAGGAGCTTTGGATCCATCAGGTCTTTCCAACGAGCGACCAGTGTTGCACGATCCCAGTCCCACCATTTTGAATCGGCGATTCGCGTAATCGTTGCATCATCGAACCGGTTGCGGATTTTTTTGGCTGGTACACCAGCGACGACGCTATATGGCTCGACGTTTTTTGTCACAACACTTCCCGTTCCTATTACCGCCCCGTTGCCTATGACGACACCAGGCATGATCGTGGCGTTGTGACCTATCCACACATCGTGGCCAACCTGGCAGCGGTGATCCCGGCGCCATTCGAAGAACTCGTGGTCATCTTGTGTATCAAGGCCATATTCGATCCTACGATACGTCATATGGTGCTGCGTTGCGCGATCCATCGGGTGATTTCCCGGGTTAATACGGACAAATGAGGCAATGGAACAGAACTTTCCAATATCGGCATAGATGAGCTGTGAATCCCCGGCGAGATATGTATGTTCGGCAACGTTGGCCTCAACCAACGTGCAGCCTGCGCCAATATCGGTCCAGGAACCGAGTTTGCAATTACGGACAATTGAGGATGCGTGAATGGTGGGCGTTTCTTTTAGAATCTTTGGCGGCGTGGCCTCGCGTGCCGGAAAAGACGTAATTTCATAAATCATAATGTGGTGCCATCCATGTAAATGGGATTTCCGTTGCGTAGCGTCATGCGTACCCGTGGAAATTCTCCTCGGTCATCAAAGATCATGATGTCGGCACGATTCCCTACAATTAGTGAGCCGCGATTGACAAGCTTGCATGCACTGGCAACGTTGTGAGTCACCAAGGCCATTGCATGGTTTTGATCCAACAATCCAAGCTTTACAAGGGCACACACGCTTTGCAAAAGCGCACCGGGATGATAGTCCGCGGCGAGAATGTCGACCAATCCATTTGCAATTGCGTCCCGCGCACTTAGGTTGCCGGAGGTGCTCACGCCACGCAGCGCGTTTGGCGCACCCATTACGACCGCCATTTTGTGGCCACGCGCCGCTTGTGCGGCTTCCGCGGTAACTGGGAATTCGCTCAACGAGACGCCAAATGAGCTCATCAAGCCGACCTTTTCAACCGTGTCGTCATCATGCGAGGCCACCACGATGCCGAGGTCGTGCGCGCGCTTCGCAAGCTGCTGGATGATTTCCCAGGGCTTGGGCCGCTCCTGCGCCTTTTGTACCGTTTCAAGCGACATCACCGAATAGTCGGTGCTAAGCTTGCTCCATCGCTCCATTTCTTTCATGTAACGCTCTATATCGCGATACTGACCCTGTCCAGGCGTATGATCGTTTAGCGACACCAAGTGCACCATCCCTTCTTCAATAAGTCGCTCTAAAAGGGGTGGGGCGTTTTGATTTGTAACCTCAAAACGTGCATGGATGCGCCAATCGACCAGGCAGTTCTTGCGCTCGTTATGAATTGCAGTTACGAGTTCCTGCGCTGTTTCGTGCCGTCGAACGCCAACCTGGCGGATTGAAATTTCGCTAAATGAAACCGCTGCAAATGCTGTGGTGACGCCGGCCGCAGCCAACCGCTTGTCCAGTTCTTGAATTGCAATGGCGAAGGGCAGGCGGGCATTCGGGCGCGGCTCAAGCTCTCGCTCGATCATGTCACCGTGCATATCAATGATTCCGGGTGCTGCAGTGAGGCCGGCAACCCGATACGAGCGACCGGCACCGTTGGCGGGTGCGGATCCTTCCCGAATTTCCGCAATTGTGCCATCCTGGATGCGTATGCAACCATTGCGGATGATTCGGTCCGGCAGGATCAGCCTAAGGTTTTCAAGCCACATGTTTTATTTCGATTTCCTTGTCGATGAGATGCCGAATGTCCTCCGGATGGTGAAAGACGCCTATAAATGCCACGCCCTGATCCTTAAGCAGACTCAAACGCGTCGTTAACGCAGCCCGTGCCACCGCATCAAGCGAGGCGGTTGGCTCGTCCAGTAATATCAACCGACGGGTTGTGGCCAGCGTATGGGCAAGGTTGACCTTTTGCTGCTCCCCACCGCTAAACGTGGTCGGGTACGCGTGGTGGAGTTCACGCTTTAAGCCAAAAGAATCTAGCAGCTCACGTGCATCTTGTTCGGCCGCATCCGGCGTCACGTCGGCGTTTGGCCGATGCAAGAATGACTCCGCAACCATTGCGAGTGCGCTGACGCGTGGTCGGGCTTTTAGGAACTGCGTCACGTGACCGATTTCCTCATGGCGAAGGTTCAGTATCTGTCGGTCCGTTGCCGTAACCAAATCGACGCCTCCTGTACGGCTCAAATATAGGGCGCTACCGGAACTTGGCAGATACGTTCGAAACAGGCAGCGCAGCAGGGTGCTTTTGCCAGCGCCATTTGGACCGGTGACCAGCATAAATTGACCTTCATACAGATCAAAATCCAGATTTTCGAAAGCTGGAATCTCCCGCTCCAAGTGGTGAATGGTGAATCGTTTGCAATAACTACGGACTTCAAGCAGTGCGTTCATTAAAGTTTTGCGTGCACCAACTGTTGCGTATAGGCATGTTGCGGATCTTCCAACACCTGGTCGGCAAGTCCCTGCTCTACAACCCGTCCATGTCGCATAACCATTACCCGGTCGGCAAGCATCCGTATGACACCCAAGTCATGAGACACCACAATCATGGTAGTTCCTATGTCACGTTGCACCCGGCGAAGCGTGTCAAGGACAAGCGCCTGAACACTTACGTCCAAACCGGTTGTTGGCTCGTCGAGCAGGAGCAATTTGGGATTCAGTGCAATGGCTTTCGCCAATTGCACCCGTTGCTGCATGCCGCCGGAAAGTGCAAGCGGCGGGTCATCCATCCGGTCAAGCGGAAATTCGCTGGCTCGGAAGGACGTCTCGGCGGCCTGCCTAAGCTGTGAATAGTTTCGCACTCCGGCCACGATTAGTCGCTCGGCGACGTTTCCACTGCTGGTGTTGTTCATGCGCAGACCGATGTGCGGGTTCTGATATACGATGCCAATATGGAAGACTCGGATTGCCCGCTGCTCTGACCGATCCAGCTTAAACAAATCACCTGCATAAATGCCATCGAGTTCATAGGATCCCGTATCGGGTTGCTCCTCTAGATTTAACATGCGGAGTATGGTGCTCTTCCCACTGCCACTTTCCCCGACGATGCCCAACACTTCGCCTCGATAGGCGGTTATATCCACGTTATTAACAGCGACAACATTCTTGCCGTAACGCTTTGCCAATCCAACCGCCTTCAAGACTGGCTTCTCCTCAATTACGGTCGCAGGGATAACGTCTTCGGCCGTGCTATTTGGATCAGGCTCAGAGTTCTTCATCTTTAAGAAATCCGCCTATATAAAAGTGCCCTGTTTCATTGTCATAATACGGAACGCCGGCGCATTCCGTGCCATCGACCCGTTTCACGTCCGCAACCAGTTTTTCGCGGTAACTGGTATCGGAAATTTCGTGTTCGGCCCCACCAGACTGCAAGGGAATTTCGCTCATAAATTTGTTGCTCCCCCCGCTTATGCGGCACGTCCAGCCGCGCTGGTTCTCGATTCGGAAGGGCACGTCATCAAATTCGAGCGGTTTGACCGAGGTGTACGGTGGAACAACATACAGCCGCTTTTCACGGCCTGCACTCAAGATGGTCAGGTGCTGCGCCATATGCAGCTTTGGAACATCCCACCGTGGTATCGGTGAAGGACTCATGACATATCTTCCATGCACTAATGCCGGGTAACTGGCGCCTATTGTTACGCGCCGGTAACGCACAAGCTGTTCATAAAGTCCGAGCCACAGTAAACCGTATTCTCCGTCGCCGTGCATTTCACGGGATTTGCCAATATCACTTTCCACGCCGCGGAGCGGTTCCGGGTCGGGAACCTGAAGAACCAAAATCTGGTGCTCACCCATAATTTCTTCCGGCACCCGGTGTCGGCTCTGAACAATGGTGGCTGCCAGCGTGTCGGTTGTGGTGTGGCACGCGCTCACTCTAAAAATAAAGCGACGCAAGTTTGCGGCATTGACGCTGTCGTCAGCACCCTGATCAATGACCTTGACGTTATCTTCAGGACCGACCAAGGACAAGGTGGCTTGAAGGCCACCTGTCCCCCAGCCCCGTGCAATTGGCAGCTCGCGGCTCGCATAGGGCACCTGATAGCCCGGAATTGCAATCGCCTTCAGTGTTTTGCGCCTAAGCTCGCGTTTTGCATATTCGTCCAAAAACGCATAGCTATACCCGTTGTTGGGACTGGCGAGCTCGGATAACGTTCTGTGCCCTGTCATGACAGTTCCTTACCAGACTTGGCAGCGCCGTTTGGCGCGTTTTCAGAAAACGATCCTGGTGTTCCAAGTGGGACGGAAGCACCGGTTGTTTTCAGGTAATCACCGGCCGCAGTTACCGCGCGCATTGCATCCAAATCACTGCCAAACGTAACATAGTGCGGCAGCTTGTAGTGAATACAAAACCCACTACTCTCCACGGGGTCCGTGTGATGCAGCACGTAATCCTCCGTGTGACTTGGGTGCGGCTTTGGCAGGTCCATGGCCATATCCAGCATTGACCCGGCAATGCATTTGATTTCGTTCCAACCGATGGTCGCGCAATAGCCCAGAGCGAGCTCGGGCTTTTCTGCAGCTCCTTTGAACGTTGTAACTATTTCGGCCTGGCTTAAACGAACCCGACCGATACTGAATGGCTCACCTGAAACGGGATGTGTGATTGTGACATCCGCATACCCTAGACGCAATTCATTGACCGTCGGATGTACGGTTCCATAGCCGCGCATGTTCGCATAACCCAGACTGAGAATCCCACCGGTATCTGCCCGGCCCAAAAGCTGCAGACGAACGGCGCGATCCGCGGGAATATGCATGGGCTCGCGCGTAACATCAGGCAGTGAGTCCGGTGAAACGGAACTGGCCGAAAATGGCAGCTCCGGAAGCAGGCCTTCTGCGCGTTGCCAGTCTGCGACAGCGGGTAGTGATGCTTGCCTTGTTAACAATTCGGAATTGCGGATCATTTGGACGGGGAGCGTGCTCGAAATTGGTCCATGATCTCGCTCGTTGTCCAGCATTTCGAGTGGCAGCAATCTGTGGCTATAGTCGAGTGTCGGGCCGAGTATTTGGCCGCCTGGAATATCTTTGAAGGCGGCAGATATGCGCCGCACGGTCAACCAATCGTCCTGCACCAGCGTCTTGGCATATGCAATACGCGGCTGGGTACTTCTAAATGCGCGCAGCATTAGCACGGATTCATACAGGTCGCCACCGGTATACAAAATTGCCAAAGCCGCCAGCTCGGGTGCATAGAGCGAGCCCTCTCCCATCACTTTGTCTATCAGGTAGGGCATGGTGGATTCCACTCTCCTGACGTCGTCGGCGTTG
This sequence comes from Chloroflexota bacterium, assembly GCA_025354985.1. Classification (GTDB taxonomy): domain Bacteria; phylum Chloroflexota; class Anaerolineae; order J036; family Brachytrichaceae; genus AQU-03. Next base: position 159,522 of record JANXLU010000011.1, read on the forward strand.
AAGGTTGACTTTAATGAGTGAAATAGTTGCTCGGCATTAAGAATTGCCTGTTCTCCGCCTCGTGCTGCCACATACATTTCAGGTCACCTCCAAAAGTGTGGTCCTGGGTACGCCTACGACCTGGTGTTGGTCAATCAAAAAACAATCGACGCCCCTGGGGTATCGAATCAGCTGAGCGCGAATCGTCCAAAATGCCAGTGGAACATCGCAATCGAAGTCCGTTGTTGATTTGACGCCGGGACCTGATACGCGCAGTTGAAATCCAGTTTTGAACGAGCAATTGATGACGAGCGTCGCACTGCGATCGGGATGATTAATCGTTCCGATCCGTACACCAGACAGGTGCGGTGTATCTGCGATTTCCAACGCATTAAGAAAAACATAGTCGGCATCGACGAGTCCCGTTCGCGCTGCTCCAGTACGGTCCAAAAGGGCGCTGTCGATTGCCTTGTCACAATAGAAGGTGGTCTCCAAGTCAAGCAGTGTCTCCGCGACGACCGCAAGACCCGCCTCCGGGAGGTGCTGAACAGTTCCAGGATAGGAAAGGGACCACATGAGCGCCAAATACGCTGTTCGTAGGCGAGCTTCGTGGGGCGACTCACTCGTCGCAGTTTTGGATGCAGTCATCGTTGCTTAGTATTCAAGCAAAGGTGGCACACACTTTGCTCATCCGCCGGTTGACAGAGAAATTGTTCGCGGTCTATTTGAGAGGCTCAACTTGATCCAAACTGAAGATCAAAAGGTCTCCATTTCAACTTTGGTTTCTTCAACCGACTTTCTCAGTTCGAAATCAGCCGACCTTTGAATGCGCCTCTGATCTTCGACAAAATCGAAAATGTCCGCAGTATGTAACTGGGAACGCAGCGCCGCGTCAAGAACAGCGACAGCAAGTGCCTGCTCGGTATCCCTTCCGAGGCATGCGCCATAGCCGTGTGCGTCATGCGAAGTGAGCGTGACAAACGCTTCGGCAATCAGGATTTCGCCAATGTAGAAGGCGCTTCCTTTGGCTGTATCTCGATGCGGGAGCATCACGATCCCGCTGCGATTACGATCCACTTTCACCTCGCCCAGGCCGGCAAGTAGCGATTCGGCAAATCGTTTTACGGTTTGTGCCGGAGCTTGGGCGAGGATTGAAAGTGTGTCTTCAAGCATTTGAAACCATTCGGGTTCCAGACTATTTCATCTTCTTCAGGTCAAGATTGAGCAATTTGGCCGCATCCCGCAGAATGTTATAGAAATCATCCAGGCGGGCAAGGCCAAGATCCTTTGTCGGATCAACGAAGTAGGAACCTGCTGCGGCGACGTAGGCCGGATCGTTGGTAGCGTCCAGAAGCGTCTTCTTCATGGTGTCCTTGAAGCTCTGGGGCAGGTCGGCGCGCACGGCAAATGGGGTCTCCGGAATGGGCACGCTGTAGAAGAAAGGCACTATGCTGCCGTCTTTGCAGTTGGCATAGTTGGCATCTACTTCAGCCTGAGTGCGCGGCTTTCCGACAATTCCATCCGGGAAAGCACAGAAGTCTATTTGGCCGTCCTTGGCAAGTGCATACAAGTTGCCCTCAAATGTTGCTGCCGCGGGAACCTTGTTGTTCCAAACTGCCTGCACAGCGCTTGGATGGCTGCCGGCAAAGATCACCTTCATGTCCTTGTCCGGGTCAATCTTGTTGTTCAACAACGAGGTCTTGGGCATCAAATGACCGCTGGTGCTCGCCGGATCTACGAACGCAAAATCCTTGCCCTTGAGATCGTTGATGGATTTGATCCCGCTGCCTTTTTTGGTGATCAGGACGCTGTAATAATACGGCTTCAAGTTCGGGTCAATCTTGGCTGTGTCACCCTTCTTAACAGTTGGGGTAAGGTTGACAACCAATGCCTCGGCATTGGCTTCCTGCACGGCCAGCACGTAGCTGAACGGGCCAACAATCATGGCATCGGCCTTCTTGTTGCGCATGGCCTCAATCACCGCGCTGTAGCTGCTTCCGGTGACACCCTTCACCGTAACACCCATGTTCTTCTGAATGCGATCTATGAACGCGGTCTGGTCCTTCAGAGCCTTTTCGGCGTCATCACCGGCGAAGAAGCCGATCGTGATTTCCTTGGGCCAGTCCGCCTTTGGATCGGCGGCTACAGGGGCCTTGGCGGTTGGGGCGGCGGGAGCCGCGCACGCCACCAGCATTATGCCGCTGGCAACGGCAAGCAAACTCTTGTGTACGATAGTCTTTTCCATTTGTTTTGTTACTCCACTATTTGATTCAGTCTGTCAAGGTCACACGACCTTCTTGCGGATTCGATCACTGGCCCGGTCAATAATGAGCACAGTGGAAATCACCAGGATCAGGGCGCCCATCAAGTTTTGATATTGAAAAAGCGCGAAGTATTTTTGAATCTGGAAGCCGATTCCACCACCACCGACGTATCCCAGGACGGTTGCGGCACGAATGTTGCCCTCTAGAACCAACAAGGCAAACGAAGCAATGCTGGGCAATGCCTGTGGAAGAACGGCATAGCGAAACACAGCCAGACGATCTGCTCCTGTCGCACGCACTGCAAGCACTTGTTGAGGCTCAATGGATTCAATACTGTCTCCATATATGCGGCCAAGACCGCCGAGCGACGTGCACGTCAAGGCAAGTACACCTGCAAAAGGCCCCAGTCCCACTGCAGCCACGAAGACAAGCGCCATAAAGAGTTCCGGCACGGCCCGGACGCTGTTGACAAAAAACCGGGTAACGTAATACAGCACTGGATGCGGGCTCACGTTGCGCGCCGCCAGAATGCCAATCGGGATTGAAAACAACAGCGCCGCGCTTGTACCTATCAGCGCAATGAACATTGTCTGAATGATTGAGCCGGCGACCGTCGGATAAAGAATTTCTCCAAGTGGTGTTTCCAGACCAGTGAGCTCAAATTTTGGCGGAAAACATCGCACAATAAACGCTGCGATATTTGGCAAGCCCTCGAGAAGCTCCTGCGGTTCAGCCTTGATATTCCGTAGACCAATCGTATACACCAGTCCCACGAGTCCCAAGATGAGAATCGTCCGCCAGCTTATTGCTGGAAATGGCTTGAGCATCGTCTCGCGTGCCGACGCTTGAATCAGCTTTGCTGAAGAGGCGGAAGCCTGACCGTGTGTTGTTGCCTGAACGTCCATAACTTTTTCTCTTTAGTGATTCAAGGTTAGCCCGATATTTTGTCGAAGTTGTATATGCGATCCATAGCAGCATCATCCAACTGAGCAGGCGTGCCGTCAAATACAATGACGCCTTGCGCCAGACCAATCATCCGATCAACATATTTGGCGGCAAGATCCAACTGATGGATGTTGATGATGGTCAACGTGCCATCCTCGCGCGCTACACGTGCCAGGTCACCGATGATGATGGCCGAAAGGTTGGGATCCAGGGATGCCACGGGTTCGTCGGCCAGAATAATAGTCGGCTCCTGCGACAATGCGCGAGCAATACTCACGCGCTGTTTCTCGCCACCCGAGATTTTGTCTGCCCTATAACTGGCGCGGTGAAGCATGTTTACCCGCTCCAGATTTCTAATCGCGATTTCCCTGTGCCCGCGATCAAAATAACCAATCAGATTTTTCCCGCGACCGTTGTATGACAGCCGACCGGTAAGAACATTGCTCATGACTGAAAGCCGCTCGATCAAGTTGTATTCCTGCCATACAAACCCCACTTTGCGCCGCAAGTTCGTAAGTTGGCGCTCTTCCATGCCAACAATTTCTTCCCCATCGAGACGGATCGACCCTGCTTGTGGTTTTTCCAGCCCGTTTATGCACCGCAATAGGGTGCTCTTTCCAGCGCCACTACGACCGATGATTGCGATAATTTCGCCCTTTTTTGCGTTGAAGGTGACCCGCTTTAGCGCGGCATGCCCGTTTGGGTATTCCAGCCTAAGGTCCTTGATCTGAAGAATATCGTCCACTTGTTGCCTTCTGCGTTCCTAGGTAGCAAAGGTATGTGGCACCTGTTAAGGCTGTACCGGCCGAATATTAAGAACGCTTAAAATTCTTTTGACCGATTAGCGCGCCTATTCGCGGCTGTGGTCGTCGTGGGATAACACCATCTTAACGCCTGAAAACGGAAACTGCTTGGTCACTATATTTGTCTTGGATCACCTGACAATTTTCTGCAGGATGCACTGATCGGGCGCACAACACAGTTGCTTATGCACACCTGATAAATATGTTAAGCACGGATCACCTGTTCTTAATTGGGATGCACCAAAGGCTCGTTACTGTTTACCTGCGGAGGTTGAAACACCAATGCAACTACGCCGACATCCCGACCTGCATCTCACCGAGGCACTCGATGCCACCCTCAAACGGGCGGACACATTCATGCCTTTGGACGTGCGCTCCGCAAAATTGGTCGTCTTCTCCGATTTGCATCGTGGAGCCGGAAACTCGGCGGACGAATTTCTGCGCACGGAAACCACGTATTTGGCCGCGCTGTGGCGCTATTTCCAGGCCGGGTTTACGCTGGTAAGTTTGGGTGATATGGAGGATCTGTGGAAGGAACCACCTGCCCGGGTAATTGCGACACACCGTGCATCCCTCCAACTTGAGCGCAGCTTTCATCTTCAAGGACGCTATCTTAGGTTTTGGGGTAATCACGATGAAAGTTGGGGGAACAGTCAAAGCGTGCTACGCTGGCTTCACCCGGTTTATGGTGACGCATTGCGGATTTATGAATCGCTGCGGATGAAGGTGGTTGACGGCACCTGCCACCTTGGTGAACTGTTATTTCTGCATGGCCACCAAGGCACTTGGGATGGTGAGCGTTTGTCAACAGTCGCCCGCCCTGTGGTTCGGCACATCTGGCGCTTGGTCCAGCTCTGCACCGGTTGGTCCTCCAATCAACCTGAAAACGTGTTGAAAATGAGCCGGGGTGAGAACATTATGCAGGGTTGGGCCATGCGCAACGGACTTACGATGGTCACCGGGCACACCCACCGCCCGATGGTCAGACGTCGCTATCTCAATTCCGGTGCGTGTTGTTTCTCGGATGGCTCCATTACGGGCCTCGAAATTGACGGTGGCGAAGTGCGCCATATTCAGTGGAACTTATCCAGTTCAACCCCAAATTCAATCGTCATAAGCCATGCGCCGTTGGTTTCCGTGCTAGGTTGAGCTGACTTTGACCTGATATTAATGAAGATTTAACAATTGGAATTTAGCGTTTAATCTCATGCACCTCAACCGCGGGCTTAAACAGAAAATTTCGATTCTCTATGCCGACACGGGTGGCGGTCATCGCAGTTCTGGTGAGGCAATTTCTCAGGGCATTGAGATCGCCTATCCCGGCCAATTCGAGGTTTCATTCGTAAATAATTTTCGCAGTTGGCCATTTCCGTTTTCAATTGCCGAAGATATCTACCCGCCACTGGTCAATCATGCCCGGCCGGTATACAAAGCCACGTTCCGTGCGACAAATCACAAGAATGTGACTGCAACCCTTCGCCGAATGTTTGAACCGTTGTCCGAAAAGCTAGCAGCGGAAATGCTCGCGCAATATCCAGCGGACTTGTATCTTTCAGTGCACCCGTTATACAACCAGGTTTTGCCTGCAGCCATCTGCGAAACTAATGCGCGGGCAAAATATGTGTCAGTAGTGACCGATCTCGTCACCGGACATGTTCAGTGGTATCACCAGGATGTGCATCGTTGCATCGTGCCAACATCGGCGGCTTTTGAGCAAGCGGTGCATTTTGGCATTCCGCGGGATCACGTTCGAATCGGCGGCCAGCCGGTGTGGCCCGATTTCGCAAAGCGGATGACCGCGGGCGCCCAAACACGCGCCGCGCTTGGTCTTGACCCAAATATTCCGGTTGCCTTGTTGATGGGCGGTGGAGATGGAATGGGCAGGTTGGAAGGCTTGGCGCGCAACATCGCATGGAGTGGATTACCCCTTCAATTAATCGTGGTGTGTGGCAGGAACGTCGCTGTGATGCAAGCGCTTGAGTTCGTGCGTCCACGAATCCCTGCCATGCGTGTGCTTGGATTTGTCCGGAACGTTCCGGAACTAATGGGCGCATCCGATGTGCTGATCACAAAAGCCGGTCCGGGCACCATTTGCGAAGGATTTGTGGCGGGCCTGCCAATTATTCTCTATGACGCAATCCCGGGCCAGGAGGAGGGCAACATTGCGTTGGTCGAAGAGCAGGGTGCCGGGGTTTACTGCAAGTCAACGCGATCGGTGCTGCGCCAGCTGGAACATTGGCTGGGAAACAAAGAGGCCTTTCACACGGCAAAGATTTCTTCATCGCAATTGGCGCGGCCCGATGCCGCCGTTGATATCGCACGCCTGTCAATAGAAATGTTGGCTTAATCTTTACTTAACCTACGCTGGTATTCTATTTCGTTCGAGATCATGTCAGAAACAAAAATGTCAACCGCCTCAAATGGATCAACGGGTGCTCAGGCAAATGATGTGTACCAAAAAATGCACGCCGAAAATCTGAGCATTTATTACGGAAAGTTCCGTGCCGTAGCAGAGGTTACCGTTCCAGTAAGGGAGAAAATGATCACCGCGATCATCGGCCCCAGCGGATGCGGCAAGAGCACGCTGTTGCGATCATTCAATCGAATGAATGATCTCGTCGCTGTCGCGCGCGTATCTGGAAAGATAATGCTCGACGGCCTGGACATTTATGGCACTGATGTGGATGTTGTTGAGGTTCGTCGGCGTGTCGGCATGGTGTTCCAGCGTCCGAATCCATTCCCAAAATCAATATATGACAACGTCGCGTATGGCGTAAAACTAAACAATACGCGCATCCGCAAGGGCGACCTGGATGCAATTGTCGAAGACAGCCTGCAAGGTGCCGCCCTCTGGGATGAGGTTAAGGATAAGCTCAAGCAGTCTGGCACTGCGTTATCGGGCGGTCAGCAGCAACGCTTGTGCATCGCCCGCGCAATCGCGACGCATCCGGATGTACTTCTGATGGACGAACCGTGTGCCGCGCTCGATCCAATTGCAACCGTGAAAGTTGAAGAGCTGATGCAGGAGCTCAAGAAGCAATTCACGATTGTTATTGTGACCCACAACATGCAGCAGGCCGCTCGCGCCAGCGACTACACGATGATGATGATGATGCGGTCGGACCGCGCCGGCGAAATGATCGAGTTTGATCAAACGAAGAAGATATTCACCAACCCGCGGGATAAACGCACAGAGGACTATGTAAACGGTCGCTTCGGGTAATTTTTTTACGGAGTAGCTCAATAGCAATGACACACATACAGAATAGAAGCAAGCTTGACCGCGATTTGTCCGACCTGCGCGACGACATGGTTCGGATGAGTTCACACGTTGAAGCAATGACGGAAAAGGTCGTATCGGCACTGTTGGAGCACAATCTCGACAAGGCACGCGAAGTACGCGCCGAAGAAAAGCTCATTGATTCAATGCGTTACGAAATCGAGGAGAAATGCATCACCACGCTTGCCATGCAGGCGCCACTGGCACGCGACTTGCGCATTGTAATTGCCGCTTCGCACATCGCAGTCGAAATTGAACGCATGGCCGACTATGACAATGGCATCGCCAAAATTGTATTGCGGCTTGGCGATGCAGCACCTGTTCCCTGGATGCCTGACTTCAGATCGCTGCAGGTGAAGGTGTGCACCATGTTGCGTTCTGCGCAGGAGGCTTACCTGAAGTCTGACTTGAATGGCGTTCGACAGGTGATGGCCATGGATGGCGAAGTCGACCGGCTCTATAAGGCCATTCAGTCCGATCTATTTGAAGTTATGGGAAGTGATCCCGCAACGATTGGCCGCGCCCAAAGCCTGCTTTGGGTGGCACACAACCTGGAACGGTTGGGTGACCGCGTGACCAACGTTTGTGAACGCATTGTATTTATGCTTACGGGCGAACTTCATGAAGACAAAAAGAGATCGTTAAACCAGGCTTAACGAAAATTGGCTACGTTTTACTTTGTTTGACGTAACAAACGACACCAAAAAATAGGAGTTTTATGACAATTAACAAATCCCATGCAATAGCCTCGTGGCTTGCGCTTTCCATGTTTCTGGCAGCTTGCGCCGCGCCAACTGCGGCGCCACAGGAGCCGAAGGGTTCCACTGCGCTAAACGGTTCGGGCGCAACGTTCCCCCAGCCGCTGTATGAAGATTGGGCATTTGCATATTCGCAATTGGACCCCTCTGTTCTTATCAACTATGCCGGTGGCGGTTCGGGCCAGGGCAAGACGGACATCACTAAGGGCACCGTAGACTATGCGGGTTCAGATGCCGCATTGAGTGATGCTGAAGCCGCGACCAAGCCTTTGGTTCAGCTTCCATCCGTGGCTGGTGCAGTGGTCGCGATTTTCAACATTCCCGATGTGACCACAACAGTAGTTCTGGACGGTCAGGTCTTGGGTGACATTTACAGCGGCAAGATTGAGAAGTGGAATGACGCCGCCATAGTCAAGCTCAATCCAAAACTCACATTCCCTGACTTGCCAATCAATGTTGTGCATCGCGCCGATGGCTCGGGCACCAGCAGCATTTTCACTACATATCTGTGCGCCGCCAATGCCAACTGGAAGGCCGCCGTGAACCCATGCAAGGGAACCACGGTTGACTGGCCCGTTGACAAACTGAAGCGTGGTCAAGGCGGTCGCGGCAATCAAGGTGTTGCCGCAGCGGTTCAGAAGACCAGCGGTGCCATTGGCTACGTTGAGCTGGCCTATGCCAAGAACAACGGTATTGACTATGCCCAGATGATCAACTCTGCCAATAAGCAGGTGGATGCCACGGTTGCCAGCACGACGGCCGCTACGGTTGGCGCCGCGTTTAGTGATCGCAATTCAGCCGATATTGTGAACGTGGCGAGCGCCGATGCCTGGCCAATTAGCGGATTCACGTATCTCATCGTGGCCAAGGACTTTACCGACTGCAAAAAGGCCGGTAAGTTGCTACAGTTTTTCAACTGGGTGTTGACTGATTCAGCCGCAATTTCCCGCGCAGGCAAGTTGCTGTATTCACCTCTTGGTGATGATGCCAAGGCCAAGTCGTTGGCGGCATTGAAGACGGTAACCTGCAATGGTCAGCCCGTGCTGAAGTAGGGTAGGCCGCTTGTAAATTTATTACCGCGATGTGGTCGGTGAAGAAATCCACCACACATCGCGGTATCACGTTTAAGCCAAAATGACCAGCATTCCTGCATCAGTTGTCCGGAGCCCTTCCGCAAGATTGGGGCGCGCACTGGCTCATGGCGATGTGCCATATCGCCTAATCACGGTTGCTGCGTCCATAGTTCTGATCCTGCTCGTCGTCAGTTTTGGTCTGATGCTGTGGATCACCTCCGCGCCGACACGCACACAATTCGGCCTGCAGTCATTGATTTCTTCTGATTGGAACCCATCCGGTGAAATATTTGGGTCACTACCATTTGTAGTTGGAACATTGCTCACCTCGCTGGTTGGTTTGGCAATCGCATTACCGTTCAGCCTGTCTATCGCGATTTTCCTGGTTGAACTGTGTCCGCCGCGCTTACGGGGACCTGTCGGTACCATGGTTGAGCTGCTTGCAGCAATACCGAGCGTCGTCTATGGTTTGTGGGGGTTGTTTGCGTTCATTCCCGCCGTTGTAAAACCGCTTGGGGACTTTCTTTTGAAGCTCCTCGGCACCCCGACCAATTTTATTTACCTGCCATTCTTGAGTGGCCCATTTTTTGGCACGAGTATTTTTGCATCCGGGGTGATCCTGGCGATTATGGTCGTGCCGAGCATTACCGCAATTACGCGCGATGTGTTGCTGGCAGTTCCCGCCGCGCAGCGCGAGGCCTCGTTTGCACTTGGCGCCACGCACTCTGAAACTATTTCAAAGGTCATTTTGCCTTACGGTATGTCTGGCATTCTCGGCGCCATCATTTTGGGTCTGGGTCGTGCGCTGGGCGAAACAATGGCCGTTACTATGACGGTCGGCAACGTTTCCGAGCTGCCCACTTCTTTGCTTAACCCTGGCTACACCATGTCCAGTGTTATCGCCAATGAGTGGGGTGAAGCGCGCTCATTACTTCATTCAAGCGCACTTCTGGAGATTGGACTGATGTTGTTTGCCACCAGCCTATTGTTAAACGTGTTGGCCCGCCTCCTGGTGTGGAGCGTGTCTCGGAAAAATCCTGATCAACGGGGGTAAAAAAACCATGGTTACACAGGCAGTTCGGACCACCTCGCAAGAACGCGTCAAGCTCAAAAGCACCTCCGCTCAGGGGCGTCGCGCGGCAATAAATTCGATTACCCTCGGATTGACATGGATCGCAACATTTGCGGCGATCATTCCACTGGTTTGGGTGATCGGAGATGTTATTTCACGCGGTTTGCCCTATATGTCGGCCGAATTTTTTACCTCCACGTTTAAGCCGTTGACACTTGGCGGCGGGGGAGTGCTGCACGCAATTGTCGGTAGCGCCGAATTGGTGGGTATTGCGTCGCTCATATCAATTCCGATTGCAATCCTTGCTGCAATTTACGTTTCCGAGCATCGCAATACGACCTTCGGCTTGGTTATTAGATTCAGTACGGATGTGATGTCGGGTTTGCCTTCCATCGTTGTCGGCCTGTTCGTGTATACATTTTTGGTGAGCGGGCAGGGCTACTCCGCATTTGCCGGCAGCGTTGCTCTGGCGATCATGATGATTCCTATTGTGCTGCGCACCACGGAAGAAATGCTCATGTTGGTGCCGCGGGCACTGCGCGAAGGTTCGCTTGGCTTGGGCGCAACGGAATGGAAAACAATGATATTGATTGTTTTGCCTGCGGCCGTCTCCGGCATCATTACCGGTATTCTTCTGGCAATAGCTCGCGTTTCGGGAGAAGCAGCGCCGTTGCTGTTGACTGCGCAAGGTAGCAACGTGTTGTCCACTTCACTGTCGCAGCCAATTGCCGCGCTGCCACTGACTATGTATAAATATGCGATTGATCCATCGCCAATACGCAACGGCCAGGCATGGGCAATTGCACTGGTAATTGTTGTATTTGTGTTAATTCTAAATTTATCCGCACGTGCGCTAACGCGCAATCGCGTCAAGGGACTGTAGGACGCAATGGCAAAATTGTTGATTGTCGAGGATGAGCCAACGCTGCGCAACGTGCTGACCACCAATATGCGCAATGAGGGCTATGAAGTGCATTCGGTAGGCGACGGCTCGGAGGCGCTCGAGCTCGCGCGATCCGAATTACCGGATCTGTGCCTCCTTGACGTCATGTTGCCTGGTCTGGATGGTTTGAGTTTGTGTCGCATCCTTAGAAAGGAATCGGACGCAGCGATCATTTTGTTGACGGCACGTGGCGCTGAAATGGATCGCGTCATCGGTCTTGAGACGGGTGCCGATGACTACGTGATGAAGCCGTTTTCGATGCCCGAGCTCACGGCTCGCGTGCGCGCGGCGCTTAGGCGCAGCAGCCGACGCCAGTCGGATAAGATTCGGTTTGGGGATATCGAAGTTGATTTGGCCGCACGGATGGTGCACCGCAGCGGCGAACAATTGAAACTCAGCTATAAGGAATATGAGCTCCTGGCAACCTTGTTACGCAACAAGGGAGTCGTTTTAACGCGCGATTTTTTGCTTGCCCAGGTTTGGGGATACGACTATGACGGCGACCCGCGGACGTTGGATGTACATGTGCGTTGGCTGCGCGAGAAGATCGAGCAGGATGCGTCGAGCCCATTGATCGTGCAAACCGTGCGCGGCGTTGGCTATCGGGTCGTATAGCAGCCCGTTCGAGCGTTTACCCAACCTTAAAGACTCCTTCACCTTGTAACTGCAACATCGCTGAAATGAGTCGACTGGATTTGCAAGCCCAGATTGAGTTGCGGAAGTCGTTGTTGGCGCAAATTGCACATGGTCTGGTTTTTTCTCAGCGGGATGAAGCGCTGACCCTGAGAAATCGACGTGAACGGATTCGGGTCGAGCTAGCAGCGCTCACCAGGGAATCTGATGAAATTGGGTTGACCAATATGAGTTTGGCCGCGGCGCAAACCGGTACGCAACACATTGATTCACATGTCAGCAACAGCACCGAATGAACTGGCGATCATAGACATCGGCGGCAACGCCGTTAACCTGGCCCTGTTTATGCGCCATCCAGGCTCTACCGAAATTGTCCGAACGTATAGGGCGTCACAGCGGCTTCGGCTAATCGAAGAAATGGATGGCAACGGCTTCTTAAGCCAGGCCGCCATTTTGAATGCTGAAAACACCATTGTCACCTACTGTTCGTGGTGCGAATCCGCTGGCATATCGATACGTAATGTCGTTTGCGTGGCAACCAGTGCCGTTCGAGAAGCCAACAATCGCGATGTACTCGTTGATGCAGTTCGATCTCGCTTGGACCTTCAGCTAAAAATTCTGACTGGAGAGGAAGAGGCCGCTCTCGGTGTCGATGCGGTGCGCCATTCCTTGGCAATGGAAAATGGTATCGTGTTTGACCTTGGTGGCGGCGATCTTCACATTACACGAGTTCTGCGTGGTCGTTCAACCAACATGACCGGGTTACCGCTGGGGGCACTCCGCCTAAGCCGGCATTTCCCACACCGGTCTGCGTTGAGCCAGGGGCAGCTGGAGGCGCTTTCGGCGTTTGTGTTGGCAAAGTTTGCACGCCTATCCTGGTTGGCAAAGAGTGCTTCGGGCGCATCTGTCATCGGATTTGGTGGAACCGTTCGAGACTTGGCCGAGTTCATTGCCACCGATCCTCACAAAAAGCAAAATGTTGATGGCATGGTCGTCAGCGTGGAACAGGTGGACGAAGTGATCAGGCTGCTGTCGTCCTTATCCCTCGACGAGGTTCGCTTGCTCCCCGGGATGCCGCCTGAACGCGGTGATATGGCGCTAAATGGCGCGATTGTCGTGCGCGAACTGTTGCGCGCGGCGCGTGCCGATCAGATGCAGATTAATGGCGCCTCCATTCGCGAGGGCCTGGCGCTGCAGCATTTTGCCGCAATTTCGTGACTTCATGCGCGGCAGCCGATTTGATGCTGGCAGCGGTTCTGCGTCCGAATTTGAGGACGATTGACAGTGTTAAGAACTCTGCAATCCAATCTTCGTTCCAGCTTAACAGTTGCGGCACATAATCCATTTGTTCTTGGATTTCTCCCTTCTCTTGTAGGAGTAAGCAGGTCGGTGGTCGGCCTGCTTACGTACGTTTTCAGCACAAGACATTAGAATATCGCGTATGTTGCGGTGGTTGGTGAATAACCTTGGGCTGATTGTGCTCGCGCTCACGATGGCCTTGATTCTTTGGGTCATTTCAGCCATTCAGAGTGATCCAATTGCCGAGGCACAGATTCAATATCGGGTGCAGGTTCAGGGCGAAGAGCGGTTGAGCGATTTCGTGGTTACATCAAACATTCCAAGCCTGATCGAGACCACCGTTCGTGCCCCGCGCTCCAAACTGGCCGAGCTACAGGCGACAAGCCCAAAGATCGTAATCGATCTGGTTGATCTTGGGCCCGGCCAGCATGTATTTCGCGTCCAACCTACGTTGGCGATCGAGCCCGGTTCGATTGTTTCCACGCAGGTGGCAACTGCTACGGTTTCGATCGAACGACTAATGCAGGGTAAAGCTCCAATCAAGCTCAGCACGTCTGGAGTTCCCGCCGTTGGGTTTCGCGTCGGTGCTACAAAACTTGACGCGGATCAAGCGACAATCATCGCCACCCAGTCAGTATTGTCGCGGGTGGCCGCAATAAATGCGGTCATCCAGGTGGATGGTCTGCGGGCCTCCATGGATGTCAATGCCCAGCGCCTCGTGCCGGTAGATGCTTCCGGCACTGTTGTGCGCGATGTAAAGATTACGCCGGACACCGTACAGGCGCGCGTATCGGTTGAGCAACTGAGCAACTATAGGGACCTGCCTGTTGTCGTAAAGTGGCGCGGTCAGCCGGCGGAAGGCTATTCGGTGGTGGACATTACGGTGGATCCACTAATTGTGACCGTCTTCGGGCAGGCAGACGCGGTTCAAGGAACAAAGGGTTTCATCGACACGCTTGACGTCGTGATTGATAACAAACAAGAGGACGTGGACGAACGCGTAGGTGTGAATGTGCCGCCCGGTGTATCGTTGGTAAACGCCACGCAAACTGTCCGCGTGCGGATGTTGATCCGCCCACAGATTGGCAGCAGAACCGTTAAGCGCAAGCCCACAATTCTTGGGCTGAGCTCAGCCTTGAGTGCAACCGTTCAACCCGGACAGGTAGATATTGTCCTGAGTGGACCACTGCCCCGATTGACGAAGCTTACCGAAGACGATGTTCGGGCCACGATTGATGTGGTCGGTCTGGATGAGGGAAGGTATGAGTTAACCCTGCAGTTGGTGGCGCCCGATGCGGTAGTCGCCACCAGCCTGTTGCCAAAGACCGTGCAGGTTGACCTTGTCAGGCCCAAAAAGAAGCCGTAATGCACGTCCGTATCCGAATTTCGCGGCATTTGGAGTATTGCCGATGAGCACTGGCCAACAGATCCTGCCGCGTGCGGTGATAAATGCAGTTGAAGGATATATTGGCAACCCGATTGCAAATATCACCAGTACAAGCGGAGGGTTCTCGCACACGGTCGTTTGTGCCGATGTGGCACCATTTGGACGGGTTGTAATCAAGGCGGCTTCAGATGACGAAAAGCGTCATGAAATTCGCAGCGAGGGTTCGATGCTTCGCCTCCTGGGTGGCGCAGTACAAGCTCCCAAGATCCATGCCATGGTTGAAACTGATGTCTGGACCGTTGAGCTGGTGGAATTTCTTCCGGGGATCAACGGGCTCCAGTTTGTGCAGGATGTCACAACAGTCAAATCCATGGTTTGCGCGCTTGCTGGTGCACTTGCACGGGTGCATCGGCATTTTGACAATCAAATGCACGGTCTGGATGTTGTCGATGCGCACTTCAGTCCAACCAGTAGTTTTAGGCGCGTGGCATTGGGTCTTGAGGCTATTCCGCTTCGACCTGACCAACGTATTGCGTTGGAGTTCGCCGCTCGGGCGGTTGCGTCAAGCACGTATGCGCCGTGCTTGATCCATGGTGATGCCGGTTTGCACAACATACTTTGGTCAAAGGCCGCCGGAATGTGTGGATTGCTTGATTGGGAATGGTCCGGGTTGGGTAACCCGCAATTAGATCTCGCCTGGCTTCGCTGGACGCTTGCATGGCGTGCGTTGGACACGCATTGGCCGGACGCGTTCGAAGCCTACACGTCGGCTGGTGGACGGGCCACACTGCCACACGCTGGCGCCTTGTCCAGTCTGGTATGTGCTCAGATTGCAATGATTTTGGTCAGATCAAAGGCCAATCAGGCCGCGACCCACGAATGGCTCAGGAGATTGGATTGGACGCTTGCGCGGGCCCTTGAATAGTGTGCAAGGGCAGCCATACTCTTCTCAATCCGATGGATTACCTCCGGTGATATCACACCTGTCGCACGGTTGATGCCCGCATCTCCAACGGCGTGAACAGCCGGTCCGACCTGAACTGCATTCACTTCATAGACCATGGTTCGCGCAAGATGGTCGCTGGACAGTGCACTGCGTAATCCTCCCAGCGTCTCAATGATGACAAATGGTTTAAATCGTTCGCGGTCGCTGTCAAGTGCGTAGTGCAGAAAATTGAGTAGCACGCCACTCATCCCGAAGTTATATACAGGCGATGCAAGGACCCAGCCATGGGCACTGTTAAAGAGGTTGACGGCGCTTAGGGTTTCCGGATCATTTTCACTGGCAGGATAGGGCGCAACCGCCATTGAAGAGAGATCCACGGTCTGGACCTCACAGCCAATCGACCTCAGAAAATTTCCCGCGTACTGCGCCGCGATCCGCGAACGCGAAATCGGTGCCAGGCTTGATGAAACGACAACAATACTTGGTTGATTCATGTTTGAGTGGTTAATCTGCGACCGTGAGTGTCAACGAATAATTCAGAAAGAACGTATTTTTTACGAAACCGAAGCGCTCATATACGCGTTGCGCCACGATATTGTCCACCGCCGTCGAAAGGTCAATCCGGGCCGACCCAGTTTGCTCGCCAAATTGTTTGACGCGCTCCAGCAATGTGGTGCCCACGCCCAAGCCCCGGGCGCGCGATGCCACGAATAGATCGTTCAGAATCCAAATGCGACGCAACCTAACGGAGCTGTATGATGCAAACAGTTGGGCCATTCCACATGGCGCACCGCCTTGCCGGGCAAGGAATATGGTACTTGTCCCATTCTCGAGGTGGGCGCTCAAGAATGTTCCGCAATCCTCTGGATTGCTTGGCTGGCCATAAAATTGGCGGTATTCGTCAAACAGCGGGATGAGGTCCTGCAAATCTCCAAGATCGCATCGTTCAATGCTTAGTTGGTTCATGGCGAATCCGAAATCAGAGCACTCACCTCGATTTCGACAAGGAGTGCCGGGTCGATTAATCTGCTTACCTCGACCATGGTGGCAACCGGTTTTATGTCCCTAAAGAATTCACCGTGCACGTCACCGATAATGCGCCAGTGCGAAATATCGGTGACAAACATTCGCGTGCGCACCACATCTGCGAGTGACGCGCCGGCCTGTATCAGTGCGCGCTCAATCTTCTTCAACACGAATCTCGTCTGTTCTGCCGGATCATTTGCACCAATCACTGCGCCGCTTACATCTACCGCGGTGGTGCCCGCAACTTCAATAGAATTTCCCAATCGAACGGCCCTGCAATAACCGATCTGATCTTCAAAAATCGTGCCGCTGCCAACATTCAACCGCGTGTCAGGCGGGCTGAACAATTTTGAAAAAGTGAACGCACGGGGAGTTGGGCCAAAATTTGCCAATGCCACCAATGCTTGCTTGGATTCTTCCACGGTCGGCTGATGACCGGCCGGAACCCACCAAATCGCAGAATAGTTTTTGGATTTCTCAAACCACTCTCCCCGCCGTCTTAGATAGGAGGTATGCTGGCTGTGGAATGCGTAGTCTTGCAGCGCGGAGATGCCGGTCCACACGCTGGCGTTGTAAATGGTTCGGTCATTCTCAAAGGCGCGCAGAGACGTGGCATTGCCGTTGCCGGCGATAAAGCGCCACACAAATCCAGGCGCTGATTCGGCCAACGCGTTAATGTGATCCAATGCGTCCATGAAATCCGCCATGCGCGCATCAGAAAGGTCATACTTTGCCGTGGCGATATTTACCTGAGCAAGGTGATATAACGTCATGACAATGGTTTGAGAAGGAGCTGCTCTGTATTTGGCGCTACCGTTTGTAGCAGGCCCCGGTGACCAATTGCCGCGTCAATGGCCAAGGCGAATCTGCCGGCAGCACCCGGTGCATTCGACAAACACAAATCCGGCTCGATCAATTCCAGTTCCATTAGGATAAAAACGTCATTTTGAACCACGCCATCCACCCGTGCATACGTTAGCCGATGCTTCACATAGTTAAGTATTGGTATGCATTGATCAATTATTGCTTTGGAAACCTCCACACGCCGCGTTGAACCGCCATGCGCTTCCTGTACCCTGAAATCCCCGGTTCGCGGCTTCTTGACCACGGCGTGGCTGAAAATTCGGTCAAAGAAAACCAGAGAATATTCACCCTCCCGGATTATTTCACGCAAAAACGGTTGTATCAGCACATCGCCCTCCTGCATCATGTCCCTAAGGAGCGCTTGGTCGCGCTTTCCGGATGATGCATCCGTGATCCATGTTTGGTACGCACTCGCACCGATTGCCGGCTTGATTACCGCCTTGGGCCACCCATTTGATTGCAGGACATGCTGCAAATCGACCGCCCGACCCCGGGTCGCCCAAACGGTTGGAACAATCTTGGCTCCTTGTTGCTCAAGATCGCGCAGATAGCGCTTGTTCGCGTTCCACCGCAAAACTTCGGGTGAGTTGATGACTTGGATGTTTAATGAGGCAACTGTGGCAAGCCAGGCGCCAAACTCGGCAAGCTTCACGTGGTAATCCCATGTGCTGCGGATCACCAGTGCGCGATACGTACTCCAATCGACCGCTTCATCCGACCAAACTTCGAAGGTGACGACGAAGCCCAGTCGTTCGAGAGCGTGAAACATCAATTGATCATCAGCTGTTCCGTCCGGGTAAGCGCTGCAAGTGATCAGCGCAATCTGCTGATAAATTTTGTTTTCGAACACGACTATCTAGTTTATCTTGTAAGGTGGGCCCGATCACAATTTGTCAAATGGTTACGCGATCGTGCTGGCAGTTGAAGGGCTATCGCTCTTTGCTTGCACAGCCAGGACGTGGTCCCGCATCAGACCACCAATTGCCTTCGCGTCGGTGTTCGGACTGGCAACCAATGCCTGGGACGCACTGCGTTGGTTCTCAATCGTGTGATGCTGACTCAGTTTTGCCTTGCCTTCCAGTTTGCTAACGGTCACCTCAAACCATACGATTCCAGCAAGCTGTGCCGCTTGAAACGAGGCAGGTTGTGCAGCAAACGTGATCTCATTTTCCGGCTCAAAAACTGAATGCATTTGGTGAAGCATTTCGAGCTTTTGATTTGTATCGTGTGAAACACGCCCTATGCCCGTGGCGTGCACGGCGATATAGTTCCACGTAGGGATACCATGGTTATGAATGTAGGTGGTTGGCGAAACAAATGTGTGTGGCCCCGTGAAAATGACCAGGCATTCGCGTTGGTCTTGTTCAAAAGCACGCCAATGGGGGCTGGCCTTGGCAAAGTGACCCAGAATGATGACATGCCCGTCCACAATCCGCGTCAGCAATGGCAAATGCGATGCAACCAGTGCGCCATCCAGCTGGCTGACAACCGTGGCAAATGAATTTGCCTGCATGTACGCAACGCAGGTCGCCTGATTCTCAAGTAGGTTGTGCTTTGGTATGTACATTTTGTGTTTCGTATATGGGCGCCCGACGTGCCACGAAAATTAACATAACGACCAGACTCGCTGCCGCGATCATCAAAGGTGAAATCGACTCGCCAAGCAGAAGTGCCGCCCAAAGAACGGTGAGAAAAGCTTGGACCAACTGTACTTGGCTGACGCGGGCGATACCCCCCAGCGCAAGCCCGCGGTACCAGGCAAAGAATCCAAGAAACATGCTGATGCAGCCAAGATACAGAAACGCACCCCACGAGGTTGGCGATGCCTGGATTCCAAACATGGCAACGCGCGACCAAACAGGAAGCACGAGAAACGGCGCGGCGATGACGTTTGCCCAACAGATTGTCTGCCAGCTACCGATTACACGGCTCATCTTGCCACCGGCAACATAGCCCAGCGTTGCTATTGCCACCGCAATCAACATGAGTGCATCGCCCGCCTCAATCGTAATCCCATTGGTGATAAACAGATAACCAAAGACGGTCGCGCTACCACCACATGCTGCCAGCCAAAACAGGGCACTCGGCCTTTGTCTATTCGCAAAGGCACCACCAATTGCGGTCGTAAGTGGCAGCAAGGCATTGATGACTGCGGCATGTGCACTCGGTACAAAGCGCACCGCCCAGCTGCTTGCCAAGGGAAAACCAATCACAACGCCAACAGTTACAAGTGACAACCCTAGCCACTGGTCTCGGGTCGGAATTGGTTGCCTCTTGAGTGCGAGAAGACAGATCGAAAGTACTGCGGCCAGCAACGCGCGACCCAAACCGACAAACGTTGGGTCGAGTTCTCGCGTTGCCAGCCTGGTCATGGGCAGAGAAAAGCTAAATGCCAGCACGCCAAGGAGCCCAAATAGTAGACCGGCTGTAACGTCTTTTTGCGCTCGCAAGTCTACGGTTGGTTTTGTCACTCCTCAAGTGTATGCAATAATGGATCGCAAACAAGAGCCATTCTTGCAAAAGTTATGGTGCCAATAGGATGTCAAAGCGCGCATTAACATTTGATCTTGCAATGATTACGGTTGATCGAGGGGACAGCCTCTCAATGGTCCAGCAGCTATACAACGCGCTGCGCACCGCGATTTTGTCTCACACACTAAAACCAGGTACGCGTTTGCCAAGCACGCGAAGATTGTCAACCGACCTGGGTGTTAGTCGAAACACAATTTCAGCCACCTTTGATCAATTGCGTGCCGAAGGATACTTGGAATGCAGGGTCGGCGATGGGACCTACATAAGTTCCCAACTTCCGGATGAGCTGTTAACGGTTCACCAGGGTTCACCGGATCCCGCCAAGCGACGCAGCGAGCCTGATGCGACAGAACTCTCGGTTCGCTATAAAACCATGCAGGCGATGCCTACCGGTGGCATGGACAGTGAATCAATTCGACCGTTTCGAACGGGTATACCCGCATTGGATGCATTTCCAATCAATATCTGGACAAGGCTGACTACCCGCCGTTGGCGCACCGTTTCAACAAACCTGCTCTCGTATGAATCAAGCCCGGGATACTATCCCTTACGAGAGGCGATTAGCGAATATCTTGGCAGCGCGCGCGGTGTCAATTGCCGGCCGGATCAGGTGTTTGTTACATCCGGGTCGCAGGATGCGCTCTCGGTTGCGTGCAGCCTGTTGCTTAACCCGGGGGATCAGGCGTGGATCGAGGACCCGGCATACAGAGGTGGACGGTTGGCTCTGGTCAATGCGGGCGTTGAAGTGATTCCGGTGCCAGTCGATTCTGAGGGGCTCAACGTAGCGGAAGGAATCAATCGTGCGCCGCTCGCTCGAATGGCCTACGTAACGCCATCGTATCAATATCCGTGCGGCGTGACCATGCCTCTGTCGCGTCGGCTTGAACTATTGAAATGGGCACAAAACGCGCGGGCTTGGATTCTGGAAGATGATTACAACAGCGAGTATCGGTTTAGTGGTCGCCCTCTTGCGTCGTTGCAAGGGCTTGACACTAACGAGCGTGTGTTATATATCGGCACCTTTAGCAAAGTGCTCTTCCCGTCCTTAAGAATCGGATATCTCATCGTGCCACCAACCTTGGTGGATTCGTTCGCCCGGGCCATGCAGATGATGTTTCATTATTCACCGTTGGTTGATCAGGCCGTGCTGTGTGATTTTATAAGCCAGGGGCACTTTGCCCGCCACGTAAGACGGATGCGGTCAATATATGCCGATCGTCGACTAGTACTGGATCAGGAGCTGCAACAAGTGTTTGAAGGCGCTTTGCAGGTGGATTGTGCTGCAGCCGGGATGCACATTATGGCCAGATTGGCGGGCGCAAATGCTGGTCGCGATACAGACATTAGCGTCGCCGCAGGTCGGCACGGGTTGCAGATACACGCGCTAAGCACGTATGCGTTACGTAGGCTGGGGCAGGGTGGTTTGGTGTTGGGCTATGGCGCATACACTCCGCGCGTGTTGCGCCTTGGTGTGCGCAAGCTGCGAACAATCATCAGGGAAAATGGAATTACCGTTTGACGGTCGGCCGCGAGCGTTCAGTCAATACACCGGCAGCGATGCCACAAGCTGCAGCCACGAGCAGGCCAAGTTTTAGGGGTAACGCAACCGCGGGCAACGCGACTGTGCCGGCTACCAACGCTGCAGCGACGGAAGACCGGTCCTTGAGCGTGGGAAAGACCAGCGCGATAAACGTTAGCGGAAGCGCAAAGTCCAGCTGCCAACTCGTCGGGATAGTGCCGCCGATAAACAATCCCAATGCCGTACTTATCTGCCAGGTGCACCACATTGCAAGACCGGCGCCCAAAAAGTACCACCTCGCTTGCAATCTGTAGGCATCATCCAATGATTGGCGCAACCGACCAATGACGATTGCATATGCTTCGTCGGTGAGCAGATACGCCAGGATTATTTTCCAGCGCCACCCATATCGGAGCAAATATGGGGCGACGGACGCGCTATATAGCATGTGCCGAAGGTTGACGATGGCGCCAGTGATCACGATGATTCCAGCTGGAACAGTGGTCGCAATCAATTGGGCCGCAATAAATTGGCTGGAACCGGCGAACACCAATGCGGACATGCTTTGAGCGATCATCCTTTGCATTCCAGCCTGAATGGCAAGTGTCCCAAAAATAAGCCCAAAAGGAAATACGCCTGGCAGAATTGGCATCGTCGCCCGAACGCCTGCTAGAAACTCGGTCTTTGCGCTGCTCATGTTATGCAGTAAATAATGTAAGGCCCCACAGAGTCACCATTCCAGTGGCGATTGTTACAAATACATTGCGCGTGATAAGGGCGACTGCAACCGCAAGTGCAGCGGCAATAAGCCGGTAATTGGACGGCGCGAGCACCAGAGCGCCGTTTATCAGGAACACGTCCGGGAAAATGATGGCGCACAACACGGCCGGCGGCACAAACCTGAGCACTCTGATCAGCCAGACCGGGACATCTGTTCTTCCAAAAAGTGCGATAAACGAGAGTCGCTGCGCGAAGGTGATTGCCCCAAGGATGAAAAACAGAATCAGCAGCTGAACGTTGGTCACTTCTTCTTGCTGCCGCGTCCGCCTATGGAGACGGATTTGGTAGGCCTGGCCTTGGCCGAGCCAGCCTTTGCGTCTTTCTTGGTCATGCCGCGTCCCGTCCGGGATGCCCCGGCTTTCTTTGGATCAGATTTTGGTTCTGGGTCATCTGCCGGTGCTGCTGGTGGCATGCCATAGGGATCATCCATTTCGCCACCCATACCTTCCGGCCCCGCCAATACGTCACCCATTTTTTGTTCAATTGCCTCGGGGTCTTCACCTTTTTCCAGCCGACCAACGACCTCCTCAAATTCTTCGCCCAGCGATTCGCCAGTTTGCGCCGCCATTTTGCGCATAAATCTGCCAAGACTCCTCGGATCATTTTCGTCAAGGCCCTCCATTTCCTTTAGTAGCCCTTCGTCCATGCCGTTGTCACCATCTGTGCCGGATTCGGAACCCGACGAGTCTCTTGAGCCATGTCGGAGCACCCGTACCTTGCTTATGACACGCGTTAGTTTGGGGCTCCCGCATTTCTCGCATCGGGCGCTGGCCTCGTTTACGGCGGCAATGCTTGGCCACCAGATGCTCACCTTTTTAAGGCAGTTTGAGCATCGATATTCATATATTGGCATGAAACGCATTGTACGAGATACACTAGATTACAGATGTCCATTACTGCCCTTGTGCTTACATATAACGAATCAAGGCATATTTCCGAATGTCTAAGAACCCTTAAGTGGGCGGATCAGCGCATTGTTTGGGATTCATTCAGCACTGATGACACTGTGGCGCTTGCCGCAGCAGCGGGTGCCACGGTTGTTCAAAATCCGTTCAAGAATTATGCGCAACAGCGTAACGATGCGCTCGATTGGGTGGCGCACAACATGCCTGGTTTGCACGGTATCGCGCGGGCTGATTTTGCGGTTTCCTCAATGCCGGCGGGCGACTGGGTTTTCTTCGTAGATGCTGATGAGCGGGTCCCAGCTGACCTTGCAAAAGAAGTCGTCTTGGTATCGCAAAACGTGGACCGACCGGTTTGGACGGTGCCAAGACACAATTATCTCTTCGGGAAATTAACCCTGGGGGCGGGTTGGTATCCCGATCGTCAAGCTCGGCTATTCTTAGTCGGGAAGGCGCGGTTCAACCCCACAGTAGCGGTTCACGAGGTACCCGAATTTGATGGTGAAATGGGTGAACTGCAAAACGTGCTTATTCACTATAACTACGATAATCTGGCGCAGTTTTACGCAAAACAGCGCAAATATGCGGACCTTCAGGCAAGAATTCTCCACGATCAGGGCATTCGGCCAAAGCCTCGCAACTATTTATTGCAACCGCTGCGTGAATTTCGACGAAGATTTTTCATCCTGCATGGATACCGCGATGGATTTCACGGACTTCGGCTAAGCGGCTTGATGGCCTATTACGATTTTGACATGTATCGCAGACTGGCGCGGTTGGGGAAAACGACAAAGGCGACCGATGTCGGTCGCCTTTGAACCATGCCCAGGACAGGACTTGAACCTGCATGCCTTGCGGCTCCACCCCCTCAAGATGGTGCGTCTGCCAATTTCGCCACCTGGGCGAGAGAATCAGGATTATACCAAAGGTCGCTCCAAAACCCGCCTTCGAAATTTGCCGTCATTATTTCCAGGCAGCAGCATAAAACTCGAGGTATTCGGCAAGGTGCGCCTGCCAATATGCGTCCACATGACCGCCTTTATTCACTTTGACCGTGTTTTCAATTTTGTCCGCGTTGAATTCCTGGCCCAATTGCTCGATCGCATACTGCATGGGGTCTTCATCACCCGCATCGAGGTAAAACCGCTGTCCACGCGCATCGTCCGGGTTTCCTATCATGCTGATCATGTTGAATCCCTCTGGCACACCGATGAGCATGTCGCTACTAATTGCCGGGCTGTGTCCGCCAATGCTTCCGAATTCCTCGGGATGGCGCATGCCAATCTCAAGTGACCAATACCCTCCCCGGGAGATGCCCCCAATGCCACGCCCGGCGCTGTCGTAGCGTACGTAATACTTTTCATAAATCGTGGGAAGCACGTCACGAATCACATAGTCTTCCCACGAATCCGTGCCACCGCTGCTATATACAAATTTACTGTTGTCATTTGCATCCTCGTCAGTACGTGGAATGACCATGATGAAGGGCGGAACCTTTTTGCTGGCAATCAGGTTGTCGGCCACGGATGCCACTCCGATATCAAGCCATTGGTTTTCTTGCAGCCCAAGGCCTTGAAGCAACACGAGCATGGGCAGTCGCTTGCCATCGCCGTTGCTGCGATAACACGGTGGCGTATATACATCAACGATCAGCTTTTCAACCAGCACGGTGGTCGAAATCGTCTCAAGATTCATTAATCCGGTTGAATCCGTGCAGGTTGGTGTGGCCGGCGCCGACGTGCCAGGTTTGCTGAGCGGTACAAACGGGGTAGGCGGTCCGCCTGGCGTGGCTGTCTGAACCAGGTTTGCCGGGGGTGCCGTTGTCACGAGTGTGGTCGGTGAACCCGTAACTTGACGGCGATTTGCCAATGGTGGACCAAGCGCTGAGCCAGCCCGCCGCAACCCTCGCATTGCTGCGGCCGCTTCTGAAGTAATGGGAGATGCGGTTGAAATAGATACAAGTGTCGGTGTTGCAGTGGGCCTGCTCGCGACCATGTGGGTCGCGGCAAATGTGATAACAATTTTTGGTGTGGGTTGCACAGTAGGGAACGTGGAGGTTTCCGGGCTGCTGCACGAGCACAAGATCAGGATTGCTAAGAAGGCGCAGTTGCGCCTAAAGCTTGTCACCCTTCAAATTCTAGTCAACTTCATTAGCAATCGCCCAAGTAAAATGGTGACTCATGTCATTACCGGTCCGCGTGTTGCATTTCGCTGATATTCACATCGGCATGGAGAACTATGGTCATCTGGACCGTGCAACCGGTGTCAATCAACGGGTGCTTGACTTTATCCGTGGCTTAAAGACAGTCGTGGATTATGCCCTTGATCATGAGGCCGACCTCGTGATTTTTGCGGGCGATGCCTTCAAAACGCGCGATCCCAATCCCACCATTCTTCGAGAATTTTCGCGCCAACTCATGCGCCTTAGCGCGGCCCAAGTGCCCACAATACTGTTGGTTGGCAATCACGATATGCCATTGATCGAAAAGCGCGCGAATAGCGTTGATATCTTCAACACGCTTGCGGTGCCGTTTATTACCGTAGGTAAAACCGAGAGACTGCACTTGATCGAAACCCGCCGCGGCATGGTCCAGGTTGCCACCGCCCCCTGGCCGGCGCGATCCCGCCTGATGGCAAGTGCCGATGAATATCGCAAGTTGTCGATCGAGGATCTTGATCGTGAACTTGAACGTGTCGTAGGGGATGAGCTGCAGCGCCTGGCAAGCGAGGTCGATCCAGGGTTGCCAGCCATCCTGACCGGTCACTTTACGGTTGGCGGTGCACAATTCGGGAGCGAACGAAACGTCATGATCGGGCGCGACGCCGTAATTTCGCTGGCGGCGTTGGCCAACCCTGCCTGGGATTACGTTGCGCTTGGGCATATCCATAAACACCAACAGGTAAATCGAGGTTCGCTGCCACCGGTCGTATACAGCGGGTCGTTGGAAAGAATTGATTTTGGCGAAGAATCTGATGCCAAGGGCTTTGTCTGGGTCGAGCTTGTGCGCGGCCAGACCATATGGCGCTTCGTCCCGGTTTCTGTCAGACCGTTCATAACGATCGACGCAGATGCCACGCACGACGGCGAAACACCCACGGACGCCGTTCTGCGCGCAATCGAGCGACATGATGTTACCGGGGCTGTTGTCAGAGTGCGCGTAAAGCTACTTCATGAACAAGAGGCTCACTTTCGGCCAAAGCTGGTCGAGGACGCACTGGCGGCGGCGCATTTTGTTGCCTCGATATCCAGGGAAGTTGAACGCGACGCCCGATCTCGTATTGGCATTGAGAATGCCGAGTCGCTGAGCCCGCTTGAATTGCTTGATCGGTATTTTAAGAGTAGATCGACTTCTGCGGAACGCACCGCGGATTTGCTTGAAGTGGCCAAGACTCTGATTGAATCACAGTAACATCCATCCGTCATGAAGTTTGCTGAAGCATTGCACGACCGTATCCTGCTCGTCGATGGAGGCATGGGCACAAGTATTCTGGCACATGGTGTTGGCTATGACGAGAGCTATGAACTACTTAACCTGACGCGACCGGAGTTGATATCTGAAATCCACCGCGGCTTTGTGTTTGCCGGAGCCGATGTCATCGAAACAAATACGTTTGGGGCCAATCGCATCCGGCAGGAGCAATATGGTCAGCAGAATGCGGTCGCCAAAATGAATTCCGCGGCGGTACAAATAGCACGTGCTGCACGCGGTATGTCAGGTTTCGTTGTCGGTGCAGTCGGGCCGCTTGGTGCGCGGTTGCAACCACTCGGAGCTGTGAAAGTTGCGGATGCGTTTGCTGCCTACCGGGAGCAAATCGATGCCCTGGCAAACGCCGGCGTGGACGCCCTGGTTTTAGAAACTCATAGCGATTTGGCGGAGATTGAGCAGGCGATCCGGGCCGCGCGAACCGTTTGCGACCTGCCCATCGTGGCATTGATGACATTTGGTCGCGACAAACTAACGCTTTTGGGCAACACGCCGGTTGAAATAGCTACGCGCCTTTCGGCGATGGGCGTTGCGGTCATCGGTGCGAACTGCAGCACCGGCCCGCAGCGGATGATCGAAGTCGTCGAAGAGATGGCCGGCTTGAACCTCGCACCCTTCTTGGGCGCAATGCCAAATGCCGGTTATCCCGAGGTTCGCAATGACCGACTGATGTATCCCGCCACCCCAAAATACTTTGCAGGAAGCGCCCGTCGTCTTGCAGATTTGGGCGTGCGATTTATTGGTGGCTGTTGTGGCACTACCCCCGAACATACCCGCGCTATGCGCGAGGCGTTGTCCGACCGCATGGCTCCGCGAGCCGTAATGCGCAGCGCCCCTGGAGCGTCGGCCAGCGTGCGTGTTTCGCCTTCAATGGATGCCGCGCCGACGCAACTGGCGGATGCATTGACTTCACAGAGTTTTGTCGTGACCGTCGAATTGGAACCGCCCCGCAGTTTTGATACGAACGACGTTGAGAGCACGGCCCGCATGTTCAAGGACAGCGGCGCAACCGTGCTGGATATCGCCGATGCACCGCTGGCCAAGATGCGCCTAAACGGCATGGTGCTTGCACATCGTGTGCAGGAACGGGTCGGTATTGAAACAATTCTGCACTTTCCGGTGCGCGGACGCAGTTTGCTGCGGGTGCAGAGCGATTTGCTGGGCGCGCATGCGCTCAACATTCGGAATCTGTTTGTAACGATGGGTGACCCCACCAAACACGGAGACTTTCCCCAGGCAAATGACACCCATGACATAGTCCCCACCGGCCTAATACAACTGCTATCCGAAAAATTCAACCATGGTTTGGACTATGCCGGAAATTTGCTGGGTGGTCGCTGCAGTTTTGTAGCCGGTTGCGCCGTAAATATGACTCCTCTTCCCGGCGAATCCATGGAAAAGGAAGCGACACTTCTTAAAAAGAAAATGGATTGTGGCGCCCAGTTTGCAATTACGATGCCGGTGTTCGACGTTCCACGTGCACACGCATTCATTGAATACTTCAAAGCGAAATTTGGAAGTGCTCCGCTTCCCTTGTTGGCGGGTATCCTGCCATTGGCCAGCGTTCGACATGCCGAGTTTTTTCGCAACGAAGTGCCGGGAATTCAAATTGGAGAAGACATAATCCACCGACTTTCCCTTGTCGGAACAAAAACCCGGACCGAAGGCGCAAATATAGCGCGCGAGACAATTGCTGGTCTTAAGCCGTTGCTCGCAGGGGTCTACTTGATTCCCGCATTCGAACGGTTTGACGTGATTGCAGGGTTGATGCGGATGTAGGAGGCGGCCTTCATAGTAAATTCACAATGCCGGTTACCATGCGTCAGTCATGTTTAACCGACGTACTCGCGGGACTGGTGGGCCCGACCAATCTGGCGATACTCCCACCGGCCCCATTCAAGTTTCCCGGCTAATTTCATATCTGCGCCCCTATTGGCGCCGTATGCTGCTTGCAATCATTGCGCTCATTGGCGCAACTGCGCTTCAGGCTGCGTTTCCGCTGGTAATTGTTCGGCTTCTTGATTCGGTGCTAAAGCTGGGAGATGAGAACCAACTCGATAGCCTTGCACTAACCTTGGTCGCCATATTCTTCGTGGCTTCCGTGTTGCAGTTCGTGCAAAGTTACAACCTTAACGTCATTGGCGAGCGCGTTGTGCAAGACTTGCGCACCTCGCTCTACCGGCACGTTCAAACTTTGTCGTTGGATTTCTTCGCCAATCGCCGGGTGGGAGAGATTGTCTCGCGAATTTCAAACGACGTCACCCAGGTGCGGGGTGTCTTGACCAACAACATCACCCAATTATTAAGCAACGTCCTAACGTTGGTAAGCTCCGTCGCGATCGTTTTCTTTCTCAATCCACGACTGGTGGGATTTGTGGTCGTTCTTGCGGGCGTAATCGTGCTTATCGCCGTGGTGTTTGGCCGGTCCTTTCAGGGCATGAGCACCACCGTTCAGGACGAGCTGGCCGGTTCCACCGCCGCCGTCGAGGAGGGATTGCAAGGTATTCGCATCGTCAAGAGCTTTGGACGTGAAGCGTTTGAGGTGTCTAGATATGCCACGGCGATGGCCCGAACGGTCAAGGCCGCACTGCGTTTGGCCGTTTTTCGCTCGACATTTGGATCGCTCATGGCTTTTTTGGGATTTGCCGCCATCGCGGCAATTCTCTGGTTTAGCGGTCGCGAGGTTATGGCTGGTCGGTTGGAATTCAGCACAATCAGTGGATTCCTAATATATGCCATAAGCATCGCCACTTCCTTGGCTTCGCTGGCCAATTTGTATGGAACGGTGCGTGAAGCGCTTGGGGCGGTGCGGCGCGTGTTTGAAATTTTGGATACAAAACCAACCGTGTCTGATGCGCCTGACGCGACTGATCTTACGTTTAGCACCGGTGCTTTGAAGTTCGATGCCGTGAGCTTTGCATATGAAAAAGGTGAGCGAGTGCTGCAGGACGTCACACTTGGTATTAATCCGGGAGAAATCGTGGCGCTCGTCGGCCCTAGCGGCGCCGGAAAGAGCACGATGTTCAATTTGATTCCCCGCTTTTATGATCCGTCGGAGGGCACAGTGTCGTTGGATGGTCACGATCTTAAGTCGATTACTCAGCACAGCCTGCGCAGTCACATCGGCATTGTTCCACAGGAAACCATGCTCTTTGGAGGCACCATTCGTGACAACATTGCATATGGACGCCTGGACGCAACTGAAGTTGAAATTGTGGACGCGGCCCGGGCCGCCAATGCCCATGAGTTTATTCTTGCGACCCCGAAGGGTTTCGACACGATGGTCGGCGAACGCGGCATAAAGCTCAGTGGCGGCCAGCGCCAACGAATCGCAATTGCCCGGGCGCTCCTCAAAAACCCAAAAATTCTGTTACTCGACGAGGCAACAAGTGCCTTGGATAGCGAAAGTGAGGGGTTGGTTCAGGAAGCGCTCGACCGACTGATGCAGGCGCGTACCTCGGTGATCATTGCGCATCGGTTGAGCACAATCCGAATTGCCCATCGGATTATTGTCCTGGAAAAGGGGGTGATCTCGGAACAGGGTACCCATGAGGAATTAATGCTTCGTGAGGGGTTGTATGCCCGGCTATACAACATGCAGTTTCGAGTGCAGGAGTAGCGCCTTTACGCAGTGTCGCGCATTATTGACAGGAAACACCACTACAATAAATTCACCATGGAATATAGACCGTTAGGACGAACCGGAGTCAAGGTAAGCGCTTTGTGTCTCGGATGCATGATGTTTGGCGGACGGACCACCGCAGAGGATTCATATGCCATTATCGACCGCGCGATTGACGCTGGGATTAATTTTCTGGATACCGCCAACGTGTATACGAAAGGCGCAAGTGAAATCGTGACCGGCGCCGCACTAAAGCGCAACGGCAGACGCGCCCGTATTTTTCTCGCAACAAAGGTCTACAACGTGATGGACGAAACCGATCCAATGTCGGTTGGTAATACCCGGCGCCACATCATTGAGCAATGTGATGCCAGTTTGAAGCGGATGCAAACCGACTATATTGACTTGTATCAGTTGCACCGGCCGCAGTCCGGTGTTCCGATTGATGAAACGTTGCGAGCCCTGGATGATTTGATCCATGCGGGCAAAGTGCGCTATGCCGGCACGACCACGTTTGCCGCCTGGCAATTGATGGAGTCGCTGGCGGTTTCAAAGGAGTTGCATCTAAATCGCATGGTCTGCGAGCAACCTCCGTATAACATTCTGGATCGGCGCATCGAGCGCGAATTGGTTCCATTTTCCCAAACATATGGTTTTGGGTTGATTCCCTGGAGCCCACTTGCCGGCGGACTGCTCACCGGAAAATACGATCGCGCCGCTGCCCCCGCAGACGACACCCGTGTGGGCGGCACCTACCTTAAGAATCCGGCTATTGCCAAGCGGTGGAATGATCGCGCCAATGATGCGATCGAGGCATTAAAGGATCACGTTACAAAGCGGGGCGGATGCTCAATGTCGCAGTTTTCCCTGGCATGGTGCATGGGACAGCCTGGCATCACATCCCCAATCATTGGCCCGCGAACCATGGAACAGCTCGAGGATAACCTTGCGGCCGTGGCCGTCACATTAACAGCAGAAGATTCCGCCGTGGTCGATGCAATTGTTCCGCGTGGGCAAATGGTGTCTCCGTTCTACGAAGCGGACTTTGGGCCTCATTTGCACAGAATCTAGCCCAGACCAAATTTAGAAAAACCAACTGTTGACCCGGTGTTCGAGGTCCGTCGCGGTTGGATACAGGGCCTCAGACGTGGCGAACGCACGTGCCACGTCTGAGGCCAACGGTGTTAGTTCGCTAGTCGCACTACCCAACTCATGCGCCGAGACGCCATCAGTTTCAAAGACCGTATTTACATGTAGCACCGTGGTCTGCCGATGCCGGAGCATGTGCAGAAAGCCCGCCCGATAGGTCTCCTCCTCATAGTGGGGATGAGGACCTGGTTCAAGGTTTGGGCCGGCGATTCCGTTCGCTCTGCACGCGTGTGCCAGCTCCTCCCAAATTCCAGTCAGGACGTGTAACGGCGCATCTTTCAGTTCCCGCTCGTGTTCGGGATTTCGCAACCGCCGCATTCGTTCAGATTCGATATAAGCGCGTACGGTCTTGTCGGGGACCGGAAGCAAAAACTGGCAGTCTGTTGCTTGAAGAACTGCCTCGACGCGATCAGAATCCGGACGTGCCAGTTCCACGAATCGGTTGCCGACCAAGGGTATTTCGCCAATCAAGATCGAATTGGATGTGCGATTTGCAGTGTGCCACGTCAGCACTGCCTCTCGCGCCCAAGTTCCGACGGCAATGCGCACCATGGGGTGCGTTACGCCATTTTCCGTCGGGTAGGTTGCGATGGCATGTGGGCTGTCTTCAAAAGCAGTGCGCGCCACGTCCCACTGCAGAAGGCTTACCGTCATGCCAAGGGAGCGCGCCAAGCGCACAAGCTGGCGCACATACAGGCTTTTTCCGGTCCCCGGTAAACCGACCAAAAACACCTTACGCGCCGTTTTGAGCAGCTCCTCAAGCGTCGCATATGGCCGGGTAGTCGAACTACTTGGGCCGTCGGGAGCGCCGCTCATATGCCGCACGTCTCACGCAGGTATTTTCGGTTTCGCGCAGCGCTTTCTTTTGGCATACCCATTCCTGGAAGCACGTCCTGTTCAACGGTGACAAAGCCGGAATAACCCACGTTTGTCAGCCATTCAACTACCCCTCGAAAATTGACAAGACCGTTGCCGAGTTCACAGAACACGCCGTTGCGCACGCTGTCGTGATAGCCCCAGCCCGATTGGACTGCGCGTTGCACTATATTTGGTTGACAGTCCTTTAGATGAACGTAGGCTATCCTGGATTTGTAGCGGTCAAGTGCGCGACCGATATCTCCGCCCTGCTCGAAACCCGCTCCCCATGTGTAATGCCCCGTGTCAAATACCAACCCGACCAGGTTGGCATCCGTGTGTTCCAGCAGCGCGTCTATTTCTTCCGGTGATTCCACCCAGCCGCCACAATGCGGATGAAATACGCATCGCAATCCAGTTGTCTCGGTTACCGCTTGTGCCACGATATTGACGCCCTGACTGTAGGTTTGCCACGCAGCATATGTCAGCGACATGTCAGGCGTAATCCTTCCTGCATTCGACGTGCGACTTGGCACACTGCAGTTGTCGTCGGCCAGAACTATGAATGGAGGGTTCGCCGGATCCTGAACGGCTGCTACCAGCTTTGCAGTCTGCACGGCAAGCACAGCGCCCGCCTTGTGTATGTCCGGATTGGCAAATGCCACCGGCACAAAGGCGCCGGTAATGGTCAAACTTCGCGATGTCAGTTCGTGTACTAATAGCTGCGGATCCGTAGGCATAAATCCCCAATCTCCAAGCTCGGTGCCGGTATAGCCGGTTGCTGCCAACTCGTCCAACATCCGGGCATAGCTTGGCTGGTTCTGGGCGTGATCCTGCCATTCAAGACTCCCCCAAGAGCACGGCGCGTTTCCTACCTGAATTAACCGTCCGTGATGCGGCGTCATCATTCGCTGGCAGTCAAAAAGGTTCGCTGAGCACCCCGGTCGCTTTCCCACCGCGCGCGTGCTTCCCTCACGCTGGGCGGTTCGCTCACTTCGGCGGGTGGAACGTCCCACCAGCCGAAACCGGGCGTGCCGGCATATCGATCATTACAGACGTAGATAACGGTGGTTCGCGTATATGCCTTGGCCTTTTCCAGTGCCGCAACAACGTCCATCGTGCTACCGCACCTGATCACTTCGGCACCAAGCGACGCCGCGTTTGCAGCAAGGTCAACATGCAACGGTTCATGCGGCACATCGTCGTCCAAGGCCGGTTGGCTGGTCAAATTGCTTACAAACCGCGTGCCAAATCCTGCTTGACCCAATGATCTGCTCAGACCGCCGATACTTTGGTATCCGCTGTTGTCTATAAGCACAATAGTCAGTTTGTAACCATATTGAATGCTGGTGACGATCTCGCTTGAAAGCATCAGGTAACTTCCGTCGCCGACCATGACATACACTTCGCGTGACGGATCAGCCATCTTGACGCCAAGACCACCAGCGATCTCATAACCCATGGTGCTGAATCCATATTCGACGTGATACTGGGACGGGTGACGCGCACGCCACAGCTTGTGCAAGTCGCCTGGTAGGCTGCCCGCTGCGCACACAAGTACTGCATTTGGGTCACCGTGCTCATTAACCGCACCAATGATTTCTGACTGCGCCGGAAGCGGTGAATTGCGCCGGTCAAACTGTCGCTGCACCAAAGTCTCCCAATTGTCATGACGTATACGGTTCGCCTGTTCGTAGCCGGTTTCAACGTGCCAGCCCGTCAACAGCTCGCCCAATTCTTCGATCGTGACCTTGGCGTCCCCGGTCAAGCAAAGCGCCCCTTGCTTGGCCGCGTCAAATTCCGCAACATTAATGTTGATAAATCGAACACTCGGGTTTTGCCACACCGACTTGCTTGCAGTTGTAAAGTCGCTGTATCTGGTGCCAATCCCGATCACCAAGTCGGCATCACGCGCAACGTCATTTGCCGCTTGTGTTCCCGTGGCGCCAATCGCGCCCATACAGTGGACGTTATCAAACCGTACCGATCCCTTGCCCGCCATTGATTCGCCTAGGGGAATACCAGTCGCATCCACAAATTTCGTCAATACCTCGGACGCCTCGGAATATCGTACTCCTCCTCCCGCCACGATCATCGGTTTTTGTGACTGCTGTATCCACCGTGCCGCCACGAGCACACTCTCCCGTTCTGCGCGGTTTCGGTTGATTCGCCATACCCGATGGTTAAATAGATCATCCGGGTAATCGAACGCTTCAGTGGCTGTGTCTTGTGGCAGGCACAGAGTCACAGCGCCGGTTTCAGCAGCGCTCGTGAGCACGCGCATTGCCTCCGGCAGTGCCGTCAAGAGTTGCTCCGGCCGGCTTATTCGGTCCCAATATCGGCTGACTGGTTTAAACGCGTCGTTCGCCGTGATGTCTTGCGATCCCGCAGTCTCCACTTGTTGCAGCACTGGCGCCACGTTGCGTCGCGCAAAGGTATCGCCGGGTATGAGCAGCACTGGCAACCTGTTGACGGTCGCTACCGCGGCGCCCGTAACCATGTTGGTTGCTCCCGGCCCGATCGAACTTGTGCACAGCAGCGCCCGCTTCCGGTTATTGTGTCGCGCGTAGGCCACTGCACTGTGTACCATGGCCTGTTCATTGCGCGCCTGCCAATATGGAAAGTCCGCGTTCTGCTGCAAGGCCTGCCCCATACCTGCGATGTTTCCGTGACCGAAGATTCCAAAACAGCCCGCGAAAAATGACTGTGCTATTCCGTCGCGCATGCTGGTCTGAGCACGTACAAATTTGACGATGGCTTGAGCGGTTGTTAACCGGGTTGTATGGCTCATGCTGTCAGTCCGGGTTGGGTAGCTGAATATCCCGGATAAGCGCTACAAATCCGTGCCAGGCTTCAATAAAGGATCGTAGTGTTCTGACAACCGGGCCATAGGAATCAAACTCTTCAATTTTCATTCCATGCTCTTCAAAGGATTTGTCAAAATCCGGTACGGACCGCAATGTATCCATGACGTTTGCCTCAACCGGAATGTTCATTCGGTCAACAGGGTTGATGCTGCTTTCGTTAAATTTCACCTGCCACTCATGCGGGATGGTGAGTGATACGCGTCCACCGACAAATTCTGTCCAATGGTGGAAATTTCGATATGCAGCGGAAAGCAACTGAGTTTGATAGCCGCGCTCCTCAAAAATCCGGTAGGCGTGCTTGAAACAGGCGACTCCCCCCCATTCCAGGTGATCTTGGTTCACCGCCAGCCCGTTCTTTTTTGCGACAACCTTCAGCCAGTCATCTGTTCGGCCAACCATCATGGTCGCTAACGGTGCCATGGTGCTATTGACTTTGCCTTCCATTGTGCGGCGTTTTAGCCCGCGCTCGACTTGTTCGGCCGTGGCAATTACCTGAGGAACGCTAAAACTCACCGTTACGTTGACACTTATTCCTTCATACGTCAATGTCTCTACAGTGGACATGCCAGCCTTGGTGGCCGGCAACTTTATCTGCATATTTGGGGCAAGCGCGTCAAATTGGCGTGCCTGTGTCAAAATAGTTTCGGCGTTGTTAAATGCAGCCGGATCCGTTTGAATGGACAGGCGTCCCTGTTTGCCGCCACTTTGCTCGAATATCGGCATCAATAGTTTGGCGGCAGTTATGGCGAGTTCCTGATATACCTTCCAACCCAACTCCGTTTCACTTAAAGTTGGATTGTCTTGAATTGCACGGGCAATCCAACCGCGCCACAGGGGCATCTCCTTTTTCAAAACATTACCCACGATGACCGGGTTGCTGGTAGCCCCCACAGTTCCCCGTTCAAGGGCATAGGCAAGCTCCGTCACTGAACACGAATCGTTGAGATATTGCGTTGGCGTTGTCGCCGCCATCTGATGGAGCGGACCCTTCGTTGTTGTCGTCATAATGCAATTGGTAATGGACTCACGCGCTAGTAGAGCGGTAACCTGGGATCGGTATTTTGATAGGTATCCCTGACCCAGGCGTACCTTGGGTCCTCGGTGTTGGCGAGTGACTGCGCGGAACCAGCGAGCACATTGAAAAAATACGTGCAGTAACCTGGAGCGCTAACCACCGGGTGATATCCCGCAGGAACGATCACTGTGCAGTCATTTTCGCACCGCAGCGTGGCATCAATGGGATGTCCAGCGCGATGCTCGGGGGAACGCGCGTCTGTGTAAATTCTTTGCAGCGCAAAGCCGTGTGGTTTGTCAAGCTTGTAGAAATACACCTCTTCCAGGTCTGCTTCCAAAACCGTGCCGTTGGGTGTCACCACATGCACGTCATGTTTGTGGGGTGGGTAACCACTCCAATTTCCGCTCGGTGTATATACCTCCACCAGCACCAACCGATGTACGGGCGATCCAGGTGGCAGCAAGTCGTTGACCTGTCGGCTCACGTTATCGCCTCCACGAACAAACCGTCGCACGTTGTGAGGCTCAATAAACAGGGGCTGAATATCGCGGTCAGTTGGTGCCCAAGTTGTCGCGAATTCCCCACCTACCTGTGCGGTCACACGCAATTTTGTGCGACGAGGAATCACCACAACATGTGCACATCCACTGAACACATCTCGTCGGCTGCCAACGCCGTGCCAATTGCCCTTGTCGGTGGATATGTCATATGTTCCAGTCAGGTTGGCAAACGCAAACTCGTTTTCATCCGTATAAAATTGCCACGTCGCACCGGTAGCCAGTCTCCTCGCCTGAAAGGAAATGTCCTTCCAGCCCGCCGTCCCGGGTGTGATGGAGCAAATGACATCGCCATTACTGGAAGGCTTAGTGAGCAGGTTGTCCGCGTTGTAGTCCATGCTTACACTTATTCAGTTATCGCGCGAGCCAGCCGCCATCAACGGGTATCACCGTGCCATGCACATAGTCGCTGGCGCGTGAGGCAAGGAATATCACCGTCCCTTGCAGGTCGTCCGGGATGCCCCAGCGACCTGCCGGAATTCTCGCCAGTATGCTAGCACTCCGAGCCTCATCAGAGCGTAGCCCGGCGGTGACGTCTGTGGTCATATAGCCGGGCGCGATGGCATTGACGTTGATTCCGAGCCCGGCCCATTCATTGGCCAGCGCATGCGTGATCCCAGCTATGGCACTTTTGGTCGCCGTATATCCTGGAACAAACAGCCCGCCTTGAAAGCTCATCATGCTGGCGGTTGAGATGATCTTTCCGCCACCATGTTCATGCATTATTTTGCCCGCGGCCTGCGATAAAAACCAGGTGGCGTTTAAATTGATATCCAGCACGGAGCGCCAATCCGCCTCACTATGCTCAAGCGCTGGTGCGCGCCGAATAATCCCGGCGTTATTTACCAGGATGTGCAACGCGCCAAGACCCTTAACGCAGGCGTCGCAAAGCGCCGCCGCACGATCTGGTGTCATGCCACTCAGTTCGGCGGTAATCTCAAACGCACGGCGGCCCACAGCCTGAACCGTCGCTGCGGTTGCCGAACATGGCAACACGTCTACCAGCGCCACATCCGCACCGGCCTCGGCCAGCGCCACAGCCATGGATGCTCCCAA
This sequence comes from Chloroflexota bacterium, assembly GCA_025354985.1. GTDB lineage: Bacteria > Chloroflexota > Anaerolineae > J036 > Brachytrichaceae > AQU-03. Next base: position 197,133 of record JANXLU010000011.1, read on the forward strand.
CCCGCGTGATGCGCCGGTAACCATGGCAACCCTGCCTGTAAGGCTAAACAAACTTGGTGTACTCTCGGTCACGATGTCAAAAGTAGAGTTCCGTTTCCTTTATGCCGAGATCTGCGCAGCACTTTTTGTATTTTTCGATTTTGGTAAAGATGTCGTCCTGATAGTTCACGTTGTCGGCATCATCAAGGTATTGAATCGCGCCTTGAATGCTAAACAGCGTAATCATCTCGGCGCCTTCGTGGACAATCAGCGTGTGAATGTCTCCGGGCGGTTCCCAAACCATTGAGCCGGGTTTGGCGACCCACGTGCGCTCGGCATAGTGCCATCCGCCCTGAAGAACATATCCGGTAACCTGGCCGGTATGCCGATGCCGATTGACTTTGCCACCTTTCGTAACCTTTAGCAGGTTTACCCAGAAGCCGGTCGTCAGATCGAATCTGAGAGGTTTGAACCAAACACCTTCGCCCTGGGGCACCCACGGAATGTCGTCTGCCTGTGCGACATGATCCGGCAGACCTACTTCGATTGCGGTTTGAACAGCCGTTGGTTTTGCAAACATGGGTAAAGTATAGTTCTGAACACAATGACCGAACAAGCCTTTGCAAAACGCACGAATTGGGCGGGCAATGTTACGTTTGCCGCCGCGGATTTCCAACTGCCATCCTCTGTTGAGGAGCTACAAACCGCGGTGCGCAACGCCAGGTTGGTCAAGCCAGTGGGCGCGCGCCACTCGTTTAACCGCAGCGCGGATACCGATGGCGAACAGTTTTCCACGGGTGCGCTCAACCGCATCCTTAAGCTTGACACCACCAGCCAAACCGTAACCGTCGAATGCGGGATCTTGCATGGTCACTTGAGTGTCTGGCTCAATCAACGCGGATACGCGCTTCACAACCTGGCGTCCCTTCCGCACATTTCTGTGGCGGGCGCATGCGCCACCGGCACCCACGGCTCGGGCGACTCAAACGGTAACCTGTCTACTGCGGTACAGTCGCTTGACTTGATCCGTCCGGATGGTGAACTCATTTCGCTTGCGCGCGGTCAACATGGGTTTGCGGGCGCAGTCGTTGGAATAGGAGCGCTTGGTATCGTGGCCCGCCTTACTTTGGATGTGGAACCTGCCTTTAACGTGGCCCAAACCGTCTATGAACGGTTGCCATTTGTTCAAGTCCAGCAGCATTTTGACAAAATCACGTCGAGCGGATACAGCGTTAGCATGTTCACAGACTGGATGGGCGACACCGTAAATCAGCTGTGGGTAAAGCGTCGGATGGGCGACGTCGTAATCGGCGACGCCGTGCAAACCATGGCCGCCGACCAGTCGTTTTTCGGCGCATCTGCAGCTCCGGCCGAACGCCATCCACTGGATGGCCATTCGGCGGAAAACTGCACCGCCCAGCTTGGTGTTGGCGGTCCATGGCATGAGCGGTTGCCTCATTTCCGCATGGACTTTACGCCCAGTAGTGGACAGGAATTGCAGGCGGAATATTTTGTGGCCCGTGGCGATGCGCTGGCCGCACTTGAGTCCATTCGTGCACTGCGGGATAGTATCCAGCCACTCTTATATATATCTGAAATACGGACCGTGGCCGCCGATGACCTGTGGCTAAGCATGTGCTATCAGCGGGATAGCGTTGCACTGCACTTTACCTTCAAGCCAGATATGCCGGCCGTGCTGGCCCTGCTTCCGCGAATTGAACGTGCGCTTGCGCCTTTTCACCCCAGGCCGCATTGGGGCAAGTTGTTTACGATGGATTCCGACGAGGTGCGAGCGGGCTATCCTCGCTTCGCTGAGTTTGACAAATTGCGCCGGGCATGTGATCCTGACGACAAAATGTCAAACTCGTTTCTAACCACACTTATGCGACAACCGTGACGATCAATGGGCGCCGCTTGGTCTCAAGGTTTATCTGACGGTTTAATGCGTCGGTGGCGATATTCTTGATTTTGTCCTCCGATCCGGTGTTGTCAATCCCGCTCAACGCTTCGCCGACCTTTTTCTCCAGAGTATCGATCAGTTCTTCGCTTTCCTTTGTGTGAACAAAGCCGCGCGTAATGATTTCTGGTTGTTGGGTGATGCGTCCGTTTGATTCACGGCGGATGACGAGCAAAACAAAGCCTTCGCGCGCAAGCATGTCGCGGTCGCGAATAACCATCGGCCCCACATCACCAACCAGCGAACCATCCACAAACACGTAGCCGCCCGGAATTCGCTCAAGTTTGCGCGCAACGCCATCCTTAAATTCAATGGGCGTTCCATTTTCGACCACCACGATTTTGTCGTCGGCCCAACCAAGCGACTTGGCGCTCCGCGCGTGAGCCTTTAGCTGCCGCAGCTCACCGTGGATCGGAACAAAATACTTTGGCCTCACCAGGTTGATCAGCATTTTTTGCTCTTCCTGGCACGCGTGCCCGCTTACGTGCACGCGCATAATCGGCGGATATATGACGTTTGCACCCTTTTGATACAGCCGGTTGATGATGCCGTGTATTGCCTCGTCATTCCCGGGTATTGGATGGCTGCTCATAACGATCGTATCGCCTTCCTGAACCTGCAACATCGGATGCTTCCCGGTGCTCATCCGACCCAGAACTGCGCCCGGCTCGCCCTGCGTGCCCGTGGCCATGATGCACACATCGTGCGCGGGCATGCGCACGGCATCCTCAAGCTTCACGAGCATGTTATCCGGAATTTTCAGGTAGCCCATGCGTTGGGCCATCTTGACATTTTCGGTCATGCTGGTCCCGGCAACGGCGAGCTTCCGCCCATATATTTCACATGTGTTAACCACTTGTTGCACGCGGCTGATCAAACTTGCAAACGTGGCGACAATGATCCGGCCTTCGGCATCACGAAACACGTGTTCAAAGGCGGGTTCGATCTCCCGCTCGCTCGGGGTGAACCCTGGAGTTTCCGCATTGGTGCTGTCCGAGAACAGTGCCATCACGCCCCGGTTGGCGAATTCGGCAAGTTTGCCAAAGTCGCTTGGCTTGCCGTCCACGGGCGTCTGATCCAGCTTAAAGTCACCACTGTGTACCACCAGACCGGCTGGCGTGGTGATTCCCAGACCTACATTGTCAGGAATGCTGTGGCACATGCGAAAGAATTCGACTTTGAAGGGCCCGATTTGCACGACGCCGTTGGTTTGCACCGTGTTTAGCGACGTGCGTTCCAGCAACTTGGCCTCTTTTAGTTTTACCTCGAGCAATCCCCTTGTAAGCGGGGTGCAGTAAATCGGTACGTTTGGAAAGTCGGCGACCACATAGGCGACCGACCCAGTGTGATCCTCGTGACCGTGAGTCACGACAATTCCCTTGATTTGATCCTTCTTTTCCTTTAGCCACTGATAATCCGGGATTACCAGATCCACACCGTGCATGGTGCTCTCAGGGAACATTACACCTGTATCCACGATGAGGATGCTCCTGTCGTATTCGAACGCCATCATGTTCTTGCCTACTTCTCCGAGACCGCCAATGGGCGTCCATTTCAATGCTGCTGCCATATTGTCTGCTTACTTTTCTGAATCTTGATTGTTGTTACGTTGACGGAGCGCCTGGCTCCGAAAATTTTGAATAAAAAATGCGCAAAACGCCACGCAACACGAATGCATGGGTTTTAGCGCATCACGTAAGGTCGACACTTTTTGTCACAACCTATTATAGGCGATTCGGCAAAGGAGACGAAAAACCAGACAATCGGGCATTTAGAATGGGCGCATGCGCACACCCGCGGGCAAGGAATGCAAGTTCTATTATCAAGACTATCATCGCGGCAAAGAGACCCAAGAGTGCAGACTGATTGACCGCAACCCTCAATCCGGTTCATGGAAGCCCTCTCATTGTGGCAGCTGTCCCATCCCGGGAATTTTGCTGGCAAATGCCTGCCCAACTATGGTTGTAGAGGCGCATATTGCCAAGGGATTTCTGGGGCTGACCGAACGCGTTGAGGTATATGCAATTTGCTCGCAGCAAATGTGCGAAGTTAAGGAGCCGCGCATTGGTTGCGGCAGCTGCCACCAATTAAATGCTCCTTCGAGTGCGATTTAACGGCATTTGAAAGAGCCACCACCGGCATGCCTCATGTTTAAGATTTCACGGCGTGAATTTCAAAGAATAGTGGCGCAGGCGGTTTCTGACCTGCCGGCCGATATTCTTTCTGCGATTGATAACCTCGAAATCGTTATTGACGACGAGGCGTCTGAACAGCAGCTCCTTGAAAACGAGGTGCCCGACAACGAGGATTTGCTCGGGCTTTTCGAAGGAATGCCGCTGACCGATCGCGCATTTGGCGACGAATTGACAATCCCGAATCTAATCACCATATTTCAACTTCCGCACGAAGCCGCGTGCGACACGAGGGAAGACCTGACTGCCCAGATTATCCGCACCGTGAGGCACGAGGTCGCCCACCATTTTGGCATCGATGATGGTCGTCTTGATGCGATTGGTGCATATTGATCATGCCCTGGGTGCATGGTAACCGGCTGAATTCTGATCAGAACCTTAGTCGGCATGGCATCCGTGGGTACAATAGATTTGTTTAAGTTCAAGGCCGCGCATGATGTGAGAGTTTGGCGGCAGTGTCTTTCAGTTACTTCTTCGGGAACCTTCTCTCGCGCGTAATTCGGCAATCAAATCTACTGTCGTGGCGCCCATGCTTCCTCAAGCTAATAGTCATCGGCGCGGCATGGGTCGGCGCATGGTGACAAGGAACCAAAATGAATTTTAGTGAGTTTAATCTTGATGCACGTCTGATGCATGCGATCACTAAGGCGGGCTATGACGAGCCAACACCTGTGCAGGCTGCGGCAATACCCATTGCGTTATCTGGCTCCGATCTTGTGGGCACCGCACAGACGGGTACCGGCAAAACTGCGGCGTTTGTGCTTCCCATCCTAAACAGGTTGATAAACACGCCTCCCACCCAGCATGCCGACCGCAAGCTTGCGCGCGCACTTATTATCACCCCCACACGAGAGCTGGCCGAGCAGATTCTAGACACCATCAAGGATTTTGCGAAGGGCACTGGCATACGCGCCGCCACAATTTACGGCGGCGTTGGAATGGGCGAGCAGGAAAAGGCGCTGCGCAATGGCGTCGAAATTCTCGTGTGTTGTCCGGGTCGCATGTTGGATCACATGCAACAGGGAAGTGCAAAGCTTGAGGGCATCGAAGTTCTGGTCATCGACGAAGCTGACAGAATGTTCGATATGGGCTTTCTACCAGGCGTTCGCCGAATCATTGAACGCACGCCCAATGGCCGTCAGACGATGATGTTTAGCGCAACATTCCCACCCGATGTTGAAAAGCTTGCGGCGTTTGCGTTGCGCACACCCAAGCGTGTGGCCATTGGAATGAGCGCACCCGCCGTGACCGTCACGCATGCGTTCTATCCCGTGCCGTCGCATCTGAAGACTAAATTGCTGCTGGCGCTTTTAAAAAAAACGGATGCATTCAGCATGCTGGTATTTACGCGCACAAAGCACAAGGCCTCCCGCCTGGCCAAGACGATCCAGCACGAGGGTCTCGAAACGGCGGCCCTGCACGGTGACAAAAGTCAAAATCAGCGTCAACAGGCGCTTGATATGTTCAAAAGCGGCAAGGTTCAAGTGCTGGTTGCCACCGATATTGCCGCCCGTGGCATCGATGTTGAAACCGTCACTCACGTGATCAACTACGACGTACCGGACACTGCCGACACGTACATTCACAGAATCGGACGTACAGGCCGCGCCGAACGTGAAGGTGACGCCTTTACGCTGATCACTCCGGAGGATTTTGAGGAGGTCCGCATGATCGAGCGCGCCCTGAAGACGCCGGTGGAACGCCGCCAGCTCGACGGATTTGATTACAGCGAAAAAATGCCTGATCGACCCGTGGTCGTGGGCAGCCCCGATCGCACCACGCCAGAGAGCGTCCCGAACCGCTACATCCAGCGCCCCTCGTTTGGCCCTGGCGGCTTTAAGGGAGGCTTTAACCAACGTCGCCCGGTTGACGCGCGCCCTCAAGGTCGCAGCTCGCAAAAGGGTCGATAAATTACGAGCCTGCCGGGGTGTCACCCCGGCAGGCTTTTTGTTTAAGCAGCAATCAATCGCGCAAAGTTACGCTTGCCGGCACGGAGCACGACTGGCTGTGTAAGATTCAACGCCTGTTGGATCGTCTGAACCCGTGTGCCGTCCAGGCTCACGCCACCGCCCTCGATCAAGCGACGGGCATCCCCCTTGCTTTTGGTGAAGCCCAACTTCACAATTACGTCCACCACCAAGCTTCCGCTTATGACGCGGTGTTCCTGAATGTCATCGGGTATGTCGCCCTTTTGAAACTTGGTGACAAAGTCGTGCTCAGCGTGCGCGGAAGCGGCATCGTCGTGAAAAATTGACACAATCTCGCGCGCCAGTGCCATTTTTACATCCCGTGGATTGACGCCGCCGGCCAGTGTCCTGCGCACGTCATCCACTTGCGTTGGCGTATACCTGGTCGCAAGCTCAAAATAGACCGGGATTGCGCTGTCGGGAATGCTCATGACCTTGCCATACATGTCGTTTGGCTCGGACAGGATCGGGATGTGATTTCCCCATGACTTTGACATCTTTGCAACACCATCCGTACCCGGAAGTATCTTTATAAAGATGCCAATCTGAGGCTTCTGTCCGGCTGCTTCCTGTAACTTGCGACCGGCGGTAAGGATGGCAAAGAATTGATCCGTACCACCCACCTGCACGTCTGTTTCCAGCGCCACCGCGTCGTAGCCCTGCATCAAGGCGTAAAACGTTTCGTGTAGGAAAACCGGTTCATTTTTTTCCAGCCGCAGCGCAAAGTTCTCACGTGCCATAAACTGCTGCACGGTGAAATTTTGCGCAAGCTTGATCACATCCAGAAAATTCATCTCGCCCAGCCATTCTGCGTTGTAGCGCACCTTTGTTCGCGCTGGATCCAAAATCTTGAAGGCCTGGCGGGCATACGTCTCGGCATTTTTGGCCACCATTTCCTCGGTAAGCAAGTCCCGCGCCTTGGTCTGCCCGCCCGGGTCGCCCAGCAACGAGGTGTAGTTGCCAATCAAAAATGTCACCTCATGACCCAGTTCCTGAAATTGCCGCAGCTTGCGCATCGTAATGGTATGTCCGATATGCAAATCGCTGGTCCTGGGATCATAACCGCAATACACTTTGAGCGGTTTGCCGGTCTCGGCGCTGTCTGCCAGGCGTGCGCGAAGTTCCCGCGTCATACTCTTTGCAATCGCCTCATCGCCATATTCGGTGCCTTGCATTAGCAACTTCACCTCATCATCAATGCTCATCGTGTTCGTCATAGCTGGACGATTATAAATTGTGGACGCTTCTCGGGCGGCAGCCTGGCCTCGTTCCGTCAGCCAGTACGTGGCGGCAGGGAATTTCATATTGCTGCTGATAAGTCCATCGTGCTGAAGCTGATGAATCACGCCGGTGCTGAGCAGTTCGAGTCCACCGTTGGGAGTGGTTATGTCAAACCACTTGTGACCGTCCAGGTTGCGGTGATCCATCAACCTTGCGCCACGCGACAGTTCAACAAGAACGACTTCTTTTGATATCCATTTGGCCGGCTGCTCGCTCATGGTTACGAGATCGTGTCTTTGAACACCCGTAACCAGTTCCCGTATAGAAACTTTTCGAGATCCACATCCGACCATCCGCGCGTTATCAAGCCGGCTGTGACATGCCGGGCATGTGCATGGTTGCTTAGACCCGGCACAAAGTTTATGCTTGACAGCGCCGCGCGATCTTCCGCCGGTAGCCCCTTGTAGATATTTTCGAAGAAATCAAATCCGATGGCCACACTGTCGATACCAGCCATCTCCACCATATAGTCCACATGATCCAAGTATCGGTCAATGGTTGCGGTTGCCTTATCCGGGCTGACGAGGACGGCATTTACACCGATCACACCGCCACGCCGGCCCACCGCGCGGATTTGGTCATCACTCAGATTTCGCTCAATGTCAAAGTATTTACGTGCATTAGAGTGGCTTACGATCGGCGGCTTGTCTGTAATTTTGAGAATGTCGTCAAATCCAACTGGATTTATGTGGGCAAGATCCACCATGATCCCCAGTCGCTCGCAATCAGAGATCAGCTTCCGACCAAATGGCGTTAGGCCTTGTGGTGAGGAACCCGTATTTGCAAATACACCGCCTTCTCCCGCCATATTGCGCCTGACGTGAGTGAGCCCAATGGCACGCACACCAAGCTCAAAAAACACGCGGAGCAGGTCTGGATCGCTTCCAAGGGGCTCGACCCCCTCCAACGTGATCACCAGTCCAATTTTGCCTGCCTCGCGGGAATCCTTAATGTGCTTAAGGTTTTTGCAGATGGCGAACGAGCCGGATGCGCCAGGTTCGTCTGTAGCTGCGTGTAACCTTGAGATCTGATCAAGGGCAACCCGGAGGGCCATTTCTGGCAGGTATTTGTCCTCAAGGTAGATGGCCGCCGCACATGTCCCGATTCCACCCGCACGCATGTCGGCCAAATAGTCCCGTTCAAGCACGTTTGATTGTCGCTTTTTGTCAAACAGATCCATTCCCAGGTCATAGTGCATGTCAATGAGGCCCGGTGCGTGCAGGCGGTCAATGTGTTGGGTGAGGTCGGCATTGTTCATGGTCACGTTGGTTTTTATGCTGCAAATACTAGGCGGCCTGCTCGTCGGTGACAATTGCTATGGGGCGCACCGGTGAGCCCGTGGCGCCAACAAACTTTAGGGGCGCGCAGACGAATTGGAATGCGTAGTGTCTGGCACGTGCCAATGCACCCAAATACAAGTTTTCAAGGATGTAGATACCGTTTCGGGCAAGCATGATGATGTGCCCTGGCAACGTGCACCCCAGGTCATCATCCACGAGCCCGATGACGTCCCATGCCATGTTATCTGCTCCGACAGCGACAGGCTTCTGTTCGGCAATCCAGCGGGAGGCGTCGCCATGCATCCCGGGGCCGGCAAGGTACCGCGATTCGTCATGCCAATATTGGTCATTACCCGTGTGCACCAGCACGACATCGCCGGGTGCTATTTGGGAGTGTTGTGCATGTGCGCAACCAATCACATCCGTGCGGCTGATTGCGTATCCGGCGTCCAATGACGTTTGGTTCTTAAATCCCGCGATGTCAAGCAAAATTCCGCGTCCAACGATAGGCGCAATTGTTTCCACGCCATGCTGTGAAAATCCGGATGCGCTCTCAACACGTGCGTCAACAGCAACGCCACCGCATAAAAACATATGCTCCGCCTGGTGGCAAAGTGCATCAATATGCGTCCCGGCGTGCTCCTTGCACACGATCAACCCGCTCGCACCTGTGCGCGGTCCGTCGCTTCCGTATGAATCGGCATGCCGTCTATGCAGGGCGTAACTGTATCCAGGCTTATGCGCCGGATGCATCGGCATATCCACCGTGCGCGGCTGTTCCAGATCAAATATGCGTGTAGATGAGGTTGGGGCGATCATGCGCCTAATTTTGCCACCCCGCCACGATCATCCCAACAGGTGCACGTATTCTTGCAACTGGCGCTGATGAATCTTTACAAAATCACTCGAATCAATATCCGCAAGTTCTTCAGGTGTCAAGCGCATCGCAACTATTTCAAGGGCATCTTCGGGGGACTTTCCGTACGTAAGCTTGCGCTTGTCTGGTTTGCTCCGCAGCTTGAACAAAAACATAAAATGCGGGTTGGAAAATGAACTCATGGCGGGATTCGGCAATCAGGCCTTCGCCAGCGCCTCGCGGTAGTTTTGTCTGCTCTGTCTTACTACGCTCAGACCCTTGACAATATCCGCGTCATACTTACCGGCCAGCAGTTCGCGATACCAGGCGTAGTCAATCCCAACAACCTTCTCGTCATCTGGAAAGCGATGATAATTTTCCTTGGTCATGCGACTTTTTCCTTCGGCAATCAACTGGTTGCCAAGCGCGCTACCGGGGTAGGGCGCATAAAAAGAAATGCTGGGCATGATTCGCTTCGTGTATTTCACCATGCGCATGGTTTTGAAGGCGTCTTCTTTTTGTTCGCCGGGGATCCCAAGCATGATGTTGCTCCAAAACACCGGGGCCTTCCTGCCTTCCGCCTCCATGTCATCGCCAATTCTCGTCAACAGGTCAATGGCGAAGTAGTTGTCCTCTTCCGTGCATTCCTTGTTAAGCAGCCGCAACACCCGGTCGCTCCCGCTCTCAAACCCGATGCTGACTGTGTTCCAATTGGTTTTGCGAATCACGGCCTCAAAAAGTTCCGGCCACTGACGTACCGTGTCGGCTCGGCCGGCGGCCCAATAAGGCCAAACCTGTTTGGCTTTGCGCGGATATTTATCAATCCATTCCTCGAGCCAGGTCGGGTTCTGAAAAAACATGCTGTCATGAATGACCACCGAGCCGACCGGACCGTGATCTGTGTGCAACCGGTTGAGTTCATCGATAACCATCTCGACCGGGCGCCTACCCATGTTGGGTATATAGCTGTTCTCGTTGCAAAAAACACACTGCCACGGACATACCCGGCTTGTCATCATCGTTGCAACGCCGGGCGGCCCCCATCCACTCTCCGGTTCAAGCGGCCAGTGAAATTTCTTTGCAAGAGACTTGCTGGCGGGTTTTGGCCACAGAGTGCGATCAATTTCCGGCCACTCGGCCATGCTCTTGGCGCCAACCCCAAGAATCACCCGCGGAAACGCAGCCGGATTGGAAACAAGATTGACGATCGTATTTTCGCCCGGCCCCTGGCAAATGTGGTCAAACTCTGGCACCGCCAGCATCTCGTCCAAGG
>JANXLU010000045.1 GCA_025354985.1 Chloroflexota bacterium
GAAATTCTCGGCGCCCCAATCTCCGCCGATCAGGAAATGTTGCGCAACAAAGTCGCGCCTTACTGCCACGGTGTACATTCCCGGATGATACCCGCGCACCGCGAGAAGGGTGCACGGCTTGTGCCGTGCACCCTTCTCGCGTTGCGCGGGTATCATCCGGGAATGTACACCGTGGCAGTAACGCGCGACTTTGTTGCGCAACATTTCCTGATCGGCGGAGATTGGGGCGCCGAGAATTTCAAGCACTCCCATCACTATGTGATTGAACTCCAACTGCAGGGCGCTAAGCTGGACCAGCATGGCTATCTGGTCGACATTGTGGATATTGAACACCAGCTCGATGCGCAGGTTGGACACTACAAGGATCAGTTGCTCAACGAGCTGCCAGAATTCACAAGCCTAAACCCAAGCATCGAGCACTTCTGTCAAATTTTGTGTACACGCCTGGCCGGTGGAATTTCCGCGTCAAACATAAGTCAGGTGCTTGTAAAGGTTTGGGAGAACCAAATCGCCTGGGCGTCCTACTTTATTACCCGCTAGCGAATGAAGATCGGGCTCGTCATTTATGGGTCGTTGGAAACGGTCTCGGGCGGCTACTTGTACGACCGCAAACTGGTAGAGTTTCTTCGGGAACGGGGCGACACGGTCACACTGATCAGCCTGCCATGGCGCAACTATGCCCGCCACCTGCTTGACAATATCGACCAGACTTGGTGGCGATCATGTGACCTTCGCGCTATTGACGTCCTATTGGAGGACGAGCTCAACCACCCGTCACTGATTGCGTTTAATCGTCGCATGCGAGGTTCCATACCGATCGTCTCGATCGTGCATCACCTCCGCGTCAGCGAGCACCGCCCGGCCTGGCAAAACACTATTTATTGCGGCATAGAGCGGGCGTATTTATCAACCGTTGACGGATTTGTGTTTAACAGTCAAACAACGCGCGCCAGTGTTGAGCAACTGCTTGGTCACGCAGTTGCGGGCGTTGTTGCAACGCCCGCGGGGGATCGGTTTTCACCCCGGATTTCCGCGGAGCTCATAGCTGCGCGCGCGCACGAACAGGGGAACTTGCGCGTAGTATTTCTGGGGAATGTCATCGCCCGCAAAGCAACGCACCTGCTGGTGCAGTCGATGGCCGTTGGCGGTGGCGATTGGACGCTCACGATCATCGGTAGTGAGGCGGTCGAACCCGGCTATGCGCACATGATCCGTGAACTCTCATCCGCCCTGGGAGTAGTCGCTCGAATTCGCTGGTTGGGCAACGCAACCGACAGTCAGGTTGCAGATGAACTCGCATCTCATCACATATTGGCGGTGCCCTCCAGCTATGAGGGATTTGGCATCGTCTATTTGGAGGCAATGTCCTTTGGCCTGCCGGTCATCGCCGGCACACTGGGTGCGGCCCGTGAAATCATCACCCCTGAAGTCAATGGGTTCCTAGTCGCGCCGGGCGCGGCCATAGAATTGGCAATCAAACTTGGCGAGCTTGAACACGATCGGGCAAAATTGGCGAGCATGGGCATCCAAGCGCGCACCTTTTTCGACCACCAGCCAACATGGCACGACAGCATGTCTCGCATTCTCGCTTACCTAACCAGCTTTCTCAGCGCCTCACAGCGCTCGTTACAGGGTCCGCCAAGGAATTTCTAAAACGCGCGAATCCAATCCGTGGGAGGTTGCACGATCAGTTCGGCGGCTGCACCAGCAACCATCTGTGTAATCATCCGCGCATCCATTCCCTGGCCAAGCAACTCTGCCGTACCAATCGGTCTGCCAAAGGCCACCCGAACGGAAAGATTCTGAAAACGTCGAAACATGATTTGCAGGGTTACGCCCATCCGCTCCCGATCACGCGCACTGCGTCGCATGCGTGCAACCGGGTGTTGCAATGCATCTTGCGAGACAACGCCACTTACAATCGCCGGCACAATTTGTGAACCGGGTGCCAGACGGGCAAACAGACCAAGGCTCTCAGCCCAGGAATTTAGCGCATCCACGGCACCCGGCAAAGCCAGTGGGTCAGGCTCGATTTTGCCTGCAGGAAACGTAACGATTGCCCCGCCTTTCCGGAGGTGACTGGCAACAGCTCGAACCACTCCCATCCGTTCGGCGGCTATTTCCGTCACATTAATCAGGTGGCGACTGACGTTGCCGAGCGACGCAAGAAATGGACGAACTGCGGCAACAGCCTTTAGATCGGCGCGCTGGATTGATCCAAACAACGCCACCGTGTCAACCATTCCGGGATGATTACTGGCAACAATAACCGGACCGCGCGTCGGGATGTGATGCGCACCCGAGACCAGCAATGAACTCGCAAACTGCCTTGTAAGCCAGATTGATCCCGCTGACAATCCGTGCAAGCCGGTTTGATGGTCAAATGTTACAATCTGACGGGCAAAGCGTCTCGCCATAGGGCGCACAATCGGCCAAAACACCCCGCGCGCGACCTGAGAATGAGCCAACCCAGCCGCTTCAAAAAAGTCCGTCATGTTGATCCGCGTAATCGTCTCGAGGTCGGCAATATGAACGGAGCTGGTCACGCGGGAATTGTACGACGCTACTACGATCAAACAACACGCCTGTTCATGCGTTTTGGCGGGGCAAACGCGGCCTATGCCATTCATCGCGCAGTGTGGACGAGCCCTTCAGAATCCTTTGAGAGCGCCATTAACCATACGAATCGTGAATTAGTTCGCTGTTTGCGCGATCATCTGGGCACCCAAGCGACCGGGCATCCCAGGATTGTTGATCTTGGCTGCGGGATAGGTGGCAGCCTGTTCTTTCTTGCGAATGAATGGCCCGGCTCTTGGAGCGGTCTTGGAGTTACCATCAGCCAAACACAAGCTCAAGTCGCACAAAAGCGTTTGAAATCGACCAGTTGGCCAATTGCAAACCTGGCGATTTGTTATGGCGATTACCTGCATGTTCCGTGCGTGGATCAAAGCTTTGAAGCAGCCTATGCAATCGAATCGTATTGCCATGCTCCCGACCCCGAGGCGTTTTTCGCCGAAGTAAAAAGACTGCTAAAGCCGGGCGGGCGGCTGATCATATGTGACGACTTTGTTGAAACCAACCGATCTGGCCCGGCACCTGGGAAGGACGACGATTTTTGGCTTCGCGTATACCTGGACTGCTGGCGTGTTCCAAATTTGACAAGTTTGCAACAGACGCGGCAACTTGCAGCCGGACATGGATTGTTCGTCATCGAACAGACCGACCTATCCGCAAAGTTACGACTTCGGGTGATGCCAAGCGCCCCAACCCGCATGTTGATCGCCGCCGCAACCACCCTGATGCGTTCCCATGAAATCGTACCAAGCATGATCGGAAGCATTGCGCTTCAGCACTGTCTGTACAGGGGGCTGATCAAATATCGATTCCTGGTATTTGAATCACAACCAGACATCAATCGGTGACATATGTGAAACATCGGGCCTAGTACGCGACCGCAACCACCGGCCCGGTGGGTGAACTACTCCCTGCACGCGGTTCTATACTGACCGCAAAGTTTTTGTAACTACCTAGCGCCGAAGGAGCTTCGACGAGAACCGCGGTGGCCACTTGGGAAAAAAGCGCACTGGGTATCGGCTTTCCCGTCGCATCAAAGAGCCAGAGCTGATACGTTTGTTGATCAGACAATTGCGGTAGATTTGCAACTGACAGCACTGCGGCTTGATTGTTGTCGCTAAAGCGCAGATAAACCGTGGAAGTTGGCGGCAGCTGCTTATTCGCAATCAACACGGTTCTGGCTGCTCCATCGGCTGCAACCTGCACAATTCGCCTATCCGCCACCAACTGACCCTCCATCTGACGCAAGGTTGCGGATTGCGTGTCCAACCTGGTTTGAAGTTGTTTGGCTAGATCCTGCTGACTTGCCGCCTGATCAGCAAGTGCCCGCGCCTGTGACGACAAATTGGAAAGTTGGTTGCCCAACAACCCAAACCCGACAACCGCGATCACGGCGGCTGCCGCAAGCGACCAGCGAGGTGTTGAAGTAGCGCTACTAAGCCAATCAACCAAGCTTTGTAAAATGCCGCGCGAATGCGCTGGCTTGCTGATTGTCGTCAACTGCGTAACACCCGCCTGCCGGAGCAAGGACGCTCGTAACGCTGGCGGGGGCTGGGACGCCGGGGCAACCTGCAACAAGCCCGTCGCAACCGACTGGTATTCCACCAACAGCTCCGCACAACCTTCGCAGCCTGGTATCGCCGCCTCCACCAACGGGCGTTCCGTATCATTTAGCGCATCCAGGGCATAGGCGGGCAAGAGTTCCCTAACCTCATCACATGTCAATTGCTTCATTACAGCCGGTGTTTTCCTTCCAATTGTCATACGTTACCCGACCCGGTTGTGGATGCATCGGCCTCAGAGACGCGCAACACCGCGCGCAGCTTGTCCATTCCCAGACGCATTCGGGTTTTTATCGTGCCCAAAGGCACGTTTAGGTAACTTGCAATGTCGACCTGACTCATTGCACGATAGAACGACAGGACAATTACGTCACGCTGGTCTTTGGGCAGGGCGTTCATGACCAATCTCAGGTCCCGCCAACGAGCTTCGGCCAGCGCTTCAGTGTCGGGGACCTCGGGAAAGTTTTCGTCGTCAATCGAGGGCGCGCTCCGAATTTTTTCATGGCGCATGCGATCTCGCGCCGCATTTCGTGCGATTCCAAGCAGCCAGCTAACCAATGCGCCTGACTGCGGGCTGTATTGCTGCGCACGCGTCCAAACCTTGAGAAAGGCATCCTGCGTAACTTCCTGGGCCGAGGTTGTCTCTTGGAGCATCATCAAGCTCAAGGAATAAACCCGTGCGCCATATCGATCATATAGCTCAGCCAATGCAGCACCATCACGCTGCTGCTGAATTGCAGTTATCAATTCGTCATCACTTCGCATGTGGGCGCAGGCACGATTGTATACGAGCCCGCCCATCGAACGATTTAAAATATGCACTGACGTCACGCACTTGCATTCAAGAACGACTTCATGCATCAAAAAAATCGCCCTGGCTTTGCGCCGTTTGTGCCGTTTGTCCTGGTTCTGCTTATACTGGTTCAGGCCTGTTCACGGGTCGCGGGTGATCTTTCACTTACACCGCCACCAACCCCGACTGCGGCACCGTCGGCGACACCTGTTCCCCCGCCAACCGCAACTGCGATCCCAACTGCCGCGAGCGCACGAGTTACTACGTTGGGTGGGGTTACACCGGGACCAACAGCTACAGCGAACCCAAATCAAAAAATGCAGTCGCTAAAAATGACGCTTATTGCCACGAACGACAATGGCCGAACGGGTCGCAAAGTGGGATGTGGGGACAGCGCTGTGCAGGTTGACGTGGATGTGCCCGTGAGTGATAGACCCATCGGGGCCGTGCTGGCAAAATTGTTTGAAATCCGGGGCAGCACGTACGGGTCAACCGGTTTGTATAACGCGCTTGGCGCCAGCAACCTGCGCGTTACCGCGACTGACAACATCAATGGCAAGGTGGTTGTCAAGCTTGTTGGTCAGGTAGTTGTGGTCGGCACATGCGACGCTCCGCGGATGGTAGCCCAAATTCAAGACACGGTTGCGCAGTTCAGTTGGAGCAAAAACGCAATTATTACCGTTAACGGAGCACCGCTGGAGTCTCTTGGTAGTGGGCGATAACGCGCGTCCTTAGGTAGTCTACCACCGCATCCGGAGTGGCAAACGCATACCGAGTCAAATCATTCGTGCGTTCCTGAAGAGCTTCGCCTCCTCTGTGAGATGGTCGGCAATCTGCGCCGCCGAAGGCACTTCCATATTCACGCCAAGTTGCAATCGAGCGGTAGTTAGCCCACACTGGAATCGAACATACGGTATAATCGTCGCCCGTTTGAATTCAGGAGAAATAGAGACTTGGCTAACACACTTTCAGCACAACAACGCACGCGCAACAGCGCACGCAAAGCGGTACATAATCGATTGCATCGGTCTCGTTCGCGCACATTCATCGCAAACACGCGTGAGTTGATCGCTGAGAAGAACCTTGACGGCGCAAAGGTCGAGATTGTCAAGGCCATCAGCGCGCTCGATAAAGCCGCTGGCAAGGGCGTTATTCACAAGAATAACGCGGCCCGGCGCAAGAGCCGCTTGATGAAGGCGCTGAACAAGGCGGAACTCAAGAAGTAGTTACATAAACTTGAGGCGTTTGTATACGTGCAACACCCCGGAGCCTGACACTGGCTCCGGGGTGTTGTCTATTTATGTCATCGTCTAAATCTGGCAACCCATCCCAGGCGCGCCGGGTTCGGATTGTGAGTTTGGCGGGCGCCCTCGTTAGTGTTGCGTTGGCGATTGCGATTCCGCTGGCGGTCCCCAAGGATCAGCAGTTTGAGGTTTTGATGCTGACGTTTTGGTTTGCGGGACTGGGCGCCGTGCTGTTCAACACTGCCGGCTTGTATGCCCGGATGTGGCCCATTCGCGTCGGCAGGATTGCATCCGGGCTGATGCTGGCAAGTATGGGTTTCGTGACACCGTATGCCCGCGTTCTGGACAGCGCCGACGAGCGTTTCTACGTCACCATTGCGCTTGGCCCACTCGCACTTGCGGGTCTGATTCTGATGTGGGCGAACCGACCGTGGCAGCCATCATGCCATGAACGACCGGTGGCGGTCAGCATACCGAGCGCATCACGCGAAGCCCGCGTCGCGGTGCGGGCACCCAACACGCCACTTTATCGAAACCTTCTTCCTATATCCCTGGGGCTTTTGCTCGTAGCAGTCCTTATAATCGTTTTTACGGTTATGCTGCCGGCGCTGCTGTCACTCACCCGCTAGCTCACGGCAATGGGCTAGTGCGTCAAATAGTTAGCCAAACAGACCTACCAACCACTAGGCTGGTGTTTCGCCGCCCTTCTTTCGCAGTGTGTCGATTCGCTCGTGCGCATCCTCACTCATTTTTTCAGCGCGGATGCGACCTTCCTCAACAATTCGCTCGGCCCGCCGCCGGGCGTCTGCAATGGTGGCCTCGGCCTTGTCACGGGCATCATCCATCACATCCTGAGCGCGGTCGCGCAATTCCTCGCCTTTCGTGCTAATCGTACGGCGAATTTCCTCACCACTTTGGGGTGCCATGAGCAATGCAGTGGCTGCGCCAACCAAGGCACCAATAACCACGCCGGCAAAAAACGCGCCAACTTCGACGCCGGAATCCCTATCGTCTGCCATAAAACTTCTCCAACTATTTTCGATTCACCCGATTGCGCGCCGCTTTTCCAGCACCACGCAACCCGGCAAAAAAACTTGCGACTTTTATGGCGGGTTGCGCCACGCTATCGCTTACAAATTCCGTGGTGCCGCGAACAGTCGTAAACGTCTGTCGCGCATCACTCAGTAGTGGCTTGATCTCGTTGCGAAGCAGCGCAACCAATGCCTGCACTTGAAACACGAGCACGGCCAGACACACGCCGATTAGCACGTTTACAAAGGCAAACATAATAATGACGATATCGCGAATGTTTGACGTCAGCGCGCGATCTACCGTCAGCAACCATACCAACCCAACAAACCCCACCACCATCAGAAGCACGAGTACGGCAATGATCACCGGCAAAATCTTACGAAAAGTGCTGGGCTTGTTTACTGTAGACTGGCTTAAATCCGTCACTAGTGTTGATTATATGCGACTGGTCGCCGAGCTTCAACTTTGGCGCAACTGTAGCCTTCCAAATGTCAATCATATACGTACGCCTGATCGAGGAACGTGATCGCCCGGCCCTCAGAATCCTGTATTTGGTCTCCAGAACACAAACCTTCAGTTGGTTGGATCACGCGACCTTTGGGTTGAATGACTTTGACCATGACACTGAAGGCGAGTCCATCTGGGTGGCCGTTGCCGATGATCAAACTGTTGGCTTTGTCTCGGTCTGGATGCCGGACAATTTCATCCATTGCTTATTTGTGCATCATGCGACCACCCGCCGTGGAATTGGCTCGGCGCTTATCAAGACTGCACTTGCCAGCATGAGTCGTCCCGCGACCTTGAAGTGCAAAGTGCGCAACGTCAACGCCATGCGGTTTTATCTGGCCCACGGTTGGCGGATCCACTCGTATGGCGAAAATGAACACGATCAATACTATCTGCTCGAATTT
The DNA here is from genome assembly GCA_025354985.1 of Chloroflexota bacterium. Lineage (GTDB taxonomy): Bacteria > Chloroflexota > Anaerolineae > J036 > Brachytrichaceae > AQU-03. Next base: position 8,117 of record JANXLU010000045.1, read on the forward strand.
ACCGACTAGGCCGCGTCTTTCCCGAGAATTATGTGACCCAAAGCGCCGATCAGTTTGTTTATGTCCCTTTCGTCGTTATATGCTTGGACGGAAAGTCGGGCAATTGGAATTCCGTTCCAAACAAGGCAGGGCATCTCGATATTAAATTCGTCAAGAAGACGATTTTTTAGCATGGTCGTATCAGTTCCAGGAGGTAGCGGCAAGGCGCAGAGCTGAACAAACCAATCGGGCGAATCGGGCGTTAGCGGCATCGTGTCAAACATCTCAATGACCTCCGCCCGGGCCCGGCTGGCCAGGGCGTGACACCCGGCGCGCACCTCGGACCAATTGTGTGACTGTTGAAACTCAATCGCAGCCGGGACTGAGAGGAATGCCGCAAGGTCACGCGTGCCAAGTGTCTCAACATAGTCGCTGAGTGGATGCTCGCTCTTCTGACCCTCAATCCAACCCCAGTTGATGGTTAATGGTTGCACCAAATGCAACCGCTCAGTGCGTGCATACAAAAAGCCCGACCCCTTGGGCGCGCACAGCCACTTGTGACAATTTCCAAAGTAGAAATCGGCGCCGAAGTCATCCAGAGCCAGATCAATCTGGCTGGTGGCATGCGCACCATCGATGACAGTTACAATGCCGGCCTCTCGCGCACGGCGAATGATCGGCGCAAGAGGAAGGACGACGGCGGTTGGGCTGGTTATGTGGCTGAGGGCAATTACCTTGGTTCGCGGTGTCACGCCTTTCCAAAATGCCGCTGCAAACTCCTCCGGGCTGTTCAGCGGGACCGGGGTTGGCTGCACGACCAAGTTCACACCGTGATGCGCAGTATGAAAGCGCCACGCGCGATCCACCGCACCGTATTCGTGATGCGAGGTTAAAACCTCGTCACCAGCACTCAAAAAACCGGAGCGCGCCAGGCTATGGGCGATCACGTTGATGCCAAATGATGCATTGACGATAAAGCCCAGGTTGTTGGCGGTTGTACCCAGATACTCAGCCAGCCGGGTTCGGGCGGCAAGCAAGTTTGAAGCCGCGGCGCGGAAATAGGCCACCGGCTGCTGCTCCAACACACGCTGCCAACGTTGATACTCGTCAAACACTGGTTTCGGAGTTGCGCCGTATGAGCCGTGATTAAAGAATGTAACAGACGGATCGATGAGGAAGTGGTCTTTGAGTGACGACATTTTGTTAATGTTACACTGGCATTTCCAATGACTTTGTCACGTTTCAAGCCGGTCTTTCTAGTCGCCGGATTTGCCGCGTTTGGCGTGCTCGCCGGGTTGTTGATCACACTCCTGTCGCCCACGAACGCAACAATCCCAGCGCCGCTTGGAACGCCCACCACGCGCATTTTGCGGGTGGAACAGCCCGCCCCGAACTTCACGTTGGACTCACTGGACGGCACCCGACAAGTGACACTCAACACGCTCAAGGGCAAGCGGCTGTTAATCAACTTCTGGGCGAGCTGGTGCACGCCGTGTATACGTGAGACGCCCGATCTGGTCAAGGCCTATGCGAGACTAAAGGACGAAGGTGCACAGGACGTTGAGTTTTTGGGCGTCTCGACCAAGGATGACCTTGCCGCTGCACGGGCATTCGCAGAGGCAAATCACGTCAACTATCCACTGCTGTTCGACAAAACGGGTCTGGTAAGCGAAACCTATTGGGCGTTTGGTCTGCCGACCACGGTATTTGTGGACGCCACGGGCAAAGTCTATAAGACGCACATCGGTCTCATCACCACCGACGATGTGGTCGCGCAGTTTGGCGAGATGAGTAAGATTGCCCCATGACCAATCAAGTTCCCAAGGTTTCATTTGCGGTAATCGGTGGCAGCGGTCTGTATAGCATGCCCGGGCTTACGGACATCAGCGAGCACGCAATCACAACGCCGTTTGGTGACCCCTCCGATGTGGTTGTTATCGGAACTCTGAACAATACCAGGGTGGCATTTCTGCCAAGGCATGGACGGGGGCACCGCCTAACTCCGAGCGAGGTGCCCTATCGGGCCAATATTGCCGCGCTCAAGACTCTGGGTGTGACCCATATCGTGTCGGTGAGCGCATGTGGCAGTTTGCAGGCGGACCTGAAACCGCGCGATATCGTGGTGCCAGATCAGCTCCTTGACTTCACCAAGGGGTTGCGCAAGGCTTCATTTTTTGGCGAGGGCATTGTGGGGCACGTGAGCTTTGCCAATCCTTTTTCTTCCGCGCTCAGCAAGGCATTGGTGCGCGCCCTTCTATCCAGCGGCGGTGCGACGCACGATGGTGGCACGTTTATCACGATTGAAGGGCCTCGGTTTTCCAGCAAAGCCGAGAGTAATCTATTTCGCGCGTGGGGTTGCGACATCGTCGGTATGACGTGTTCGCCCGAGGCCATGCTGGCGCGGGAAGCTGAAATTGATTTCGCGGTGATGGCCCATGTCACCGACTATGACTGCTGGCACGATGAAGAGGAACCGGTGACCGTGCAAATGGTTGTCGAGCGGTTGCACGCAAACCTGGCCGTGGCGCAGAAATGCATCGCCGAAATTGCTCCGATGATCGCAACGCTGCCGCATGAATCCGCGGGCGCCAGCCAGTTCGCGGTGATGACCGCAGCCACGGCGATCCCGGCGTTCGCGCGGGATCGCCTATCCTGCATAATGGGAGCGTATTTGACCTGACCATTCATACCAACTGGTTGGGCATTTTCACCAAGTTCAGGTTGTTCTTTGAATCGTAAACACCATGGATAAATTTGCCCGAACCATTGCGATGATTTCAATCATCCTCAATGTAGCTGTCGTTTCAGCGCTCTATTACGCCTATACCGAATACCGCCGCGCCATTGTGCAATTGACACAAACGTCGGGCCAGGTTGCTGCCGCGCTTACGGCGCTTGGGAACGCCGAGCTCAAAACAACCGTAAAGATTGACCAGGTGATTCAGGTGCGCACATCGCTGCCCATCAATGAAAACCTGGTAGTGCCAATTGATCAAAATTTGGCGATTGACAGTATCTTGCAAATCAATCCCACACTGCCGTTGGTGGGTCCGATCAAACTTGAGGTTCCTGTAAAGGGCACGGTCCCGATCAAATTCTCGGTACCGGTTTCGTTAAGCGACAACGTGCCAATCAGTGTGGATGTGCCCGTCAAGCTGGATGTGCCGGTGGCGATACGAATCGCCGATACCGAGCTCAAACCCACCATTGATGCGCTGGTCAAGGCCTTGGAACGCTGAGTTTATTACCAACATTTGACACAGATGAGAGCCACATGTAGAATCTCGTTACACCCTAAATAAGTAGGGATGGATTCCACAGACAGAAAAATAATATATAGGAGAAAATGATTAATGTCTAGCGTAACGTTCGAACATGTTGCAAAGCGTTATGGCGATGTGGTCGCGGTCAACGATCTGAATATTTCAGTTGCGGATCGCGAGTTCCTGGTGTTCGTCGGTCCATCTGGGTGCGGTAAAACGACTTCTTTGCGAATGCTTGCGGGTCTGGAAGAAATTTCAGACGGCAAGATTTACATTGGAGATCGCGTCGTCAATGACGTGCCGCCAAAGGACCGAGACATCGCCATGGTATTCCAAAGCTATGCGTTGTATCCACACATGAGTGTGTATGACAACATGGCGTTTGGTCTTAAACTGCGAAAGGTTGCCAAGCCCGAGATCGACAAGCGCGTCAAAGAAGCCGCGGGACGATTGGGCATCGTGCACCTGCTTGATCGAAAGCCCAAGCAGCTGTCCGGCGGTCAGCGCCAGCGCGTGGCCGTTGGTCGCGCAATTGTGCGAAACCCGGCCGTGTTTTTGATGGACGAGCCCCTGTCAAACCTGGACGCAAAACTCCGCGTGCAGGCGCGCTCGGAAATCAGCAAGCTACACCAACAACTGGGGACCACATTTATCTATGTGACCCACGACCAAGTCGAAGCCATGACGATGGGAACGCGCATCGCGGTCATGAAGGACGGCGTATTACAGCAGATTGCCAGCCCGCAGGAGTTGTATGACAAGCCCGACAACTTGTTTGTGGCCGGCTTCATCGGCAGCCCCAGCATGAACTTCTTTGACTCCACGATCGTGGGCGACGGCAGCGATATGTATGTGGACACCGGCGCCTTCCGCCTGAAGATGCCCGCTGACAAGGCGGAAAAGTTCAAGGCGCTCAAGGGCAAGCAGGTGGTGTTTGGAATTCGACCGGAAGATGTGCACGATCCCGACTTTGCGCCCCCTGGAATTCACACCAGCCTGGTCGATTCCAAAGTGGAAGTAACCGAGTTGATGGGTAACGAGGTCATCGTGTATCTCAACGCCAAGGACAAGCCCTTCCTGGCCCGCGTGGACCCGCGCACCAAGAGCCGTGTCGGAAACAGCGTGCAAGTTGCCATGAACATGGACAACCTGCATATTTTTGACAAGCAGACCGAGAAGGCAGTGCGCTAGTCTCCGCGTCACTAACAAAAACAAAAAATCAGCGGGGCTCCGCATCTTGATGATCAGGATGCGGAGCCCCGCTGATTTTTTGCCGTGTGGTAAATTTGCTCGACGTAATGAAATTATCGATCATCATGCCCGTGTATAACGAGGAAGCAACGATTGCTGAAATCCTGGAACGGGTGGCAGCCGCTCCCACGGGTGGGTTGGACAAGGAAATTGTGCTCGTCAATGATTGTTCGCGGGACGGCACTGCAAAAATACTCGATTCCATCAAACATATTCCAAATCTACGCGTTATTAATCACACCGTCAACGGTGGCAAGGGCGCCGCGATTGCAACGGCGATGAAAAACGTTGCCGGGGACATCGTGATTATTCAAGACGCTGATCTGGAGTATGACCCGAACGATTACCCAAAACTGGTTGCACCCATTGTTAGCGGGGCGGTCAAGGTGGTGTATGGCGCGCGAAACCTGGGATCGCAGAAGTGGTATATGGCGGCCGGCAACAAGCTGCTGACTTTGATAACCAATGTGTTGTATGGGTTGCGCATCAGCGACATGGAAACGTGCTATAAAACCATGGCGCGCGAAGTGTTTGCGGGGATGGAGCTGGAATGCAAACGATTCGACGTGGAGGCGGAGTTGACCGCAAAAATCGCCCGCCGCGGCTACAAGATTCTCGAGCTGCCCATCACCTACGTAGCCCGCTATGAGGACAAGAAGCTGTCCCCAATGGACGGCTGGCCGGCCGTCCGCGCGCTGATCAAGTATCGATTCGCAAAGGTTTAAAAGCCCCACGTGCGACCGCTAAGTCGCTCGGCCAAAGCCAGGTCACCGGCCGAGACCGCCTGACGCAGGCGCGTGGATGAGACCGGGAGCCCGTCTATGAGCAATGGGGTTTGAACGTTTACGGCAAACCCAAAATCATGCCCGCGCTCGGTCAACCACGCGGCATCACCCTGACGTTTGTTACCCAAGGCAAAGTCAGGCCCGACCCACAGACTTAGCATTTTGAGATGCTTGATCATCTGTCGTACAAATTGATCCGCGGTAATCTGCATGGTGTCGCGGTTGAATTTCATAATAATCAGCGAGTCCACTTTCAGGTTCTCAATCAGGCGGGTTTTCGCCTCGATGCTGGTCAGCTCCATGACGTCGCCTTTGCCGAGCACAACATCCGGATGCGGGTGAAACGTGATGACCGCGCTGTGCAGTCGATGAGCTCGGGCCTCCGCAACAGTCGCCCGGATCAACTGCTGGTGCCCCAAATGAACACCATCGAAGGCCCCAACGGTGCACACGGTTGGGCGGGCCGATCTAACCTCGCTAATGCCGGAGTAAACGTTCATGCAGCATCGATGTCAAATACCTTGGATGGCTTTAGCTGACCACCTGATTCGTGCTCCTGCACCGCACCAATTCCAATCAAACGCTGGCGTTGATCATACACGCCAACAACCGCCTGAACACCCGTCGTCCAGCCTGCCAACACCGACGGTTGGCCCAGCATGAACTTGAGCGCGGCGCCGGTATCGAGCTGTGCCTTTGGCAAATGTGTGACGGCGGCATCCGGCAGGAGCACACAGTCCGCACGAATATTCTCAACCGAGACGGCCTGATCAACGCCAAAATCGCCGATGCGCGTGCGGCGCAATGCAACCAAATGCGCGCCACAACCAAGCGCCTCGCCAAGATCACGCGCCACCGACCGGACGTAGGTGCCACTTCCGCAGGACATTTCAAATTCGGCCAAGGGGAGATTGACAGTTATGAACCGCAGGTTTGTAATCGTCACACGGCGGGGATCAATGTCCACGTGTTCACCCTTGCGTGCGAGGACATAGGCGCGCTGACCGTTCTTGCTGACGGCTGAATATTGCGGGGGCACCTGCTCGATCTCGCCCGTAAACTTGGCCGCAAGCTCGTTCAACCGTGCAAGGGAAATGTCAGGCACAGGCCGGGTCTGCAAGATTCGGCCCTCGGCATCGTCCGTGTCCGTACGTTCACCCAGCTTCAGGGTCGCGGAATAGGACTTATCCCGATGCAGCACGTATTCATTGAGGCGCGTGGCGTAGCCGACCAACAAAATAAGCAGCCCGGTTGCCATGGGATCCAGAGTGCCCGCGTGGCCGATGGCACGTGTGCCCAGGGCCCGCCGCGCGCGCGCGACTACGTCATGAGACGTCAACCCCTGTGGCTTGTCAACCAACAAAACGCCGTTCATACAATCAAATAATGCGCGGGAGTCGCGTTCACGACACACCTGCGGTTCCACTCATCTAAGTTTTTGCAACGATGCGCTTTAGCATGGGAAGCACATGGTGCACGGCGGTGCGCATGGGCCCGGCCACGGTGCACCCCGCGGCCGCCGGGTGGCCGCCGCCGCCAAGCTCAAGCGCAACCTGGCTGACGTCGAAACCGGGCATGGAGCGCAGGCTGATCTCGACTTTGCCATCATCCGTCTCGGAAAATACCGCGGCCACGGACGCCTCCTCGGCTGTGATCAGGGTGCCAACCAATCCGGCGTCGCCACGTTCCTCGTAACCCTGCTCCTTGCGCAGCTTGCGGCTAAGCACGGCATAAATGACACCCGCTTCGACTTTGGCCGTGGCAACCCCGGCCGCATGAAACTTGATGCGCTCAAACGGTTGCAGCACCAGGGCCTGACGCGTGATCTCGGTCAAGCTGGCTCCGGCGCTCATCAGATCGGTGGCACAGGCCAGCGTGTCAGGGGTGACGTTGCTTGTGCGGAATGCCAGCGTGTCGGTCACCAGCCCGGTCAGCAGCGCGACCGCAATTTCGGGCGAAAGACGAATATCCATCCGCCGAACCAGTTTGTAGACGATTTCGGCAGTGCTGGCCTTACCGGGTTCAATTACATTCACCGAACCAAACAGCGTGTTGGTGATGTGATGATCAAACACGACCATGGGCTTGCGACCGTGCATGCCGGGCTCAAACACGCTGCCGAGCCGCTGCAGGTCGCTGGCATCCAACGACACCAGCAAATCCACCTCACCCTGAGCGGTGCGCTTGATATCATGAAAACCGGATATGTAACCAAACCGGCTGCTCGGCGCGTCTTGTAAACAGGGCGTCACGGTCTTGCCAATGGCGCGCATTGCGAGGGTAAACCCCAATAAGCTGCCGATTGCGTCACCATCGGGATTGACATGTGAAATCGCCAGGATGTGCTGGGCATGACGCAACATTCCCTCGGCACTGACCCATTCTTCAGGGGCGGCTATTTTGGGGACCGGTGAGTTGGTTGTCATCAGCTTGGTTCGTCGGGTTCGACGACTACCGGCTTGGGTTCCGGAGCGGGGGTCACAGTTTCGTTTTTTGGCTCGGTTTTTTCGCGTTCAACGATCTGGTCGATCAAACGCTGCATGTGGTCGCCGCGTTCGAGAGAAGGATCGTATTTGAAAATGAGCTTGGGTGTATTCTTTGTTTTCAGGCGAAGACCAATTTCACGGCTAAGCCAGCCGCTTGCACTAGTCAGCCCCTGTTGCGCACGTTCCCTGGCCTTGACATCGCCGATCATGCTCCAAAACACCGTGGCGTAGTGAGTATCGGCGGTCACCTCAACATCGGTGACCGTGATGCCCTCCACACGCGGGTCATTCAACTGGCGTTCGATCAACGTTACCAGAGCCCCGCGCAGCAGCTCGCCAATTCTGCTTTGGTATTTTTTACTCACTCGCTTCCTCTTCCTCTACATAAAACTCGATGATGTCACCGCCCTTGTATTCGGTAAAGTCCGCAATCTGCACACCGCACTCTAAACCCGTGCGCACTTCCTTGGCATCCTCGGTCAGTCGCTTCAAGTTTGCGACGTGGCCGTCAAACACAGATTCGCCGGCGCGCATGACGCTGGCCTTGCTGTTGCGCGCGGCGACCCCGGTGCGAACGATACTGCCCGCGATGGCGCCGATCTTGCTGATTTTAAAGATTTGCTTGACCTCGGCGGTGCCGGTCACGCGGCGAATCATCTTCTTGGGCAGCATGCCTTTGAGAGCCTTTTCAACGTCCTCAAGAAGCTTGTAAATAATGTTGTACTCGCGGATGTCGACCTTATTTTCTTCGGCCTTCTTGCGCGCCACGCCATCCACACCAGCCTCAAACGCAAGGATTACGGCACCCGAGGCAATTGCCGTATTTACTTCGCTCTCGGTGACCTGACCGATACCCTGATAAATAATTTGCAGGCTGACTTCACCGTCGCCAACATTCAGGCCGTTCAAGCTATCCACAAGGGGTGGCAGCGAACCCTGGTTGTCGGCTTTAACGATAAGAAGCAAACGCTTGGCCTGACCCTGCTTGGCCTTGGCAAAGTACTCATCCAGGGTCATGGTTCGGTTTTGGCTGACGCTGGCGCCCTTGCCGCTGGCCGAACCACGCTGCTCGGCAATAACCTTTGCCGCGCGCTCGTCGGCAAAGACCTCGAAGATGTCTCCGGCAGAGGGCACGTCCTGCATACCCAGGATGCTTACCGGCATGGATGGTCGCGCCTGTTTGATGCGGTGACCGCGGAAGTCAAACATGGCGCGGACTTTGCCGTATACGCCACCGGCCACAAAGGCATCGCCAAGATTGAGGGTGCCGTTTTGAATCAATACGGTGGCCATTGCGCCCTTGTTCTTGTCGAGCTCGGCCTCAAGCACCGTGCCGACCGCGGTGGTGGCACTGTTGGCGCGGACGCTGTCGAGCGAATCGGCGGTCAGCAAAATACCTTCCAGCAAGTCGTCGATGCCGGTTCGGTTGCGCGCGCTGACCGGCACCACCATCGTATCGCCGCCCCAGTCATCCGGGGTAAGGCCGACTTCGGCCAGCTCGCCCTTTACGCGCTCGGGATTGGCATTGGGGCGGTCAATTTTGTTCAAAGCCACGACGATCGGCACGCCCGCGGCCTTGGCGTGCTGAATCGCCTCGCGGGTTTGAGGCATGACACCGTCATCGGCGGCAACGACCAACACGGCCACATCGGTGATATTGGCACCACGCGCGCGCATTTGAGTGAAGGCGGCGTGACCGGGTGTATCGATAAAGGTGATCTTCTTGCCACCATGATCGGCCTGATAGGCGCCGATATGCTGGGTGATGCCGCCGGCCTCGCCCGAAGCCACGTTTGACTTGCGAATTGCATCGAGCAAGGATGTTTTGCCGTGATCGACGTGACCAAGAATGGTCACAACGGGTGGGCGGGTTTCAGTGAGCTTGTCGCCTTCCTTGGCCAGGAGCCGCTGCTTTAAGGTTAGCGTGCGAGCGACCAACTGGGTGTTTGCGGGCGCTTCGGTTATGGGCTGGGCGGTGCCCGTGACCGCAATCTCGTCCATGATGCTTTCCACAACGATCTGTCGGGGCTTGGTTTCAACGCCAAACGCCTCGGCAACGATGGCTGCGCTGTCGTAGTCAAGCTGCTGGTTGATGTTGGCCATGACGCCGTTGTTCATCAGCTCGCGGATTACGTTGATCGGGCTGACGTTTAGGAGCAGCGCCAGATCGCGCACGGTTGTGGAATCCGGAAGCTCCAATACTTTCTTTGCAACCGGTGCCGCAACCGCAACACCCGGGCGTGGCCCGGCGGTTGGTGGACCACCCGAGCGGCGCTGAAACTGCCCGCTTGGGCCGCGCGCACCGGAACCACCAGATCGATTGCCGCCTGACGGCCTACCGCCAGATCTTGAATTTGGAGCCATCTCATCCACCTCGCCTTTAAATTTTTGCCGGCTCCCTCAACCCCGCACATCGGGGCCAACCAGAGCGACACTATGCCTACCAACAATAACAAAACGCAGGCCGAGCTTGCCTGCGTTGGTTATTCAAACGGATGTTCATGCGCGCATCAACCGCGCACCTGTCGGTCTTGTTACATACCGTTAGATGCGCGCATCGCTACGCGGAACACATGAATAACCAATCACGACAAACTCGCTGCGGTCAACTAAATCGTTCTAAACTGTTCAAAAAACGCCAAAATCGCGTCACTATCTCCCTGACTGATGGGCCGTTCAAACTCGGCCTCAAGCTTCTTCTGCCTTATGGCGGCTTCGGCCGCTGCCATACTCTTACTTATGTAAGCCCCGCGGCTTCCACTCACTTTGCCCGTCGGGTCGACCACGACATGCCCGTCTTCATGGAGCACCAATCGTACCATGTCACGCTTGGCGTGGCGTGTGCGGGTGCCTATGCACATGCGCATGGGCACGTGTTTCGCCGGGCGTTTACTCTTCAATATCGTCCAACAACCCACCCTGACGCGGGCGTTGCACGACCGCGCGACCGAGGGTCTCATCAAAGATCAGCACGCGGCCCTTCTTATCCTTGCCCTTTACCTTGCCCTTTGCCTTGGCAACCACACCGCCTCCGCGGCGAATGCTGGCGGCATCGCGGTCTTCATCGTCCAAATCCTCATCAAGTTCGGAATCGGCGTATTTCTCAAAGTCAATATCGCCTTCTACGGCGGCATCGGTTGCGGGAGCAGCCGTCTCTGCGACCGGGTCGGTGACACCAGCGGTTAAAACCGCTGACTCGACGGCTGGCGGCAGCTCAACCACGGGTGGTGGAACTACGACCTCGGGCACCACCGGCACCGGGGCATAAACCGCCAAGTGCTTGTCCAGGGCAATGCGCACTTCGAGCTGCGCCTTGGCGCCAATGCCTTCAATCGCCAAAAGCCCCTGATCGCCACGGGCGCCGTATTCGGCCAGCTTGCCGACATTTATCACACCCGCCTCAATAAGGTGTTGTTCCACACGCGGTGATAGCCCAAGCGAATCCACCGGGATGTCGTAAAGCGGCGCAGGAATGTTGGCGGCCGGCTTGCTCGATGCCGTGGACTGGTTTGTATCGGGTGCGGCATCGGCAACCTTGGCCGGCTGATGGGTGATGTCGTATTCGCGCACGCTCTCAAGCGTCTTCTTCGTCACCGCGAAATCGTCGGCGTTTAGCGCACTGGGCATGGCGCGTTGTCGCACCAGCATTTCGCGCATATGAGGCATGGCGGCGACGATAGCCGGGCCAACGTGGGTCTTGAGCTCATCGTTTTCGGCTATTTTGACGAGCGCCTCGCCAAGCGCCTCGCTGCCGCTGCGGATATCGATGCGCCAACCAGTGAGCTTGGCAGCTAGGCGGGCATTCTGCCCTTCGCGCCCTATCGCCAGCGAGAGCTGATCATCGGGAACCACGACACTGGCGGTTTTGCTCTCACGCTCACCGTCACCGGCCTTGGGGTTTGGAAACACTGTCAGAACCTTGGCCGGGCCAAGGGCCTTGCCAATATAGATTTGCGGATCATCGCTAAATTCGATGACGTCGATCTTCTCGTTGCGGAGCTCGGCGACGATGGTTTGGATTCGGCTGCCGCGCTGACCGATGCAGGCGCCAACCGGATCGAGACCGGCTTCCTTTGCAAACACCGCCACCTTGCTGCGGCTGCCGGCTTCGCGGCTGATCGCACGAATTTCAATTTTTCCGTCGCTGACCTCGGGGACTTCGATCTCGAACAGGCGGCGCAGCATGTTCTTGTGGGTGCGGCTCAACAGAATCTGCATCCCGCGGCTGCTCTTTTTGACCTCGGCCACGTAGGCGCGAATTTTTTGTTGTTGGTCAAACTTTTCGCCGGGGAGTTGCTCCTTGCGGGTTAGGATGCCCTCGGCGCGACCCAGGCTGATGATGATGGCGCTTGCGCTGACGCTTTGCACCATGCCAGTGACCAGCTCACCCTCGCGCTCGGAATACTGGTTGAACTGGAAGTCGCGCTCGGCCTCGCGCAGCTTCTGCACGATCATCTGCTTGGCGTTTTGGGCGGCGATCTTGTTAAACTCGGCGGCCGTGACATCGACCATGAGCATGTCACCTTCGTTGACGTTGGGATCCTGAGCTCGGGCATCAGCCAGCACGATCTCATAGCGTGCATCAAACACGCTTTCGACGACTTCTTTTTCGACCAGCACCTTGACGTCGCCGGCTTCGATGTCCATTTTGACCTCGACGTTCTGGCTGGTGAGCGTGTTCGTGTTCTTGCGATAAGTGGCGGTGAGGGCGCTTTCCAACACCTGCGAAATCATTTCGCGCGGCAGGTTGCGCTCTGCCACGATCTGGTTTAGGGCTAGTGCGAAATCGCTTTTCATGATCGGTATGCCTGTTCGTTTCAATGACCGCAGAAAAAACAAAGTGGGGTGTTCGCCCACTTTGTCTCTACACGGCCAGAAATTTACTGAGGCAATTCTACCAAATGTTAAATTCGCGTTTTAACATCGGCGGAAGACGACCAACAAACTCAGATGCGGCGAAAATCACGTTGAAATGTCTCATTTTCGGTGGGAATCGACTCTTTTCTCGGAGTTTGGGGCAATTTTTGGGCTGTTTTCAGGGCCACCGGCGCCCAGATGGGCGCGATCCAAAAATTACAGATTTGTGCGGTTTTCCCGGGGTTTTCGGGCTTTTTTACCGGCAACTGGCGGTAGAAAATGTCCCGAAATGTCCTATTTTTCGAGTTTTTTTCTGGTTGGGTTCGCGCTGCAGCAAAGCTGCTTGACAAACCGGTCGCGCATACGGGAGCGGGAAGGCCGGCAACGTAATCGGGCTGGGTCACTATGATTTAAGGGAGCATAAAAGAATATAGAACTAATGTTCTGAGCGTGAGATTAGGGAATCCGGTGAGGGTGCGGGCAAGCGCTCAATACGAAGGGAGAAAGCGCGCCCCACGCATGTGGGGATGAACCGCAATCGCAGGGTCGGGAACGAGCCCGAGAGTGGCGGAATGTACTTCAGATTTGGCAAGTCCATCACGCTTGCGCAGCAATTGCGGGCGCACGGCAATGCCTATGGCAGCGCGCGTGAGCCTGGCAATAGATCACGCGCCCTGCTGGAGATTTCCCGCTACAGTTGAAAAGATAGGGGGGTGGCGCGTGCCAGCCGCGCGGTGTCCGATAAGAGGAAGCTTGATGGTCTCCTACAAGCTTATTGATGTTGCACTGCAGTTTGAGGTTAACAACAAGGCATATGATTGAGCACTCTAGAAATAAATTTTTAGCAAAACGACAGGACTTAAGAAAATGAGCGAAGAAAACAAATGCCCAGTACCGCACGGTGCGAACAAAAACTCGGCCGGTGCCGGCACATCCAACCAGCACTGGTGGCCAAATCAGCTGAACCTAAGGTTGCTCCATCAGAACACAACCGCGTCCAACCCGATGACTGCGGGGTTTAACTATGCCGAAGAATTTAAGAAGCTTGACCTGAAGGCCCTCAAGCAGGATCTGGTTGCACTAATGACCGATTCGCAGGACTGGTGGCCGGCAGATTATGGTCACTATGGTCCGCTGTTTATCCGCATGGCGTGGCACAGCGCGGGCACCTACCGCACCGGTGATGGCCGGGGTGGCGCCGGGTCGGGCACGCAACGCTTTGCCCCGCTGAATAGCTGGCCGGACAATGTCAACCTTGACAAGGCGCGGCGCTTACTGTGGCCGATCAAGCAAAAGTATGGCAATGCGATCTCCTGGGCGGACCTGATGATCCTGACCGGAAACTGCGCACTGGAGTCGATGGGCTTTAAGACCTTTGGCTTTGGTGGTGGGCGCGTGGACGTATGGGAGCCGGATCAGGACATTTATTGGGGTAGCGAGAAGACGTGGCTGGATGACAAACGCTATGCCGGTGACCGTGAACTCGAGACGCCGCTCGCGGCGGTTCAAATGGGCTTGATCTATGTGAACCCCGAAGGGCCCAATGGCAACCCGGATCCGGTGGCCGCCGCGCGGGATATTCGCGAGACCTTCGCGCGGATGGCGATGAACGACGAAGAAACCGTGGCGCTGATTGCGGGCGGGCATACGTTTGGCAAAACCCACGGCGCGGGCCCAACCTCAAACGTTGGCCTGGAGCCCGAAGCCGCCAGCATCGAGGAGCAGGGCTTTGGCTGGAAGAACAAATTAGGCACCGGCAAGGGCGGTGACGCGATCACCAGCGGTTTGGAAGTGATTTGGACGACGACGCCGATCAAGTGGAGCAATGATTATTTTGACAATCTGTTTGACCACGAATGGGAACTGACCAAGAGCCCGGCCGGCGCCCACCAATGGAAGCCAAAGAATGGCGGGGGGGCCGGCACGGTGCCGGATGCGCATGACGCCTCAAAGAAACACGCGCCCTCGATGCTGACCACCGATCTTTCGCTGCGGTTGGACCCGGCGTATGAAAGGATTTCACGCCACTTCCGTGCGCATCCAGATGTTTTTGCGGATGCCTTTGCGCGTGCGTGGTTCAAGCTAACCCACCGAGACATGGGGCCACGCGGACGTTATCTGGGCTCGGAGGCGCCCGCCGAAGATCTGATTTGGCAGGACCCGATCCCGGCCGTAACGCACGGCGTGATCGATGCGGGTGACATCGCGGCGCTTAAGACCAAAATTCTGGCTGCCGGTCTGTCGGTCGCGGAGCTGGTTTCAACCGCGTGGGCATCGGCGTCCACGTATCGCGGATCGGACAGGCGCGGCGGCGCCAACAGTGCGCGGATTCGGCTTGCGCCACAAAACACCTGGGCGGTGAACCAGCCGGCCCAACTGGCCAAAGTGCTGGCGGTGCTGGAAGGCGTACAAACAAGCTTTAATGCGGCACAGACGGGCGGCAAGCGGGTTTCGCTTGCCGACGTAATCGTGCTGGCAGGAGGCGCGGCGGTGGAGCTGGCGGCCAAAAACGCCGGCCACCTTGTGACCGTGCCCTTTGCGCCAGGCCGTGGCGACGCAACGCAGGAGCAGACCGATGTGGCGTCGTTTGGCTTTCTCGAACCTGTTGCGGATGGTTTTCGCAATTATCAGAAGGCCCAACAAACCGCCACGCCGGAGGAGCTGCTGTTGGATCGCGCGCAATTGTTGACACTGTCCGCGCCCGAGATGACGGTGCTGATCGGCGGGCTGCGCGTGCTGAACACAAACGCAGGCGCATCGCAGCGTGGCGTGTTTACCAAGCGGCCCGAGGCGCTTACGAATGACTTCTTTGTGAACCTGCTGGACATGCGCACGAGCTGGGCGCCAACCACGGCGGATGCGACCGAGTTTGCGGGTCATGATCGCACCAGCGGCACGCTAAAGTGGACGGCAACGCGCGTCGACCTTGTGTTTGGTTCAAATTCTCAATTGCGCGCGCTTGCCGAGGTTTACGCCTGTGTAGGCAACGAAGCGAAGTTTGTACAGGACTTTGTGGCGGTTTGGAATAAAGTCATGAATCTTGATCGCGTGGATCTGGCTTGATCGGAGCGCAGCACGTGTAGGGAAATCTTTAAGAAAGACCGTCACAGGGCCGCGCATTGCGCGGCCCT
>JANXLU010000001.1 GCA_025354985.1 Chloroflexota bacterium
ATGGCGGCGATGACGCATGATGTTGTGTTTGAGAACACATCACCATTTCCGGATGGCACGCGCATCACCGGTCAGACCGCCGTGAGGGCGTTTTGGGTCGATTTATTTGCCGGGGCGCCGCATGCACGATTTACCACCGAGGATATGTTTGCCGCGGATGACCGCTGTGCCGTGTGCTGGCGCTATGACTGGGGTGCGCCCGGTGGTGAGCCCGGTCACATCCGTGGTGTGGACGTGTTCCGCGTCCGCAACGGAAAGGTTGCCGAAAAGTTCTCCTACGTCAAGGGCTGAACCGCTGCCCCAACGGCTTGTGCGCATGCTGCAAGCCGGCGCGTTGGCGGCCGTGCCGGCGGCAGCCATGCCGAAGGCTGGCGAAAAAGTTCGTGTTGCGCAGCCACATCCGGCGGTGGCGGAAAGGCGGGGCATGGGGGTGGCCAGCCACATCAATGATCGGGTGCGGGCTACACAGCTCGTCACAGACCTGCCGCCGGGGCACGAGATGGCGATCACGCTCACCGTTGATATTCCAGCGCACGCCCTGCCGGGCACCCACATTGCGTATCAGGTGACAGAAGAGTCCGGTGGTCGCCTTACGGGGGGCGTCACGTATGTGATCGAGGTCGTGTAACCGGTCCTGTTCGGTGGATGTGTGGGGGCGCACCTGATGCGCCCCCACACATCAGGCCGGTCCCGGGCTGCCATTGATCACCGCCCCGGATTTGGGCCAATGGTTGGTCAAACGGCGGGCTCACCGATGGCAAGTGCGATCGATGCACGTGATGACACCAGTCAGCGCGTGCCCCATTCCCACATGCCAAAGGCGGTCTTCTTGTCAAGCGGGTTGCCCGACTGCTGAAGCGCCACGCCGATCTCGCCGAGGTGATAGAACTCGTGCGCGATGAGGTAGCCTACGAAGGCATGGACGTGCGGCTTGAAGCCTGTGACCTTGCCACCGTTTGCAAGCGCTTCTTCAATCAACCGGGCGATGGCCGCGGCCGAGGCGGCCAACGCGGTCTTGACCGTCTCCACGTCGGGCGCAGCGTCCTTGTCAAATTTCGTTAGGCCAACCATGAGCCCGGGGGCTGATGCCTGCAGCCACATGAGGCGTACGTTGTGGATGTGGGTAAACATGCTCGCGGCCGTGCGCCCCTTGGTGGCCCCGGTGGTCGTCAGCGCGTCGCGCGCGGCGGCGTCCAGCACGTAGATCGAGGTCCGGCTGTTGATCAGCCATGTTTCAATGAGTGGGTTTGACATAGCCGCGAATGATACGATCCCTCACGCCACGGCTAGTCGCCGGCCACAAACGACAATAGGTGTCGCTTTGTGCCGGCCAGTAGGCTTGCGCTCATCGCGGGGTTGCTGACGGCACGTGCGAGCGAGACCGCGCCGCAGAGGGTGGCGACGAGGACCAAGACTTTCTCCTCTCGGCGGGCCGCGGTCGCGCCGGGCATTTGTTCGGAGATTTGTTCAAATACATCGCCCAGCTTGGCGGTGAAGGCGGCACGCGGGCCGGGCTCTGCGCGGGCGACCTCGGCCGAGAGCGCGGGCAATGGACAGCCAGCCTCCGGGTGATCGCGGTTGTCCACGCTGAGGTAGGCCTCCAGCAGCATCGGGAAGCCGCCTTCGGCCAATCCCTCCAACATGCGGGCCAGGCTTTCTTCAAGCGCGTGGACGGATGACTCGGCGACCAGCTGGTCCTTGTCTTTGAAATGCGCATAGAAACCGCCGTGGGTTAGATGCAGCGTTTGCATGATTTGGGCGATGCCCACACCCTCGAACCCATGCGCACGGAATTCGCGCGAGGCGGTCTCGACGATGTTCTTGCGGGTCTTTTCCTTGTGTGTGGGCTCGTAGCGCATAGGTATGGCAGTTATATTACAGTACTAATATGATGTGCCGTGAGTGTATGGAGCGTCGCCGCCAGCCGGCCATGGAGCGCGGGCGCTAGCCGGCTATGGAGCGCGGGCATCTTGCCCGCTCTTCGGCGCTAGCCGAACTCTTTAATTAACGCAGTCGCGTACTCTGCTCGTGTAATGCAAAGTACCGAGAATCGTACGCAAAGAGCGGGCAAGATGCCCGCGCTCCATATGCGGGCAAGATGCCCGCGCTCCATAGCCGGCTGACGCCCGCGCTCCATAGCCGGCTAGCGCCCGCGCTCCATAGCCGGCTGACGCCCGCGCTCCATAGCCGGCTGACGCCCGCGCTCCATAGCCGGCTGACGCCCGCGCTCCATAGCGTATCCATCAAAAAGCTGGGCACCCTACGACTAAAAACTGCAGATGTTCTTATAAGAATAGTTTACACTTAAAGTAACGCACCGTATGGAAATTGGAATAGACAGCTTTATCTCGCGGCTGGGCCGCAAACCCGATGGCCGCACAAAACCCGAGGATGTGATAGGTCAGTTTTTGGA
>JANXLU010000006.1 GCA_025354985.1 Chloroflexota bacterium
CCGGGAGATGTTACAGGCCCCGGATGGTATTGGAATGAACAACCCGGCGGACAAGACCAATACCCAGCTTTGGATACAGTGGCAACCCAATCAGGATGCGTTGAATCGCGGGGACACAATGCAGCGGGTGCGCTTGGCACCAGCTCAAACCTTTTTGCCTTCTGTGTCGAATTAAGCCGGGGTGTGGTTCCATACACTCACGTTCGAGGCGGCCCTGTGGTGTGGGCCGCCTCAGAACTTGTGCCGTCGCACGACATGCACGTTACGTTCATGGCTGCCGTCGGCCAAGGGTGTCAATAGGAATCTGGCTAAATTGCCCAACGCCGCAAGAACATCGACCTACTCGATCAGCGGCGGCTGCACGAAAAGCTCTGAGGCTTTTGCCATCAACGCTGCTGCGACTTTTCCCGAGAGGTGCGCCTGCCACCCTGCCTCATTCGTTCGGCGGCAGCGATGTCGCGATATCGTAGACGAGCACCTGCACGTCCAGGCCATCGTTGCTGAGCAGACTGAGTGTGATTTCCTGTGTCGCCGACTTGATCGCGGACTCATCCTCCGCCCGTGCGTACACACGGATCGTGGCATCCTCGCCCGAGCGCCTCTGCACACGCACAACGGCGGCTGGACTGGCGGTTTTGATTCGCTCAGTCAGATCGGCGATAGAGTCGTCAATGGTCATGATGCACACCTCCTCAAGCGTGACAAGTCGATCGGGATGATAACCGATTCAATCATGTGACACTGACTAAGGCTTCGTGCCGAGGTTTCTATCTATATGGCCGCATTTAAAGTTGTGACCAACAGCCCAACCAATCCAAACTAGTACGCCAGATTCATGCCAAACTAATCCAACCCGTTTCCACACCCCAAAACACGCAACCGGAGCAATGTTTCACACTATCAATAGTCCCGGCTCAACTTTATTAAAAGTCGTATTTCGGGTAAGTAGATAATTTGGTGCGGTCAAAAATTATTACCCTCGTATTTGTCGACGATCCGCAACAAGGGTTTCTTGAAGCGGTCGTAATAATTGCAAGCTACACTGTCCGTCGGGCAATACGGAATATATGGACGAGCAAATGGGCGGGACCTTACTGGACGCTGGACGGACGGCGTGCGGTGATCTGATTCTGTTAATCTTTCGACGGATGCGTGAGATGCAGCCCGGTCAGCGGTTGGTCGTGCGCGCATATGATGAAGGTGCAGACATGGACCATGCCAAAACTTTTGATTAACCTGACCACATCGATTAAAGAAGCCGACAAGACCACCGTTGCATTTGTGGTCGCCAATGCCGGTCTCGCCGCCGGCCAGGAGGTGGTGATATTCCTAAATGTCGAGGCCGTGCGACTTGCCAATCCGGGCTATGGCAATTGGATCGCAGTCGACGGTTTTAAGCCACTGAAGGAGCTTATGGAATCGTTTCACGCCAACGGTGGAAAGCTGTGGATTTGCCCACCCTGCTTTAACGCCCGGGCGCTAAACAAGGAACACCTGGTTCCGGGTGCGGTATTTGCGGGTGGCGCGGCAGTGGTAGAGTTCCTGGGTCAGGGTGCGGCGAGCCTGAGCTACTAAGAAGCCAGGATCATCCTGGTGCGCCGTTTGGACCAAGCAACATGAGTGAACTACTGCTGGAACGCCTGGAGGAGACCGCAGCACCCGCGCTCGCGTGGAAGCTGTGGATCTATACTAACTATGACTGCAACCTGCGCTGCAGCTATTGCGTGGCCAAGAGCAGCCCAAACGCCGCGCGCCGCGCGATCGGGCTAAAGAACGTGATGCAATTGGTGGACGAGGCTGTGGCGCTCGGGTTTGATCACATTTACTTTACCGGTGGCGAGCCGTTTCTGTTGCCGGATGTAACCGAGATGCTTGCATACAGCTCGGCGCGGGTGCGCACCAGCGTGCTGACCAACGCCATGCTCACGCAGGGTACGCGGCTGGACAAGCTCACCGCCATCAACAACCCCAATCTTATTGTGCAGGTGAGCCTGGATGGTGGCGCGGCGGAACACCACGATGCGTATCGCGGTGCGGGCTCATGGGCAAAAACCGTGACCGGCATCCGCGCCCTACAGGCCGCGGGCTTTGATGTGAGGCTGAGCACCACCGAGACGCCCGCGAACCACGAGCACCTGAACCAGATGGATGTGTTTCGTGCGGAGCTTGGCATCCCGATCGAGCATCACTTCACCCGACCGCTGGCGAAGCGCGGTTACAGCAAGGAAGGCATCGAGCTGAACATGGGCAACCTTGTGCCCGAGGTGACCGTAAACCTTGACGGCGTGTTCTGGCATCCGCTGAGCACCGATGCCGACATGCAGATCAGCAAAAAGATTTTCCCGCTAAAGGCCAGCGTGGACCGCATTCAAACGCAACTGGACGAGATTGCGCGCACCGGCAGCGCCAGGCTGATGACCTTTACCTGAGGATAGCAATAATGGCCCCCGTGCGGGGCAATTCACAGAATACAATTCACGAAGCCATGCTACAAGCCTACGTTCTTATTAAAGCCGAACCCACCCGTGTGCAGGACCTAATCAAAGAGATGCCCGGGATGGAACTGGACGGCTCGGTTATCAAGCAGGTGCACGCGGTCACGGGTCGCTTTGACCTGATCGCGTTTGTCGAGAGCCCGGACTTGCAGTCGCTGGGCAACTGAGTGACGGCCGGTATTGCGGGCGCCGTGGGCGTCCGCGAAGTAGAGACCTGCCTGGTCGTTTGGTAGGGTGATCCGGTCATACAATAAGGTGGCTTGAACATCGTCACCTTATGAAAACGACCGATCGCAGCTCCCTGATTGCCTTGCCCATCATCGTTGTGGTGGGAATTCTCGTCGCCCTCGCTGGAAGCCAGGGCGGGTCAAGCGTCGCCGGAATCCCGGTATTTGCCGTGGTGGTGGGGATCGCATTTCTGATCCAGTGGCTGGCGTTTATCCCGGCGTTCCAAAACCAGACCGAACGCTTCTTTGACATCACCGGCAGCCTCACCTACATCACGGTCATCCTGGTCGCGCTGTTGTTTAGCGTAAACCTTGACGCACGGTCGCTGTTGCTGGCGGCGCTGGTGATCATCTGGGCGATTCGGCTGGGGACGTTCCTATTTCGACGGATACACACGTCGGGCGCGGACGGCCGGTTTGATGAGATCAAGCCCTCGTTTATCCGGTTCTTAAACGTGTGGACGATCCAGGCGCTGTGGGTCACGCTGACCGCGGCGGCGGCGCTGTGTGCCATCACCACGCTCAACAAGAGGCCATTTGACCTTGTCGCCGGGATTGGTTTGGTTATCTGGATCATCGGCTTTGCAATTGAGGCTGTGGCCGATGCGCAGAAGACCAAGTTTGCCGCAAACCCTGACAACAAGGGTAAGTTTATTCAAACGGGGCTTTGGGCGCGGTCGCGCCACCCAAATTATTTTGGCGAGATTGCGCTGTGGCTGGGCGTGTTGATCATCGCGCTGCCGGTGTTGCTGGGCTGGCAACTGATCGGGCTGCTCTCACCCATCTTTGTCGCGCTGTTGCTCACGCGGGTCAGCGGCATCCCGCTGCTTGAGGCGCGCGCCGATAAGAAGTGGGCGGGGCAGGCGGACTATGAGGCCTACAAGAAGCGCACGCCGGTGCTGCTGCCGAAAGTCGGGTAAGGTTGTTAGATCGGCGGCAGGCCCGCCGGTCACGTGCGTTGCGGGGTCATGCAGAGCGTGCCCCCGCGCGCCCATATCGACGATGCCACCCGGGCGCCCCGCCCCGTGCCGGCGATTATCGGCGTTCCGGGCGAAGCATTCGCCCGGCGTTCCTAGCCCGCGTTTGCGAAGATGCTGTCGATCGAAATCAACGACCCTGTGCGCGACGTGGGCGCCGCGCAGCAGCCGGTGTTGCAGCCACAGTCGCCGGTCTGGTCGGCCAGGGCGCCGAGGGCCGGGTCAACGTCACAGCACGCCCCAACCGGGCCGGAACAAACGCCCGTCTGAGGCAGCACCAGGCGCACATCGAGGGCGGCCTCCATGTCGCCCGCAATGGCCGCGGTGATGCTGCGCACCTGCTCATATCCGGTCAGCATCAAAAACGTCGGCGCGCGTCCATAGCTCTTCATCCCGACGATGTAGAAACCTGGCTCGGCCGGGTGCTTTAGTTCGGCCCAGCCATGTGGCGGCACGCTGCCGCAACTGTGGACGTTTGGATCGATCATGGGCGCCAGGGCAATGGGCGCTTCCGTGCGGTCATCCAGGGCGAGGCGCAATTCCCGCAGCATGTCAAGATCAGGGCGGAAGCCGGTGCAGGCGATGATCTCCTCGGCCTCAAAGCGACGGTCGTCATCCGCGACAACCGCCACGCCGGCATCGGTGCGCGCAACCGAGGCGATGCGCACATCCGTGTGAACCTGCACCACACCGTTATCCAACAAGCGCATGACCGTGGCACCCAGTTCGCCGCGCGCGCTAAGCCCATCGGCGGATTGGCCGCCAAACATCAGGCCATATTCGGCGCGGCGGATAAGCCAGGTGGTGCGGGTGTCTGGAGCGGACGCAACCAGCGCGCTCAATTCCAGCAGGGCGTTAAACGCGCTGTGACCGCTGCCAACCACGATCACGTGCTTGTTGGCATAACGTGCGCGATCAGCATGCAGCAAATCCGGGATGCCGTAAAAAATACGGTCATGCGCCTGGCGCTCGCCAACCGCGGCAATGCCACTTGCGCCAAGTGGCTTGGGTTGTTCATACGTGCCGCTGGCATCGATGACTGCGCTTGCGAGCATCTGGTGCTCAGCGCCCGCGGATTCGTAGGTGACCATAAAGGGCGCCTGCTCGCGACCACCGCTCTTGAGCTTGTCATAGCCGTGCCTTGTAACGCTGGTGACGCGCGCACCCAGGCGCAGGGACTCGCGGATGGCGGTGCTGTTGGCAAGCGGTTCTAGGTATTGCCTCACCAGCTCGCCCCCGGTGGGGTATCCCTCGGGATCGGGCGCGATCCACGCCCCGTCACTCAGGAGCGCGCGGGCGGATTCATCAATCATGTATCGCCACGGGCTGAACACCCGCACATGCGCCCATTTTCGAACACTGGCCCCGACAGCGGGACCGGATTCAAGCACCACAAAGGTACGGTTGCGCTGATGCAAGTGTGCGGCGGCGGCCAGGCCGACCGGACCGGCGCCAATAATGGCCACGGGTAGATTTGTTTCCTTTTTCATTTTCTTGATCCTCGCTGTTTACATAGACATCCATCTATTTATCCAGACAAATTTTTTTAGTTCGGCATAAGCAGCGCATCCTGCACGGTCTGCGTCACCGCTTCGGATGGTGCAAACTGCAGCATAAGCTCACCACAACACACGGTCAGCCGCGCTTGATTAAGCGAATAGTAGGTCTCGCGGCCATCACGCGCGATGCTGACCAGGCCGGCGTCCCGCAGGATGGCCAGATGATGACTAACCGTAGGTTGGGCGAGGCCGACTCGGGCGGTGATATCACCCACAGTCAGCCGAGTGCAACAACACAGCTTCATGATCTTCTGGCGGGTGCCATCTGCCAGGGCCTTGGCGAACAAAACGGCGTCTACGTCCTTACGTACCATGTCACCAACTTATCTTGCGCATATTATATAGACGTTTGTCTATTTGGCAAGTGGGCGGCCAAAGTTGGTGGCGCGTAGACTGGTTGTGTCCTTGGCGTCTGTATACATAGACGGGTATCTATATAATAAGCTGATCGATGACAGCGAAACGTGGCAGGCGCAACCCAATCCCATGATGAATGCTCAGCAGACACAAAGTGGGCGCGGGCGGCCAATTTACCGGGGCTGGATCATGATTGGAACACTGGCCATCACCGAGATGGTTTCGTGGGGCATCACCTACTATGCCTTTAGCGTGTTGATGACGCCGATGTCGCAGGAGCTGTCCTGGACCCCGACGCAACTGACCGGTGCGTTTTCACTTGGGCTCCTAATCGCCGGCTTTAGCGACATGTGGGTGGGACGCTGGTTGGATGCGCACGGGCCCAGGCTGCTGATGACGTTTGGTTCACTGTGTGCGGTTCTGCTGGTCTTCGCATGGTCCCGGGTGCAATCGCTCCCGGGGTTGTATGCCGTTTGGTTCGGCATCGGTCTGGCCGGGCCGATGATCCAGTATGGACCGGCGTTTTGGGTGGCCACGCGCTGGTTCCGGCGCAAGCGTGGCGCCGCGCTCACGCTGATCACGCTGGGCGGCGGGTTTGCAAGCACGGTGTTTATCCCGCTGACGCACACCTTTGAAGCCGCCTGGGGCTGGCGCACTGCGCTGATCGGTATGGCGGGAATTTTGGCGGTGATCACCATCGCGCCACACGCCCTAGTGCTGCGACGGTCACCCGAAGACGTCGGCCTGCTGGCTGATGGCGATGGCGCAAGCCCGGTGGCGGTGTCAATCAACGTTGATCGACGATCCGGCGTGGGCGATGTGCTCCGGCGCAAGCAATTTTGGTTTCTGGCCGTCGCATTCGCGCTTTCCAACATCACCTTTACCGGCATGAGCGTGCACTTGGTGTCATATGAGCTTTCGCGCGGGCAGGACCCGGGCTTTGCAGCCTGGGCCGCCGGGTTTGTGGGCGTGATGCAGGTGGTGGGGCGGCTGCTACTCGCGCCATTGAGCGACCGCATACCGAGGCCGGTAATCGCGGTGGTTCTGTTTTTATGCCAGGCGGTGTCGCTGCTTGCGTTACTTCTGCTGCCCTTGAATATTGGGCTGATCACTCATGCGGTCTTTCGCGGGATTGGCAACGGCACCCTGACGCCCATCCGCGCGGCGCTGATCGCCGATTCATTTGGCACCGAGCGGTATGGCGGCATCAGCGGCGCTATGTCCTTTTTTACCGGCTTTGCAGGTGCGGCGTCACCCGTGGCGGTTGGGGCGCTGGCCGGCAGCTTGGGCTACGCACCCGTGCTGTGGATGTTTGCCGGGATGGCGATCGTTGCGGGCGCTTTGATTGGTGCGACGGGCCGGCAGGAAATGGCACAATAATCATTGTAGATTGTAGGGGCTAAGCATTCGCTGCAATACCTTTGCGTGCATTACGTATTGGCGAATGCTTCGCCCGGAACTAAGCATTCAATGAAAAACGACAACAAGATCTCCAAGCCAAAGATTGACGAGCGGGCGACGCAGCCCTATATGGGCATTCGGATACAAACGCCAATGAAGGGCATGTTTGCCAACGTGGCGAAATTGTTCAAGGAGCTGAATCGCTGGGTGGATGCGCGCGGGCTGGCGCGCACCGGTGTACCGTTTCACCGTTTTCACGTGATCGACATGACGGGCATGATGGATGTTTCAGTAGGCATTCCCGTGGCCCACGTGAGTGCCGGCGATGGCCGGGTGCAGCCGGACGTGTTGCCCGCCGGGCGCTACGCCAGCCTGGTCTATTCGGGATCCAGCTTTCAGGGCAACAAGGCGCTGGTTGAATGGGCCCGCGACAACGGCGTGCGTTGGGATCGGTGGGATGACCCGGCCGGCGATGGCTTCCGCTGTCGGTATGAGTCCTATCTCACCGATCCCAAGATCGAGCCGCGCAAGACCCGCTGGCAGATCGAGGTGGCGATCAAACTGGCGGATGAATGAGCCGGGGTGTCAGTCGGTCTTGCCCCACACGCCGGCATATTTCTTGCGATACTTTAGATCGGGCTCGGTCTCGATCAAATCCAGCGCCAGCTTCCTCACAGCGGCGTCCTGCTTCAGTGCGTCATACAGCGCGCGCAACGACACGATGATGTCATAACGAATCAGGCTGCAGTTCTTGTGCGACACACACGCGCCATACCAATCCTTTAGCCGACCCAGCACCAGCGGTCGTTGCTTGCCGCCCACCGCGGCCACCTTCCAAAGCGCCTGCAGCGTGTGCCGCGCGGTCACAAACATCTTGTCCCGGGTGACCGCCATCACCGTGTCAAAATCCGCGACCATACGGTTCTTTGGGTCGCTTTTGGCCAGGTTACACAGCAGCTGAGTGGCGATGGCGCGGATGTGGTTGTTCTTGTCTTTGGTCAGCGCCAGCAACACATCCCAAACCTCGTATGCCCAGTCCACCGGCACATCAGTAATCCGCTGTAGCAGGATAAAGGCGTGATATCGCCGGTCGGCGTCGGCGCTCTGGATATCATCAATCGCGGTTTGAATGGTCGGTTCCATGAATTAGGCTCCATCGGAGGACATCATGTGATGGAGAGCTATTAGATTATCATCGTACCAGCGTGCGTACCCTCACGACAATGCGCGCACATTCCAAAAAACACGATGTGATTGGTGCTGACGTCGAAGCCAAGGTCATCCCGAATCCGCCGGAATGCGGGTGCGATCACCGCGTGCGGTAATTCAAGCGTGGCATCGCACCGCTGACAGACGAGGTGATGATGGGGCACCGCTGTCCTCAGTTCATAGATCACCTGATTGTCCTTGATCGTGGCGCTGGTAACCAGGTCCTGTCTCAACAGGAAGTCCAAATTACGATATACCGTGGCAAGGTTGATGCCGGGCGCGTAAACACGCACAACCTCGAAAATCTGCTCCGCCGTGCAGTGCCCGTGCGCCGCAGACAGTGCCTCCAGGATGAAGTGACGCTGCGGCGTAAAACGAAACCCCCGCTTGCGGAGCTCCTCGGCTATGCCGTGTTGGATTGGCGGCTGGGTGGCTGACATGTTTGAATGAATCCTTAATCTTTATTGCATATACTCGCAATAACGAATTCTATTATGAAAATACTGAGACCCCAGGCGATTCTGCTGTCCACCGTCGCAGCGACCTGCATCCTTGTGAACGCATGCATGTCCGCGCCCCAATCCGGCACGGTGCTAAAGGCAGGCACCGTTGGTGGTGCGCCAACGACACCGACGACGCCCAAGTTGCGCGTGCTGACCACGGTCGAACCGCTGGTGAACATCATTTACAACATTGGAGGTGATCGGATTGATCTCGACGGGGTCATCCCACCGGGCACCGACAGCCACACCTTTGAGCCTGCGCCCAGCGACGCCATCAAGATGAGCGCGGCCGACGTGATCCTGGTTAACGGCCTTTCGCTTGAAGAACCCACGGTAAACCTGGCCCGCAAAAACCTGAAGAGCGGTGCGGAGATCGTGGAGATGGGCGAGCTGACCGTCAAACCCGAGAACTACGTATATGACTTCTCGTTCCCCAAGTCTGAAGGTAAACCCAATCCGCACCTGTGGATGAACCCGCTCAACGCCCTGCGCTATGCCGAGATTGCGCGCGACACCCTGACGCGGCGTGATCCGGCAAATGCGACCTATTACCAGTCCAACCTCGCAAAATTCGCCCTCAAGATCGAGGCGCTGGACCGGGCCATCAAAACCACGATTAACAGCATTCCCGAAAAGAATCGGCGCTTGCTGACCTATCACGATTCCTTTGCCTATTTCGCTCCGCGCTACGGCATGATCGTGCTGGGGGCGATTCAGCCGAGCAGCTTTAAGGAGCCGTCGGCGCAGGAGATCGTGCAGTTGATCAAACAAGTCCGTGCCGAAAACGTGCCGGCCATTTTTGGATCAGAGGTGTTCCCGTCCAAGGTGCTGGAGCAAATCAAAAAGGACAGCGGCGCCGAGTTTATTGATACCCTTGCGGATGACGCGCTGCCGGGAGAACTTACGGATTCAAACCATACCTACTTCGGGATGCTGGCCCGGGATGTGGCCACGATGGCGCGCGTGCTGGGTGGCAAGCCCGAGCTTATCGCCGGGCTGGATGTGACAAACTCGCTGTCAAAATAGCATCAAAAAAACTCACGCGCCGGGGTATGCCCCGGCGCGTGATTTTTTTTTAAACCGCCTGCGGCGGCCTATTTTGCATCTTCAACCGTGATGGTTTGGTCGACCTTGCCATCGCCGGTCTTGTCGATACCAATCTTGAGCGGCTGGTGGTTTCCAGCCCATTCGGCATAGCTCAGGAAAGTTGTAGCGTTGGGCTGCAGCTCGATGGAGGATGCGTCAAAGTCCTGTTCGCCCTTGTCGTCGATTCGCTTCATCTTAATGCCATAGCTGGTATTGGCATCCAGCCCCTTGCCGCTGATGCCCAATCGGCCCTGGGGCGCGTCCAGTTTCAGGGTGAATTGTTGACCATTGGCTTCGCCTTGCGCGGTGACAAAGAACTCGTAATCCGCACCCGTTGTCTCGGTGCCCAGGATCATGTCCGGGGTCTCCTTGGCAGTTGTGGCGTAGGTCATTTCGGTGGCATCCGCCGATATGCTGATCGTGTCCTTCTGCGCGGGCTTGATAACCACGTCGGCCAGTTCAAGCACATAGCCCGGCCCAATAACGGTGACGTTGGAGGGCGCGTCTTTTTTGAGCTCGCTGCCATCCATGGTGACGGTGAACTTTATGCCGCGGGGCACATAGTAAACCGGCTCGTCATCGGTCACATACAGGTCACCGCTTTTGATCGGCTGGAAATACGCGCCCGGAATCTCATTCACCAGTTTGCCGCCGATTTGACCAAGCCGCTTGCCCGCGGCATCGGTGATCAGCAGATTTGCACCGCCCGACATCCACACTTGATTAAAGTCGCCGGCGGGCGCGGCCAGACCATTCTTGCCGATGTCTGCCGTGGCGCCAGCCGCGCAGAACGGGCACTTCTGTTGGGGAATGCGAATGCGGATTGGAGCAATGGTGAGCGTAAATGTCGTGTCATCGCCCTTATATTCGCTGGCGGGTGCGCTTGGATTAATGGCGGCGTTGTATACCCACGTGCCGGCCTTGCGATCCACGGTCACATAGCGCTCCTTGCCGGGATGGTTGTTGTCATAAACCAGGATGCGCGCAATGTCTCCGTCCTCTTTCACGGCATACGCGGTGATTGCGTGACCCTGCTTATATCCGGGTTGGTAGACACCGACCACATAGAACTCGCCATCCTTGCCCTTGGTCAGTTGGGCCTTTATCTCATCGACAATGGCGGCGGGCTTCATGTCTTTGCGCTCGGTGCCTGCGCTGGGGGGCGTGGCCTGAGTGGCGAACCAAATCGCGATCTCGCGTTGCAGTTTCGGGTTGTTGGCGAGCTTGAGATCGGCGACCGAATCGGCGCCAAAATCGGCGGGCTTGAGCAGACCGGCGTAAAACAGGCTGGCCATTACCGCAAATCCCTCACAGTGCCCGCCATCCATGGCCTTGTTTGTGGCGTTCATCCACTGCTCGCCGGCGGGCGTCAGAATGCAGCTATCGTTCTTCCCGCTTGCGCAAACCGCGTCGCCAAACAACCGGACCACATCCGGCGGCGTGATGTTTGTGGGCTCGCTACCATCTGATAGTTTGCCGCCGTAGTTCTCAAACGCAAAACCGTTTGGTGGCGGGCGAAAGCCCATGTCCGCGGTGATCGCGCCTGTTGCGGGGGCTTCCGCCGCAGTAACCGCGGGAGGTTCGGCGTTGCCGCAGGTCACCCACTTGCCACCTTCCTGAATCACCTTTGAATAGCCGGGTGGGAAGGCCTGAGTCTTGCCATCCTTGGTGGCCTTGACGCCGTTCAGTTCAACCACGGCGGTGGTGCCATCAAAGCTCAACTCTGACGTGGCCGCGCCCGAGACGTCAAATGTGATCCCTTGATCCAGCAGGGCCTTGATCAAGGCCACCGAGGTCTCACGGTTCGCGGCACAAATGGTATTGGCCACGGTCGCGAGGTCGCCCTTCGCGAGGGACAGAATTTGCACTGCGACGGGTAGCTCGGCCTGGCCACCGGTCTTGGTGTTGTTGCCTTTGAAAATTGGATCAGCCGGCGCCGACGCATCGGGCGCCTTGGTCGGCGCAACCGTGGGCTTTGGTGCATCCGTTGGTTTTGGCGCATCGGTAGGCTTGGGCGCGTCCGTGGGCTTGGGCGCGGCGGTTGGAGCAGGCGCCGCCGTTGCCGCAGGCGCGCTTGTCGGTGCCGGGGCGCCTCCGCAGGCGGCCAGTACAACGGCCAGCAGCACGCTGGCGCTTGTGGTTGTCAAAGACTTGGTGAGTTTCATGGAGTTAATTTCCTGTTGGTTTGTGCGTGATTCGCAAATTGGGTTTGAACGGCGCTAATTATACAAAAGATGTAAGAAAACACTTATTTCCGCATCATAAATCGGAGACCAATTGTTCAATAATCGGGATATATATGGACACCACTGGATTCGTGGGGTTGAAGTCTGAGCCATAGTGTTCAAAATAAGGGCCGGGTGCCAGTTGATAGCCCGAGGTGTTCAACCAGGTTGCAAAGATTTCGTCAAACACTGCGCCAAGTGTGCTCATGGTAGCGGGAAACACCGCGTAGGTGTTGGCTGGCACAGTCCACGTAGTCATGCCTGCGGGCAACGGACCCACCTGAGAGACCGGGTTGCCGGCCATGTAATCCATGGCATTTGCGACGTGATCATAATGATCCATAAGACCATAGCTGTCATGCTGCCCGGTGGCGTGAGGTATTTCCCCCATGCGCGGTACAAATTTCTCCCAGAGATTGGAAATATCCGGTGACTTGGGGGCTGTGCGCAGCAGCAGACCCACCACGGCAAACGCGGGTTTGGTGACAAAGTTTGGTTGCATAATTTATTGGTTTCCCATCTCCTGAACCAGTTCCAGAATGTTGCCGTCCGGATCATAGAAAAAGCAGATGCGCACATCCCGAAACATCGCCGGTCCGCTCTTGATCTTGACGCCTGCAGCCAGCAACTCGGCATAGGCCGAGTCGACGTTGTCCACATGCAGCGCGATGTGGTCAATGCCACCCTGCGGCGCGCCGGGCGCGGGGGAGGCCTCGCGCCCAATCAGCTCGATGGTGGTGCTGCCGATGTTGATAAAGATTATCGTATTTTCGTCCCAACGCTTGGTGACAGGAAGCCCAAGGGTTTGGGTATAAAACGCCTCGAGTGCGGCGAAGTTGCGGGTACGGATGGCGACGTGGTGGGTGGCTTTGATATGCATCGTCATATTTTATGGGTGCTTGTTGCCAAAACGTGTGGGAGTGATTGGCATGTCATTTTCCATGATCCCGGATTATTCACCTTTTGACTGAACAATCACGAGCCAACCTATTGACAATTGCAACTCAATTCATAAAATATTTCTCATGACAATTACAACCTACAAGACCATTCCGAGCCACGACCAGTGGAAAAAGCATCGTGATGCCGCCGGTGGCAAGTCCAACTTGGTTGGCCCCGTGAATATGGGCAAGTTACTGGATGACTTCGCCAATGCTGGTGGCAACAAGGTCAAGCGTGCAACCGCGATCGAGGCGCTGCGCGGCGGGCTTATTCGCTACACCGCCGACCCCAAGGTGAAGGCCATTCCCGACCTTCTGGCGACCTGCATGAACATGCAAAAAGTATGCGACCTTGAAATCCTGGCAAACAAAAAGAACAAGGATATGGGTCTTGCGGTTGGTCTGATTGTGGCGGATGGATTTAAGCGGATTGAAAAGATC
Organism: Chloroflexota bacterium; assembly: GCA_025354985.1. Taxonomy (GTDB): domain Bacteria; phylum Chloroflexota; class Anaerolineae; order J036; family Brachytrichaceae; genus AQU-03. The sequence continues at coordinate 13,422 of JANXLU010000006.1, forward strand.
AAAGCTGAAATCAAAGCCAACAACATCACTCAGGCGCAGGATACTTATGAGAAATTCTGGGACGGCATTGGGCGCGGCCTGGGCAAAGATCTACCCCAGGGAGCCCTACGGGATGATTGGGCACACGTGCACGCGGCACAGCCCACCGCGACGAAGTTTCAACCAACCGTGTCACAAAATGACAGGAAGCTGCTCATCGAAGGCGGAATCACCAACTATGCAACCGCGCTCCACAAGCTATTGGAAGATGCTGAAAAGGCTGGTTTGGTGCTCAAGGTGGGGTGACCCGCACATTGCATTCTGTGCGACCGCTACCTGGCGCGATGTGCCACGCGCTGCCAGGCATTGCGGATGTAATACGCCAAATCCTCATCGCTGATGGCATCCAGGACCATGCCAATCCAGCCGCGCGTGCCCACATAAGGTGGGATGAAGAACGTGCCCGGCGCCTGTTCAAGCAGCGCTGGGCGCAGGTCCGCCTGAATCGGCAGCCAAACCGCAATGCGGCCATCGCCGTGATGGTTGTTTGCAAACATGACAAAGGTGCGCCCGGCCACCCACCACGTGGGCTCACCGTGCGACGGCTTTTCGCTGACGCCCTCCAGGGCCATGCACAGCGCGCGCACGCGGTCCATTTGGTCGATGTTCTGCCGAATTTTGTCCACTGGGCGAGAATAGTCCCTCGTGTTGCAAAATTCCCCGATTCAAATTGGCCTCTCGGATGCCACTGAGACCGAATTTGTCGATTTTCTCCAGGGTCGGTTGCGCGCGTTTAACAACGAACGCTCTCCGGCACATCGCGCGGTGCGCGCGCCGCGGGCGTCGCGGCCATTGCACGTGATGCTCCGCGACGCCGACGGCGCGGTGGTGGGCGGCTTGACCGCAAGCACATACTGGACTTGGCTGGATATCGACACGCTGTTTGTCCCCGAACGCGCGCGTGGCGCGGGCACTGGCTCGCAGCTGCTGCGCGCCGCCGAGACCGAGGCAGTTGCCCGGGGAGCCAGACATGCGCTCTTGACCACCTTTGACTTTCAGGCCCGCGGCTTCTACGAGCGGCATGGCTACCGGGTCACAGGTGTGTTGGATGACTATCCGCCCGGGCACAGCTACTATTGGATGCGCAAGGAATTGAACGGGTCCCTTCAGTCGCCACACGACGCGCCCGCTGCCTCGGCATGAAACGCGCGAACTCGACGCGCTCCTGCATAGTCCGCCGGATTCGCGCGGCAGGCTGGTCGCGGCCCACCGATCGCTCACGAAGGAACAGGCGCTTGCAATCATTGACGGGATGCTCACATGACTGACTGGAATGGCGCGTTCAGCCTCCCAATCCTGCGGTCATGACTGAGAGCCAGGCCCGTGAGGTGTTGGGCGTTGGAATTGTGACCTGAGCCGAGAGGCAGCAGGTTGACAGATCGGATAAATCGGCTCTGGGTAATAACCATCAGTCCGATTCGAAAATGTGATTTTGTCATACACCCTGAATATCAGTAAGGTGTTATTAAGGAGTGTGCGCGGAACACTTGCAACCCGATGCTCAGCGTTTCCATGTTGGTTGCTCCAAACATCAGTAAAGTTGATCTGCTCGCACATTTCGAAAATTGTCGGGCCGCGCCTGGCAGGTCGCTTTCCTGATCATCAGCACCGATCCGGTCCGCTACCGCCCGCTGATGTTGCCCGCAGCTCTTTTGGAGAAAGCACCCTTTGGCATTGCCGCAGCGGTCATGTACAGCCAGCAGCGCATCCCGGCCTCGGTGGCTGGGATGACAGCGGTGGATCTGGTATAGGCGGCACTGTTTGCCATCGCCGCCGCGCGGGTGCGACGCAACGCATAATTACGTCACCTGCCCCGCTGCATGCGATGCCTCGGCGCGGGGTGCGCCCCTACCCAGCCCCAAGCCGACGGCCAGGGCGAGGATGACGAACCCCAGCCCGGCCGCCAAGAGCACGGTGGTGCGGGTGCCCAGCGCATCCCCCACCGCGCCACCAATCACCGCTCCGATCGGGAGCATGCCCATCACGATGGTGCGCATGCCGGCATTGGCCCGACCCAGGAGCTCGGGCGGCGCGACCCGCTGGCGAAAGCTGATGACGTTGATGTTCCAGATGGTGGACCCCAACCCCATCACGGCATAGGCGCCGAACCACAGTGCAACGGTGTCCGCGCCCGCACCATGCAACAGACCCGGCACTAGATTTGCCAATGCGAAGCAGATTACACCCGACAGAATCGCGCGTGACACGCCCAGGCGCGTGGATATGCGCATGGCCAAAAGCGAGCCCAGAATTGCGCCGGGCCCCAACCCGGCAAACGCCAACCCAAGCGCGGCCGGCGAGAGCCCCAGTTCACGCGTTCCAAACAGCACGTTCACCGCGTTGGTCATGCCACCGGCGAGGTTTGACAGCGCGCCAAGCAGCAGGAACAGGCGCAGCGTGGGGTGCGCAAACAAAAACTTCAGCCCGTCGGTGAATCCGTGCCACATGGTCGCCGCCTGATCACGGGCGTGCACCACCGTCTCAACGGTGTGGATGCGGGTGAGGACCAGGGCGGAGATTGCGAAGCTGATCGCGTCCAGCCCGATCACAAATGGCGTGCCAATTTGCTGCACCAGCAGGCCGGCCAGCCCGGGCCCGCTGACGTCGGCCACGCTCTCGCTCAGAACCATGCGCGAATTGGCCCGACCCAATTCAGGCTTGGCCACCAACGCGGGCACGTAGCTGGGATAGGCGACGTAGAAGAAAACGCTGATGAACCCATGCAGCAGAGAAATCACCAGCAAGAACGGCAGAGTGAGCCAGCCAAGCAGGCCGACGGCGGGAACGCTCATCAACAGTAGCGCGCGCAGGGCGTTGCACCAGATCAGGATGGGGCGCTTGGCGCGGCGATCCACCCACGCGCCCACGAATAAACCGATCAGCAGAAACGGCAACCAGCCGGCGGCGGCCAGCCAGCCCATTTGTTGTGCGGTGGCGTGCAAGGTTTCGGCTGCCAGCAGCGGCAGCGCGAACACAGTGAGCGCGCTGCCAACCACGCTGACGCTCTCGGCCCCCCACAGAATATTAAAGTCGCGACCCAGGGGTGGCGGGGGTGGGAGCTTGAATGGCGGGAGCATCGGGAGGAGAAGTGTACGCGGGAGGCGCGCGCACGTAAAAGGTCAGACTCTCAATACAGGAAGGATCGACATGACAAGAGTCATGGCCCTAGTAACTATTAACATTTGTTAACCCGAATCTAACCATTGCACCCGGCTTCTGAGCCTAGGCTTTTTTCCGATGTTACCCACACTACTTTTTTCAATATTTCTGCCCCTGATCAACAAACCAGTTGCACCTGATGTCAGCCAGTTGCACCCAATCTACACCCACCTGCCCGAATCCACGTCAATTACGCAGATGGCAAACGGCTCGCTGCTGGTATCCGTCAAGGACGGTAGCGTCATTTCACTGGGTGCAAACAACACCTACACCACCATATTGGACATGCATAACCAAGTGAATACCAACACTGATCGTGGCATTACCGCTGCACGGGTCCGACCGGGAACCGATGATCTGTTTATGTTGTATGCGGCGGAGACATCTTCACCGGATTCTAGTCAGGATACGAATCTGGTGGCTGCGAAATACAATTTGACATCGCACGTGCTCACCCAAATCTCGCAAAATGCCAACGACGTTAACTTTCAGTCACATTCAACGGCCGACATCGTGTTCTATCAAGGAGCGCCATATGCCTCATTTGGAGATGGCCGTGATTCCAGCGACAAAAATCAAGGTTACGACAGTGTCTACGGCGGTGGTTTTAATGGCAAGATCGTAAATCTGGACACGCTGCAGACGTATGCAATTGGGTTTCGCAATCCATGGCGGATGACAGTTTTTGCAGATACGATATATGCAACGGATGTCGGCGACGAGGCCTGGGAGGAAATCGACAAGGTGCAGCAAAATGCGAATTACGGCTGGCCGTGTCTTGAGGGCCCGACGCAAACCGACGTATGGAACAGGTGTGTCACCGATGCCCGCGGCCCCTTCAAAGCGCCATTTATTGTTTATGACCACAGCGTGGGCGAAGCGGCCACTGCAATTGTTTCATACAAGGGCGAGCTTCTGTTTGCCGACTATGTACGCACCTGGGTGCGTGACGCTCATATGAATATCCGTTTTACAGGCAGCGGCGGCATTGTCGACATGCAAGTGCTCAACGGATGTCTATACGCTGTCACAATCGAGTTTGACAATTCCAGTAACGTTCTGACCACCTGCAGTTCATAACTGTTGCTTGGGCCCTGACAAGTCAGCCGATTATGGAGCGCTGTCGGTCAGTAGACCGGGGCATCCTGCCCGCTTTTCGGCGACAGCCGACTATGGAGCGCGGGCATCCTGCCCGCTTTTCGGCGTCAGCCGATTATGGAGCGCGGGCATCCTGCCCGCTTTTCGGCGTCAGCCGAAATCTTTGAGAAACGCACACAAATAGTTTGCTCGTGCAATGCAACGTACTGCGAGTGATACTCAAAGAGCGGGCGAGGCGCCCGCGCTCCATGGCGGGCGATTATGGAGCGCGGGCATCTTGCCCGCAATTCGGCGTCAGCCGAAATCCTTAAGTAACGCATACAAATAGTTTGTTCGTGCAATGCAACGTACTGCGAGTGATACTCAAAGAGCGGGCGAGGGCGCCCGCGCTCCAGAGCGGGCGACTATGGAGTGCGGGCATCCTGCCCGCTTTTCGGCGTCAGCCGAAATCCTTGAGTAACGCACACAAATAGTTTGCTCGTGCAATGCAACGTACCGCGAGTGATACTCAAAGAGCGGGCAAGATGCTCGCGCTCCATAGCCCGCGGAGTATTACTATCCGGTAACATACGCGAAATGGTGGACATCCATGTGCACAACCGCGGTTACCTGCCCCATTTCGAAGTCGGTGAGACGCCACAACACATTACCTTCAGACTGTATGATTCACTTCCACAAGCGCTTCTAGAAACTTGGCACGAGGAACTGACCCACCTGCGATCCGAAGATCAAATACTAGAACACCACGGCCGAATGCAAGATGCGCTTGATAAAGGTTTGGGCAGATGCTACCTGCGTCAACCCGAAATCGCAGGCATTGTCGAAGACACTCTGCGTCACTTTGACCGTGAGCGCTACCACTTGCACGAATGGGTCATCATGCCGAATCACGTGCACGTATTGGCAACGCCTTTTCCTACAACGAGTCTTTCATCAATGGTGCACTCGTGGAAATCCTTTACGGCAAAGCGTGCAAATGCGTTCCTGAAACGGTCCGGTCAGTTTTGGCAACATGAGTATTTCGACCGCGTAATTCGCAGTGCCAACCACTTTGAGTATGTCGTGGCGTATATTCACAACAATCCTGTGCACGCGGCGTTGAGTGCTGAGCCAACTGCCTGGCCTTTCGGATCTGCCAGGTTTGGACAATTGTGACGTGAAGCACGGGCTTTCATCGGTCTACTGACCCTTATCCCGCAATTCGGTGGTAGCCGCCTATGGAGCGCTGTCGGTCAGTAGACCGGGGCATCCTGCCCGCTTTTCGGCGTCAGCCGACTATGGAGCGCGGGCATCTTGCCCGCTTTTCGGTGACAGCCGATTATGGAGCGCGGGCATCTTGCCCGCAATTCGGCGGCAGCCGAAATCTTTGAGAAACGCATACAAATAGTTTGCTCGTGCAATGCAACGTACAGCGAGTGATA
>JANXLU010000046.1 GCA_025354985.1 Chloroflexota bacterium
CGCGTTTCCGTACCGCACCTAGTTCCAGTTCGGCTTGCCATTCCGATAATTTCAGCAACCTACGAATGCGAGGTAGCTCAGCAAATTCTTTAGCAACGCTCAAATCGGTTTCATTCTTGTCCCCATTAGCCACGCTCATAAAGATAAATTCGCCAAACTTTTTGACGAAGTTCTCGAACATCAAACTCGAATCGCTGATCCGAAACTCAGTAACCGCACCCTGAGATTCTTCAAACAAGGTTTCATAGCGCGTCTGCCTCTGGGTCAGATGCAATTCTGGAGTCAGTTGCACCGCACCTAATCCATAAGGTTTGCCCATGCCTAAGCGATGTGCATGGTTACCCGTACGAGAAACCTGCAATGCCCATGCCAATGCGCCCAGCTCTTCGTCGGTCAAGTTCTCAAACCAAACTTTGAAGGTAAACGATTTGCCTGCACGAACGGGTCGCATTTGCGTGTGCTGCGTGCTGTTGGTTTTAACCACATAATGCCCTTCGCTATCTCGAACCAAATTACCATTGCTATCCGCTTCAAACAAACTTTTGGATTCTTCTCCACTTGGTTGCGCTTGTAACTTATCGGGTTTCACGTTGCCCTTGGCCCAATATCGTTTGTATCCCTGCATCTCAGGCTTTTTGTCATAGTGACTAAGGTTGGCTTTGCCATCAGCACTTTGCACCAAGTAATGCGCAAAGGCCGTCGGCTTAGGCGATGCCAAAACTTGGGGCACCAATGCTGGCTGATTCGGGTCAATCAACCAAATGTCAGATTGACGTTCGGGCGAAAGCATCGCATCTGAGAAAAAGACACGCCCGGAGTAGGCACGCTCTTTATCGCCTTGCACAAAGGCTTTTTTTGTCTTTTCATCGCTACGCACATAGCCAAACATTGCTTCAGTCATGTCACACAGCGCCGGGTCAGACAGATTTGCTGGTCGAAGGTCAATAGGTCGAATAGCTTTACCCTTGAAAAGGGCAGGTATTCGAAAATTTGGGGTATGCCCAAAGTACTGCACCGACTTGCCATTTGCCACGTAGAAAACCGGGCGACCATCCATCAGAATGCCTCGTGATTTGTCAAACAGGGGGCCTTCTTGCTCAAAATCAGTCAACGCATCTTGGTAGTCTTGGACTGCCACAGGGTTCAGCGTGAATGGTTTTGCGTCGGGGTCTTTCTCTAATACCAACACAAACATTCTGCGTTTGCTTTGGTGTGCATCCTTTGCACCGGTTGCCATATTTCCAGTACAGACCAATTCACCCTTAAATGTTTTTGACTTGAGTGATTCAGGATCATCTACAAAAAGATAGTGCTTGCCTTGCGTGTTGCGTTCAACCACCGACCGAAGTGAAACGCTATGAACACTTGGATGATAATTTGCTGAGCGAAAACTCTTGATGCCCGGTACCTGATTGGCTAAGCCTTTTGTGTCGCGAACCCATACAAACCCTCGCGTAACCTCAGGAAAGTCGCGGTGCTTGATTTGTGCAGGATAGATTTCCCAACCCTTTTCAGTTTTATGCAAGTACCCTGCGCACACATTCTTGCCAAACCGGCCTAATGCGTTTGAATAAGTTTGACCAAGCGAATCATAGTTTCCCGCCGCCACCGCACGATAAAACACTTTGCTACCGTCACTCATTGGCCCAAACTTTCCGTAGGTAGCAATTTCGATCAGGCTGCGAACCATGCCACGTAAGCTGCTGCCAGGAATTACGGGCAAGCTATCAGGTCGCGTAGAAAAGAAGATCGCTGTATTCTTCATCAGGTTGCGAAATGGCACATCTCTCGAGTCAGCATTTTGCTGCTCTTGTGCCAATTCATATTCAGACTTACCACTCTCTTTGCTTGTTGACAAACCGGCACGAATATAGAGCGGGCTTAGCGTCGTCAGCTTAACCTCAAAGTAACCCGTGTGCCGTTCAAGCACGTAACTGTCGTGATCTGGTGGCGGCTCTGCGGCAATAGGCTTTTCGGGTAGAGGCACAAAGTTATACGGGGCGCTTGCTGCCTTGAAACTCATGTTGGTCGCACGAACCTGCCTTGTTAAGCTCATGTTAGTTATCTCCTTTGAATGTCACACTCACCACCCGCGCCGCCGCCACCCGCGCCAACGTTTCGCCCTTTGCCAGATATTGGCGCACCACCAGATGCGCGCGGTGTTGGCGGTCTGCTTTTTGCACAGCAATGGGCAACACATGCACCAGTTCTGCGCTGCCTTCGCGCATGCGCGTAAATCCAGTCGCGCCCACCGGCGCGCCTTCGCTGCCCAGCAGCAACTGGTCTTCATCAAAACATTGCACAAACTGTGCCTCGCCAGCGGCCTCGTCACAAATAACCCGTGCATGCCATGTCGCGTCTGGTATACCTTGTTCACGCCACAACAGCACCTCAGCGTTACCGCCAAACAAACGCGCTTGCCACAAGGTGACTGGATTTAGAGCCGCGCTGAAGAATACTGGGCTCTTTTCACTGGCTTCGGCTTCATATCCGGTCATGAGTGTGGCATTACCTGGGGTTGTTTCAAATCTGCCCCAAGTCACGCCATCTTCAGCATGTGCCAGCAAGGTAGTGCAGCCGAATCTTAGGGCTTGTTCCTCTAGCCACGCCTTCAACTGTTTGGTTGTATCCAACATTGCTACCGAAATAGACTGCACATTGGTCGTACAGTTTTTTAGTGCCCTTTTGCTCACGCTGTTACCTCCATCAATTGCACCTTCAGCGCCTTCACAAAATTATTCAATTGAGTTGCACGTGCTGCGTTTATGGGTTGTAGCGCATCACCCTGAGCCAAAATTGTGCAATCAACGCCCTTCGCCTTCCAGAGCAATGTTGCTTCCTTGCCCTTGAGCCGCCCACGCCCCACGCTGATCTCGCCGCCCAGCGGCAAATCGCCTGTCCACAAATCTTTTAGCAACAGCAACAACAAACCGACTTCGCCTTCTGTCGGGTTAATCAGTTTTACGAACACAGATACCTCGGTTTGGTCGCCACCAAAGACGGGCTGCTCGGTAAACAATGCCGTGTCCAGCGCACCACCGGTAAAGCGATCAATCGCCACGCGCGATTGCACCAGATCAAACCGGCCACCGCCAGCAACACCCGGTTGCAGATGTACCTTATGTTCCTCCACCCAAACGCGGCTGGCAGTGGGCTGGGGTCGGTATGCGCCTGCGCTGACGGCCCGGTGCATGTCGCGCCCGAACAGACCATCTATAAGTTCGTCTGCCCGCCCGCGTTCACTCGCCAGCGTATTCACAATCTTGCTCGCGCGGGCGCGCAAGGCTCCGGCCAGGCTGGTACCCGGCAAAATGGGTATGCCGTTTGAGGCCACCTGCACCATGTCTGGCTCAACATCATCTCGGCCACCGCCAGAACGCACCAGCAGCGAGCCATCCAACCAGAATTTGGCTTTCAGCTCAAACAGATTACGCTTCTCGTCCGGCAAAATGGCGGCCTTGTTCAGCGCTTCGCCCAGATCTCCAACAAGTTTGCTGCTCAGTGTTGCTGCGCCGTGCGCCAGCCAAGCCACCAACCCTTCGGGTGTCTTTAGGTCAAATTGCTTCACCCGCCACGCCGACACTGCCACCCGCCCAAACCCGCGAGATTTGCGCGCGCCGAGAGTGATGCCGCCATTGACGAAGCCTTGTAACGCTGTCGCCAATGCGCTCAACAAAGCCGCCGCGTCGTCACCTTCACGAACCAGCAACTCAAAACGCAGGGGGAAAGTTGTGCCCGCCTGCCAAGCCTCCAGGTTAAACAGCGCGTTGTCTTGCGCCGTGCGGCTGCGCGCATTCAGCTTTACTCCATTTCGGGTTTCAATTTTGCCGAGCGTGCCATACGCATCCTCCACAATCAGTGGGCTTTGCAGCCCTTCGTCATCGCCTTTGGCCCCGCCAAACAAACTTACCGCCGCACTTTCGCGCTCTTTCGTTTGCTTGTCTACCTTTACGCGGTAGCCCAACTGGTGGCTGCGCAAATAAGCGCGTAACGCGCCAGCGATGCTGGCTCCTGTCAGCAACGGCGTCTTGTCGTCATCGGGTGCTTTCAACAAGGGCATATCGGTCATGTCGGCAGCATCGCCATTTCCAAAATGGGCGGGGGTTTGCAACTCCAAATCCCCTTCAACCACCCAGCGTGCCAAAATTTTGCGCGAACGCGCCCCAGACCAGAATGGCTCGCCAGATGTCTTGTCTTCACGTTGTTCAACCATCACGCGCTCTCCTTCTGGCACTCTTTGGCTGCGCGAGATAACGCCGCCTTTAAATAGCGCAGCGTAAATTCCACCCGCAACGCCGAAGTCGGCTTCACCAACAACGCACCAATTTGGCTATTGAATCCATCGCTTAGCCCCAACCGCCCGTACCAGCCGTCCTCACCCGCCGCTGCAACCAGATCCATTACCCATTCAGACAACTGCTTGCCATCCAAATGAGCCTGCGCAAATTGCTTGCCCGCTTTTTTATTCTTAATGTCCGTCATGTAGTTGCTGATTCGATCTATTTCAAACGCAGGCTGCATCAGCGCATCGCGGGTGATGGCGCGCAGGCGTTGCAACTGCGAAGGTTTTAATCGTCCAGGCTTGAAGCCAGCATCAAACAATTGGTTCACAGCCGCCCCAATCTGTTCATTCAATTGCATGCGCACCAAACGGTCGCGCATGCGCTCGGCCATCGCCAGCGCCGCAGCATCTTCTATTTTGGGCAAGCCGTTGAGCTCAACTTTCACCTTTGGTTCAGGAATGACCGTGAGCGCTTCACCCAACCAGTCGTTTACCGCCACCCGGCCAAACCCCTCAGCTCGACGCTCGCCCAGGCCAGCCCGTTCTAACAGTTGGATGTGTTCGGCAGCGGGTGCATCCGATGGCACATTTGGCACATCACACACCAGCACCGTGCCCATGCTCAGCACTTGAATCTGTGGCACAGGCAAGCCCCAGGTTTGGTTAAACCCACCCAATATACTGACATTGGCAAAGGCATCGGCGATCTTTAGGTCATTGCAATTCAACGCTTTGCGTAGTGCCACTTGCATAGCTTCCAGGGCGGGTGTGCTCACACCCAATGCGCTATCTCGCAAAACCACATCGCTCAACAGCGTGATTAATAGCTTTTTGGATTGCGTGCTTTGCGGCAAGGTTTTTTGTGCAGATGCTTTGCTGCCCTTCACAATGGCGGTAGCGACTTCATCCCAGGCTTGCGCATCATGGATGTCACTCTCGGCAGAGAAGCTGAACCTCACCCGCCCATACCCCGCGCTGCGCGAACCACCCAGCGCATACTCGCCATTTAGCAGGCTGGCGATTTTTTCTGCTGCGCTGTCATCATCACAGAGCACTACCCCTGCAAAAGCCTGCCCTTTTGCCAACGCATCATAGCGATACACCGCGCCATCTTGTGGCATGGCGCGGCCATGTGGGCGGCTGCGTTGCGTGTGAATCTTGATGCTGCGTTGAGACGTGTGCTGGCTTATCTGCTGCCCCGCAGCGCACACATAGAAGTTGCCGCGCACCCCTTTCCACTGCGCGTTGGGGTCATTGCGCGTCTTCGCATCCATCAAGGCCAGATCGTGGGTGATCTTTGGCTTGCCTTCTTGGCGGCGCGCTTCTTTGGTTTGGTGCCAACTCAGCGGCACGGGCAAGCTGCGCCGCAGCTCTTTTGTCTCTGAGTGCGTTACAACCAAATAGGCATTTAGAAAGCGCGTGCTGCCGTCAAAAAACAAAGGTTTGATGTCTTTGGCGCTCGCCCCAGCCAACAAGCCATTCTGATCAATTTTGTGTTTCTGGCAGTAACGGTGCAGCAGCGCCCCGCGCAACACACTGCCCGGCAAAAAATTGAATGCCACCGCGCTGTTTGGGTCGCCGTCCAACGCCGACACCAGCACCGGTTGCAACAATTCGATGCGATACGTGAGAACCTTGCTCATGCCGTCACCCCCATCAACCTCTTGAATAATCCGAAAAAGTCGTCTGTCATATCTTTAGGCATGCCGTTTTCCAGTCGCATTAAGCGCACCCGCAAACGCCCGCGCCCTCGGTTGCGCCCCGTCCCGCCGCGCCGCAGGGCCAACAAACACGCAGCCAACAGTGCCTGTTGTGGGTCGGTCAAATCGCCACTGCTCACTCCCAATGGCGCGGTGAACACCGTGCCACGCAGCACCACCCGCATAGTGCGCAGCGAGCCTTCTTCCGGCGCACCGGTCTCTTCATTCACCGCTGTCTGGCGGCGTAGCGCCGTCAGCGAATCCAGCACGGAGGCCGGGCTAAGCACATTGGCGCGAATGCTTGCAGTTACTGCCTCGCTCAACTCAGCAGGTAACTCGGCATCGCCAATGTTTAACAGGGATTGCTTGGACTTGCTGCCGGGGTTGCCAAACAACACCGCCGCCGCAGGTGCAAAGACCGCACAGTGGCTGTCATTCAACCCATACAGCACATTGGCGCATTCCTCGGTCAACAAGCCTTTGAGCACGCGGCCACGAATAAAGGGCAGACCACTGGCCTCGTCATAGTCCACTTCTTCGTCTATTAATCCGGCCACGCCATCGCCTCGCCCAAATGTGGCATCGCTGAGTAACGTAATTTGTAGTTGAAAGCTACTGGGCATAAGTTTTGGCCTCCTGTGCTTGTGTTTGCGGTTTGGGTTGGGAAGATGGATTCGATGCAGCATGAATCGGGATATACAAATCCATTAGCTCTAGCGCATCAAAATAACCGCTGTAATGTTTCTCGCAGTCGGGATCATGCCGAGCGGTCGTCCACCCGCTTTCTCGCCAAGACAATGAATTGGGCAAGCCACCCACATCGGGCAACTGTCGGCTAGATGCCTTGTCGCGCAGATACTTCTCGCAGAAAGTTTTGATTGCGTCTGGGCCACCGCGCAGCGCATCTCGCAGCGCCTTCGATTTGTTGCGCTGATTTATCCAATCTGACTGAAACGCGGTCAGGCCTTTTTCAACCACCGACCACGTTCGCCGCGCATCCGGCACGTTGTCGCTCAGCGCCACAGGCCGTAGCGTCAAAGACCCAGCAGGCACGGTGTATTCTCGGTCTCGAATTTCACCAATGCCCCCAAATAAGCCACTCAAGGCATAGTGCCAATCCAGCGTGCTGCCTTCCCAATTTTCTGATTTGTCGCGAAAGTGAGTGCGCAGTTTCTTGGCATCGTCGCACAAATCCTCGGCCAACCCGTAGGCACGCGCAAATGGATAGTGCGTTTTTACGATGGCGATTCCCGCCGCAGCCGTGGCACCCTTTACAACAAACTGTTTTGTCAGCGCATCCCAATCCAGCAGCCCAATCTGCGGGACCTTGGCGCACGCTTCAAATTGATTGAGATATTCGATGGCAAGTGAAACACCCAGTCGTCCATCGCACACAAAGGTGACGTCGTCTCCCCCAAACACAATGGGGCGAAAGGGTAAAAAGTAGTTTTGAGAAACATTGGGATACAAGGCTCGATCTACTTGTTTGAGCGTAACTGTCGCCAATTTATCGCCCTTTGAATTGAGATGGACGAGTTTTTCATAGCGGTCACTTTCACCTGGCAGGTCTGCCTGCACCACTCGCTCGACCAGCGTATGCAGCGTAGCTTGCAATGCTTTGCCTGCGCAATCGTTCATGCGCTTCGAGAATTCGCGCATTTTATCCACATACGCGCGGTTCTTGTCGGGTGTATCAAACTTTTCTGCCAACTGCAACACCCGTTTACCAATGCCATTGCCATCGGCATGTATGACGGCAATAAAACTGTTGTCACCTGCCTCGCGCCCCAGGTTATCCAGATCGTAGGGAAAGGCGTAGTACCTACTCGCGTCACCCATTGCATCTTCAAGCTCCTGGCGCAAGGCCTTGTTTGCATCATTAAGCGCATCGTGCTTGGCCAACACATCAGCCGAGACAGGGTATTGGTTTGCAGGGTCTGCGTCCGAACCGGCGTAGGCAACAGCGGGCAACCCGGTAGATTGACACGGCAGCGTTACGCCCAGGCTTAGCGGCGGCGTGGAATGTTGACGATTGCGCTTGAGTAGACTAAGTTTTTCAAACGTGCTTTGCTGCACATGGGTCAACATATCCAGCTTCCAATCGAACTCATCTGAAAGCGCCAGCAAGAGAGAGAGACCCGGAGCTTCGCATAACACCTGCTGAGACAGCGTCCGCATGTAGGCTTTGGCGGTGTCCTCATCTTTAAAAAGGACGACGACGTTGCCGCCCCCACTGTAGATCACTTCAGCAGCCGCACCCTTTTCGATAGGCAGTTGCTTCGCCAGATTATTTTCATCTGGACCAACCTGAAGTTTTGCGGCTGCTTTTACCGCGTTCAGCGCCCACGCCCCAGTAGCTTGCTTAACCAAGTGTGATGCGCCGATATTTTCGCGCAAGCGGTTGCTCCCAAAAATGTAGGTCTGAATGCCGCTGGTGTCGGCTGCGACTAAATACATATGTTGCTCCTTCCTATTTGCAGATTGTGCAGGTCTGCTGTTAATAATACCGTCGGATTTCAAGCCCGACTACAGACAGTCCTCCCCAAAAACAGTCTCGAACCTCTGATGCGCCAAGTTGTATTTGCGCGCAAGGTATGTCCCAAATAAATCGGTGGTGTCGTCACCACAACGATGAGGTGTCCACCAATCCCCCAAACTTCTCGCGCAAAAAGGGATGTGTCACTCTATAGTCGTTTGGCAACTTCCAAACCACACGGCAAATCTCAAACACTTTGGTCTTGTATTGATTCACTGTTTTATGGCTCAAGCTCATCTGAGCGGCAACGGCGGCCACCGTTTGCCCACCCGCAGCGAACAACCGCACCACCTCACGCTCACGCGGGGTCAACTGCTGCAAGACCTCTTTACAGCGCGCCATCTCTTCAGCATCTATCCATTGGCGGCCCGCCCCCACGATATCCTGGGGTGTGGCCTGCGCCGCGCTTTGCAACCCCGGCGAGATCATGCCCATCGGCAACAACGGCACGTCAATCAGCTTTATGCCAGATTCGGCAGGCACATGCAGGATGGCCCCCTCGCCCGCCTCTGCACGCACGTTCGGTGGGGTAAACAAGTGATAACAGCGATCCCGCCGCCGAAACAACAACGAGGCAACCGAAATCGCCTGCAAGCTAATCAAGCGGGGCCCACCGGTGACGCACAACAAGACGGTGTATCCGGCATCTTGCAAGGCGCGAATCAGATGATGCGTCGTCATCCAAATAGCATCCGACGCAGCGGGATGATCAATGTCGCCAATGGCGTGGCCCGCCATCGCACTGTGCAGCGCGATCAACGAGTCCGGTGGATTGTCGCGGATCACAACCGAATCAAAATGAATTTGTTGGGTCGCCTGACGATAGCCAGCGTGCTTTCCAAAATCGGTGCGGAGCTGATTCAGCGCACGGCTCACCCGAAGATCGGTGGGGGCCAGGTGCAACGCAAACGCACGCGTGATGGGCAAACCTTGATTGAGCAAACAATCCAGCGGGAAGGTGAAATTTTGCGCCTTGCCACCGAGCGTAGCAATAAGCGCACATTGCGCGGCGTTAGGCAGGCTATGAGACAGGTTATATGATGACACTACTACGAACTACTCCCGTGCATATGCATCGGAGAACCATGAACCTACTTCCTGCGATCTTGATTGGCGGGCCACCCAACTCTGGAAAGTCCATCTTATTTTACGGCCTCACGCGCGCACTAGAGCGGCTGGTTTTGCCATCGTTCTATGCCTTGCGTGCTGCACCGGATGGCGAAGGCCATTGGACGCACGAGATCACCCCGGATGCGCGTTACGGGTTGCGCTTCAAAGGGCAATGGAACCAACGTTGGGTTGATGTGACCTGCCGCGATCTGGCCGCACGCACCATGCCTACGCTTGTGGATGTAGGTGGCTTGCCCACCGCAGAACAAGAGGTGATCTTTGATCAGTGCAACTACGCCATTTTGCTCACCCGTGTTGGAGCCAACGCCGAGCGCGAGCATTGGCGGCAGTTGATGATGAAACATGGTCTGCCGATCTTGGCCGATGTGCAATCGGATTTAGCGGGCGAAAATCATTACGTCATTAATCCAGATGGATCGGTGGGTGGAACGCTGGCTGGGTTGCAGCGTGTTTCAGGCCGTGTTGCAAATGGCCCGGCCTTCGATGCAATCGTGGAGCGTGTTCACAGTGTTTTTGATTTACCTCAGGATGATATTGATGGCCTTAATATTGCCGCCGCGCCCAAGGACTCATTCGTTGTGGATTACGCCGCATTAACGCGCAGTTGGTATGGCGCAGGTGTGCACTGGCCCGAATCCGATGTGAGCCGACTGGTGGAAGCAACGCCAGCAAATAGGTCGTTAGCCGTTTATGGGGCGAAGCCTTCGTGGCTCTGCACGGCATTGGGGGCAAGACGCACGGTGGGTTATGTGTTCGATGTGCGGCAGGGCTGGGTTAAACCGCCTGCTATCTCGGTGGGTTTACCCAATGATGAACGCTGGAAGACACACCCACAACTTGAATTGAGCATTGAATGGCTGGGCCATCAACGTGCGCGCTTACGTATGAAGAAGCGCCCCGAATTCTATTACCTAGATTACGATTCTTTTCATGGCAGCGTCTTTCCGCATCTGCCTGCTGAAACCCTTCTCTCGTTGTACGGCCCAATGCCCCTGTGGTTGTTTGCCAGCTTAGGGCAAGCCTACCGCCATCTGCGAGGCGTGATTGGCGAGCAGGGCGGCGAGACATCAAATACCCAAAAGCCGTGACTTCATATTTTGAAGAAGGTTCTTCATTCCGACTGCTTGAGATTCGCCAAGACCACACTCACCTTCACGCCACCTCCCCGGCCCTCACCCCAGCCCTCTCCCAAAGGAGAGGGGGCCAGCACCCACACCAGCCCTCTCCACGGCCCCCACACCAGCCCTCACACCGGCCCTCTCCCAACGGAGAGGGGGCCGACCTCGCACGCGATGCGATTGGAAGTGGGTTTGAAGCGATTGCCCGCAACATAAAGGCGGCGTGTGATCGGCAGGGCAATGTCCAGGCAGGCGGTGATGGACCTTTGAGTTCACGCAGGGTGAGAACGGCGGGAGGGGCCCTCACCCCAGCCCTCTCCCAACGGAGAGGGAGCTGGGCGGGTGCAGCCCTCACATGCTCAGCATAAACTGAAAGATATCATCGCGCATGCCGGGTAGGCCGGGTTCATGACCGAAATCCGGATACGTGAGCATGCGCTTGGTGGACGTGACCTTGTTATAGGCGGCGTATTGGGTGGACGGCGGGCACACCGTGTCCATGAGCGCGATCGTCCACAGCACCTCCGCCCGGATGCGCGGGGCCAGATGCTGCACATCGATGTAACCCAAGTTCATAAATACGGCGTCCTCGTGCGCGTGGCGCGGATCGTGTCGGCGGAAGAAATCCTTCAGTTCCTCATAGGCATCCTTGGCCTGATCCATCTGCCATACCCGCAGATAGTCGCTGAGGAAGGGGAAGACGGGCGCGGCCCGACGGATGCGTGGTTCCAGCGCCGCGCAGGCAACCGTCAGCCCGCCGCCCTGGCTCATGCCGGTTACGCCGACGCGCGCCGGGTCCACATCGGGCATGGCCAGCACAATGCCGGCGAGTTGCGCCGCATCCAGATAGATCTGCCGGAACAGCAGCTTTTGCGGTGCACCGTGAATCGCATCATTCAGCCCGCGGATGATGTGGCCGCGCACGGTGTTGCCGTGGGTGCCGCCAACGTCTTGTGACAGACCCGCCTGACCGCGACAATCCAGCGCGACCACGGTGAAGCCCTGCGCCACATAGCCGAGCTTTTCATACCAATCACCCGAGTCAGCATGGTAGCCGTGCAGCATGACGAGCGCCGGGCCGGGCGCGGGGCGATGGGCCGGTCTGAGCAGCTTGGCATGAATTCGTGCGCCACCCACACCGGTGAAATACAGGTGCCTGCAATCGACACCGGGCGCCTTGAAATCCGCCGGCGAAAGCTCCACCCGGGCATCCAGCGCGCGCATCTCGGCCAGACCGGCGTCCCAATACGCATCAAAATCGGCCGGGCGCGGATTGATGCCCTGATAGGTTTGCAGTTTGTCAAGCGGGAAATCAAAAGTTAATGGCATGGGGTTATCTTACCCAATTTCAGCGCCAGCGGGTCTCGCCACAACCGCTTGATAATGGGAGGGAGCGGTTAAACGTTCGCTCTTTGACGATGCTACGCACATTTGGCCGAAACACCTGGTTGATCATGACTGTTTTTGCAGTGAGTGGTTTCGGATATTTCGGCATTCAGGCGGTGCTGTTTAACCTGTATTTGCTGCGCCTGGGGTATGACGCGCAGTTTATCGGTACATTGATCGGGGGTGGTCAATTGGTGTGGGCGGCGATGGCGCTGCCCGCCGGGGCGCTGGGGCGACGTCTAGGCAGCCGCCAGGCCCTGATGTTGTGGCACAGTCTGCACGGATTGGGTTTTTCAATCATCCTGTGCGCCGAGTTCCTTCCGCCGGCCTGGTGGACCGCGTGCATCGCACTTGGGTGGATGGTGTATTGGACGGGTGGCGCGTTTGGAGGCGCCAACTCCACGCCCTACCTCGTGGCCGAGGCCCCCCGGGAGGCGCTTAATCACGTTTTTTCAACCCAGGTGGCGCTGATGGCGATCATGGGTTTTGTGGGCAGCTTAGTGGCGGGCGCGTTGCCGGCCATGCTGACCACGCTCACCGGAGCCGGCGCGGCGGCGGCCGAGCCGTATCGACTGGCGCTGATCCTAGTGCCGATTTGCCACTTCACCTGCTCGCTCATCCTCAGCCGATTGTCGCGTTCCTCCCGGCCCCAGGAGCTGGTATCGGACCCGGCCGAATCGCGGCCGCTGCGCTTGCTCGTATTCTGGGGCGTGCTGATGTTTCTGCTCACCTCCAGCGAAGGCTCGGTGCGCGCGTTTTTCAATGTATATCTCGACAAGCAACTGCTAATGTCGACCGCAGACATCGGCCGGGTGTTTGGCCTGGCACAGTTCATGTCGATCCTGAGCGCATTTAGCGCGCCGATGTTGCTGCGCCGGCTGGGCGCGTCGCGGGTAATTTTCATCACCACATTGGGCAGCTCCCTCGTGCTGTTGGTGCTGGCCACGCTGCAAAACGTGACCGCGGCCAGCACGGCATACGTGGGCGTGCTGCTGCTCGCGGCCGTGTCGGGTGCCGCCCGCAGCATCCTCAGCCAACAGCTGGTGCAGGTGCGGTGGCGCACGATCATCTCGGCTGTGCAAACGGTGGGTCAGGGCCTGGGTTGGGCCAGCGCGGCCGCGATTGGAGGCGCGCTGGTGGTGGCCTTTGGATTCTCCACCTACTTCTCCATCAGCGCCGGGCTTTCGGCGCTGGCGGCGTGTCTGCTGGCGGTGTTTATCCGCCGCCGCGGCGCGGCGCCCGTGACCCGGCCGCGGGCAATTTGAAGGTATAACAAAGTAGCTGAACAATGATTGGAGAACTCAATATGACACCAAACTTTATCGAACGCAATGAAGGCAACTACCGATATGTGGCGGGGCATGGCACCTACTGCAACGACGTGGTGCCAGGTCCGGGTCACGCCGTGGCTCATGCGGTGTTTGCAACCGCGCAGCCGCTGGCACGCGGGCTGGAATTCATCCAGAGTTATCTCGCGGGGCTGGGCCGCCCGATGGCCGCGCTGTGTGGTGCGGAACTGCGCATTCGCGAGGCGCTCTCGTTTGCCGGCTTTGCCGCACTAAACGCCACATATATCGCGCTGCTTGACACATACAACCTGCGCCAAAACGGTCTGGGCACGATGACCCGCACAAACGTCGCGCCCGAGGTGGCGGCCGCGAAACCGACCGAGCCGGGCATCTTTGGCTTTAGCTATATCGTGCCGGGCGCGCCAACCGGGCGCAGGACCTTTGTCTCCAGCGGCAGCGGCGAGCTGGCAGGCGAGGGCCGCGAAGGGATCGTGCGGCTGGGTGATAGTTCCGTGGATGGGATGCGTGAGAAGACGCGCTGGGTGATGCGGGCCATCAGTTCGCGGCTGCCCGGGTTGGGCGTGTCGATTGAGGACGTGACACACGTGAACCTGTATACGGTGCGACCGCTCGACGCGATTCTCGAACACGAAGTGCTGGATGTGTTGGGTGCGCGCGCCGGGATGGGCGTGCACTGGCACTATGCACGGCCGCCGATCGTGGAGCTTGAGTTCGAAGCAGATCTCAAGGGTGTGCTGCACGAGGCCTATTTGTGATCGGCAGGCGCCTGCTGTTTCATCCAAACGCGCGCATCGAGATTGAGAACTTTGAAGTGCCACGGCCGGTGGACCGGCAGATTTTGGTGGCGGTCACGCGCAGCCAGGTGAGCGCCGGCTCGGAGCTGAACTTCATTCGCGGCGGACCACAGGCCTATGGCATTGTGCAGGCGGACCCGGCGCGCGGCTACCCGATCGGGTATATGGCCGTCGGGCGCGTCATACAGCTGGGCGCGGGCGCGACCGGCTTTGCGCCGGGTGACCGCGTGCTCACGGGCGGGCATCATGCCAGCCACTGGTTGGTGGATCCCGCTCAACCCGGTGGTCACATTTACCATGTGCCGGACGAGGTTGGGGATGACGCGGCCGGTTTTGCGATTCTGGGGGATGTGGCGCTGCACGGGGTGCGCCGCGCCCAATTGCAGATCGATCAGTCTGTGGCCGTGTTTGGCATGGGCATGGTCGGGCAACTAACGCTGCAACTCGCGCGGCTGTCCGGCGCGCATCCGTTGATCGCGGTTGACCTGTCAGACATGCGGTTGGAGCGGGCGCGGCTGAGCGGGGCCACCCACCTCATCAATGCCGCGCGTGAAGACGCGGTGGCGCGCATCCGTGCGATCACCGCGGGCGCGGGCGCCGAGGCGATCTTTCACTGCACGCCGGCCGCCAGTATTTTGCAACAGTTACTCGCGGCGTGTGCGGATCGCGGCCGGGTAGTGCTCACGGGAAGCGCGCCGGGTACGGCGACCATTGGGTTGCAGGAGGACCTGCTGCGACGCGAAATCACGATCACGGGCATCTATGAGACGCGCCTGGATGAGGCACATCCCTACTGGCCGTGGACGCGCGCGCGCAACCGGCGTGCGTGTTTGCGCCTGATGGCCGAAGAACGGCTGCAGGTGGATGGCCTGATCACCCACGTGGTGCCGGTTGGTCAGACGCAAGCCATGTTCGAGACCATGGTCCGCGGCACTGACGACTGGCTGGGCGTGGTGGTGGATTGGAGTTAGCGCACTATACTCGCGCACATGCCCAACCCGCCGGCCAGCGAGGCGAAAAACTGGCTCTCGTTTATCCTGCTCTCGATCATCTGGGGGGCATCGTTCTTCTGGCAAAAATACGGCCGGGTGGAGCTGGGCCCGTCGACGCTGGTCGCCGCCAGGTTCACGCTGGCGCTGCTCATCATGCTGGTGGTGATGGCCGCGCGCGGGCTCAGCTTCCCGCGCAGCGCGAACACCTGGCTGCGATTTTTTTTGCTGAGCATCGTGTATTCCTCGGTGCCGGTGTTTCTCAGTTCCTGGGCGGGCAGCCGCATCGACACCACGGTCGGCAACGTGCTCAGTTCCACCTCGCCGCTGTTCACGGTGGTGTTCGCCACCCTGGTCTTTAACGATGAGAAGGCCACGCGCGCCAAGACGCTGGGCACGGTGGTGGGCTTCGCCGGCATGCTGGTGATTGTGCTGGCCAGCGCAACTGATCTGGCGCTGGGTTCAAACGAGCCGCTGGGCGTGCTCGCGCAGATTGGTACGGCGATTTGTTATGCGCTGGCGCCGATTGCCTCGCGCAAGCTGTTGCGTGACGAGCCAATCATTGTGCAGAGCACCGCGCTTGCCGGGCTGGCCGGGGGCACGATGTGGATCGCCGCTGCGGTGAGCGAGCCGATCAACCTACCGACCGCGCCGGCCACCTGGGCGGCGCTGTTGTGGCTGGGTGCGCTATCCTCGGCGGCGGCCAATCTGCTGTATTTCTCGCTGTTGCGGTCATGGGGCAGCACGCGGTCGTCGCTGATCAGCTACACCTCGCCGATCATCGGCGTGGCTCTGGGCGCGCTGCTGCTGGGCGAGCACATCAACACCGGCTTTGTCGCGGGCGCGGCGCTCATTCTGGCCGGGGTGTATGTGGCAAACCGGTCGGAGGCATGACGGGGTGATGCTATGGTCTCACGACCACAGTCGGTCCCAGCTCCGGACGGTGTCCCACTGCGTGGTCGGGTCAAAGAAGCCCGGCTCCGCCGGTACCAAGTGCTCGCGCATCACATCTTCGTTGATCTCGAAGCCAAGCCCCGGCGACTCCGGGACCGCGATGTATCCGTCCTGGATCACCGGCCCGCTGCGCCCGCGGATGCTGATAAAGTCACTCCAGAACGGCACCTCGGTAAAGTGATGCTCCAAGGCGATGAAGTTCTCGGTGGCCGCCGCGCAGTGCACCGCTGCCATCGTGCTTATCGGCGTCCCGGCCATGTGGATGGCCATGCTCACCCCATAGCCCTCGGCCAGGTCGCCGATCTTCTTGGTCTCCAATATCCCGCCGCTCGATGCGATATCCGGGTGAATGATGTTTACCGCGCGCTGTTCCAGCAGCGGCATAAAGCCCTCTTTCAGGAATATGTCTTCGCCGGTGCACACCGGGGTCTGCAGCGCACGCTCAAGCTGCACCCACTGGTCGGTGTATTCCCACGGCACCAGGTCTTCCAGCCACGCCAGGTTGTATGACTCCAGGGCCTGACCCAACCGCATGCACTCATCGATCCCAATATGGCCAAAGTGATCGGCCGCGATCGGCACCTCGTCGCCCACCTCCGCGCGCACATCCGCCACATATTCGCAGATCAGGTCAATGCCCTTTTGGGTCAGCCGGACATGGGTAAACGGGTGCTTGATCCCGTGGATGTTCAGCATCCGATCGAGACGGGTGCCGTCGTTTGTCTTTAGCATTCCCGCGGGCCAGCTCAGCGCGTTCTTGACCCCGATCAGGGGCTGAATCCCAACGTCCATCTTCAGCATGGTGAAGCCCTTCTTCATCCGCCCCTTGAGCTTCTTGCCCATGGCCTTGCCGGTGGGCTCGTTTGGCGTGTCGCAATACATTCGAATCGAATCGCGAAACTTGCCGCCCGCAAGCGCGTAGGCCGGCACGCCATAGGCCTTGCCCGCCAAATCCATCAGCGCCATTTCCACCCCGCACACGCCGCCGGCCTGACGCCCGTGGTGACCAAACTGCTTGATCTTCTTAAACAGCTTGTCCACGTTGCACGGGTTCTCACCGATGAGCTGCCGCTTCAGCGCAAGCGCGTACACACCGCTTGCGCCATCGCGGACTTCGCCGTAGCCCACCAATCCCTGATTGGTCTCAAGCCGGATGATTGGGAAGCGCCAGTTATCCCACCCAACCGTGGCGATGCGCATGTCGGTGATCTTGAGGTCGCTTGGCCGCGATCCGGTGGAGATGTGGTCTTCGGGTGCGGGTGTTTGTTTAGTCGTTGGTTTGGTGTTTTTTTTCATGGCAGATCGTGTTTCCAGCCAAGCAAGCGTTCGGCCTTGGATGAATCAAAGAAGCTCTTGTGACCGCTGAGGTCGCCGGTGACGGGAACGTCGGGCCAGTGTTTGGCGGCAAGCTCAACCGAGGGCGTTTGGGAAATACTGTCGGGCCCGATGATGTAGAAAGCCTCATGGCCGCGAAAGCTGGCCGTCACAGATTGCAGACACGAGCGGGCAGCCGCGTTGATCTCGGTATAGCCCCACAGCTGGCGCACGCTCATATCGCCCATCTGCGTCGCGCGCGCCCGGGCGGTGGCGGCATCGGGCACCACCATGTGAAAGCGCAGCGTGCTGATGGTCATGCGTTCATATCGGCGGGCAAACGAATCCGCCTGCTGTTCGCAAATCCATTTGCTCAGGCTGTACGGATCCTCGTTATAGGTTCTGTGCGTTTCGTTTAGCGGGAAGAAGTCAAAATGTGGCTTGCGGCTAAAGGCCAGGCCGGTGGCGTTTACGCTGCTGGCCAGGCAAACCCGCATGATATTGAGCCGCGCCGCCGCGCTAAGCGCGTTATAGCTGCCGGTCACGTTGTTGTTGTGCACCACGTGATCGGGGTAGCCAAAGGGCGAAATGATCGCCCCCAGATGGATCAGCGCCTGGCAACCCCACAGGGCGCGCTCGAAATCGTCATAGTTTGTGGTGTTCGCCTGCACGTGCGTGATTGCGTCTTCGGCCGCGTCCACGGGCACCGGGGTCTGGTCGATGTTCACCACGGTGTGCCCCTGAGCCACCGCGAGCGCGGCGGTCACGTGGCCAATCCGCCCGCGCCCGCCCGTTATGGCGATCCTCATGCATACACCGCCTGGCGCAGGCCGCGAATGTATCCTATCGCATACAACCGCCCAAATGCCGAATATCCGGCGTTGTCGTTGCTGTCGCCTTCCACGGTGGGCACGTGATCGGGGCGGAGCACGCCCTCAAAGCCAATATCTTTGTAGGCTTTCATACACGCCAACATGTCCGTCTTGCCGTCATCATGCCACGTCTCCTCAAACTTTTCCGCCGTGCCGCGCACATCCCGAAAGTGGACAAAGCTGATCGCCTTCTGCGCGCCAAATTTGCGAATGACGGCGGGCAGGTCGTCGGTCATCAGCGTGAAGTTCCCCTGGCACAGCGTGATCGAGTTGTATGCGCTGGGCGCCAGATCCAGCAAGCGCTGGTAGTTCTCCACGCTGCGCATGATCCGACCCACGCCGCGGATGGGCGAGAGCGGCGGGTCATCCGGGTGCATGGAGAGCTTCACCCCGGCCTTTTCGGCGACCGGCAGCACCCGCTGCAGAAAGTGCGTCAGCGTCTCCCACAGCTTCTCCTCGCTGATGGCCCCACCCTCGACGGGCGGCGCGTTTAGCATGGCGCTGTGGTCATAGCTGGTCACCATCGAGCCGCCGCGACTGGGCGTGGTTGTGCTGGTGCGCATCCAGTTCATGCTGCACATCCATTCATAGCAATATACCGGGATGCCCAGCCGACCCATGTTCTCAACCAGGGTGCACACCGTGTCGATTTCCTCCTCGCCACCGGGCAACCCGCGCTTGGCTTTTTCAAGGGGTGGCCGGCTCTCAATCACCACGAGCTTGAAGCCGGCATCTTCATAACGCTTCTTTGTTCGCAACAGCGGCATGTAATCCCACGGCTGATCGGTGCCATTGGTTGGATCGTTAAACGGCAGACCACCCACGACGTAATCAACCCCGCACTGTTTGGCGAGTTTCCACACCCGCGACGGGGTGGTCGGCAACACTTCGGCTATTTGAATCATGTCGTATATGATAGCTTGACAACAACTTGTTGCGAGACTACACTCCTTGTTTGCGAATGAAGATCACCAGGTTGTACCGTACCTTTATTCAGGCGCTGCCTGGCGCAACCATGTGCACGATTGGTGCGCCAAACAGCGCATATCGCGCCCGGCCCGGCACGCCAATTGCCATTAGCATTGATGAATCCCGCCTGTATTTGTTTGATGATGGATCGGGCAGGGCAATTGCAGAAGCATAAAACAGAACAATAATCCAAACCTTACACCCAACGCATAAAAAAACCAAAGAGACAGGGGAGATAAATTATGAGCAATCAAAACCATGAGAGTCGTTTCGTAAAAGTTATCGGCGCATTGGCGCTGCTGGCCGCGTGCACCGCACCCGCCACGCCGCCCGCGGCCGCGCCAACCGCCGCGCCCAAGGCGGCCGAGCCAACCAAGGCGCCCGCACCGGCCCAGGTCGCCGGCGGCGGCATCACCTACTGGGGCGGATTGATCTTCTCCGACGAGGCCAACAAAATGCTTGAAGATCGCGTCAAGGCATGGGGCGCGGCCAAAAACGTCCCGGTCACTGTGGTCATGATCAATCAGAACGAAACCACTCAGAAGGTGTCGGCGGCCATCGAGGCCGGCAACATGCCGGATGCCCTGGATATGGGTCGTGACCTGATGTTGCTGCTCAGCAAGAACAGCCGACTTGAGCCGCTTGACGATTTGTTCAAGTCGGTGGGGGATGCCCATGGCGGCTGGATGGACTCGACCAAGCTGGCCACCGATGCCAAGGACTTTGGCGGAAAGATCTATGGCGTGCCTTTTGGCCAAAGCGGCAACCTGCTAAACCGCCGCGATGACGTATTGAGCAAGGCCGGTTACAAAGACGCCCCCAAGACCTGGGACGAGCTTGTTGAAATGAGCAAGAAGGTAAACGCCCCGCCCAAGCTGTTTGCCATGGGTTTTGCCCTGAGCAATGTAGGTGATGCCAACGTCCAGGTGGAGGTGCTCCGCTCCTTTGGTGGGCGGATCGCCGATGACGCGGGCAAAACCTGCACGATCGACACCCCGGAGACGCGCACGTATATGAAGTGGGTCACCGATGCGTTTGGCGCCAACCTGTTCCCTGCAGGTGTGACCACCTGGGATGGCGCGGGAGACAACAACGCCTACCAGTCCGGTCAGGCCGTGTTTATCGCCAACCCCGGTAGTGTTTACTTGAATATATTGAAGAACGATGCCGAGCTGGCCAAGGGCAGCAAATACAGCGCGCTGCCGGGCGGCCCCAAGCTGCGGACCGCGCCAACCGGTCTGAATTACCGCGTCATCCCTGTCAGCAGCAAGAACAAGGAATTGGCCAAGGATCTGATCGCGTTTATGGCCGATGACAAGTTTATGGCCGACTACTATTCAAAAGCGATCTATGGCCCGGTCGCCAAGAACCAGATGACCGCGCCGATATTCAAGGACAGCGTGTTGCATGCCGGGTTGCTTGATCTCTCGCTAAACGGCACCCCGCCAAACTATCCCGACAAGGACAATATCGCCATTGCCGAGGTCAACAACAACTTCCTGATCCCCAAGATGGTTCAACGGGTCGTGGTGGACAAGAAGAGTATCGAAGACGCCATCAAGGAAGCCCAGACAAGCTGCCAGCAGGTTTACGATAAATATAAATAGCCCGGCCACCACGCTTCCGCATACGGCATGGAACATCGGCGCACTAGTGCGCCGGTGTTCCATGCAAAAATTATGACGCTTGCCGCCCGAAACGCCCGTCTTGGCCTTGCCTTGGTCGCGCCCGTGCTCCTGTGCCTGCTGGTGCTGGTTGTGTATCCGTTTGCGTTTGCGGTCTACATCAGCTTCACCGACCGCACCGTTGGGGCACAGGTGGTGAACTTTGTGGGCTTCAAGAACTTCGAATATATCTTCGCCCAGCTGAGTTTTCAGAAGAGCGTTCGAAATACGATCACCCTGGTGGTTGGTCTGCAATCGCTCAAACTGGTGCTTGGGTTGGGGTGCGCCTCGCTGCTGAACCAGGCAATTCGTGGGCGCACTGCGTTTCGTGCCCTGATTCTGCTGCCCTGGGCCATGCCCGCGTTTGTGGCCTACCTGTTGTGGAAGTTTATGTATGACCCCACCCAGGGTGGCGCGTTTAACATGATCCTTACGGGTCTGTTTGGCGTGCAGCTGGATTTCCTCAGCACCCGGGAGTTGGCGATGCCCAGCGTCATCGTGGCGTCGTTTTGGCGCGGATTTCCGTTCTGGGTTATTTCCTTTCTGGCAGGTATGCAGGGCATTTCCCCAGAGCTATATGAAGCCGCGGCCATGGACGGCGCGACGCCCTGGCAACGCTTTCGCAATGTCACCATCCCGGGCATCCGCCATGTGATCCTGGTCGTGGTGCTGCTGAGCACTATCTGGACCACCAACGGGTTCGAAAATGTCTGGCTGCTCACGCAAGGCGGGCCCAGCGATGCGACCATGACCTTTCCGGTGCTCGCCTACTTTGGTCTGCAAAATCTGCGTCTGGGCGAGGCGTCCGCCGTTTCGGTGTCCATGCTGCCGGTCTTTGCCGTGCTTGCGGTGGTTGCCGTGCGCCTGTTGCAGCGTGAGGACTAGCTCGCGGGCGCCTCATTTGGGCTTTTGATTTATGGTCGCAAAACTGTCTCTCCCAAATCGCATCCTGGCCTATGGTTTGCTGATTCTGCTTGCCGCGTTCATCCTATTCCCAATTTACTTTATGGGTATCACCTCGCTGAAGAGCGTACGCGACATCTATCGGCTGCCATCGCTGCTCCCGGTGAACCCGACCACCCTAAACTATGTCCAGCTTGTCGACACTTGGAAGTTTCTCGATGCGATTCGCAACAGCGTGATCGTGGCCGGGCTCACCACGGTCATTTCAGTGTTTATCAGCAGCCTGGCCGCCTACAGCCTGGTACGCATGAAGTTTTTGTTGCGTGATTGGGCCGGGCGCCTGATCTTGTTCTCGTATCTCACGCCCTCGTCACTGTTGTTTATCCCGCTCGCGGTCATCATCGCCCAGCTTGGCCTGGCCGATACCCACCGCGGTCTGATCTTTGTGTATCTGACATTTGCCGCGCCGCTCAGTACCTGGCTGCTTATGGGTTACTTCCGCAGCATCCCGTTTGACTTGGATGAGCAGGCCATGGTCGATGGCGCCACGCGATTGGAGGCGTTGTTTCGCGTTGTGTTGCCAATCGCCACCCCGGGGTTGATCGCCTGCGCGGTCTTTACCTTTACCGGGGCCTGGAATGAACTCTTACTGGGTTTAATCTTTATCACCACGCCCGCGCTGCGCACCGTACCAGTGGCCATGTCCTACCTCATCACCGGCGACACCGTGCGCATGGGGCTCGTCATGGCCGCAGCAGTGGTATCTGCGCTGCCGGTCATGGTGTTGTATTTCGTTGCCCAGCGCTTTGTGGTGCAAGGCCTGGGCGCAGGGAGTGTAAAAGCATAGACAGCATAAATACCATGATTGACATCAAACAATTACCGATGCGCATTGGAATTGGTCAGGTGAATGAACTGACCGATGAGTTCCTAACGTTCGCCACCCAGCTGGGGTTGCAGGACGTTCAAATGAATCTCTACAATCTGCCCGAGGGCATGGCGGACACCGGGCGTCTGGAGTTTGAGTCCTTGCTGCGTCTGCGCTCACGCGCCGAAGAGCGCGGCTTGCGGTTGATCGCGATCGAGAACGTACCCATCCGTTTCTATGACCGGATCATGATGGGTGGCGAGGGTCGCGAGCGCCAGCTCGCGAACATGCAGGAGACCATCCGCAACATGGGTCGCGCGGGCATCCCGGTCTTTGGCTATCACTTTATCGCCACCGGTGTTTGGCGCACTGGGTGGGACACGCCGGTGCGCGGCGGGGCGATCTCCAATTCGTTTAAATATGAGCTGGCACGGCACGCACCGCTTGCGTATGACCGTGCGTATAGCGAAGACGAGATGTGGGAAAACTACGACTGGTATATGCAGCGGATTCTTCCGGTGGCCGAGGAGTTTAATGTGCGCATGGCGCTTCACCCGGATGACCCGCCCGTCGCCAGCCTGGGTGGGGTTCCCCGCCTGTTTCGCAACTTTGAGAATTTCAAGCGCGCCATGGACAGCCATCCCAGCCCGATGCACGGGCTCGACTTCTGCCATGGTTGCTGGAGCGAGATGCGCGCGGGTGCCGGCGTGCTGGAGGCGATTGCCCACTTTGGCGGTCAGGGCCGGTTGTTCTATCTTCACATGCGTGACGTCCAGGGCGGTGGCGACACCTTTACTGAGTGCTTTATCGATGAGGGCAACAGCAACATCCTCCATGTAATGCAAAAACTGCACGACGTCGGGTTTAACGGATTCATCATCGACGATCACGTTCCGCACCTGGTCAATGACTCGCCATGGGGTCACCGTGGCCGGGCCTATGCCACCGGTTATCTGCGCGCGATGTTGGATGCCGTGGTCAAAAAATAGTCATGAGTTGGAAAACGCTTGAAGCGCAACAACCCGAGCTGGCCACCTTTGGCGTCGCACGGCTGCATGGGAAGGTGTCATATCTGGCGACCATACGTGCGGATGGATCGCCACGTCTGCACCCGATGACCCCGATCATCGGGGCCGGGCGCTTGTTTGTGTTTATGGAGCCCACGTCGCCCAAAGGGCTGGATTTGCAGCGCGATGGACGGTATGCCATTCAGTGTGCAGTGAGCGACAACTCGGGTGAAAGCGGAGAATTTGGCATTACCGGTCGCGCGCAGCTGACGTCCGGCGCTGAAACACGGCAGGTTGCCGTAGCGCACGCCACCTACCCGGTCGCTGACCGGTATGTCTTATATGAATTCGAAATTGCCAGTGCCTCGGCCACGACTTATCCCGATGGCAAGGCGCTGAGGAGGAATTGGAAGGTCGCAGTCTAGCAGGCGGGGACAACTTCACCCCGCTAGCAGGGTCGCTTCGTCCTTCGGCGCCGCTCAGGACCGCTCAGCGACCGAGTTACGCAGCGTGGTCCAGTTTACGGGTCTTATACCTATACGCCAGATCACGTACGTATATAAGGTTCGTGAGCGGCGACATCGGTTGAAACTAGCCCCGCCTGCGCTCGTTATACGAGCGCATCTTCACGTGCACCCCGCAACTATCCATCGAGCACCACCGCCGGCTGTGGTTGCGACTGGTATCGAGAAACAACCAATCACACATCGCACACGCCTTCACGCACGCCAGCTGATCTCCAGTGATCACGTGTGCCATCGACAGTGCCACCCGATCAAGGATCATGTCAAGTGTCCCACCGGTGTTGGATTGCCACTCAAAGCCCGAACTATGCTGTCGAAGGTGCTGTCTCGACCGGGCGGCGTTGATCGAAGAGGTGAACGCGGTCAGCAGGCTGTCCGGTATTGGCTGTCCACCATGCAGGAACGTAAAAAATGTGATGACTTCATCCCGAAGTTGCACCGCGCGCGTCACATCACGCTCCGTCAGACCGGCCGTTTCAGTCTGAGCGATGCCGGCCAGGCCAGCCCACTCCGCCAGTCTTCCCGGGGTTTCAAGCATCTCAATTCGTTTGCTCCGCGGCCACTGAATCGTGTTTGCAAAATCAAGACAGAGCTCACCCCCGCGAAACCTGAAAACCTTTGCGTAGGTTTTGTTGGTCATCACCTATTGCACAATCAGCACACCCCGCATCGCACCATGCCGGGGTGCCGTACAAATATAGGGATACCGACCAGGCGCCGGAGCGGTAAACGTGACCTCGCTGGTTTGCGAGCCCACCACGGACGTCGTGAACGCAATCACCCGTGAATCGCCCCTGGCGATAAAGTCATCCGCCAGGGTCTGGTTGGGCGCATCCTTTAGCACCGCCTCCTCCTGGCCGGGTTGCACCAACACCCAGTTCTGCATCACACGTTCCCCGCGCGAGGTGCTGTTGCGAAAATCGAGCACCACCCGCGTGCCAGCCGGCACCATCATCTCGGGCTTGTCGAATCGGGTTTCATCACCCACTGATTCAATTGACAATGTCACCACGGGCAGGTTTGGTGTCGGGGTCGGAGGCGGCGACGCAGGATTGGGTGCGCAAGCGCACAGAACCACGGCCACAATGGCGGTGAGCACACCTTTCAAGTAATAATGGTTGTTCATATTTGTACCCAAAAATCATACTTGACTTCCGGCTTTCCCGCGCCGGCCACAGGTCGTTCCACCACGATCGCAAAAGTGAAGGCCGCAAACCCGGCCGGCGCGTCACCGATCGTAAACGCCGCGCGGATGGCGCCGTGCAAATCCATCCCGTTCATCTGGGCGGCAACCCGGCTCTGGGCAACGGCGCGAATCGCCTTACCAAGTTTGGCATGTCTCACAAACACATGGTGAACCACCGCCACCTCCTTGATGTCACAGTTGAAGGTTTACCAGCTAATGTTATTTTATCGGTAAAAAAAGAAAGCCGAACCTGGCTGAGATTGGGCGGGTTGCTCAAATACAATTGACAACATGGCAAAGCCCCCCAAGAGCGAATTGCCCTCGCATTTGCCGCTAGGCGAAAAAAGCGAAGGCCGGTTTTATCGAAAACACATCCTCAGCGTTAAACAATTTACCCGGTCGGATGTGGAGTACATCTTCACCATCGCCGAGGAAATGCGCACGATGGTTGAGCGCGTGGGCACGTTTGATCTGCTGAAGGGCAAGGTCCTGGCGAATTTGTTCTACGAACCAAGCACCCGCACGGCATCATCATTTACCGCGGCAATGGAGCGCCTGGGTGGCAGCGTGATCCCCATCAATGAGGTGCGTTACAGCTCGGTCAGCAAGGGCGAGAGCCTGCCGGATACCGTGCGCACCCTGGAGTGCTATAGCGACGTCATCGTGCTGCGCCACAACGAAACGGGCGCTGCCGCGACCGCAGCCAAATATTTGCGCAAGCCGCTTATAAATGCCGGCGACGGCGCGGGTGAGCATCCCACGCAAGCGCTTCTTGATCTTTTTACGATCAAAGAGGAGATCGGCACTATTGATGGCCTGACCATCACCATGCTGGGTGATCTCAAATATGGGCGCACCGTTCACTCGCTTTCACGCCTGCTGCAGATGTTCAACGTCAAGGTCCGCTACGTGTCACCCGAGTTGCTCCGCGTTCCCGAACACCTGCGCGAAGAATTGTTGGCGGGCAACCTTCCATTTTCCGAGCATGCCAATCTGGATGAGGTGCTGGCCGAATCGGACGTGCTATATGTAACCCGCGTCCAGAAGGAACGATTTACCGACATGGCGGAATATGAAAGCGTGAAGGATGCCTACGTGATTACCCCCGAGACGCTGACGAAGGCGAAGGAGCAGATGGTGCTGATGCATCCGCTCCCGCGCGTGGGCGAGATCAGCATGGACGTGGACGCCGACCCGCGTGCCGCGTATTTCCGCCAGATGGAATATGGCATGTATGTCCGAATGGCGCTCCTGGCGATGGTTCTTGGCAAGGCGTAGCGTTATCCATGAAAACACTCCTTGAAGCATCCGTAACCGCCAAGAATTCGCTGCTGTGCATCGGCCTTGATCCGCGTTCCAAAACGGCCATTGAGGCCGCGCAAGAGTGCATGGCACTCGTGGATGCCACACATGATGTTGCCGCGGTGTACAAGCCAAACAGCGCCTTCTTTGAACAATTTGGGTCGTTGGGCTTTGCCGCACTGAAGGTTGTCGTGGATTACATTCGCAAAGAAGCCCCCGGCACGCTCATCCTGCTGGATGCCAAACGCGGCGACATAGGGGACACCAGTGTCGCCTATGCCCATGCCGCCTTTGACGAAATCGGCGTTGACGCAATTACGGTAGCGCCTTATATGGGTCGCGATAGCGTTGCTCCGTTTATTGATCGAGCCGACCACGGTGCATTCGTGCTGTGCAAAACAAGCAACCCCGGGTCAAACGAATTTCAGACGCTGGATGTGGGCGGTCAGGCACTGTTTGAACGGGTCGCCCGACAAGCCCAGCACTGGAGCACGCACGGTAATGTCGGGTTGGTAGTTGGCGCCACCGATCCAGAAGCGATCCGAAAGGTGCGTGCGCAGGCGCCGGAAGCGTGGCTTCTAATTCCCGGTGTCGGTGCTCAAGGTGGTGATTTAGCCTCCTCCGTGAACGCAGCGTTACGACAGGACGGGATGGGCGCGCTGCTCTCGGTAAGCCGAAGCATTGCCCAAGCGACAGACCCGCATGCGGAAGCGCTGCGCTTGCGCGACGAGATCAACGCAATCCGAAGCGGGCCCCGGGCGAATAACCCGGTTGTTGTTGATGAGCAAACCACACTGGCCATGGACCTGTTGCGCATTGGCGCGGTCAAGTTTGGTCAATTTACACTTAAAAGTGGCGCGGTGTCGCCCTTGTATATGGACTTACGCGTAATGGTCACCCATCCAAACGTGCTCAAGCGCGCGGCCAAGTCATACGCCCGACTGCTCGCGGGGCTAACCTTTGATCGCCTGGCCGGCATCCCATATGCCGCGTTGCCAATCGGCACCGCAGTCAGCCTGGAGATGGAACGTCCGCTGATTTATCCGCGCAAGGAAGCAAAGGAATATGGCACCAAGGCTGCAATTGAAGGTGACTATGCCGCCGGCGAAACCGTTGCAGTAATTGATGACCTTATCAGCAGTGGTGGCAGCAAGTTTGAGGCAATTGAGAAGCTCGAAAGCGCCGGGCTCAAGGTTCGTGACGTCGTGGTTTTAATTGATCGATCAAAGAATGCCACCGAACTGTTGGCGGCCAGGGGGTATGCCCTGCATTCGGTCGTCAGCATTCATTCATTGCTACCCATATGGCGGAATGCGGGCTCAATCAGCCAAGCCCAATTCGATGACGCAACGCAGTTTCTAACTGCATAACCCACATTACATAGACCTCACGCACGGGCCACCTACAGTCCTCGTATTTCATTAGTATCACCATGAACAACGAACATTCATTCAACGGTCTTGGTTCGCATCTTGGAAATTTGTCGCGGCTTTCAGCTGCACAAACACGCAGCATTTCTCCCGAGAATTTTAATGGCGCCAAGGGTGCCGGTGGCATGGCGCTGGAGGGCACTGGCGCCCCGCATGCCGAGGGACTTGGCCGCGGATGGAAAATCTCGCCATCGGTGCGCATCGCCCCGGGTGCAACGTTTACCCTGGCAGACATCGCCGGGCCGGGCGCCATTCAGCATATCTGGCTAACGACGCATCCGGACAAGTGGCGTCGTTCTGTGATCCGAATGTTTTGGGATGGTGAGGAGCCCCCATCTGTCGAGACGCCACTGGGAGATTTTTTCTGCAATGGTTGGGGGGTGCGCAGCAACGTCAGCTCGCTTGCGATTTGCGCCAACCCGGCAGGCGGGTTTAACAGCTACTGGGAGTTGCCATTTCGAGCACATGCACGCATCACCATCGAGAATCTGGATGATACGCCCATGACGCTGTATTTCCAGGTAACGTATACCCTGACGCCGGTGCCCGACGATGCGGGCTATTTTCATGCGCAGTGGCGTCGCAGCAATCCGCTGCCGCATCGCACCGACCACATGCTCCTGGATGGGGTGCGCGGCCAGGGTCATTACGTTGGCACGTATCTGGCTTGGGGCGTGCATAACAACGGCTGGTGGGGCGAGGGAGAAATCAAATTCTTCATGGATGGCGATACACAATGGCCCACGATTTGCGGGACGGGCACCGAAGATTACTTCGGTGGCGCCTGGAACTTTGAACAACCCAAGGGGGAGTATTGCGTCTTTTCAACGCCCTATTCCGGGCTGTCCCAGGTGATCAAACCCGACGGGCTGTATCAAAGCCAACAGCGCTTTGGCATGTATCGCTGGCACATCGTCGATCCTGTACGCTTTTCGCAAGATCTCCGCGTGACCATCCAGGCCATAGGCTGGAGACCCGGTGCACAGGTAAAGGCATATCTGCCACTGCAGGATGACATCGCTTCCACCTCGTTCTGGTATCAATCCGAACCGCACGCAGCCTTCCCGGCGCTCCCGAACTCTGATGTACTCGACGTAATCTAGCGTGGGTCAGGCCGGCCCAGACATACGCGCCGGCACGTTCCACGGCCAGGCAAGCCGTGCGAATGGCACGCGTTTTGACGCGCTCAAATAGTCGGACCGAAATTCCCGCAAGCGTTTCACGGCCTCAAACCGCCCGGCGGCATGGCTCCATTCCCGACGCGAGACGCCCGCCCACGCAACGGCCAGAGCATCATAAAGTGCAATCACCGGCCAATCGGTCATGGGTGCATTCTTGGCACACATCCACAGTTTGTTACGACCCAGGAGCTTGTTCTTAAACGGCGAGCCCGCGACGCTGGTCGCGCTGGTCTGATGGCGCACGCGCGCGCCAGGCACGTAGGTGCAGCCCCAGCCGGTGCGCTGCGCACGCCAGGCCAGGTCCACATCCTCGAGATAAGCAAAGAAGCGCTCGTCAAACAGCCCGATTTGGTCCAGCATGGACTGGCGATAAAGCGCCGCGCCCCCGCTCGCCCCAAAAATCTGCATCGCACTTCCAATCTCAGGCGCATTTGCCAAATGCCCTCCGAAGCGATCCCACGCGATTCCGGCTCGATCCATGCATATCCCCGCACTTTGAACCATAGTGGGATCATGATCAAACAGCATTAGGCTGGACCACGCGCCAACATTGTCCGCCTGGTCATGTGTTGCGGCGTTCAGCAGTGCTTCCAACCAGTTTGGCTCGGCAAAAGCATCGTCGTTGATCAGCGCGACAAATGGCGTGGTGGAGGCGCGAATTCCCTGATTGCAGGCGGTTGCAAACCCATTGTTGTGCTCGTTCCGAATAGCTCGGACATCAGCCTGCGCAGCCAGCCACGCAGCGGTGCCATCCGTGCTGGCGTTGTCAATCACGACTATTTCAAAGTCCCGCCGGGTCTGCGCCCGCAGCGCATCAACACACCGTGGCAGCCGGTCTCGCGCGCGCAACGTGGGGATGACGACCGTGACCGCAGGCATGCTCGCACGAGTATATCGGGTGCAGCAATGTCAATCCATTCCGGCCACGTACAATGCGCTGTAATGCTGGCAGAAACGGAACCTGACACGGTGGAAAGCAAGCCGCACGTTTTGATCATCAGCCCGGATTTGATTGCCAGAAAAATGGCGGGACCGGGAATCCGCTATTTTCAGTTTGCCTGTGAATTAGCCAGACATGTCCACACAACGCTGGCGGTGCCCAATACTCCAGATGCCATCACATTAGGTCAAGCCTTTGAGGTGAGGCAATATACGGTTCAGAAGTGGGATTCCATCAGAGCGCTTGCAACCGAGGCAAACATCATCATACTTTCTCCCGATGTCGCAAGTTGGTTTCCAGCATTAGCCGACGTCAAGGCGTCGCGCGTCATCGATAGCTATGACCCACTGTGGGCGGAGTGGCTTGAAATCGAAGGCTGGCGAGAACCTGATGAACAGGCACGAATCATGGGAGCGCGCCTGACGTCCCTACTTCCACAGTTTCTGTTGGGTGACTTCTTTATTTGTGCCAGCGAACGACAGCGGGATTGGTTGCTTGGTCAGTTGGAGGCCTATGGTCGCATAACGCCTCACGTTTATCGGCGGGATCGCTCGTTGCGTAACCTGGTTGACGTTGTGCCGTATGGAATTCCAAAAACCCGTCCCGTTTCTACGGGACCCGTAATCAAGGGCAAATGGCCGGGCATTTCAGGTTCGGATAAATTGATCTTGTGGGGAGGCGGACTATGGCCATGGCTGGACCCATTGTCAGCAATTAGAGCGGTTGTCAAAGCCTCGGAATCGAGGTCGGATTTGCGACTGGTTTTTCCAGGATCCCTGCATCCAAATCCGCAGCTTGAAGGTATGAAGACCCTCTTAAATGCGGCCCGGTCACTTGCAACTGAGTTGGGGGTTATTGATAAAGTCGTCTATTTTGGCGATTGGGTTCCTTACGAACTTTGGCCCAGTGTATTGATGGAATCAGACTTGGCACTTTCTTTTGATCGGGACACTTATGAAACCCACCTTGCGTATCGGGCTCGTATCCTTGACTGCATTTGGGCGGGTCTGCCGGTAGTTACCACGGGAAGCGATGTCCTGAGCGTCTTGGTGGAACAAAATAAGATTGGTTCGAGAATTTCCCTTGCTGACGGAAATATCGAACACGTGACGACTGAAATGCTCCAATGGCTGTCTTTGCCGCGTGCGTTATTGGAGCCCAAATTTGCTCGGGTTCGCGAGGCCCTGTCATGGGAAGCCTGTATAGCGCCGCTCGTTTCGTACTGCAGGGCATGGCATCGGCAATCCGGAACGCCTGAAATGGAAGTCATCGCAAAGAATTCCCACAAAGTGATGGTTTCCCCTGAACAAATCATGCTTCTGGAAAACGAACGGGCACGCTTGCAGGAAACCATCAGGGCAATTCAGGCGGGTCGGTATATGCGGTTGATGGCCGGGTTAAAGCGTTTCTTTAGCCCACGGTCCAAATAGCGCAATCAAGGTGTGATGCAATTACCCGGACGACTTGTGAAGGTTCTGCAGGATAGATTTGGTCTTGAGCAGCTCGCATCCTGGAGCCACGCCCTGCGCACACGGTCATTGAACTTTCGTGTTGCCTGGGACTATCCCATCCCCAACCAGGTGATGCACGAAAACCTGATTGAAATTGAGGGTTGGGCATTTCATCGCACTATTGATGTCATGACCGTCACGGTCGTCGCATCGCAGCGTGGGCGAACCATCGCGCAAGCAGAGTTGACCTGCAGATTATCACGTCCGGATGTGCTGAACACTTTTCAGCAGGCCCCAATTGACGCTGGATTTAGTGGACAGCTGCAATTGGCGAATTTTGATGCACGACGGTCTATTAAGCTGGAGTTGATTGTCACAGCCAAAGACTTCAGTTCAGTGCGTCTCTCTCGTGATATTCGGATACAAGATATTCGAGCCGGCATGGCGTGGCTCTACTCGGCAGAAAAAATGGCAAAACGCGATTACGTTGCGGAAGGCGTTGCTGCGTTGCCGCCAGCCAAGATTGGAGAACCACTAATCATTGCCTTGTACCTCCCACAATTCCATGAAATACCTGAAAATAATGACTGGTGGGGGAAGGGATTTACAGAGTGGACAAATGTTGCGCGAGGGCTACCCTATTTCAAGGGTCACTATCAGCCTCACATTCCGGCTGATCTCGGCTTTTATGACTTGTCCAATCCGGCAACGATTGCCAGGCAGGCTGATCTTGCGAGGCAATATGGAATCTCGGGATTTTGCATTTATTACTATTGGTTTAGCGGCAAACGGTTGCTAAATACACCCCTGGATTTGTTGCTACAGCATCATGAAATTGAAATCGACTTTTGCGTTTGCTGGGCAAACGAAAATTGGTCACGCAAATGGGATGGTTTGGAATCCGACGTATTGATTGCACAACGCAATCTGCCAGGCGATTATGAGAACTTTATCGCAGATGTAGCACCCATGTTTGCCGATCCCCGCTACATTCGCGTCAATAGTCGACCACTGCTCGTTGTGTACCGTGTGGATCAGCTTGATGATCCGGTGCAATTTTCCAACACGTGTAGAACCTACGCAACTAATCATGGCTATGGCAATCCCTATATGGTGATGGCACAGACGTTTGGCAGCATTGATCCCAAACAATACGGATTTGATGCCGCTCTTGGTATTCCACCCCATCAAATCGGACAACTTGCCCCAGATCACGATATTACGGGCAAGGTTCAACTGTTAAATCAAGAGTTTTCGGGCTACATAAGTGACTATCAGAAAGTCGTCGACCGCGTGGAATCATCGACGGAGCAGCGACCATACCCATTTATACCGGGTGTAATGCCTGGCTGGGACAACACCGCCCGCAAGCAGCAGCGCGCCCACATTTTTGCGCATGCAAGCCCGGCTTCGTATCGCACGTGGCTTGCTCATACGCTTGCGCAGGTAAGATTCTCACCGGCCGACCATCCGAAGCTTGTTTTCGTCAATGCATGGAATGAGTGGGCCGAAGGGGCTCACCTCGAGCCGGATCGGCGTTATGGTCACGCATTTCTTCAAGCGACAGCCGAAGCACTTTTGGAAGCCAGGAAGGAGGTTCATGCTCTTCCGAAACTGGAAACTGCGGTAATGCCTGCACCCCGTTCCAAAATTGCAGTTGCTTTACATTTGCACTACCCGGAATTGTGGAATGAAG
Organism: Chloroflexota bacterium; assembly: GCA_025354985.1. GTDB lineage: Bacteria > Chloroflexota > Anaerolineae > J036 > Brachytrichaceae > AQU-03. Next base: position 33,508 of record JANXLU010000046.1, read on the forward strand.
TTAGCGGCTATTTGCGCAACCTGGCTGCTCCTTTCGATTTGTACGTGACATTTTCATGTGACCACAGCCAATATGCAACGTATCAAATTCAAGCACAATTCCCGCTTGCTCATATCTTTGAGGTTGAAAATGCGGGTCGCGATGTCCTGCCATTTGTCAAACTCCTTCCGCACCTTATCTCATGTGGATACGATGCCGTTTGCAAAATACACGGAAAGAAATCTTTGTACTTGGCCGATGGGACAGCCTGGCGCAACGGACTTCTATTGGATCTATTGGGCTCGACAGACCGCGTGTCAGCTATCACGCACGCCTTTGAAACCCAACCGGAATTGGGTGTCGTGGGATCAAAACAATTTCTTTTTGAACCTCGCTTGGATGGCGGTTCAAATTTGCGAAACATGAAGGAGCTCAGAGGGCGATTACAAAAGTCTGGACTGAGCGCGGACTTTGCCCCCTACTTCGCAGGAACAATGTTTTGGTTTCGGCCAGCCGCTTTAAAGCCGCTAGCCGATTTACATCTGCAAACACGTGACTTTGAAACTCAGAAAGAGTCAAATGATGGCACAATTGCCCATGCGATTGAACGAATGATAAATACATTCGCGATGAGTTCCGGATTCCGGTATGCCGACACGCTGTTTGTGACAGGAGCAACTGATACCGTTGCCCTGCCTATCGTCGAGCCCCGGAATTTGCGTTTAGGGAATGCCTCAGAAATTTTGAAATGAGGCGATTATGAATCCGGGCACTGCCCACGCGCGTCCCGCCCCGAAAACAAACAGCCCACGGCGTCACAAAACTCACGTCGTTGCGATTGTCAACACGGAAGCCGTATGCGGCAAATTTCTCAACCCAATATTCTTTTGATTGAACGTTGATGTGAGTAGGCTCTAGCGTGTCATCAGGCGTGGACGAAAAGATGATTGTGTCGGCGTGCGAACACATCTGAGCGATGGCGCGGTCGCCTTCCCCGGCGGCCATGTGCTCCAGCACCTCGATGCATGTGATGACGTCATAATGCCGGGCAATTGCGGCCGGCCACTCGTCGGACAATGAGCCAGCGACGCAAAATGGGCGCGCAGCCTTGACGCGATGTTCCTCGGCGTAGCGCGAAATATCAATACCCCAGGCCTGCACACCGCGTTGCCGAAACTCGCCGATGAGCAAACCAAGCGCACAGCCCGCATCCAGGAGCGTGCGCGGCGCAAACTTTGCGGAGATGTTGTCTGCAAAGCTCCGGGCCAGCGCCGCCCATTCCGGGCCCTGTCCATATGGGATGGGGCCGCAGCCAGTGCGGTAATAGGCCTCGTCAAACACGTCGTTACTCATCGGTTTGATTTTACCGGTTGGGTGTTTTGTATACTCTTGAAATGATCGCAAGCGAACTCAGACGAACGATACCCGCGATGGTTGCAGCAGCCATTTTGGGTATGACCTCGTCCAGCGCGTTCGCCGCGCCAATCGAGCAAAAAGCCGTCTTCGGTCTGCCGTTCGCTTCCGCCCCGGGACCGACAACATGGCTGATGGGCCAGAGCTATGGCAATACGACCGGTGCGTTTGCACGCAGGCGGGAGTGGTATCTGGCCGGTCAGGGCATTCATTTTGGGATTGACTTTAGCGCCCGGTGCGGCACGCAAATCGTGAGCGTTGGAGATGGCACCGTCATTCAGGTTGACAATCTTGGATTGGGCTCCGCACCGCACAACCTGGCGATTCAGCACGCCAATGGCTATGTGTCGTTCTATGGTCACTTGCTTGAGCGTCCCGGGCTTCAGCCGGGTCAGCATGTGACGCGGGGCGAACCAATTGCAAAGACAGGGGACCCCGACCTCACGTGCACGTCGCGACCGCATCTGCATCTTGAAATTCGCGACGTAACACTATCGCGCGCCTATAACGGTCATGTCTTGATCGACACGGATTGGAACGCACTTGCGCTTGCGGGTGGATTTGGTCGCGGGTTTCAACGAAACCTGGACAATCCGCGGCAGTGGCAGTTGCTCCAGGATCAGCCCGATATTCAATTTGGCGGCCCGCTGATCAACGAATTCCCACACACCTTTCCACAGGATTGGCGATGAAACTGCAGTGTGCAGCCCTTCTCGTCTCCGCGATTGTTCTTGAAGCCTGCGTGCAGGCTCCGGTAACCCCGGTGGCCGTCCCATCGGCACAACCGCCCAGTCCCATAGCAGCAACCACAATTACCGCGGTAACCGCCGAGCCCACAAAAGCGTCGGCAGCCGTACCAACACTCGTGCCAACAAGCCTGGCGCTGAGCGCGCCAACGTCAACACCCATCCCCAAAATTGCATTTACACAAGTTGCCGCCGGCGGTTGTTGCATGCAACCATTTTTCTCACCCGATGGCGCCAGAGTCATGTTTCTGGACAAGCCAGGTGCCGGCGCTGCGACCGGAATATATGCCGTGGCGCTTGATAACCCCCTTAGCCCACCCCAATTCTTTAATGCGCATCCCGGCCCATACAACCAGGATATGACACTTGCGATTGATCTGGTCAATGGCGCGACCACGGTTCGCCGACTTGCAGCCAAGACCGGGTTTTCGGTCAACAACGGCGGGCGTTTTATCAGCTTTTCGCCAGACGGGAAACGGATGCTCTGGATGGTTGGCGAGGATGCCGGTGGCTTCGATGTTCGAAAGTCTGATATCACGCTTGCAAACGCGGATGGAACGACACCCCAGGTGATTGCCAGCCGTTATGGCGGCGGTGCGGTTGCCTGGTTTGCGGACTCCGAGCATTTGTTGCTCACGGGGCGTTCCAGCCGTGCCGACAAGACCTCCCGGTTCAGCGTCCTAAATATCACCGATAAATCGGTGCGTGATCTGGTCGCCGTGGAGCGCGCGCGCAGCGTCCAACTATCGCCCGATGATAAATGGCTGCTGTATCTTGTAGCGCAGGCGCAAGATGAGGCAAGTGACGGCACGTTTATCGTGTCCACCAACGAGCAAAGCTCCCAACCTCGACGATTGCCGCTTTTTGGGTCATTTAGGTGGTGCAGCCCGGACAAGCTGCTGTTTGTACCGCTGAACTTGAACGCGCCAAGCAATGAGCTTTGGGTGGTGGACGCTCCCACCGGCGCCCAAACACAATTGTTGTCCGCGAGCGCAGATTCGCCCTTCAAAATCCTCAACGGCGACTGGACGGTGGACACCCACGGGTCACCGCACATTGCGTTTGTGAATTCCCAGGACAAAAACATCTGGGTGGCCGCGCTCGGTAATGCCTGCTCCCAGCGGGCGCTGCAACGTGACGACGGCAGATCGCAGGATGCGAACTGACGTGTGACCAAGTCTCGCAACCAGGGCCATCAAACGAGAATCACGCACTGGCACTGTACACTGGGGTTCTATGTTCATCGTGCGCGCGGTTCGCAGCTCCTGGTCGGTTATAAGGCGGCATGGGCGAGACTTCTCCTCCTGGCTGGCGTTTCTAATCTCCAGTGTTTCCATCATTTTCGTTGCGGCCACGTTGGGCAGGGAGGATTCACGCGCACTGCTCAGTGCCATCGTTGTTTTTCTTGGTCTGCTGGCACTATTCTTAATGGCACGAAAGCCGGTTGTGCACTATGAGCGCGCGGTCGAATCGCCCGCCCCGGTCACCACGATCTCGCCGCGGCTTATCGTGAATGAGGTGCGCATGGCCGCGCTGATCAGCTACGGACAAATTGGCACGGTGCAGGTGCGCCAAGAGCGACGCAAATCTCAGGGGGATTTTAAGGATGTCATCAACCCCTTCATTGGTGAAGAGCTGGTGATGGATGTGGGCGTGCGGGTGGTCGCCGGTGTAAATCTCAAACATTTGCGCGAGGAAGATGTGCGCATTGACAAGGATGGCAAAGGTGGTGAGATCACCCTGCCGCCAACCAAGGTCATGATGGTGTATGTGGATGAATCCCTGACCCAAATTGTGAGCCATAAGAAAGGATGGCTGTCGCGCCGTGACATCTCCCTGATGGATTCGGCTCGGCGTGAGGCCATGGAAAGCATGGTGAACGCCGCGATTGACAAGGGCTTGTTGGAAAAGGCCGGCGAGCAGGCTGCGGCCACGGTCGCGGGTATTGCGCGGGGAATGGGGTTGGAAGGTATAAAGGTCATCCCAACGCTGCCCCCAGTGGGCGCCCACTTTGAAGAGTTGCAAAACGCCGACGATGTCGCCAAGGTTCGCGCCTTGCCCGCAGCACGGGATTCAGCGCCCATGCTTAGTGACGAATAGCGCCACGCCCGATCTTGCTAATTTCCATAGTCATTCCCACCTTTAATGGCGTGCAGCATTTGCCCGTTTGTTTGACTGCGCTGCGCCGCCAAACGCTTCCGCCGCATCAGGTTATTGTGGTCGACAATGCCTCGACCGACGCCACGCGTGACGTCATTACGCGTGATTACCCCGAGGTCACGTTTATCCGTTTGCCCGAAAACCGGTTATTTACGGGCGCGTGCAACACGGGTATTCGGGCGAGCACCGGTGAAGCGATTGCCCTGCTAAACAATGACACCGAAGCCGATGAACGCTGGCTTGAAAATATTGGCGCGGCACTGATCAGCCATCCGGAAGCCGGGTTGGTCGCCAGCAAGCTGCGACTCTTTGATCAACGCGACCGCTTGCATAGCGCCGGTGACACCTACAGTGTCCGGGGTTTGCCGGCCAACCGTGGCGTGTGGCAAAAGGACGCCGGGCAGTTTGATACCGAGTACGTATTTGGCGCCTGTGGCGCGGCAAGCGTCTATCGCCGCTCAATGTTGGACAAGATCGGGTTGCTGGACGAGGCGTTTCAATTTAGTTGCGAGGATGTGGACATGAGTTGGCGCGCCGCGCTGGCCGGCTACAAGTGTGTGTTTGCCCACCATGCCATCGTGTATCACAAGGTGAGCGCGACGGGCGGCGGGGTGCTCAACAGCTATTACGATGGGCGAAACTTTATCTGGCTGATAGCCAAGGACATGCCGGCCGGTCTGATTCGTCAAAACCTGGGCGCCATCCTGGGTGCGCAGGTTCGCATCGCCTGGAGCGCAGTGCGAGCCTGGCGCGGTCAGGCGGCCCGGAACCGCCTGAAGGGGCAGCTCACCGGCATCGTCACCCTGCCAAGGATGCTGCGCAAACGCCGCGCGGTACAAGCCACGCGCGTCATTGGGATTAAAGAGCTCACGGCAATGCTTGAGCCGCGATAGGATTTAGACCCTTGACAAACTCATACGCCGACCGGGCCGGGTCGGCGGCGTCACCGGCGTGACGGACCAGTGCACTTCCCACAATTGCACCATCGGCAAACGTGCCGATCTCGCGCACATGTTGCGCGGTGCTTACGCCAAAACCCACCGCGACAGGCTTGTCCAGAGCCGCCTGTTTGACGCGCCCAACGTATTCGCGCAATCCGTCCGCCAGATCGATGCGTCCGCCCGTGACGCCCGTAACCTGCACGATGTAGATAAATCCACTGGCGTGGTCTGCGCAAAGCTTTAATCGCGCGGGTGTGCTGGTAGGGGCCACCATTTGCACCAACGCCATGTGACGCGCGGCACACAAAGCGCCCAATTCACCGCTCTCCTCAGGCGGTAAATCCGGCAGGATCAACCCGTCCACGCCGGCCGCGTGCCAATCGGCAACGTAGCGCGCCTCGCCATATGCCATCACCGGGTTCATGTATCCCATGGCAAACATGGGAATAGTGCATCCTGCTGCACGCAGCCTGGCCGCAAGCACCATACAACCCGCCACTGTAATTCCATTGGCCAATGCAATTTGGGATGCTCGCTGGTTCACCACGCCATCCGCCAATGGGTCGCTAAACGGCACGCCGAGCTCGATCATATCGGCCCCGGCCCGCGCAATGGCGAGGACTACATCGAGCGATAGCTCGCTGGTCGGGTAGCCCAGGGGCCAATAGGGCATGAGCGCCGGACGGTTGTGCGACCGCGCGCGCGCAAACGCAGCGGCAATGTTCTCAAGTCCCATATTTTTGGCAGGTGATCATGCTACTTTGTCGCCCAACATGTGATACGCACCAGAGTAGTACATCAAGGGCCCATCATCCGCATGCATGAGCGCCCCGGCAAGCACTTCGCCGATAAAAATCGTGTGGTCGCCGCCAACGTGGGAGTCCACGATTTTGCAGTCCAGAAAAGCCAGAGCATCATCCAACACGGGCGATCCAGTCGCCACCGGGTGGTGCGCAAGCCCGGCAAAACGCTCAACATCCGGCATGCGGCCGGCGAAGCGATCACTTATGGACGTCATTTCCGGCGTCAGAAAGTTTACGCAAAAAACGCCGCTGGCCGCCACCAGGCCATGGGTGCGGGACTTGCCATTTATGCAAACAAAGACGGTTGGCGGACTTATGCCAAGCGATGAAAACGCCGTCGCGGTCAAACCGTAAATTTGCTCGTCGGCCTTGGTTGTAATAATCGTGACGGTGCTGGCCCAGCGGCGCATCACGGATTTGAAATCATCCACGTTCATAACTATTGTGCGGAGTACACCACAGGTGTGGCGGTGCCCTGACCTAGACCTCGATCTTCATGGTCCAGCCATAAGGATCCGCGACACGACCGTACTGGATATCCGTGAGCGACTTGTACAAGTGTTTGGCCACGGGACCGGCGGCGTTCCCGCCCACCACATATTCCTTGTCCATAAAGCCAAACCGCCCGATCGGTGCAATCACGGCCGCCGTGCCCGCGCCAAATGCCTCGGTGATGGCCCCGCTGGCGATGTCGCGCAGAATGTCGTGTGCGTCGATTCGTTCTTCCGTTATCGGATATCCCAGATCAGGCGCCAGCCGCAGCAGGCTATCGCGGGTGATACCTTCCAAAATACTGCCACTAAGCAGCGGCGTCTTGATGGTCTTGCCGCCATAGACAAAGCAAACATTCATGGCGCCCACTTCCTCCACATAGCGCTGTTCCACACCGTCAAGCCAGAGCACCTGTTGATAGCCCTTGGCGGCGGCCAGGTCGCCGGCGATCATGCTGGCGGCATAGTTGCCACCAGTCTTGGCCGCGCCCGTGCCGCCGCGCACGGCACGCACGTATTCATCTGCAATGAGCACACCCACCGGGTTAAACCCACCGGCAAAATATGCGCCCGCCGGGCCCACGATAATGAAGTGCAGATAGCTGCCGCTGGCGTGCACACCAAGCGCGGCCTCGGTCGCAATGAGCGTCGGGCGAATATAGAGCGAGCTGCCATCGGCAGTGGGCACCCATTCATGTTCCAACCGAACCAGCTCGGCGATGGCTTCCACGTGGCTTTCAGGGTCCACGCCCTGCATGGCCATGCGCTTGGCGCTGCGGTTAAAGCGCGCGGCGTTTTCCCATGGGCGAAACAAATTTATGTGCCCATCCGCGCGCCGGTAGGCCTTGGTGCCTTCGAATATCTCCTGCCCATAATGAAAGACAGCCGAGCTCGGGTCCAACACAATCGGCTTGTAGGGTCCAATCTCCGCGTCATGCCAGCCCTTGTCCACGGTCCACTTCTGACTGTACATGCGGTTGCTAAATACTTTTCCAAATGCGGATGAGGTCACCACAGGCTTGGTTTGTTCCGGCGTCAGCGGTTGGATCGAGATATTCATGACGGGCGATTATCGCGCATTTGAGATAATCGAAACCCAACCACCATCATGACCCGCACCGATGTTCGTCTCGCCCTGCCCAGCAAGGGCCGCCTGCAGGAAGCAACCATGCGCTTTCTCGCGCAATGCGGCTTTGAAATACGGATTAGCGCAACGCGCAGTTATACCGCCACCATCCCGGCGCTTCCGGACGTGACCGTTGTTTTTCAACGCCCACGCGACATCACCATCAGCGTGGCAAATGGTGGCGTGGATTTTGGAATCACCGGTCTGGATGTGGTGCACGAGGCAGGCGTGGCCGGCAAGGTGAGCATTATTCATGATGCGCTGGGATATGGCAAATGCAAACTCGTGGTGGCTGTGCCGGATGCCTGGACGGATGTCCGGGATATTGACCATTTGCGTGCGCGGGCCGTGGCAGCCGAGGCTCCCGTGCGCGTTGCAACCGTGTTTCCACATCTGACTCGAAAGTTCCTGGATCTTACCCAAATACGACACGAGATTGTGGAGGCCGAAGGCTCGCTCGAGGTAATGCCCGAAATAGGCTCGGCGGACATCATTTGTGACCTGGTGGAGACCGGCAACACGCTGATCCAAAATAGATTGCGGATGATCACGGGCGGCACGGTCATTGAAACACAGAGCGTGCTGCTGGCCAATAGGGCCAACCTTGCCCGCCCCGAGGCGATGCAGATCGCCGTGCTCTTGATTGAAGCCATTGAGGCACACCTGCGTGCGCAGGGGCGCCTGATGATTTGGGCGAACGTACGGGGTGATTCGTTCGAGGATGTGGGCAAAACCATGGCTCTGCGCACATCATTGGGCGGGTTGCAAGGACCCACGATTTCGCCCATTTATCCCAACTCGCACACCGAACTTGGCAACCCATCCGTAAACTGGTATAGCGTAAGCATCGCGGTCAACCGGAGCGAGTTGCAGGATGCAATCAACCAGCTTCGTGGCATTGGGGCCAGCGGTGTCGTGGTTACACCGATAACCTATATATTTGAAGAGCAGCCGTCCCGGGTGCTCGCGCTAAAACAGCAATTTCCAGCCGCACAATAAACACCATGCATGTAATTCCACAGCCCAATCATGTGATCCCCACTCAAGGTAGTTTTGAGTTGACCAATGCCACCGTGATCGTAGCCGAAGGAGCGGCCATGGCCAAGGCCGAGCAGTTGGCCTCGTGGTTGCGTCCGGCGACGGGATTCAGGTTGCCAATTCAACCTGCGACCGAGTCAACCTCAACCATCGCGCTCGTGTTGCGCGAACCGCGACTGCCGAGCGAGGCCTATGAGTTGGCCGTGGCACCCGGGCGCATCCAACTGACCGCGGCATCGGAAGCGGGTCTGTTCTATGCGGGGCAAACCCTGCGACAGCTGCTCCCGGTGGAGATATTTGATCAGGATCACCACGCGATGGACTGGACGATTCCGTGTGTGCACATCACCGATGCGCCGCGGTTTGGCTGGCGCGGCGCGCACCTGGATGTCGCCCGCCACTTTATGCCCATGGCTTTTCTAAAAAAGTTTGTCGATGGTCTGGCGCTGCACAAATACAATGTCTTTCATTTGCATTTGACGGAGGACCAGGGCTGGCGCATACAGATAAAGAAATATCCATTGCTGACTGAATTGGGCGCCTGGCGTGAAACCACCCGCACCGGCCACGAGCGGGATGCGGATCGAAGCTTTGACAACAAGCGACATGGTGGCTTCTATACGGCCGATCAACTGCGCGAGCTTGTGGCCTATGCCGCTGCGCGACACATCACGATCGTGCCGGAGATTGAAATGCCCGGTCACGCCCAGGCTGCCATCGCCGCCCACCCCGAGCTGGGCAACGTGCCTGAAGAGCTGGATGTGATGCCAAACTGGGGCATAAGCAAGCATGTGTTTAATGCCGAGGAAGGCACCATCCTGTTTCTCCAAGACGTACTCGCAGAGGTTCTGGATATCTTCCCGGGCAAATACATTCATATCGGTGGTGATGAATGCCCAAAGGATGAATGGAAATCCAGCCCGAAGATGCAGGCGCGCATTAAGGAGTTGGGGCTGGGTGATGAATACGAGTTGCAAAGCTATTTCATCCGCCGCATGGACACGTGGCTTGGCGCACGCGGGCGCGTGCTGGTTGGATGGGATGAAATTCTGGAAGGGGGCTTGGCGGATTCTGCCACGGTCATGAGCTGGCGCGGCGAAGCTGGCGGGATTGCGGCCGCCCGAGCCGGGCATGACGTGGTGATGGCGCCAAACACGTATACGTATTTTGACTATTTGCAGAGTGTTGACAAGGCATCCGAGCCGCTCGCCATCGGGGGGTTTCTTCCGCTTGAAACAGTCCATGGCTATGAACCAATCCCGAAAGAACTCACGCCCCAAGAGGCGTCGCACGTGCTTGGAACCCAGTTTCAATTGTGGACCGAATACATGCCGGTTCCGGAGCATGTGGAATATATGACCTATCCGCGCGCGTGTGCGCTGGCCGAAGTAGCCTGGAGCATGCAATCACGCCCGTCCTATGCCGATTTCCTCCAGCGCCTCGCCGTCCATGAGGCACGCCTTGACAAACTTGGAATGAAGCGCCGCCGCACCATATAATCTCTGCGCGTGCCAACAGACCTCGAATTGCTAGCCGCAATCCGCCTGCGCGACGCCGAGGCGTTGGCCACGCTTTACGATAAATACGGAACAAAGGTGTTTTCGTTGTCGGTGGCGATTGTCGGCGAAGGGATGGCCGCGCAGGAAGCCACCCAGGATACGTTCCTGAAGGTTTGGGCGCAGGTTGAAAAATATCGCCATGATGCCATTCCGTTTAGCGCCTGGATCATGATGATCGCCCGCCAGACCGCGATTGACCGGCTGCGGTATGAGCGCCGGCGGACGGATAACAATGATGCCCTGGAGGGCGAGGGTGTGCTGGAGCATCGCGATGTGCTGGCCGAAAACAACGCGCGCTGGCAGGATTTGCGCATGGTGCTGGATGACTTGCCAACCGATCAACGGGTTGTATTGCTGCTGGCCTATTACCGCGGTCTGAGCCAGAGCGAGATTGCGGAGCATTTGAAGATGCCCTTGGGAACGGTGAAAACGCGGACGCGGGCCGCGCTGATCAAGCTGCGTGACATGCTGGAAAGGTGATGAATGTCACCCATCCGAAACGGGTTGCCAATACGTTAATTAAGTGCAGGTAATAATGAGGTTGCAAGACCAACAAGCAATGGCGTGCGAAAAAGTCACAGAGTTGCTGCCGGAGTATATTCTCGGGCAGACCTCGGCAGAACAGGATGCCGAGCTGCGCGCTCATTTTTCCACATGCGCCGCGTGCGCGCAAGCTCTGGCCGAATTTGTCGCCGTGAGTGCCCGGATCGCGCAGGCTGTACCCCAGGTTGCACCACCAACCCAACTAAAAGCAGCCTTGATGGCGCGTGTCGCAGCCTCGGGCGCACCAGTGACGCGGCAGGATGTGCAGCCCAAGCGCTCCCTGTCACGCCTTTTCACTTTTGCGCGGTTGGGGCTTGCCGTGATAATTGGACTGCTGGCGATGCAGTCCGTGCGCCTTTGGCGCGAAGCCCAAACCGTGGCCCAAGAGGCCGACCGCCAACGCGCCGCGGTGGTGGATATTTCGCAGAACCCGCGGAGCGTGGCACTGAACGCCACCGCCGATGGTGGCAAGAGCAGCGGCTGGATGAAATTTAGCCCGGATGCGCAAACGGGCGTGCTCACGGTTGCGAACATGCCGGCGCTACCCGCATCACAGGCCTATCAACTTTGGCTGGTGTTGCCGGATGGCACCCGGGATGATGGCGGCGTGCTGTATACACCCGCCACCGATGGTGAACAGCGCTTGTTTGTGATTAATGCACCGCGGCCGTTTGGCGCCTATAACCGGTGTGGTTTCTCGCGCGAACCCGTGACGGGCAGCCCGGCGCCAACGGGCCCGGGCATCCTGCGGTCGGATGCCACGGATTGGGCGGCTTACAAGAGCTGAGGGCGGGTCGGTTTGCCGACCGACCCAACGACGTTATCCGAGAAGCAACTGCGGAATGTCGGTCACCAGCGTGGCGACTTTGATGCCGGCCTCGCGCATGGCTTCCAGCTTGCTCTCTGCGGTGCCCTTGCCGCCTTCCACGATCGCGCCCGCGTGACCCATGCGGCGGCCCGGGGGGGCGCTCACACCGGCGATAAAACCAGCCACCGGCTTGCGCACGTGGGCCTTGATGTATTCACAGGCTTTTTCTTCGTCGCTGCCACCAATCTCGCCCAGCATCGCGATCATCTCGGTGTCGGGGTCCTCGTTAAACAGCTTGATCACGTCAAGAAAATCCACGCCATGTACCGGATCACCACCAATGCCGACGATCGTGCTTTGACCAAGACCGGCAAGCGTCAATGAATTCACGGCTTCATAGGTCAGCGTGCCGCTGCGGCTTACCACGCCCACCTTGCCGATCTTTGCAATGCTTGCGGGAATAATGCCGATCTTGGCAGCGCCGGGCGTCAGCAGCCCCGGACAATTGGGGCCGAGCAGCGTGGTTCCACGCGCATCCAGATATGCACGCACGCGGATCATATCCACCGTCGCCAAGCCTTCGGTAATGCAGACAACCAGCTTGATACCCGCATCTGCGGCTTCAGTGATGGCATCCGGGGCAAATTTTGCCGGGACATAGATGACCGAGGTATCCGCACCGGTTGCGCGGACTGCGGCGCCCACCGTATCAAACACCGGCACGCCAAAGTCAGTCGTCAGGCCACCCTTGCCGGGCGTTACCCCGCCCACGATGATGGGCGAATACGCCTGCATCTGGCGCGCGTGATAGTCGCCCTCGCGACCGGTAATCCCCTGAACGATAAGGCGGGTGCTTTTGTTTGCAAGAATGGACATGGTGTGGGCGCAATTGTACTTGGGGCGCGGCTGTGGACGCAAACGTTGCCGGCGAGATGGTGAGAGATAGGTCGGGGTGCGTCAAAGAGGCCCTCACCCCAACCCTCTCCCAAGGGGAGAGGGGGCCGAACTCCCTCTCCCGGAGGGAGCGGGCTGGGGTGAGGGCCTCACTGGCCGTGTCAGGTGTAGTATTCACCAACATGCAAACGCGGATGCAAAGCGGGTTGGTGGTGCTCATGGGTGCGCTACTCCTGGCTGCTGCAGCGGCCGCGGCCGGAACGGGGGCGGCACAGGTGGTGCAGACAAGTCGGAACTATCCCGGCCCATCGCCGTGCAACACCACGCTTCAGGCGTGCATAAGCGCCAGCGCCGACGGCGACTCGGTGGTCATCACCGCCAGCACGTATATCACCAGCGTCACCATCACCCGTGCGGTCAACCTGATCGGCTCGGTCGTCGGCGGCGTCACCACGACGTTGAGCGCGCCGGTCGGTCAGCACGCCATCACCATCACAAATGGCATCACCCGCCCCTTCATCCTGGCGAACCTGATCATTAAACGGACGAGTGCGGCCACGCCAAGCGGCGTCCAGATTGACGGCTCGGTGGTCGCGCCGCCGCTGTTCAGCGCCGTCATCATCAGTAACTTTGTCGGTGGCAATGGCGGCGGAATCAGCAGCTTTGGGCCGGGCACGTTGCGGCTGATCAATGCGCAAATCCTCGGTAATTCCGCAACAGTTGAAGGCGGGGGAATCTGGTCGGCCGGATCGGTGGTGATCACCTCATCCACGCTCATGAGCAACAGCGCGGGCCAATCTGGCGGAGCCATCCATGCGCAGGGTGGCGTGGTGCTCTCGGCCACCGACTTCACGGGCAACACCAGCGGCGGCGACGGCGGCGCGGTGTATTCAACGGGTGTGATATCCGATACGGGCGGAAACTATTTCCTAAACAAATCCGTAGCCGGTGGCGGAGCGCTGCGGTCGAGCACCGCCTGGCTGAACAATGTCTACCTCACGGCCAATCACGCCGCCCTGGACGGCGGTGCGGTGTATGCTGACGTCGCGGTCGCCGACACGGGTGGCAGCTATGTTTCCAACACCGCCGATAAAAATGGTGGCGCGATTGCCAGCGGTGGCACGGTGGTGATGACTGGCACGAACTTCACCGTAAATCTCGCCAGCTCGGGCGGAGCGGTGTTTGCCACCGGTTCGGTCACCGCCACCCGGGGCGTTTTTCAGCTCAACCAGGCTTACACCTACACTGGCGCCAGCTCGGCGGGCGCGCTGCTGGGCGCCGGGGTTTGGGTCAGCGGCACGTTCTTTTTGCAAAACAGCGCCAACGGGATTGGCGGCGCCATTGTGGCAACGGACGCGGCCACCGTGATCAACGCCACGATTTCTGGAAACGCGGCGCTGCCACCGGTGGGGGGCTCGTCGCTTGGCGGTGGGATCAGCGTAAACAATTCGCTGGTGATGATCGACACGTTAGTCAGCCATAACACCGCCGACCTCGGATGTGGTGTGGAGATGGATGGACCACTTGCCCCGCTCAGCATCACGGGCGGCACCTTTGATCAAAATGGATCCAGCACGTGCAGTTTAGGTGGTGCGATCTATCAAAGGTATGGCCCGATCACCATCAGCGGCACCACGTTTTCCGCCAACCGGGCATCGGCGGGCGGCGGGGCCATCTCCACGGTTGGGCCAATTTCGCTGACAGGCGCCTCGTTCTTTAGCAACACGGCGAGCGCCAACACTTCTACCGGCGGTGCACTGGCCGACTATGGACAAGGGGCGTCGATCGCGCGCACGCTGTTTATCAGCAACACCGCCGGCCAGGGCGGGGCCGTGGCCATTGTGAACACCCAGGCGGCGGATACGTCGATCGTGAACTCATTATTTGCGCGCAACAATGCCACTGCGGGCGGCGCGGACGTGGATGCCAGCTTGATTGGCTCGCTGACCATGTTGCACAATACCTTTGCAGATGTGGGTCGGGTAAATCCGCTCCCGGCGATCAACCTGACCACCACGCTGGCCAACAAGCCGGTGGTGACCATCACCAACAACATTTTCACCAGCCACACCGTGGCCATCTCGCGCTCGCTTGCGGTCACCGGGTCGCTGCCAGCGCACAATTTGCTTTTTGGCGTGGCCACGCCCTCCGTTGGTGGCAGCGCGTTGTCCTACACGTATAACAAGTATGGCGACCCGGTCTTTGTAAACCCGGCTGCGAACGATTTCCACCTGGGCCCGGGCACTGCGGCAGCCGACGCTGGAGCGGCGGTGGGGGTCCTGGTCGACATCGATGGTCAGACAAGACCCGGCGTGTATGCGTTCGGATATCCCGATATAGGCTATGACGAGAGTGCGTTCGTCCTGCCGGTGGTCAGCATTCAGGTCTTTCGCGATTTAAATCGCGATGGTTTGCTTGGACCCGGCGAGCCCGCGTTGCCCGGTGCGGGTATTACGCTCACGTCGTTTATCGCCTGGCCGTATGGATTCCCCGGCAATGGTTACACCGGAATACAATCCGGATACTCCGATGTGGGCGGGCATTTGAATCTGTCCATGTCAACCGGCGTGGTGTCGCACACGCTGCGCTTGGTGGCGCCGGGCTATGTGGCCACCACTGCAAGTGTATTTACGTTCACCACGGTCACCGGTAACCCGGTGCCGCTGTTCCAGGTGGGCTTTGCGCCGGCGTTGGATCGGCGGGTGCGGCTGCCGTTGGTGGTGAAGTAGCGACCACACCGCCCAGGCAACCAAATGGGGAGGTGGACAAGTACCAGGCTGACCACGGCAGTGGCGTCGGCATGCCCGCTCGCCCGCCAGCGGCGATAATACGCGCCCGTGACAGTAGCCGAGCGCAGCCTTAGACCCATTGCAGTTTTGGTCGGCATCAGCCTGCTGTGGGCGGGCAGCTGGCTGGCGTTTAAGATCGCGGTGCGGGATGTGCCGGCGTTCACGCTGGCCTATGCCAGATTCCTGCTCGCGGTGCCGGTGCTGGCGGTGATCGCGCGCAGCCGCGGGCTCAGCCTGCCGCGCGGGTGGGCGGTGTGGCGCTGGCTGATCCTTGCCGGGCTCACCGGCTTTGCGCTGAACTATCTGCTGGTCTTTTGGGGATCGCAGTTCATCCCGGCCGGGCTCTCGGCGGTGCTACAGAGCACCATCCCGGCGGTCACGTTGCTGATGGCGCGTATCTGGCTGCCAAATGAGAAGGTGAGCGCGTGGGGCGTGGCAAGCATCATCGCCGGCATCCTGGGCGTGGTCATCATCTTTGGGGATCAACTGCGCATCTCAAGCACCGCGGCGCTGTTTGGCTGTGTGGCGCTGGCGCTTACGGCGCTCACCAATGCCGGCGGCGGCATCATTGTCAAACGCAACCTCACCACGCTTAATCCGATCCTGCTGGCGCTGTTGCAACAAGTGATCGGCCTGTCCGTGCTGCTGGCGGTGGGTCTGTCAATCGACGGCCCGCCCTGGCAACAACATTGGACGCCCGCAGCCTTGGTGTGCGTGTTGTATATGGCGCTTGGCGGCAGCGTAACCGCCTTTCTTGGATTCTATTGGCTGCTCAGGCGCTGGCCCACGTCGCGCGCCATGTTGTATGCGATCATCATGCCGGTGCTCACGCTCAGCCTGGGCTGGCTGTTTCTGGGGGAACAGATCACCCCGCTCACGCTGGTCGGGTCGGCCGTGGTGCTGGTGAGCGTGGTGCTGGCGATCAGGCAATAGGTTCCACCATTCCACCATGTCGAAGGGCTAAAAGCCTGCTTGACAAAAGCACAGACTATTGCTAAAGTCCCTACGTCAACTTCGGATTCAATTCGATACAGCGATGGCTGATGATGGGCAATCCACTATCGTCCGTCAATGGAGACTACTAATGGCACTCACATACACCAAGCACGCCGAGGATCGCCTTAAAACCAGAAGTGTTACGAAAGAACAATGCGAAGCCGCCGTGAAGGGAGACCCAAACCCATGGGTGACAAAACTAAAGGCCGGAGATCACATGCGGTTCTATCACGACTCCAGCCAGGTTACCGTCATCACGGATAAGAGTAAATCAACGGTGATCACGGTCTTCAAGGGCAACCCGGGCGGATGGGGGCCTGAGCAGGAAGGACTCTAGCGCAGGCGCTGATAATTAAAAGCCGGCCACCCCGGACAGCAGCATGGTCGCGCCCAGCGCAATTATCAGCACGTATACCAGCCGCCCAAACAGCTCGTGCAGGATGCGCCGGCCATTAAGTACGGCCGCCACGGTCAGAGGCACCGAGAACGCGAACAGTTGCAACACCTCGGGCGTCCACAAACCCGACAGCCTCTGACCGGCGGCAATCGCGAGGTTTGCAAAGGCAAACACGCCCTGCAGGGTGGCGCGAAACTGCGCGGGCGGCCAGCGCCGCAGCGTGCCATAGATCATCAGTGGCGGGGCGTTGGTGTTATAGGCGCCACCCAACACACCCGAACCAAACCCAAACGCCAGCGCGAGCAGATTGCTGTTGCTCCAGGGCAGGCGCGCGCGCGAGAGGCTGTAGATGCCATAGCTGATCAGTAGCGTGCCCAGCCCAACCTTCATCAGCGGCTCGGGCATCACCCGCAACAGAAGAAGGCCAAAGGGCACCCCGACCAGCGAGCCCGCGATCAACCATTTGGCCGATCGAAGGTCGACCTGGGCCTGATCCATCAGCAACACCAGCAGCCCAAGTGCCAGGCTGAAGAGCCCCACGACCGGCGCGGCCACACTTAGGCCCGGCAGCGGCACCAATGCGGGCATAGCCAGGAGCGCGCAGCCAACGCCAACCATTGACTGAGTGAGACACGCCAGGGTGATGACGAGGAGGGCCAGGACAAAGTGGGCCATGCTTTAATTGGATAATAGAACAAATGTTCTATCATGTGATACAATCTTTTTTGTTGTAGGGCACGCGGGCCAACACTGGGTTGGGTTGCACCCTGACGACACCACCGCAACATGGCATCACACGAAGTCTCACTTGTCCGTGAACAACAAGCATGCTCCTATCGCACGCAGCTTTGGACGCATCAGCGTATTGCAGACGAGATGGGCGTCACCCGCCATGCCGTTGGAGCCATGCTAAAACGCGTGCGGGAGCGATATGTGGTTGCCCAAGCTGAGCGCATCGAACAGCTCCGCTCCGAGCACACCGCCACGCTGGAGCAGATTGCCGAAATCGCGCTGCGCGCCTTTAGCGCCGGCGTTGAGCGTGCCGCCGCAAAATCGCCCGGACCGCGGCCTGTCACTGCGTCCCCGGCCGAACCGCCGGGTTCGACGCCGGAAGCCGGCACGTCGCAAACGCAACCCACCCCGAAGCGGAAATTGAACTGGGCGGCGCGCCCGGACCCACGGCTGCTGGCCGAGGCCCGCGCAGCGCTGGCCGATATTCGCGAGCTATGGGGCGCGAACGCACCGCCACCAGCCATCACACCTGCGCAACCCGCGCCGGACGCGTGGTCGGTTGCGCACCTCGCCAGCCTTTCCGACGAAGACCTGGATGCGCTGGCGGGCAACGCAGACGCTATGGCGAAATACTTGTCGCCACCCGAGCCCGTCACCTGATTCCGATTGCTTTTGCGAACCACAACAACGATCTTCACTATCCCTACTATCCCCACTATCCCTACTATCCCCACCATCACCGGCATCCCGGCCGCCCACACCGCGCTTGCGCTTGTGCAGTGGCGGCTAAAGTGTCGCCGTCGGTTGCAGGATGGCCGCACAGCCGATTGTCCGCCACCGTTTATTGCCGAGAGCGCCATCCCGCCGGAGCTGGTTTTGGATGTGCGCGCCCGGTTGCGCGCGGTGCGCACGGTTGATGAGGTGGCGCGGGCTTTTGCGCTTGTCGCGTAACGTCAAACGCGCTCGAAGCGCGTTTGATGTTGGGTGCAGTCATGTTCCGGGAAGGCGGCTGGCGTTTGTTAAGTTGCCCACCGTCACCACGTTAATGCTGGGGTAATGCTGTCGGTTATAGTTTGGCAAGACAGCCCGACCAGCGCCAAATTCACGGCCAACCGGTCCACGCTGTCACCGGGTAATAGTTCAGACAAAGACAAAAAGGAAATAAAGAAATGGCACCAAAATATCTTGGCGTGATCGTCCCGCAGGACAACTTCGCCAATCGCAGCAAAGTGAACTTCGGGGTGGGAGAAATCCTGCACCTGACCACGCGCGTGGACCCAACCAACACCCCGCCAACGCCCATGAAATGGACGGTGAAAAGCGGGCCTGCGGTTGCGACCACCGCCGACACCGCCGGAAACGCCACCATCACGTGTGGTGAGGTGGCCGGCCCGGTCATATTGGAGTTGCACAAGACCACGGGTGGCAATGAGTTGCTCGGCACGCAGCGGTTTCAGGTGGAGGCGCCGACGGGCGCGGAGTTTCGTCAGATTGGCGCAACCGCCCACGTCCACGGCAAGCCCAGCGTGGGGTTTAAGGGTGACGTGTTCCTGCTGCCCAAGGATGTTTCGTTCAAATGGGTGGAAACACGCGAGGGCGCCGCACCCTATGAGGGTTCGGGGTGTTTTGCCAAGGTCGAGGTTTCACGCCGTCAGTTGGATACCAATTCGGCGGTGATTCATCCAATCCGGGGTGAATGGATCGATAGCGGGAACGGCAACGCCGCCACTGGCACCGAATCACAGGGGCCGGACACGGTGACCACATATCGCGCCAACAACACCGGCGCCGGAACGTTTACCTGGAACATCCCCTGGTATTACAAGGTGGCCGGCAAGAGCACCGAGCATCGGTTCTGCACCGCGGTACATCACGTTGCGGTTGATGCGGCGGGAACGATGACGATTAGCAAGCTAAACATCAACCTCACCGCGCACATGGCGGACGGGGATTCAAACACCGCACTGTTTGATTAGGCGCGTCTCTTAGAACATGGGAACCCGCAAGCGCGCCCGCAGCGCGTTTGCGGGCTGTCACACGTCATAAATGGCTACATTTATGCGTAATTTGACTATTATTCCGCAGAGCGCATGCGCAACGCCGATTACATTGGCGGCTGACATTCTGATGGTCTCGCGTTTCAGACGTGGTGAATCAGAAAACCGCCAACGTCACCATAGATGCACTGGTTGAGATGCTCAAACGCGATGGCAGATCCCGATAATCAACCCCGCCCTGGCGTCCCGTCGGCGGCCGCGGCGCGCGCACGCGCCACGTCAAAGCAGGCAAAGGCGTTGTCGCGCATCCATCGGGTCGCCAGCCGGATCGCCTGCGGCTCACTGAGAAAGCCCGAGGAGATCTCGGTCTGTAGCACACGCGTAAGCCCGCGGCGCGCCTGCCAGGCATAAGCGACCGAAGCGGTTGGCCAGGCGGTGTCACCACCGAAGATAAACAGCTTGTTTGCCGGCGCGGCGTGCAGATACTGGCGCAGGAATTGTTCGCTGCCGTGCGGGTCAATGCTCCACGCCCAGCACATGTCTGCGTAGACGTTTGTGAAGTGCTTTGCAAGCGCGACCACCTCGCCGCCGAATGGATAGGCGGTATGCATTAACACAAAACGGGTCTGTGGATATGTCGCCAGCAACGGGCTGAGGTGGCTGGCGTGGATGCGATCCATCGGCATTCGATTGTTTCCCGCGTAATAGCCGGTGTGAATCTTGATGGGCAGCCCATGGTGTGCCGCGAGCTCGGCGGCGCAGCCCAGGCACCAGTCCCCCAGACAAAGCGCCTCGGGTTCGCTGAGTGTTTCGCCCCGCAATGACTTTTGCAATGCCGGCGTGACATCGGCCACGTCGCGCGCCCGCCAGATTAGCGTGCGGTCATAGGCGTGCTGGGTCTTGACCGCGATTGCCAGCGGCGCGTAACGCGCAAACGCGGCTTCAAACGCGGTGCGGAGCGAAGCCACGTCTGTGACATCAACACCGGTGACGGCGAACACATCAGCCGCGTTTACCCGGCCGTTTGTCCACCCGAGCCAGGAAATGTCGTATAGAAAAAAATCGGGACCGCTGTCATCCGGTGCGACCTCAACGACAAAGTCATCCACCTGCACATGGTCAAGGTTGGCGACCTCGCGCAGCAGACGCAGCCGTTCACCTGGTTTGTGCAGTGCCCGTGCCATGGGCGCCGCGCGCGCCACCTCGTCCGCGCTAAGCTCCTCGATCCCAAACAGTGATTTTGCGATCCAGCGCACACCTTCGCCATATCCGGTGAACTGGCACGCCTCCCACGCACTGCGAATGCCCAGGAAGCGACCACGCACGTCGTCATTGTGTTGATCGGTCAGCCGGGCAATCGAATCTGGCGACGCGCCCGCTGCGACAAGATCGGCAACCGTGTACCAGTCAAACAACGAACTGAGAATATCCGGGCCACCCCCGACAAATTCGATCTCTTTTCTGAGGTGCTCGTGCGTATCCACCATCGGAGTAGACTGAATATGCAGTTCAAGATCGGTCATGGTCATACTATAGCGTGCGCAGTCCGTAGTAAGCTACCCGGCCCATGCCCAGACTCTCGAACATGCTGCCCGCCCTCGTGCTTGCGCTGGCCGGCTGCGCGGCGGGGTCTGATGGCTTTCACCTGGTCTCGGGGATGATCACCACTGGCGGGCCGAGCATGCGGGTGGAGGAAGTGCCCATGGATTCCATCCGACTGCGCGACGAGCTGTGGGTGATCACCAAGGTCTCCTGGGAGCCGGAGACCCTGGACACCGGGATGCACGCGGTGCAATGGAACGTGAGCACGAGCGCTTCCGTGGTCTACACCGATGCGCTGCGCGTCAATCTCAATCATTCACCCTATGCCATCTGGCATCGCACGCTGCCGGGCGTGCTGGGCGCGGGGCGCTATTCGGTTGAAGTGCTTATCGATGGCGAGCTTATCGACACCGAGTCATTTGAGATCACGCCCTAGGGCCGGCTGCTTGTTGGCGCGTTCAATGGCCGTGCGCTCGGCCTCCGACATGCCGCGCTCGGCCAAGATGCGCACAATCAAGTCGGTCTTGCCGGCAACATAGCCGTCGATGTCATTTGGGAATCGGGCGGCCAACGCCAGCTTGAGCGCGGCATATTCTCGCGCAACATCCGCGTGCGTGCGCAAATAATCCCGCACGATCAGATGGTTGGCCAGCGCGGCGCTATTCTGCGGGCACAAATAAAGGTGGTGCGCGGGCAGCCCGGGCGGATTGTCAAATGCCTCGCGGCAGGCGATTCCGCGGTCGCCGGCGTGGACGTAGCCGAGGCGCGCCAGGCGCTCAATCGCCGCCGGCACCCGTTCCCGCCCGGCGACCACGATGGTCATGTCGATGATCGGCTTGGCCGCCAACCCGGGTACCGAGGTGCTGCCCACGTGTTCGATGGCAACGGCCACATCACCCACCGCCTCCCATATTGGCGCACGCAGTTCGACAAATAGCCGCGGCCAATCAAAATCGTAGGGCGTGACTGTGATGGTTGGCACGGAGGGCAGGCTACGGGTGGCCCTATGCGTCAATATCGCTGGCAAACAACCCGGACCAGTTGGCCGCGATGGGCGCCGGATAACCGGCGTCGGTCGCGTCCGCGGTAATGTCATAGCGGATGTATTGATCCCCGCTGAAGAAGTAGGCCTTGGTGTTGTTCCACACCACCGCCGAATCAATGTGATTTTGGAACGACGGCGGAAAGCCCGGCCAGTTCCCCGCAATTGGCTTGGGGTAGCCTGGATCGGCCTTGTCGTTGGCGATGTCATAGCGAATATACTGCGCGCCCCTGAAAAAATAGGCCTTGCCGCTGGGCCACACCACGCCCGCATCGATCCCATCCGGGAACAACCCGGGCCAATTGCCGGCGATGGTGCGCGGAAAATCATGGTCAACCCGGTCAAACTGAATGCTGTAGCGAATGTATTGGGCGCCCTTGAAGAAGTAGGCTTGGTTGAGGTTCCACACCACCAGCGCATCCACGCCCGCCTCATATTCGGGAGGAAAACCAGGCCAGTGACCCGCGATGGGCGCGGGGTAGCCCGGGTCGGCCTTGTCGGCGCGCGCGTCATAGCGAATGTATTGCCCGCCCTTGAAAAAATACGCCTTGCCGTTGGGCCAGATGCTCGTGGGCCAGGTGGCGCCGGGATACACCTCGCCGGCAAACTGCGCGTCGTTCTGATCGATATCCGTGCCTCCGGGAACGCCAACACCGTCTTTCATGATGCTGCCGGGTAGCGCATAGCACATGATGCTCAGCGGGTCGGGCTGCTGCGTTTCAACAAGCGCGGATTGATTCAGCGGCGTGAGCACGTTTGAGATCACCTTGTCTCGCGACCAGCCCTGCGTTCTTTGAAAATACGTAATCGCCTTGGCGGTGTCGATCCGATCGATGATCTCCTTGCGCAAGTGCTCGTGTGGAAACCCAAGCGTGTGCCCGGTCTCGTGGCGCACCACCCGATAAAACTCGGAGTCGCGCGTCGTCATGCTGAAGCTGTCCAGGTTCATGGTTGGTTTGGAGGCATCCACGTGCAGAATGTCCGTGCCCAGATTGCTCCAATATCCGCCACCGGGCGCGCGCGTGATGCGCACCTGCGGGTGGTCGGTGCTCCAGGTAAAGCGCACGTTGCACCAGGATCCCCAGGCGTTCATGTGAAACAAAATCCGTGTGCGCAGATCGGCCGCCACGCCGTCCAGAAAGTCCACGGTCAGGCGTTTGCCGGCCGGCGGCCAGCGTTTGCCGGTCAGCAACACCAGGCGGCCGGGAAGGGCTTCGCCGGGTGTGTGCCCTGCAGGCGCGTTGGCCGGGTTTAGCTCAATGGCCCGGGATGCGGCGGCGTGCTGCAATTCCTCGGGAAGTTCCTTTATGGTGCAACCGATATACGGATGTTCGTGGGTGGCGTGTTCCATGCCATAACTGTAGCCAGGTTGCGGGCGCGGTCAATGGGGCGAATGTACCGGATTTTGAAAGGTTTTGAGTTGCACGACGGCGTAGACCAAAGCGCACTAATTGGAACGGCATACAGGTTTGACGCGTGCGGGGCACCTGATCGCATAATATTAGCCAATGACCCACACGCCCCTCGGATTTATCGGAATCGGATCAATGGGTGAAGCCATGGCGATGCGCCTGCTGGCCGCGGGCCGCATGCTGATCGTCTGGAACAGAACCCCGGAGCGTTGCGCGCCTCTGGCCGCCCTGGGTGCGACCGTTGCGGGCAGCGTCGCGGCGGTGTTCAGCGCGGCCGACACGGTCATTATGATGCTCGCAAACGCCGGTGCCATCCACGACGCGCTGGCCATCACGGCCGGCCACACCGCGCTGCAGCTGACGGGCAGGACCATCATCCAGATGGGCACCATCCGTCCCGCCGAGTCGCTCGCGCTCGCGGCAAGCGTCACGGCCGCGGGCGGTCGCTATATCGAGGCGCCGGTGTCCGGCTCGCGCAAACCCGCCGAGACCGGGCAGCTGGTGGCGATGGTGGCCGGCCCGGCCGGCGCGTTTGCGTATGTGCAGGAGCTTCTCACGCCGCTGTGCCGGCAGATCGTCGACTGTGGCGAGGTTCCCCGCGCACTGGCAACCAAGATCAGCGTGAACGTGGTGCTGGTCACCCAGGTGGCCGCGTTTGCCGAAGCCGTGCACCTGGCCCGCGCCAGCGGCGTTGACCTTGAGGCCCTGCAGCAGGTTCTGCTGGCCGGCCCAATGGCCAACGACCTCATGCGGGTCAAGCTGCCGAAGCTGCTTGCCGATGACCTGCGCCCACAGGCCGCGGTTCACGATGTGCATTACAACTGTACGCTGATTCTGGATGCCGCGCAGGGCGCCTCCGTAGCCAGCCCGTTGGTCACCGTCTCCGAGGCGCTGTATCGCGAGGCGGATGCCGCGGGGTTTGGCAATCACGACATGGTGGCGGTGATCCACGCCATCGCCGCGCGTTCTGGCTCCCGGCTCTGACTCCCTCTCCTCTGGGAGAGCTGCCGGTCAGTAGACCGGGATGGGGTGAGGGGGAACCGGGGGAGAGGGTTGGAGTGAGGGGGTTTGGCAATCAAGACATGGTGGCAGTGATCCACGCCAGCGTCCCCGTCTCTGGCTCCCTCTCCTTCGGGAGAGGGATGGGGATGCCGCGGGGTTCGGCAATTAAGACCTGGTGGCGGTGATCCACGCCATCGGCTCTGGCTCCCTCTCCCGAAGGAGAGGGGGTAGGGGGCAGGGCGAGCGCACGCGCTAGGCAATCAGCGGGCGCGCCGCGCTCCAA